>PBEP01000010.1 GCA_002719775.1 Chloroflexota bacterium | reverse complement strand
ATTATCGGTATTTCGACTGTCCCATAAAAAGGGTCATTCGTGCAATTCTCGCCCCATAATTTAACCTTATCAGAATACTCAACTTTTACGCCTAGTTCGGGTAAGGATATTGGCGTGGAAGTTACTGTTGCTGGAGATGGAGTGGTTGCTACTGCTGCGGTTTGGGCTTGTTGAAGTTCTTGTATCTGATTTTTAAGTTCTGCAATTTCTGCATCATTATCATTCGAGCAGCTGATGATATTCAGCATACATACTGCTAGAACAATAGTTAGCATTTTCATGCGTAATACCTGCTAGGAATCTTGATTGTCCGAATATATATCTCGCATGAGGTTACTAAAATTAAATATAACAAATTATAGTGTTTTTTTTATCAGTTCTCCACATTTTGTAACGCTTCTAGGGACTTCTGAAACGTGCTATCGGTATTTGCACGCGCACTTGCTTTTTGTATTGCATAGGCAACGGTTGTCCTATCTCTCTGCCCAAAATAAACTCCTATTTCATCAGGGCGGAGTCCCGCTTGTCTTAACAACAACATAGCGGCTTGCCTTGCCTGAGAAATGGCCTTATTCCTCGCACCGCCTTTAATATCCTGTAAGCTGATTCCGTAAAATGTTGCCACTTTAATTATTACTGCTTCAGGCGAATTTGACCTAGCCGCATATGCGGTTTTGAGAATACGAGAGGCAAGAGCTTTTGTAATAGGCTCTCCGCTAAATTGAGACATAGCTAGAACTTTATTCAGCGACCCTTCTAGTTGTCGAACTCCGTGCGTTGCGGCTGTAGCTATATAAGCTACAACATCGGACGGTACGGCTGCGGCAATTCTTCCTGCATGCTTTTCAAGAATTGCAACACGAGTCTCATAATCTGGCTCTGTGATTTCTACGGAAAGGCCCCACTCAAAACGTGACTTTAGCCGGTCATTAAATGGGACAAGGCTACCGCTAGGCCTATCTGCAGCCACAACAATTTGGCAGTCATTTGTGTGTAATTCATTGAATATATGGAAGAAAGCAGATTGGGTTCCATCTTTGCCCGCTAGAAATTGAACATCGTCAATAAGCAGGACCTGCAACGCTTTATATTGTTGCTGAAATTCGTCCATTCTTCTATCCCGGATAGCGCGGGTGAATTCGGTCGTAAACTGCTCAGAAGATATGTACTGAACTCTATATCCTTCAGCTGCAGCCTTAGACCCGATAGCGTGCAAAAGGTGTGTTTTACCCAAACCTACGGATCCATGGATGTACAAAGGGTTGTATGCAGTCCCAGGTTGGTCAACAACAGCCTGGGCAGAGTAAAAAGCAAAGTGATTACTAGGACCAATCACAAAAGACTCAAAAGTGTAGCGTGAATTGAATGCAGTTTTCGGCAAGGGGGGGTTCGGATTAGAAAAATTAGCAGGTGGAGGCTCAACTTGATTCAGTACAACCTGGTCTTCCCGAACCCTCAGTTCAACTTCCGAGGTTCTACCAGTTACAGCAGAAACAGCATCTGTTATTAACGCAATCATTCGGGTTTCTAACCACTCTGCCACAAAAGGGGAAGGCACGCGGACAATCAGCCGATTCGAAGCTATAAGTTCACCATGAGTGTCTTTAAGCCATGTCTCATAGGTAGGCCTCGGCACTTGGACCTGTAAACGCCCAAGTGCGGCTTCCCAGACTGCATGCGCAGAGGTAGATAGCGACATATAGGAACCACCCTGATTAAAAATGTGATCTGATCCTTCCCCAAGGACCAGCTCGTTAAGAAGCGCGCCAACGATTAAATGGGACGTTAACATGCCTCACTTTTCAAGCCCCAAGAGGCAAATAGGGGAATCTTAGACAGTTTTCCCCGACTTTCCACAAATAATGAGGAAAACTTTAATAAGGAAACACGTTCAGGGTTTATGTATTATAGGAGCATGCATTTTCCAAGAACTGTTTTTTTGGGATCACCGTCAGAGGCGATTTACATTTTAGAAGCAATACAGCACCTAAAATGGCCCGTTGCAGGAGTTTATACTTCGGCTGATCTTCCTGCAGGGAGGGGTAAAAAAATACTTAAGTCTCCTGTCAAAGAGTATGCAGAAAAGATGCAGTTGCCCGTCTTTTCTCCATCCGATATGACAAGCCCTAGTACAATTGAACAACTTAAAAAATTAGAACCTGAAGTAATCGTGCTTGCAGCATATGGAAAATTACTACCACCTGAATTTTTAGAATTAGCAAAGCTAGGTGCGATAAATATCCACCCTTCACTTCTCCCGCTTTACAGAGGCTCAATCCCAGTGCAGGCTGCCATATTGAGAGGAGATGATAAAACAGGAGTAAGCCTCATGCTTATGGATAGTGGGCTAGATACAGGGCCAGTGATTGCGCAAAAGGAAACAGCGCTCAGTGGAGATGAATCGACCCCGGAGCTATCACAAAAATTATTTCAGATGGGCGCACAGCTACTTATAGAATATGGGCCAGAGTTCATTTCTGGGAAAATGGAGGCAAAGCCACAACCAGAAGGTGCAAAGCCTTTGCGGCGCCTAAAAAAAGAATCAGGCAACATCAATTGGCTTAAGTCAGCTATTCAGATATATAGAGAAATTAGAGCCTACACGCCCTGGCCAGGCTCTTTTTCGTATTGGAATAACGCTAAAGTAGATATTTCAGGGGAGGTTGTCCCATCACACGAGAATCACACCCCAGGCAAGGTCATCAAATTTAATCAAAAAATATATATAGCGACTGGAGAAGGTCTTCTTGAAGTCGTAAAAATTAAAATTGAAGGAAGAAAAGAGCAAAATGCATGCGACTTTGTAAGAGGGCACCCTGAATTTATAGGGTCAGTCCTGCCATCTTAGTCACTAGGCTCATCATCGCTAGTGTTATCTGAAGAGTCAGCACTTTCATCCGAAGATTCTTGTTGGCCATCGTCTACGGCAGATTCCTCTGGTGCCAGTACGCCATCGCCTCCAGAACCAAGATCCTCAGTGTCTAGTGAAATGCCTCTTCTGGCCATTATCCTAACAACAACATTCTCTGGATCTCCAACAAGAAGAACGCCTGTAGGAAGTGGTAAGTCTCTAAGTAGTATTACAGAATTTGGCTGGCGCATCTCTGAAATATCAACCGCTATGACACTGGGCATATCGAACGGTAAAGCCTCCACCTCTGCGTCGTGTAAATCCTGAGCAAGAGCCATACCATCTGCACGTGCAGCGGGTGCCTCACCCTGGAGCTGGATTGGTACTTGAACGCGCAATTTTTCTGTCCTAGAGATTCGCAAGAGGTCGACATGAATCAAAGTATCAGTAACGGGATGGCGCTGAATCTCACGAACCATCACAATAAAGTCCTCGCCATTCACCGTGAGAGTGAGTGGAGTTGTACGGCCAACTTTTGAAATCGTAAGAGAGACATCGTGTGCTGGTGCTTGGAGAGCTAAAGATTCTTCACCAAGGCCATAGACATGAATTGGCGTGAGGCCGTTGCGACGCAATGCCTTGTTCTGGTGCCCAAAATGGGTTCTTACTTGAGCTTCCAATGAAATTTGTGCTTGAGTCGTCATAGGTACCCCGAGTTCATAAAGCGTTGTAACAATATGATAGCAGAGCAAGCTAGTAGACCCAAGTCCAAAAAAAGTATTGTCGACTGACTTTGTTGTTTTATACAATTTTGAATGCTACGATTGGCCTTGAAGGCAGGAGGAAACGTGCGAGTTCCCATGAAAGTTGACTACGGGGTTAGAGCCTTAGTGGACTTGGCTCAGCAAGGTTCTGTTCGCCCAATTCGGACTAACGAAATAGCGAAAAGGCAGCATATTCCAGAGCCTTACTTAGATCAGGTTCTTACAAACTTGAATAAGTTTGGATTTATAAGAAGTCGCCGTGGGCCTCGAGGAGGGCATCTACTTGCCAGAGAAGCTTCTGATATCACTTTAAGTGATGTTGTTGCTGCTCTCGAGGGCAGAACTCCGCCTCTTGATTGTATCCTGAATGCTGATGACTGTGTTCTTTCTGGGAGTTGCACGCAAAGAGATATTTGGAGTGGCGTAGAAGATGCAATTCAAAGTGTTTTGACAGCCACAACAATAAGTGAATTAGCAAACCCACAGGTTCCAGTTACAGTGATAAGATAGGCATTCAATTGTTTAGCCTTTTATTTAAAGGTTTAAGCGTTATGTCGCCAAACTAACGGAGGATTATAGCTATGAGTACTACGCCAATGCTCACACCAGAGCAGGTGAAGCGATACAGCCGCCATATAATAATGCCACAAATAGGTAGTCAAGGGCAGAGAAAGCTTATCGACTCCAAAGTTTTAGTAATCGGTGCAGGGGGTCTTGGAGGACCCGTGGCGCTGTATTTAGCGCTCGCGGGAGTAGGCACAATAGGCCTCGTTGATTTTGACGTAGTAGATTTAAGCAATTTGCAAAGACAGGTACTGCATAATAGCGAAACGATTGGCTTGAGCAAACTAGAGTCTGCAAGGCAGACATTGGCTCGCTATAATCCTAATGTAAACCTAATCAGCCATGAATTTGCGATCAACTCTGACAACGCAATGGAAATAATGAAGGATTACGACGTAATCGTTAACGGTGCAGACAACTTTGCAACTAGATATTTAGTTAATGATGCAGCATATCTAAGCGGCAAACCTTTAGTTGATGGCAGCATCTTGATATTTGACGGGCAAGTCACGACATACAAACCAGGAACAGGATGCTACCGCTGCATTTTCCCTGAGCCTCCCCCTCCTGGGATGGTGCCAAGTTGCGCAGAAGCGGGTGTGCTAGGTGCTTTGACGGGAACTATAGGCAGCCTGCAGGCTACAGAAGTGGTTAAAGTTCTTTTGGGGGTTGGTGAGCCACTGATTGGGCGTTTGTTGCTGATAGATGCTTTGAGCATGGAGTTTCGCATGGTGAAAACGAGACATGATCCTGCATGTCCTCTTTGCGGTTCGAACCCTACCGTTACCGAGTTAATTGATTATGAAATCTTTTGCGGCTTGGCCCCAGCTAGAAATAGTGAAGATGGGGTCGCTGCCGGTTAAGAAATCGATTTAGAGATTTAAGGGTGTTTAGTATTAAACACCCCATAGTTTTATTTGGAAATGGGGACATGCGTAACGACAATATCGTTGACGCCATAGGAAACACACCGCTGGTTGAGCTATCTAGCTTTAGCCCTCGGTCAGGCGTACGTATTTTTGCAAAATTGGAAAGCCAAAACCCAACTGGAAGCGTAAAAGATCGCATTGCTAGGGCTATGGTTAGAGCCGCGGAGAAGGACGGGATTTTATCTCATGAGAAGACAATAATTGAACCTACAAGTGGCAATACGGGAATTTCGCTAGCAATGGTAACTAGACGTCTTGGGTATCGATTTACGGCTGTTATGCCAGAGAATGTTGGAATTGAGCGAACTCAATTGCTTAAAGCTTATGGTGCAGACATTGTGTACTCACCCGGGGCTGGTGGTACAAATCAAGCAATTGAAGTGGCGAAAAAATTGGCCGAAACCAGTGATCAATATGTGATGCTTTATCAGTATGGGAATGCTGCCAATCCTGGGGCACATTATGAAACAACAGGACCAGAAATCATAAATGAGCTTCCAAGTATCTCCCACTTTGTTGCCGGATTAGGCACAGGAGGCACATTAATGGGAACAGGACGAAGGCTAAAAGAACATAAAGATACTATAAAAATAATTGCCGCTGTCCCCGAGCCGGACGATAGAATCCAAGGACTTAGAAGTTTGGAGGAAGGGTTTGTTCCTCCTATACTCGACTTAAATCTTCTAGACGCAAGAATGATGATTACGGGTGAGGATAGCTTTAGGATGACAGACAAACTTCTAAGGGACGAAGGTGTTTTTGCTGGCGTTTCATCTGGCGCAGTACTTGCTGCTGCATTGAAAACTGCTCAAAAACTGGAAGAGGCAAACATCGTTTGCCTCTTTGCGGATGGCGGCTGGAAGTACCTCAGCACAGGACTCTGGGAGCGCGATTATGATGAACTCCAAGAGTCTGTGGAGGGCAAACTTTGGTGGTAAACACTAAGAATCAACCATTTAGCCAACGCGAAAACAACCTTCAAGTACACGTCATCAGTTCATTAAATCAGCCTGGGTATCCATTAATCAATGCCTTGGATCAAGAAGGAATTACTTGGGCATTTGGGAATGAAGAACCGATAGATAAAGCCCCGAGCGCACTTATCGTAGATTTAACCGCACCAGATATAATAAATCAGGATATCCCGCGAATATTTACGCAAAGAAAAATCCCTATATTGATTGCTGTAGGGCGAGATCAATTACGGATTGTGAATTCAGGAATCGAGTACGACGATTTTTTTGTTCTTCCCTGCATAAAAGGTGAAATTACTGCTCGGGTATTAAGACTTTTAGAGCTAGGGCAACCCAGCCCTGCTCCAGGGGTGATTTACGCAGACGATTTGGTTATCGATACAAATAGGTATGACGTATATCTTGCAGGCAAGCCGGTTCTTTTGACATTCAAAGAGTATGAGTTATTGAAATTACTGGCCTCAAACCCTGGTCGTGTTTACGGCAGAGAGGCACTTTTAGAACAAGTTTGGGGATATGCGTATTTTGGGGGGACTCGTACTGTCGACGTACACGTCAGAAGACTTCGAAGCAAAATCGAAGATGCTAATCACACTTTTATCGATACCGTTTGGAACGTTGGCTACCGTTTCAGCACAGAGAAAAAGCAAATCGATTAATATCGGCACATTTTAATCCCGCGAAGCTGCCTCTTAATGTAAAACGCAACTAACAGCCCTATCATTGAAGAAAGCACTGAAATCAGCCCGATTAAAATTGTGATTTCTTTCCAAAAACCTAATGGGAAAATCTGAACCAAGAAACTGGTGTTGCTATTGAATCTATAGTTACCTTGAGGGAAGCCGACCATATGAAATAATTCAAAAAGTTGAGGGAATGCAACCAAACTCGCAATGCCTACAGCCGCAATAGAGGAAAAGCAAAGTAAAGCTCCAGACTGAATCCATAGGGCAAGCTCAAGCAAAACCCTTTTTTTTAGCCTAAGAAGCGAAAGGGCAAATACAGCTAGCAGTAAAAAGAACGAGTACAGCTGTGTTTGGAAGGTGAGTGAAAATAAATGTCGCACATCGTACATGTGGGAAAGTTCAGCAGCAGTAAAGAGATGTAAGGTTTCTCCATATACGAGTGCCTTTATATTTAAATCTGTCCTGTCACCTACCAAATACTCCTTGACCTGTTGAGCTATTACAGAAAGATCTGAAGGTTGGATGCCAGTCAGCTCACTAACTCCATTTCTAGCAAATAGGAACTCATAAATTATGGTGTTGCCCGCAACAAAACGAACCGAAGTAGTAATTATCAGGGTAAATAAGACCACTGCCATTAATAGTCTGATAGAAAACCAAAATTTCATTTCGTTGCTACTCAAAACTGAACTCCTGTAGGTATGATAACCATGCGGGTTAAATGAAGATAGGAGTAAATCGTGGCCTCTCACTTAGAGAAAGAATCAAAAGAATTTGTAAAACTACTTATGGTAATGAAAAAACTACGCGACCCAGAGAATGGATGTCCTTGGGATCTTGATCAAACGCACCAGAGCATTAGAAGCAACCTACTAGAAGAAACATATGAAGCCTTGGAAGCGCTAGACCTAAACAACAAAGACATGATGGTAGAAGAATTAGGGGATGTGCTTTTTCAGATCATCTTTCATTCGCAAATAGCTCAAGACGAGCAAACATTTGGCATATATGATGTCTTGGCGGGCGTCGTTTCAAAGCTGATTAGCCGCCATCCTCATGTTTTTGGAGACCCTAGGAAAACCTCCACTGAAAATGTGTTATTTCAATGGGAACAGATCAAAGCAAACGAACGTGCAGCAAAAGGCCCAAACAAACAAAGCATCCTAGATGGTGTGCCCAAATCAATGCCCGCGCTCGCAGCTGCTCAGTCAATGAAAGCAAGAGCAAGCAGAGCTAACCTTTTTAACGAACAGGAAGGATTCCCACTGGAAAGAATAGTAGGGTTATTCAATACAGAGAAAGGAAGCGGTAATTCAAGGATTATGGAGCAAAACGTTGGCGAGGCACTATTCTTACTCGTTGCTAAAGCAGATGACTTGGGAATAGATGCTGAGGCAGCGCTTAGAGAGGCTAACGAAAGATTTAGGCTCAAAATAACAGATATAGAGAGAAAAGCAAGTTTTACCTGAAGAACGCACGATTAATATAAGACGAGTTCGAGAGTTTTTGATACACTGTACGTTCTGCCGTCCTAAACGGCAAATCTCCTCGATATTCGTTGATAATGGAGCAAAAGGTGCGAATTAATATCAGGATTTTCGGAATTTTTGTGCTGTTGGCGTTATTAATAACTTCCATGGCTAGTGTGGTAATGGCACAAGAGGGTGCCGTAAATGAGAACGACGTTTCATTGATCGCTGCTTTTAGAAGTATCCAGCCAACATCAGATGATAGCGACATCGATTTAATTGTTACAAACCACTCTTCAGAGCGGCGTGTCGCGCGATTCGAATTCAAAGGGATTCCCGAAGGCTGGGACATTCAAGTGTGGCAAAGGTACTTTTCTTACCGACTTAACGTCCTTGCACTGGAACCCTTAGGATCACCAAACGAAGGAAACAAGCAAGAGCCTAGACTTAGGATCACCCCACCCGCAGATTCTCAGGCTGGTGAATATCGCTTTTCACTGGAAGTACTTTCAGAAGACGGGAAAGTTAAGTTTGACCAAGCCGATTTTACGGTTAGTCTTCCAGAAAGAACTCCGGTTGAAACAGGGAATGTAGAGGTTAGTACCACGTTTCCTTACCTTCAAGGCCCTACTGCTAGCCGCTTCGAGTTTGAAATTGCGATTAAAAATAAAACTGGTGCGGACGCTTCATTTGACCTTAGTGCAGCTGCTCCATTGAATTGGACCGTCCAGTTCTTACCTGCTTACGGTGATGAGCGGCTAATATCAAGCGTTGCGCCTATAGACAATGCCACTCAAAGAGTAAAGGTAAGAGTGACCCCAGCAAGATTCGCTGAGGCCGGCACTTATTCAATTCCCGTGACTGTATCAAATGAAACTTATGACACAGAAATAGGGTTGCAGGTTCAAATCACAGGACAAGGCGAATTATCTATGGATACAGTTGCCACTGTTCTAAGTTTTGATGCTACAGCGGGTGAAGCATCTCAAATAGACTTAGTTATTGGCAATGTAGGAACAGATGAATTAACCAACGTCACAATGTTAGCTGCTGCACCTGATGGGTGGGTTGTTTCGTTTGATAAGGAATCATTTCCTTCAGTGGGAGTTGCAGATTTCCAGCCAGTAGCTGCTTTAATAACTCCTGACAAGGATGCCATTCCTGGTGACTATATAGTTAGCATTATTGCGAGAAGCCCCGATGACCTAAGGGAAGCGAGTTTACGCATCACGGTATCGCAGTCAACAATATGGGGTTGGCTGGGAATCGTAATAGTTATAGCGGTCTTGGGAGGACTAGGTGGATTATTCTGGAGGCTGGGCAGAAGATAATGGCACCTTTGGTTGAGACTTCTTCTCTAACGAAGCATTACGGATCAATAAAGGCAGTCGACGGCCTTAACCTAAAGATGAACCCTGGCGAAGTATACGGGTTCTTAGGTCCTAATGGTTCAGGCAAGAGTACAACTATTTTAATGCTTCTTGGTATGACAGAGCCCACCTCAGGCACAGTATCTGTAGCAGGGCATGATCCAACACGCGACCCCACAGCAGTAAAAAGGCAGGTGGGATATCTGCCTGAAGCGGTTGGGTTTTACCCAGATCTTACGGGTAGAAGAAATTTGCTTTATACGGCCGAATTAAATGGCATCAGTAAGTCAGATGCCGAACATAAAGTTGAAGAAGTATTACATATGGTGCAGTTGGAGGAAGCTGGCCATCGGCCTGCTGGGCAGTATTCAAGAGGAATGCGACAGCGTTTAGGGTTGGCCGATGTACTTCTAAAAGAACCCAAATTAGTGATTCTTGATGATCCTACTTTGGGTCTAGATCCTGCTGGTATTCAGTGGCTTTTAGGGCTAATAGAAGAAATGGCGAAGCAAAAGGGCATTGCTGTATTTTTATCCTCACATCAACTACACGAAGTGCAAAGAATTTGTGATCGGGTTGGCATAATGTCTCGAGGAAAAATGGTGCTTGAAGGCACAGTAAGTGACCTCACTGCAGCGCAAGAGAGTGGTGGCTATGAGGTCTACTTAGAAGTTGAAAAAAGTAGCAAGTCATTGATAGGGGCTTTATCAGAAATAAAATCCGTCAAAAATGTTAACGCCAATAAAACTAAGATTACTATTTCAGGCACTGAGGATTGCAGGCATCAAGTTTCCACAATTGTCTTTGAACAAAAAGTGAGGATGCTAGAGCTGAGAACAAGTAATCGCAGCCTAGAAGAAATTTACCTACGCTATTTTCAAGAACCTGCAGATGGTGAGGGCTAATGACTGCAATATTTTGGAAAGAAATGGCGGATCATTTAGGCCGAAGAAGGTTTTTACTCACCTTCCTATTGATTCTTTTCGGTTTTCTATGGGGTATGTTCATTCTTTTCAGGGAAGTTCAGGGAAGTGGAGTTAGCACTGGAGAATTTCTTTTTTTGAGCTTGTTTACTAATTCTAGTGGTGTTTTGCCACCAGTTCTTTTTTACCTTGGATTTTTTGGACCATTAGTGGGGATAGCACTTGGCTTTGATGCAATTAATAGCGAGAGGACTCAAGGGACCCTAGCAAAACTTTTATCTCAACCTATCCATAGAGACGCAGTATTTAACGGAAAATTCTTAGCAGGGCTTACTACATTGGGGATTGTCTTAACCGCAATTGTTTTATCGATAGTTGGAATGGGTATGTTTGTAATGGGATATGCGCCACAAGGAGAAGAGATAATCAGGATAGTTGGCTTTAGTATAGTCACAGTAGTTTACCTTGCGTTTTGGCTTGCTATGGCAATGACCTGCTCAATATTTTTCAGGAATGCTGTTACATCTGCTTTGGTATCACTAGGGCTATGGTTAATGGCTACGTTCCTTATAGCATTACTTATAGCACCTGCATTGGCTGAGTTGGCAGTACCTGAAGTCAGTGATCTAACTCAGCAAGTATCAAGGGAAAGCTGGCAACTTTGGATTTCAAGGATTTCACCAAGCCAACTATTTAATGAAGCTGCTCAAATATTGCTGAATCCAGAGGCCAGGTTTACAGGGGTTTTGAGTGCAGAAAGGGCTTCGCAGTTGATGAGGGTACAGGCTACGCCTATTTCTGCAGGCCAGAGCCTTCAGTTAGTTTGGCCTCATATTGTCGTTGTATTTTCAATGGTCGCTGCATTGATAGGTGTATCGTACACAAAATTTTTGCGCGAAGAGATTAGGTCTTAGCTATCAAAACCGCCATTTTTCTTCTAGTTCCAGCAGTTCTGCTCTCCTTATTAATTTCCTGCACAACAGCAGATGATTCTAGTGTCAGAGTAAGTTTAAATAACCAGCAAGAGGGAATTGAGCCCGAGGATGGGACGATTTTGTATTTTTTTTCCCCTGGCTGACCCACATGCCGCGCCGAGCTTCGGACGCTGGATCAAATAATGGATGAGGAATCCTTTGAGGTACCCATTTTGGGTATAAGTTTGAACCCCTTAGATAATTTAAATAGTCTAGAAAAATATAGAGAGAAAATTAGCATCGGCGATCATATTCAATTTATCGACGATTCAAGCAATTTGGTTTCTAAGCACGCAATAACCATTAGGGCTACAAAATTAGCTGTTGCGCCAGACGGCACAGTTCTACGTAGAGCAGAATATGGAGAGGTTCTAAGTAGAAATGAATGGATTAGGTGGTTAGAACTAATCCACCAAAGCTCTAACTAGAAGAGTCATCTTTTTCCAAGTATATCGGTATCTTGCTATCCACTTCTCGCCATTCTGGGCTTGTATCTGAAACTCGCCAACCCTCCCCTCTAGCATATTCATTACACATTTCGATCCACATGAGGGGGAAGATATCAGGCTGAAATAAAGATGTTGGTCTGTGTACCCCCATTCTATCTTCAAATTCTGTACCGTCCCTTACGACGCCTTTGTCTTGGTTATTGAACCTACCTTTTCTGATCGGTCCGGCCCAAATGTTATACCAAAGCGTTCCCCATATTCGCTGGAAAATATTTTTTGGGAAGTGCGCACTAATTTGCATATAAAGATAATGGTGGGAATCAATGGCAATGTACCATTCATAATATACAGCATTATTTTGAGGGAAATGAGGGACCCTCAAAAACCCAGGCAAACTGATGCCTATGTGCTTAATTCCCTGAACGACAGTTGAGGTACCCCTGGCACCCCTTCTCCGAGGAGGTCGACTAAACCTCCAAAGCCTTTTTGGCGGCCAATTTCCCAGAGTAGGATAATCATCCTGCCAAACGTAGTCCGAATTTGTTTCCAAGAGATAGGGACGCTTATCAACAGGATCATGTTCTTGTAATTGAGCCAAAGATATCGCATTGTAAGCACCGAGTTCATGATAAAGAAGAGCTATAGAATCACGATGGAGCATAAAAAAGTGACCACCCGCAGAGCCTTCAGCATGCTGCCGCCAATTTCCATAGACTTGTCGAAAACGAACTTTTATTTTTGATTCGGGCGTAAGTATAAGCGCTGGGATGTCTTCCTCCAGAGGAACGGGGCTTCCCTTTCCCATCCATACAAATATTATGCCTTTTCGTGTTTCTGCTGGAAAAGTTCGGATCCGAACTTTTCCAACCACGTTGCTGCTAGGCCCTTCTGTAAGCGCTGCAACGCAAGAACCTGTTGCTAGATTGAAAGTCCAACCATGGAATCTACAAGCAATAGTATTGGTGCCTGGGAATTCATCTTTGCCTAAAGACATTCTTGCACCCCTGTGTGGACATTCGTCTTGTATGGCATATACGCTGTTGTTTCGTTTTATAAGCGCTAAAGGTTCACCTAGAAGAACCATTCTTTTGGGTTTTGATCCTAAGAGCCTCTCAGGCAGAACTGGATACCAATAATTCTTAAAGCCAGTAACGGCTTTAGAATAAGGACTTTCAGCAGTGTCACTTGCTGCAGATACGATATTTTGTCGAAGTTTGGACTCCATATAACCCTCCACATGATGCCAGTCGCACAATACGAGCGCCAAGCTACAAGGTCAAGTTCTACTTCTATGGTTTTTGGGGCTGCCTAGCCAGGAGAAAGAAAATCGCACTCGCACCAGTAAGGGAGGCTAGAATTAAGAACGCAAAGCGATACCCATCAACTTCAGAGTAAAGAAGAGCACCAATCATCGGTCCTAAAACGGTGCCAAACTGGATGATTAAAGATGACATACCTCCTATTTTGGCAAAATTTCTGCGCCCATAATAATCAGCTCGAATTGCTGACATTAGTGGCCCTCTTGCGCCCCAAGATATGCCGTGAATTGCTGCGGCTGCAATGATCACAATCAGCGTAGCGTTAGTAGCGAACATGAACATTGCACATGCGTGCCCAAACATCGCTGCTGCAGCAATGAATCTCTTATTGTACCTATCACCCAAAAACCCACCACCCACCTGACCCAGCAAACTGGAAAAGGTAATGATGGGGATAATAGAAGCAGCCTGTGTTAACCCCCAGCCAAGGTCAGTTAAATGAGGTATCAAATGAACCTGGAGCCCAGCAACAACCAATAAAGCCGCACCATGGCCTATAGAAATCAACCAAAAGGAACGATCGCGCATTGCTTCACTTAAAGTGAAATCAGCGTCTTCAGGTATTTTTCGAGAGGATTTATCGGCGGATTCATCCCGTAAATCTAAAGATGGGAGCCGTCCGTCAGGTAGTAAGCCAACGTCCTCAGGGCGATGGTGAAACAACCGAGCTAAAGGTAAGCCCGTCGCCAAAATTACTATACCGGCTAAGAAAAAAGTAATTCGCCAGCCAAAGGTTTCTAGAATCCATGCGACGCCCACAGCAGCACCACCGGCTATGCCCATTCCAGTTTGGGCAATCCCCATAGCCCTGGCACGTTTTGTTATAAACCAATTTGCGATCGCGGTTTGAAGCGTAAGGAAGCCAGCTAAGCTTGCACCAATCGCAACAATGAAAAATACCAAATAGAATTGCCAGAGGGTTTGTATGAGGCTTAGAAGAATAAACCCACCACCAAAAAGGATGGTTCCGATTTGGATGTTGATTCTCGGGCCATACTTGTCTATTGCCCATCCTTGTATAGGACCTAAAAGTCCGCTTTCGATGCGACCAAGTGAGAAAGCTGCTGATAATGCGGTGCGGCTCCAGCCAAAAGCGGCTTGCAGTTGGTCTAGGTAAGCACCGAATGACAAGAAGAGCAGAGTTGAATGCAGGCCCTGTATTACTATGGTGCCTGCAACTATCCACCATCCAAAAAAAAGCTTATGTGCGTGTTTTTCTTCAACTGGTTTTGAGTCGGGAATTTTCAATTAGGAGTCCGTTTCATTTAGGATCGTAACACGAATTCTTTAGAAAAGACTAAAATTCTGCTTTTTAGGACACCAAAGACAAGTAATTTTATTGACATAGTTTTCGTCATTGCTATACTCGCTTGGACAATTGAGGCTAACTCTTATTGGCCTTAATATTCGTTATGGCCGACATAGATCGGAAATCGAGAGGGGAGAATAAGATTATGGGAATTAACCGGGCTTTACTCATGGGAGTGCTCGCTCTGCTTCTTGCTGCCTTGATGGTTGCGTGTGGTGGAGATGATGAAGAGGCGTCGGCTCCTGCCGCGGCTCCTGCTGCTGCTGCAGCTGCTCCTGCTGCTGCACCAACGCCAACACCTGAGCCTGCAGCAAGCTCTAGCTCTAGCTCTAGCTCTAGCTCTAGCTCTAGCTCTAGCAGTGCACCTGCACCAACGCCTACTGTTTCAGGTGTATTCACTGGCGCAAGTGACATATACTCGAAGAGTGGATGGCAGAACGATCCACGATTAGCTGACTTAATTGCTGCTGCTAAAGCAGAGGGCTCAGTTACTTATTATTCGCACAGTACTCCAGAAGTGGAGGCTGGTTGTGCAGGGTTCATGGAAATGTTCCCTGAAATTGACTGTAACCCTGTCGGAATGGGTGTAGCAAACATCTCATCCGGATTCATTCAAGAGCGTGAGGCTGGTGTAGATACCGCTGACGTCATAAGTGGATCGATGACTTTGCTTTCATCAGTTCAAGCACGTGGTTACATTGAAGACATTGACTGGGTAAAAGACTATGGAGTTGAAGAAGGTCGATGTGTTCTTAATGGAAACTATTGTGTACGTATTATTTCTATGTACACTCACTGGTACAACACAGACTTAGTACCTGACCCTTCAGTCCTGCCAAAGGACCTTGAGGGATTCCTTGACCCACGCTGGAAGGACGACCTTGTTGCTAGTAACTTCTTGTACTACCAAGGCATGGGATATGTTTGTGCAGTCTTGGGCCTTGAATACTGTAATGATCTAGCTGAGAAACTGGAAAATGACCAGAATATGCTGATCACCAGTGGTCAAAACGATATCGTAATACAAGGCGAGAAAGCTCTTTGCTTCCTCTGCTTTGGTTTCCCAATTCAGCAACGTGATTACGAAGGCCTTCCTGTCAGTAACTTTGTTACCGACCATGTAGGTGTTGTACAGTTCCCGTTGGGTGTTACTGACGTAGCAGCTAACCCGAATGCAGCTCGTTTGCTGATTTTGTGGACGATCTCTACTGATGGTTCTTACGTTCACTACACTAACAATCCTTTGAATTGTGAATGTGGTATAGGGTGGCCTGGCTTTGGCCACGGACCAGATGAGATTATTAAGGTAGAGTGGGGTGGCGTTACGCCAATTATCCAGAGTGCTGGTTTGACAGCTGTCTCAGATGATACCCTTACTCCACCGACCTACGACTTTGCTTCTCTTGCCAAAGGTGGTGCGGACTTCCGTAACGCCAGGCTTGGGCAAAACTAGGTAAATTGCTTTTGAGCAATTGAATTAAGGAAACGCTGGGGGGTCGCTATTAAATAGCGGCCCCCCGTTCGGCTTAAAAAATCTAGCGAATGTTGGTGTAGGAGGATGGGATGGCCGCAAATTTCGGTCAGAGGCTAGCCAAGTTGAACCCCCGTCGCGTATCGCAACAGCAGTTGATGGTTACAATTGCTGTTGTTCTTGTCCTTTATTTTATCGGCCCACTTGTTTTCGTGACCCTAGCAAGCACATTTAGAGGCCCTCCCACAATTTTGCCGTTTGATCCATTAGCGTATTGGACCTTGGATAACTTGCACGTTATTTACACTACAGGAAGGCTCCAAAGCACGGTTACCGATACTTTTATTTTTGTCATAGGATCTGTAGCTGTCTCGTTCATAATCGGTTTAGCCCTTGCTTGGTTAGTTGAGCGAACGGATATGCCATTCCGCAATCTTGTGTACGTAATAGTTTTCTTGCCCTTGATTATGCCAGCGCTAGTCACAACTATTGGATGGATCGTATTGCTTGGTCAGCGTAATGGATTGGTCAATGTTCTAATTCGCAAAGTTCTTTGGTTTTGGGATATCGATAAAGGCCCAATTGACCCATTCACCTTATTCCCGGGAATGATCTTTGTTCAAGGGTTGGGAGGAACGGTGATCATGTTCGTCTTCCTGTCTGCTGCTTTCCGGCAAATGGATTCTTCTTTTGAAGAAGCAAGTAGGGCGAGCGGCGCTACATTCTTGCAAACCATAAGGCGGATTACAGTACCGATCATGCGGCCTTCAGTTTTGAGTGTGTTGTTCCTCGGCATGATTTTAACGCTCGAATCTTTTGAGATTCCACTATTGATGGGTTCTTCAGGTAACGTGGCAGATATTTTAGCTACAAGGGTTTATTTTGCATTGAATCCGGTTACGGGAGGCACTCCCCTGTACGGTGAAGTTTCCGCATATGGTATCCATTTTTTGATTATTACATATGCGTTATTTTACCTTTATGCAAGGTTTACTCGTAGGGCTGAGAGGTATGCAACTGTAACT
The DNA here is from genome assembly GCA_002719775.1 of Chloroflexota bacterium. Lineage (GTDB taxonomy): Bacteria > Chloroflexota > Dehalococcoidia > Lucifugimonadales > Australimonadaceae. Next base: position 33,737 of record PBEP01000010.1, on the reverse strand, counting down.
GCTAGAGGCTTTCGACCGTCTAAGTATTCATTGGGTAATCTAAAGTGGGTTGCTTTTGCTGCAGTTATTTTCATCATGTTCCTTAAATCCATTGCCCCGTTGTTAATTCTAGTTTGGGCTTCGTTCTTTTCTTCTTACAGGCCTATTGAAATTGCAGCATTGGAGTTTGCCAATCTGAATAATTATCGCATCGCTTTGGATGATCCTAGATTTTGGCCTGCTGTTAGAAACAGCCTTGCTCTCGCTTTGGGAGCTGCTACAATTTCAGTATCTATTGCCTTAGTGATAGCTTGGACTACAACAAGAGCCAAAAAGAACACTATTTGGCATACGCTGATTGACCTCTTTACATCTTCATCTTTAGCTATACCTGGTGTGGTGGCTGCTTCAGCCATGCTACTTTTCTATTTATTTTTGAGTAGCAAATTTGGCATACCATTGTACGGCACTATGTGGATGCTAGTACTGGCGTTTTCCTATAGGATGACTCTGGCCTACCGACTTAACAGAGCAGGAATCGCTCAGGTTGCTAGAGAATTAGAAGAATCATCTTCGACTTCTGGCGCGAATGCCCTGACAACGTTGCGACAAATCGTCGTCCCTTTAATTGCGCCCAATGTTCTAACAGCGTGGGCAATCCTTTTTATAATTTCTTTCAGAGAATTCACTGTAGCCCTTTTCCTTGCACCTTCTCAGCCAATTACATTGGGGGTACTGCTTTGGAGCTATAGGGCTGAATCAGTAGGTAAGGCTGCCGCTATGTCAGTGATGCTTGCAGGATTTTTATTGATTGTTATTGTCACAGTTAGGTTTGGTGCTCTAAAGAAATTAGCAAGAAGGCGCGGGTAGTTTGCAAAAAGAACATATATAAAAGAGGTGCTCATTTGAGCACCTCTTTTATATATGTTGAGAAGTATTACCGTGAAGAAGGAATTACAACTGCCATTTCAGGAGCAACAACTAATTTAACATTGTCATCCTGATTGAATTGTTCTGAAGTCGGAGGCGTGCGTACTCTAAGCATATGCCCACCAACTTCTACTAGATATTCCATCGCGTGGCCAAGGAAAGCACCAGTTCGAACCACTGCATCAAGCGCCCCTGCACTAGCCTTTTTGGACATTAAGATTCCCTCTGGGCGAATAGCAATAATGACATTTTGTCCGTCAGTTAAGTCAAGGCCTGGAGAAGTTCCCTTCACCGCACCAAAGCCTGCGTCGACGGTGACACTTTCACCACTGACCTTTGTGACTGTTCCGTCCAGCACGTTACCAGCACCCATAAAGTCTGCCACATGCTGATCTCTAGGTGATTGATAAACATCACGAGGAGAACCTACTTGAGCAATCACACCAGTATTCATTACTACAATTCTATCTGAAAGAACAAGTGCCTCTAACAAATCATGAGTAACGTACAAAGCTGAGAGTTTTTGGCGCTCGAATAACTCTTTAAACTCTAAGCGCATGTCCTCACGCAACTTTGCATCCAAATTAGAAAGGGGTTCATCGAGTAACAATAACTGGGGTTCCCTTACAAGCGCTCGTGCAACGGCAACACGCTGTTGCTGGCCACCAGATAACATCGTAGCTGAACGGTCTGCCAACTCAGGGATACGTACTGTATCTAAAGCATTGGCAACACGGTCAGAAATTTCTGATTTAGAGATCTTTTCCTTGGAGACCTTCAAGGGATATGCCACATTTTCAAATACCGACATATGAGGCCAAATAGCATAGGATTGAAAAACCATTGCAATAGGTCTATTGTGCGTCGGCACATTGGCGCCACTTGAAGTACCGTAAACAGGAGTGTCGCCAATTGTAATATCTCCACCGTCAGGCTTCTCAAGCCCAGCGACACACCGCAGCATAGTGGTTTTACCACAGCCACTAGGCCCCAATAAAGTTACCACTTCACCGTCGGCAACTTCAAAACTAACGCCTTTTACAGCTTGAACATCACCATAGTCTGTCTTATAAATCTTAACGAGTCCGTCCACATTAAGCATGATTCCTCCGGATTTGGCCTATAAAGGAATAAAATGGGAATACATGTACGCCCACCTAGGCTCCGACTTGATACACTAAAACGCTGCTTCCGTCAAGCAATTTGAGGCTAAATGCATCTTTTGTATACTCAATATTAAGCTTACTGAGCCTAAAATGCATTAATCGTATAGTTAGGAAGGTTATGAGAAGTAACCAAAAAGTTAAAAACACTAGAACAGGTAGGAGCTTTTCATTTCTATCGACGCAGCTACCAATTAACGCGGTAACTGTTGTTTCAATAGTTATGTTAGTAGCTGTGCCAATGCTGATGCTAGTTTTTTCAGCATTTAGGGGACCCATTGGGACATTACCCTTCGAATCAAATACATATTTCACAACAGAAAATATTTATGAGGCTTTCCAATTTGGCAATTTTAACAGAATGGCACGCGACACTATTATGTACGTTACTGGCTCCGTATTTTTAGCATTATTAATAGGTTATGTGCTTGCCTGGATAATTGAAAGAACTGACTTTCCTCTGCCAGGCATATGGTTTGCTGCAATTATTATCCCTTTCTTGTTTCCAGAGCGAACGATCATCATGTCATGGCTTGAGTATATATTGCCACGTACCGGGGATTTAAACATATGGCTGAGGAGCATTCTTGGGAGTACAGACGGTCGTGGGCCAATAGACCCCTATAACCTTTATACGATGGTTATTTTCCAGGGTTTAATGCTAACGCCAATAGTATTTCTAGTTTTAGCCGCTACTCTCCGCAACCAAAATGGAGCAATGGAAGAGGCGAGTCGCACATCAGGTGCTAGTAATTGGGCGACGGTAAAGTCTATTACACTGCCCTTATTGTTTCCTGGTGTTTTCACTGCAGCAGTTTTGTCAGCTTGGCTTACCATCGATTCAACGAATGTCCCAATGACTCTAGGGGGTGCGAGCAAAGTTTCACTTTTTAATTTTAAAATTTGGGCTGCCTTAAATAGTGTTGATCAAAGTTTCACTGGATTTGGCTTAGCCTCATCCTATGCCTTAATGGGAATGAGCACGTTATTCATTTTGTTTGCGGCGTATACATTCATAACACGACAAACGGCAAAATATGCGACAGTAACTGGCAACACAATGCGTGCGCCGAAAGTTGAACTAGGTTACTGGTTTTTGCCAACGGCATCTTTTTTACTATTGTACCTGTTCTTAATGTGGGGATTGCCAGTTTACAGGCTAATACAAGGCAGCTTGAGAGCGGGATTATCAGGGTACGGTGCCCAATTAACAGATGATAGATTTTTATCTGCGCTGACCAACAGTGCAATTATGTCAATTGGTAGCGCAACTTTGGGGACAACAGTTGTAGTACTCGTCGCGTGGATAGTTGTGAGAGGTAGCAACGGGAAATGGAAAACGGGACTAGATCTACTAGCTACCTCTTCATTAGTAATACCCGCAGTACTTGCAGGAGTTGCGTTTTTGATGGTGTTCTTAACATTTAAATCGCTCCCTTTGTATGGAACCCTTTTGGGTGTGACTTATGCGCTTGCTTATAGGCTTGCAATACCTTATCGAATTACAAATGCGGGTATGCGGCAGATAGGTCCCGATATGGAAGAAGTTTCAGCCACGAGCGGAGGTTCCCCGTTTCAAACACTTAAACAAATTACAATGCCGTTGTTGGCTCCAGCAATCTCAGTTTCTTGGACGATTTTTTTTGTATTTGCTATGCGTGAATCTACGCTAATCCGGTATTTGGGATTTTTGGAACCTACGATAGGTGGGGGGATTAGGTACGTGCGAGGCGGCCCCCCTGGATCTCAGTCAGCAGGAACCGTAATTAGCATCCTATTTATACTGTTAGTTATATTGATGGTGAGGTATTTACTTTTCCGCAGGGCAAAGTTTTAAGCCTTACTCCTCTGCAAAGCGTAATATACTTTTTCCGCAGTGACTGGCAGATTCACTACCCTTATGCCACATGCGTCATCTACTGCATTGGCAATGGCTGCTGCCGTAGGGGCGTTTGGGTTTTCCCCGATTCCTCTAATATTATAAGGTCCCACACCAGAGTCAGATTCTAAAATCACAGTTCGAAGTTCAGGCATATCTGCTGTGGTGGGTATTTTGTAATCTGCAAAAGATAATGTCGTGACTCGGCCATCTTCGATAGCTAGCTCTTCCATTAAGGCATAGCCAATGCCGTGTTGAATGCCACCATTGATCTGCCCTTGATGGCCCATAGGATTGATGATTTTTCCAGTGTCGTGTGCAGTTGTAATTTTTAAAAGTTTCACCTCGCCGGTTTCGGCATCCACTGAAACTTCTGCAATTTGACAAGTAAAACTGGTTACTGGGGCAGATTCTTTATCATCGACATGGGAAGTACCTATAAGTGTCTCTCCGTTTTGCTCAATCAATGAGGACCATAAATATGATTCCTTAGTATCTGTTCTAACTATAGTATCTCCAATTATCGACATAGATTTGACTGGCCAGCCTAACAATTCTGAAGCGCAAGAGTATAAAGATTCTTTTACAGCCAGTACTGCCTCATATGCTGCTAGCGTACCAACCCTAGTGCCACGGCTACCCCCAATACCTGTATCAAAAGGTACTTTGTCCGTATCCCAAACGCGATAGGCAACTCGGTCGAGGGGCAAAGAAAGCTCTTCCGCAACAACTTGTTGGAGAGTGGTATATGTTCCTGAGCCTTGCTCGAAAATTGTGGTAGAGACAGTTACTGAACCATCTTTTTCCAGAGCAACCCAGGCATAAGTTTCTCCTCCACCAGGAGATCGTTCTGCAATAGCTATTCCTCTACCTATNCCTGGTGCTTTTTTAGAAAAATAATTTGCAGTATCGGCAGCAGATTCTAACGTTTCAACCGCCCTGACATCCTTAAACGTTTTACCAATCGGAGTTTGGTCGTCTTCAGTAATCAAGTTCATTTTTCTATAATCGAATGGGTCTANNCCTAGTGCTCGTGCTATACAGTCTATTTGCGANTCGATTGCAAAAACGGCTTGTGGTTCTCCAGGACCGCGCATGTGGCCGCAGGGTATGTTGTTTGTATACACCATTGAGGAAGTGATTTTTGCATTGGCGATTTTGTAGGGCCCTGCAGCACCGGATGCACCTGGAAGGAAACCAAGGGGTTTGTAGCCGGCGTAGCCACCACTATCAAATACTAGATCAGCTTGATGGGCCATAATAGTACCGTTTTTCAAAACACCGGTTTTCACTTTTATTTTGGAAGGGTGACGAGGATTCCCTGCCATAAATTCTTCTAGGTAATCAAAAATCATTTTNACCGGCCGNCCTGAAGCTTTGGCCAAGAAATAACANAAAGGGATGTTCATTGGTGAACCTTTCCCTCCAAAATCACCNCCGATAGTGACNGGATTGATGAGCACCTGNTCAGGGGTGAGATTTACAGNTTGNGCCACTTGATTTTTTATGGTGTACGGAGTTTTAACAGGNGCCCAGACTTGGGCTCTGCCTTCATTGTCGATATCTACTAGGCAGCAATGAGGTTCCATATACGCTTGATGAACAGTTGGAGTTGTAAAAGTGTTCTCAATTATCAGATCTGAGGACTCAAAGCCCTTATTAACATCCCCCTTACCCCAAGTTATAGAATGGAAAATATTCGAAGCCTCGCTCAGAGGTTCAGGGAGTCCTTGGTAGCCTATAACATCCGGATGGAGAATAGGCGCATCACCCTTTATGGCTTCGTCAGTTGAGAGGATAGGTGTTAGTTCTTCGTACTCTACATCTATCAAATCAATAGCTCGCTGAGCTATATCCTCGTCATCTGCAGCCACTGCAGCGACTTGTTCTCCAATAAATCTCACCACATTTTGAGCTAGCACAGGCACATCAACAATTCGACGCCCATACCAAGCATCACCAATTTCAGTGCCAGTTAGAACAGCATGAACACCCGGTAAAGCCTTTGCGGCAGAGGTATCAATTTTGAGGATTTTTGCATAGGCAAAAGGCGACCTCAGAGTTTTTCCCCAAATAGCGCCAGGTAGTCGTATATCCGATGTATACTTTGCAGCACCGGTTACTTTATTGATACCATCTGCTCGNGGAGCGGAAGAGCCGATTGGAAGNCTAGATTCGATGACCATTATTTTTCCTTTTGGTGACGANAAAGCGTTGTTGATATAGCATTTCAATCGGAGGATAGCAGAGGAATATGTCTGAGGCANCAATTTCACTCAAAATTAACTTAAGCGTCAACGGNAAGAANCATTCNGTTGAAGTGCCTGTTTATNGGACACTAGTCGATCTATTACGTTATGACTTGGATTTAACTGGTACTAAAGAGACCTGTGGAGTAGGAGTCTGCGGTGCTTGCACGNTTATCATGAATGGAGAAATGATTGCCTCNTGCATAACTTTGGCAGTCAAGGCTGATGGTTCTGATATTCAGACCATCGAAGGGGTCGCTCAAAACAACCNACTNCACCCAATACAGACGGCCTTCATTAANCATGGGGGCTTTCANTGTGGTGCATGCACCCCAGGACAAATTATAGCTGCAAAGGCTNTATTGGNTNTTAATCCACAGCCCAATCAAGAAGAGATNCGAGATTGGATGATGGGTAATCTTTGTAGNTGTACAGGCTACTACCAAATAGTTGAGGCAATTACNNAGGCTATGTCTGAATCCCGATGAGATCATTCAATTTTCANAGNCCAGAAACCATATCTGAAGTATTAGANNTANTAGCACAATATGGAGACGAAGCGAAANTAATGGGTGGCGGNACAGCGTTGACCACNATGATGAAGCAATCGTTGGTTCAGCCAGCACATGTAGTTAGTCTCCATAAGNTNGGCGANTATCGTGAAATTAAAGTAGAAAACGANTTGCTACGTTTCGGNGCTNTTGTTACTCATAGGCAAGTNGAGCNGTCAGAGTTAGTTAAAGAGCACGCGCCTTTGCTTGCNAGTACGTATANGCAAGTNGCTACAGTTAGAATAAGNAATTCCGCTACNGTAGGGGGCGGGNTGGCNCATGCGGATCCNTCACAAGANCCTCAACCNTCGTTACTAGTGCTAGATGCACAAGTCANAGTGAGATCTTCATTAGGNGAACGCCTAATTCCGCTTGAAAAATTCTGNTCCGATTACTATGAGACCGATTTACAGCCCAACGAATTGATCACCGAGGTNATAGTTCCAATNAACCCAAAGTTTTCTAAAGGCGTTTATTTGAAATANTTACCNCGAACTCAAGACGANTATGCAACAGTTTCAGTTGCNGCACTTGGTANTGTAAAANGTGGATTCATTGAAAACGTGANAGTGGCATTGGGTTCANTAGGAGCAGTCCCAATCCGGGCCCAAATGGTAGAAAAGATGTTAGTAGGCCAAANAGTTTCAAGTGATTTACTTGAAAAAGCTTCTAATCAAGTAAGNTCTATNGTCGATCCTCTTGATGATGCGAGAGGNTCTGCGGAGTACAAGATTGATATGGCTGTNGTATTCACAAAAAGGGCATTAGGNACAGTTCTGGGTGTGCNATCNTGAAATTTGATCAAGTCATNGAAATTCCTAGGCCAAAAATAGATATCGATGAAACATTATCGAATATACCAAGAGTTGCTCGCTTNATACCTGGAGTGGAAGAAGTTCGCGAAATGGAGGACGGGAGTTTTGAAGGAATCCTTAAGGTTAAAGTTGGCCCAATGACTATTTTGTTNAATGGAAGAGTTGATGTTGAGCAAAACCAAGANGCTGGAGACTGGGTCTTGAAAGCAAAAGCGCAAGATAAGCGAATCGGNGGTGGTGCTTCTTCAACAATTACTGCAAAGGTAAAACAACTTGANTCTGGNAATACTGAACTTGCCATAGCNTCCGATATTCAGCTTATGGGACGCCTTGGTGAANTAGGNCAACCGCTAATCAAGCGNAAAGCCNTCGANATGATTGAAGGNTTTGCCNAAAACCTGAAGGCAAGTTTCGAATAANCATTTNCTAGCCAATTGNATCNGCTAATTCCTAAATTAAGTACAAGTGTCAATTATNGCGTAAATATAAGCTTTNACGACTTGTGCCATATTNTCTAAATCNGCAGTTTCTCCTGATAGGAATCCCAATGAAGGATCGCCTNTGTCAANGCTCTGNGTACCTAGGCGAGCAGTGGGTATNCCCCATGATCTAAGTATTGCGGCATCCGTCATTCCTGCTGCAGGGCTCCAACCATGAGGCGATTGTTCAATTCTTTCCCATGCTCTGACTAGCGAATTCACAATCGCTGATTCGGGGTTTGTTTTGGTGCCAGGAATAGATGCATAAGGCTCCCAAGTTAGATCTAGTGATGGATTTTTAGACTTTAGGTTTTCTATGAATCCCTCGAATTCTCTTAGGATAGATTCATTTGAACTATCTGGATGGACTCTAATATCGATATAGAGGTTGCAAACGGAGGGGGAAAAATCAGGTTTATAAGGCCAACCACCTTCTATGGCGCCAATATGAGCCGGCGTAAGTACCTGGCCATTAGAATGTGATTCCTCATAAGCTTCAAACCATTGATTTAACTCCTCAATTACTACCGGAATTTCGTCAATCGGCCTTTTGTATTTACCCTTTGTCGCCACATAGCCTACTACTCCTCTTAAAGATAATTTGATCCATAAAATGCCAGGCTCCTCCCATAGAACCTGATATCCCGGCTTAGTGATAATGCAATAATCGGCAGTCAAGCCGTTATGAAGCATATGTTCACAACCAGCTCCCATCCCTTCAAAAGATGCCCCAAGGTAAGGCCGGCCAGCACCAAGCAGCTCTACTTTATGAATTCCCCCACTAGCTAAAGCAATAGTTACCTTCCCGGCTATCGGAATCTTGCTAGAACTGATGATTTCTAATGCATGCATTGCCATCGCACATCCTGCTTTTGGGTTACTTGCGCCTGCGCCAAAGATTTTCTGCTGCTCTCTGATCGCGTTTGGGTGGAAAGAAGGATGGTCCATTGCCCCAACAACTAGAGGATCATCTGACGACCCAGAAATGTAATTGTCGAAATGGCCATAAAAGAGCAGATGAGGCCCCTCAGTAATTCCGTTTAAACGACCAATTGCATTTCCTCTATTAGGAGTGATTTCTTCGTATTGTGCTATAAGCCCGGCTTCCCTCATTGCCCCCACTGCCATTTTTGCCACAGCTCCCTCTTGGCCAGTAGGACTTGGGATATCTACCAAACCAGTTAACAGTTCAGATAACCTTTCAACGTTAACTTTAGACCACGCTTCTTTTAGCCAAGCTTCTTTCTTGGGTTGAAGAGAGTGAGAGTAGGGCTTAATGTTTAGGTGCTCGGACATGTAATTAATGTTACACCGCTTTGAGAAAGGGTGTTATAAAAAAATAAATAGGTGTATAGCAGGATTAAAGTATTTTTACTCGTATCTGTGCAAAAGAAGATACTTGTTTAAGGATCAAAAAGAACGGAGTTCCGACCTTGCGTGAATCTAGAAGAAGATTCCACTTAAGTGCTGCAAAGTCAGCCATGCTTACGCTTGGCCTAGGATTTGCTCTATTAATTATTATTGGAACGGGATTCCTAATGTTGCCCCAAGCTACAGTAGCATATGGATCTGCCCCATTGGTTACAGCTTTATTCACTTCCGCTTCGGCTACTTGTGTTACTGGGTTGGTAGTGGTTGATTCAGCTACTTATTGGACTGGGTTTGGGCAAATGGTAATCGTGGCACTGATGTTTATGGGAGGGCTTGGGATTATGACCTCTGGCGCTGTATTGCTAATTGCAATTGGACGCAGAGTGACTTTAAATGATCGTTTAGTTTTAAGAGAGTCTGTCGGCTCAAGCAACATTGGTGGTGTAACTCAAATCATTAAAAATGTTCTAGTGTTTGCTGTATTGGCACAATTAATTGGGTACGCAGTATTACTTTGGCGGCTTTATGGTGATCTACAGGGAGATACTCCCTGGCAAGCCCTATTCTTAAGCGTATCAGCTTTCAATAATGCAGGATTCAACATTCTGCCCAATTCTGAAAGTTTAATTAATTATTCTTCTGACGTTTGGATAATTTCATCTGTAGGGTTGTTAATCATACTGGGCTCTACGAGCCTGCCCGTATTTATTGATCTTTGGAAGAATAGGAAAATTTCCAGGTTTTCGTTGGACACCAAGTTGGTTTTGCTAGGCTTTTTGGGTGCATGGATTTTAGGTCTTTTCTCAATGCTTGCGTTTGAATGGGGGAATTCTGGCACGTTAGGATCGATGTCCGGTATAAATAAAATCTCTAATGCTGCGTTTCAATCTATTACTTCAAGGACAGCAGGATTTAGCACAATTGGATTTGAATCCACTAAACCAGCTACAGATTCTATATTTATGCTGCTAATGCTAATCGGTGGCGCTTCGGGTTCCACTGCAGGCGGTATAAAAATTAACACCGTGATGGTGCTTGCTATAGCTGGCTACGCATCTGTTCGAGGACGACCTAGAGCAGAGGCATTTAAAAGAGAAATTCCCTATGCGCAAATTGCAAGAGCATTAGCAGTTGTTTTTCTTGCTGTAATAGTTTTATTCGGTATTATATTAGGGCTAGCTTATACTGAAGACGGCAATATTCAGGCTGGCAATTTCTCATTTTCGGACTTGCTTTTTGAGGCTATTTCAGCTTTTGGCACCTCAGGATTATCTCGTGGAATTACATCTGAACTTTCTCAACCAGGGCAAATCTTACTTGCATTTGCTATGTATTTGGGACGCTTAGGCCCACTTACGATTGCTGCTGGGTTGGCATTAAAGGAACGCCGTGCTGTCTATCGATTCGCTTCAGAACGTGTCAGAATTGGGTAAGACCGGAGGATGTAATGGCACATCAAGTTGTAGTTATAGGTATGGGTAGGTTCGGCAGCTCGATAGCACAGGAGCTTTATAGGATAGGGCATGATGTATTAATCGTTGACCAAAATCCCGCGTTAGCTCAGCAAATGATGGGCCAGGCTACGTATGCTGTTTCTGGCGATGCTACTTCTGCTGAATTTCTTCAAGAGTTAGGCATCCAGCATTTTGATACTGCTGTTGTCGCAATCGGCACCGACATACAATCCTCAGTCTTGACGACTGTATTGTTGAAACAGCAATTTCAAATCCGAGAGGTAGTTGCAAGAGCAGCAACAGATTTACACGGAAGGACGCTTACAGCTGTTGGTGCTGATAGAGTCGTTTACCCTGAGCAAGAAACAGGGATTAGAACAGCTCACAGTCTGTTCCAACTTGCTACCGTCGAATATATGGAACTCAATAGTGACTATGGGTTTAGCAAGATAATAGCTACAGAATCAATGATCGGGAAAAGCTTATTAGATTGCGGGCTTAATTTAGCGTCAAATTCTCAAAAAGCTGAAGTAATTGCAATAAGCAGAGGCAGGGAGCCCGTTCTTAAGCCAATGAATTCTGAAATTATTAAAGAGGGAGATGTTTTAATTATTGCAGGCAGAGAGTCTGAGCTTGAGCATTTGCTTCCACAAACTGAAGTATAATTGGATTCGGCGGTAATTAGAAATTCAAATGAGTAAGATAGCGTATTTTGGACCCGCAGGTACTTTCACTGAACAAGCTGCTGGTGTTTTTGACCCTAGTGCGCAACTAGTTCCATATCCAACAATTAGAGCAACGGCAGAGGCTGTAATTGCTAATGAATGCAGTCAAGCAGTATTACCTATAGAGAATAGCCTTCAGGGGTCAGTTACAGATACTTTGGACGCCCTTATTCACCTGGAAGGAATTCAAATTTGCAGTGAAATTGCTATAGCTATAGTCCACAATTTAATGGTTAGGCCAGACAACGAATCAGCGTCGATCAAACAGATCTACTCTCACCCACAGGCATTAGCCCAATGTCGTGGGTATATTGAGACTCATTATTCCGGTGTTGAGATTGCAGCGTCGCTTAGTACTGCGGCAGCAGTTGAGATGGTAATGAATTCAGTAGAACCATTAGCAGCAATTGCTCCGGAGAGATCAGCTAGGCTCTACGGGGCACAAATCATAGCTGAAGGCATCCAGGATTCAGAGAATAATGTAACGAGGTTTGTCGTGGTAGCAAAACAGGATAATCCTCGTACTGGTAGAGATAAAACCTCTCTGTGTTTCACGTTTTCGGAAGATAAACCTGGGCAGCTGATGAATGTAATGGCAGAATTTTCGGAACGTAATTTAAATCTGAATAAAATTGAATCTCGACCAACTAGGTTAGGCTTGGGTCAGTATTACTTTTTGATAGATTTTGATGGGCACAGGGAAGATGAGGAAGTAAAAACAGCNTTGGCTGTTATCGNATCTCATTGCTCTCAGCTTAAAATTTTTGGGTCATACGAAAGAATGAATATCAACGACGCTTCTTCTTTCGCTTAGAAGTCTTTCTTTTAAAAGATCGCTTTATGGCACTTCCCAATAATCCTGCTCCGAAGCTAATAGTTCCGGACAATACCGTCCCAAGAGATAGCCCTTCCTTTGCAGGATCTAATACGCCACCAATTAGTGAATTCGAAGCATCTCCCAGATTATCCAGAGGTCGTTTTGCGGCCTTGATCAAACCTAAAATAGCCTTCAGGATTAGAAAGACTCCTAGAATTAGGAGTATAGAAAATACTATTCCTAAAACTAGGTAGATACTGATTAGAATATCTCGAAGATCTTGAATGTTCATTATTAGAGGCCCTATTAAAGCATGTAATACACTAGCATTGGTTGTTACTTACAATCAATTATTGTCCCTGGTAGCGATAGATTTTTACTGAATTGTTCTTAAATACTAAATCCAACTCAGAATCTACCATAGCATCAAACTTTGCAATTCCCTCCCAGGGGAAATACAGTCGTTCAGTAGGTCCAACGTATATGTAAGATACATTGTATTCCTTTAGAAGGCTAACTAGCCTCTCANGGCTANTTGTGGAGTACATGGTTTTTACATCCATAATTCTGCCCCTTACCCAACTTGGAGAGGCACCAGCTTCACCCCTTTGTTGAAGTTGGTGCCATTCCCATCCAACGACCACAGGCAAACCAGTATAAACCGCGACTCTTGGAGTCCACCTATATTGTGTGGTTACACCTTCAAGAACAACCGGTGCTCCTATAATTTCTTCGCGTAGGAATTGCAAAGCTTCAGCATCGTCAAGCAAAGGATAAATAGAATTTGGGGTGACCCCATCATTTTTAGGACCTGGGTCATGATAAATTGCTTGACTTTGGTACTTGGTTCCATCAAGGGTTAAGGGGGTTATGGCGAATCGGTCCGCTATCCTTGCACGTGTACCCAAGACTGGGAAAACTGAAGCGAAGAGCACTAAAATTGATATACAACCAAGCCAAGCTAGGAGCATTTTCTTACCGTTAAAAGCCTGAACAGAAATCAAATGCCATGCCGTAACTCCTCCAATTATGCTGAACAAAACCCAAGAATTTAAATAAAATTTGAAAACCGTATTCATCCGATCGATATCATTGTCGATAGTCAAAATGTCCACACCGAAACCGACTGTAAGCGCAATTCCAAGCATAGATAAAAGTATGAGTTTCACTGGAGCTTCGGGAAGGTATTTTCTCCGGGCCCACAATACAGTTAGGCTTAGAACAAGGCTTATTGCTATCAGTAGCAATAATGCTGTAATCCATTCTCTCAAAAAGCCAACAATGGAAAATGCTCCAATTGTTAAGAAAGATCCCGTGAGGAAAAATATCAAAGCGCTTTTCGAGTAGCAGAGTTTACTTTTTGATTCATAGATTAGCCATGAAATTGACAAAAAGATCAATAAAGCATGTATGGCTACGTAATGCCATAAAACTGTACGCCACTTGCTAAGGTGCAGGCCAGAGAATGGAGCATCGTAATTTTGATGGAATGGTAGCCAAGAAAAATATGCTATAAAAATAAGGACAATTATTCCTGCGAAGACAAGTGTTGTAGTTGTAAATGTGGAAAGGTTTTTATTACAAATCAGAGCAATGGTGATAGCAGATATTGCCAAAATAGCGTACACGGGGATGTCCCAAGTGTTGATAGCCGCTAGAGCGCCAACTGAAAACCCAAGAGGTAGTATTCCCAGAAATGCATCAAACCCGGTCGTGTTTTTGTTTGCACTTAATACCAAGTTTAAAGACAGACCAATAGTTAAAATTGCAAAAGGGATAGAAATAAGATGGGCGTGAAGATCTGCAAAAAGAAATGTCCAGAAAGGGAATTCAGTTATGCTGATTTGCCCCGGCATAAGCCGCGAAGAGCGCCAATAGTCAAAATTCCCAAATTCATCTCCTGTGAGCAACCTGGCAATGGCTTGAACTAATTGAACTCCCCCATCCATATTCCCAAATACCAACGCTAAGCAAGCTGTTGATAAACCCGNGAGAACTGGCAAAGGCACCCGTCCTAGCTTTAATTTTGAAGGCTTCAATGCTAGGGATAAGTTGTATCCCACACTGAATATTGAGGAAAATGCTANTGCGAATAACAAAGGAATAGCTAAGTTGTACGAAACTGCAGGTAAAATACCTAAGGATTTGATAAGGACCCCTATTATGACGAATCCAAAATAATAATAATTAATAAAACCACCAGCGTACCAAGGGTCATAAGGAGGGAAAGCATGAGAGCGAACCACAGCTGTAAGGTATGATAAATCCATAGGTTTCTCTCCACCCCTATATGGATGCCAGAGATCTGGATTAGCTGCACGAATGATAAGAAAAACAAAGAAAGCCGTTAAGAATATTAGTTCAGCTGTAANTAGATACCTTAAGTTCTGCCTAATAAACGCTAAGATCTTCAACCGATTACACCAAGTTAGAACAAAAGAAATAGCACTGAGTATAAGGATCAGAATCCAAATGTTCCCACTGCTAAAATCCCACAACCCATAACTGCTACCAACCCAAGTAATCCATGCGATGATCAATAAGCCCAATGGCCGAGCTAGTATCAGGCCTCGATCAGGTAACCACCTGAATATAAAGAAAGAGAAGGGCAGCGANATTAAATAAATTAGCTGCACCAAACCTAACCAAGNTAACCAAGGNAATTTTGTATTGATGAAGGACGATTTGAAAATCTGAGTCCATGAACCTGAAGTATNGGAAATAGAAATTCTTTCTTGGTTGAGAATAAATGGCTCGGATTTTGGCTGCGCTCGGTTTTCTAGAATAAGGTCTATTATGAAGTTCTGGCTGTATCNCGCCTCATTNTTCCAGACTACTACCAGAGGGCGATCATAATTGACGATGTTTTCGTCAGCATAGCCTAGGTTCCATGATAATGACGATGAATTTATACCGGGCAGTCTATCAAGCGTTTTCAATCCCGATTCTGAATATGGGTCGTGCGCAAATTCAAATCCCAAAAAATTGGGGTACCTTTCAAATGCCTGAATTGGTGTAAAACCTAACTGTCCATCAAATAAAAGTTTGTAAAATGCAGAGCTAAGGGGATAGCGTTCAGGAATNCTTGAAATTGAACCTGATGGTCGGTTTGAATACGCAAGTAGATAATCGGCACTGGAAGTTTGNTTTGAGANTTCTGATAATTTATCGATAGTATCTCGTTCNTATATTCGCAGCTGAGACAGGCTGAAATCACCCAGATCCTTAAACCCTTCATCCCAATGGTTGTCTAGTAATATTTTGGATCCAGATTCCAAATTTTCATTTATCCACGCAGACGCAGAGATTGCTGGATGGGGATTGTTGTAGGTTGTTGCAAATGCCATACCCCAAAAGGCAGTTGATCCTATAACCATAATCATCATAATTATAGCGATTTTGGATAGAGGCTTTGAGAAAAGCCGGCTAAAGCGAATTGAAGCAATAATCCATCGGGAGCCGAATAATATTAGGATTGGAATTATAGGTGCTAAGTAGCGGAGGAACTTCACTTCAAAAAAGATTAGGGTTGTGAGGAGAGGGATCACCCAAAATAAGAGAAGAATCTCNCCTGAGCGTGCCGTTTTGAACTTTTTTATCAAGCCTACGCGNATGAGACTTAATAAAAGCCCAAGCCATGCGGCAATCCCCAAAGGGATTCCTANTGCCCACACAGAAGATTGGCGGATTTCATAAATGACATTTTGTGNACCAATATATTGAATTGTATAAGGTACTAATCCTGCAGTTCGCGCTACGCGNCCTTCAAAAGCCTGGTCAGACAAAAATTGACCAAAGTNGAGTAAAGCATATGGCTGAAGGATTGCGAAAGTAATGAATGCGGTAGAAGCAGCTATCAAGCCTAGCTTAAACAAAGAAGATTTGAAGGTGGAATTGAACCATTTTAGCCCTTGGTCTTTCTGGTTTGAGGCTGCTAGAAAATAAGTTAGGGCNACAGGAAAAATCAGAGGCAGGCTAGTGGAGCGAAAGGAAAAACTAAGTCCCAAAAAAATCCCCAACAGAATGTGATCACGCAAATGAGTGCGACCGATGATATTAAGCATGTACCAAAAAGAAACCAAAGCTAAGGCTGAAACAAAAGGCTCTGGCCTGTAAAAGTTAGATAACTGTATTTCGAATGCGCAAAAGGTTAATAGCACGGCTGCCAATAGCCCTACGGGCAAGCCGAATAATCTTTTGCCAAGAAGATAAATAAGTAAAACGGATACAGCGCTTATAAGGCTTGTTAAAATTCTACCGGCAATTGCTAAATCTTGTATTCTTACTTGATCCATAAAGAATTCCAGCAGGAAACGGATCACCACTAACAAATAAATGATAATTGTGCCTAAAGGAAACCAGTGGGGGTTTAAAGGACTTTGAGACGAATCAAAGAAAGTGGGGATTCCAGGCATACCGGCTTTATCTAGAGGGAAATCCATATTTGCACTAAATTGCCACCCAGGGTCTGCAGTAAGTGTTCTGTGCATCAGTTCTGCACGCATATATATGGATCTTTCGTCAGGGTGGTATAGCGCTCCTTGATCCCAATCGACACCAAGTATGCGTAAAACAAACGCAATTAAGATCAATACAAAAGGGGAAAATGGCAGTACCTTTATGGTGAAGTTACGCCAATCACTAAAAATATGAAAAGGCGAAGGCACTGCTTTGTCGTTTTTTGGAAGGTTCATGAAATTAACAAAACATCTCTGGCAACTTGAAGCCCACCGCTCAGCTAGGTGTCCAACTAAAATGCTTGTTAATTACAGACTTTGAGCAATCATTTTAGCTAGATCTGAAGTGCGACACGAATAGCCCCATTCATTATCGTACCAGCCTAAGACTTTGACCATATGTTCTTCCATAACCATGGTGGATAGTGCATCAAAGATACAAGAACTGGGATCCATTTTTATGTCACTTGAAACGATTGGATCTTCTGTGTAACTAAGGATACCTTGCAAGTTGGATTCTGAAGCAGCCATAAATGCTGAATTNACCATTTCCACACTGACGCTTTGGTCCAATTCAGCAACAAAATCTGTAATTGATCCAGTCGAAACAGGAACCCGTAGAGACATACCATGTAGACGACCATTTAGCTCAGGGATAACTAGCCCAACAGCTTTAGCTGCACCCGTGGTAGTAGGAATAATGTTTTGNGCTGCCGACCTTGCTCGCCGGAGATCTTTATGCTGCTGGTCTAAAATTTGCTGATCGTTAGTATACGAATGAATAGTGTTCATTAAGCCATGGCGTATTCCAAATTGATCATTTAATACTTTAATCANCATAGCTGCACAATTTGTAGTACAAGAGGCATTTGAAATCACGTGGTGAATAGCAGGATCATATTCAGAATCATTAACTCCGATAACGATAGTTTTATCTTCGTTGGTGGCAGGTGCAGAAATAATAACTTTTTGTGCGCCGCCTTCGAGATGACCGGAAGCCTTTTCAGCATCAGTGAATATACCCGTGGATTCAATGACAATATCTACACCTAAGCTGCCCCAAGGGATTTTTGAGGGATCTCTTTCGCTTAATGATTTAATTTCTGACCCATTCACAATAATTGCGCCATCTTTAGCAATTACTTCCCCCGGATATCGCCCATAATTACTATCATATTTAAGTAAATGAGCATTGGTTTTATCATCAGCTAGATCNTTTATTGCTACGACATTTAAATNGNCGGAGTGTCTTTCTAGGGTAGCCCTTAAAACTTGCCTTCCAATTCTGCCAAATCCATTAATACCGATTCGAGTTGCCATGGTTCCTCCAAGTGATAGCCAATATGCTACTAACTGCTACAAAGGGGTACAAGTGAGCAAGGTATCTCGAATTAAGCCACTTACTATCTCTGTTAGGGCAAGTTGAGAGAGTTTTAATTACTGCTTGCTGTTGCTGTAACGAACAAATGGACCTNTGCCAGCGTATGAGCTTGCAGGCCCTAACTCTTGTTCGATCTGAAGCAACCGGTTGTATTTAGCAACTCGTTCGCTTCGTGCAGGAGCTCCCGTTTTAATTTGACCAGAACCAGTGCCAACAGCTAGATCCGCTATTGTTGTGTCTTCAGTTTCTCCTGATCGATGACTGATCACTGTAGTCCAGCCAGCTTTTTTAGCAATTTTTATTCCCGATATTGTTTCTGTTAGCGAACCTATCTGGTTAAGCTTTACAAGAACAGAATTTGCTGCTTTCAGTGAAATTCCGTGCTCAATTCTTTTNGGATTCGTAGTAAGCAGATCGTCCCCTACAATTTGAATTTTCCCTCCTAGTCTTTCTGTCATAGTTGCCCAGCCGTTCCAATCGTCCTCGGCCAAACCATCTTCTATGCTCAAAATAGGATAACTAGAAACCAGTTGTTCATATCGATCAATTAAAGCATCACTGGTCATTCTTTCACCTTCACGTTCGAGGAAATAATGATCATTTTGAAAAAGTTCAGTAGCTGCTACATCTAATGCTAAAAAAACATCCTTTCCAGGTTTATAACCTGCATCAGAAATTGCTTCGATTAGCAAATCTAAAGGTTCGGAATTTGAAGNCAAAGAAGGTGCAACACCTCCTTCATCACCTACGTTGGTGCTCATTCCTAATCGAGACAAAAGCGCCTTAAGCGCTTGGTAAATTTCAGCTCCACATCGTAAGGCTTCTGAAAATTTTTCAAATTCAACAGGGATGATCATGAACTCTTGGAAATCTGTTGAATTCATCGCATGCTTTCCGCCATTTAGCACGTTCATCATTGGTGTAGGGAGTGTAATTGCTTCATCCGAAGCAAGGGTTGCGTACAAAGGAACTTTCAGGGAATTGGCTCTGGCGTGGGCTGTAGCCAATGAGACCCCTAGTATCGAATTNGCTCCTAATTCAGACTTGTTTGATGTCCCATCCACCATAAGCATTTTTTCGTCAATTATGCTNTGGTCAGTTATTTCCATTCCTATTATTTGTGGAGCGATTAGGCTGTTCACATTATGGACGGCATTAAGTACTCCTTTGCCTAAATACCGTGAGGGATCTTGGTCTCGAAGTTCCAATGCTTCATGAGCACCGGTGCTGGCTCCAGAAGGAACAGCAGCAGAACCGTGAGAGCCGTCATTTAGGCGAACGAGGACTTCAATCGTAGGAATTCCTCTCGAATCAAGAATTTCTCGGGCCTTAACTTCACTTATTTGCGCCATGTCTATTTTTTCTCCATAAAGTGGCTTCGAATGCCTTGTCTACAGCCTCAGCTGCTGTATGCGTATAAATAATTTCTATAGGCAAATCAATCCGAGAAGGAAGCTCCCACGTATTAAGGCCTATTACTGGTATGCCAGCAGCCAGTGCGTGACCGATCTCAGATAAAGTCCCATAGGCACCATCGATGGCGATTACTGCTTCCCCAGTAGATACTACAATTACATTTCTAGCTTGACCCATCCCAGTAGCAATTGGGAAATCAACATATGAGTTAGCTTCAGATGGGTTGGCACTGGGTAAAATCCCTATCGTAGTCCCACCATTTTTTTTGGCTCCGCGGCAGACGGCTTTCATTATTCCGCCAAGGCCACCACAAATTACGACAGCACCACGATTTGCTAATTCGACGCCAACAGATTCAGCGAGAGCTAGTCCCTTGGTTGACGGTTTACTAGCCCCAATGACAGAAATCATAGCTTTACGGGACGACATTCTTACACAATACCCTTCTAATTCAGCTCAATCAATTATTGATCTACTTGCCTTAAGGAACGAAAGAGTCTTTGGTGGTATACCAANGGTTCAAAATCGCTTGAACTTTCTATTTTGGTTACCGAACCAATCATTATTATGTGATCACCTTCAAAATGGCTTGCCTNTAAATCACATTCAATATACGTAGAGCAATCCTTTATAATCGGNANATTTTTGTTACTTAGTTTATAGCTAATATCAGAAAATTTNTGATCAAGATTTTGTGCGAAATGNGTAGCAAGGTCTGACATTTCAGCATTCAGAAAATGAACAGCAAACGATTTTCGCTCAGAAATTGCCGTGGCAGTACGAGATTTCTGATCTAGGCAAATAAGAATTAAAGTCGGTTCTAGACTTACCGATGTAAATGCGCTCACAGTTGTTCCCTGTAAAGCGCCATTTAAATTAGAACTAGTGACTATAGTGACGCCTGAAGGGAAAGATGCAAAAAANTCCTTGGCGACATTTGAGGTTATTTTTTTATGGGAACTTTCAGAAGGGTGGTATTTGTCAGTCAAGAAAATGTCCTATTNGGATTGCTTTGATGGAGCTGATTCAGGGTAAGTATGGCGAAGCAAAGGGTTAGGATTTGGAGAAAGATTAGCAGGTATACCAGGGTTCAATGGAGAAATAGGGATATCTGTTTGGGAGTCACCTAACATCGCTCTATCTACCATGCTGTACAACGATGTTTTGTCATAAGCCAAATACGTTGCTGCNGTTAACCGAATAGGGTCTCCAGAAAAATAATGGACGTATTGCTGCATTCTTTGTGCAAATGCTTCACCGGTAACATCCCAAGCCAACTTGAACAGCCGAACCTTCTCATCGGCAGAAATTCCTGGTTTACCTCTTAAGTACTTATCTATCATGGGGCGTATTTCTGGGTTTGCCATATCAGCCTCAGTTGGTACTGAAAAAAATCCNCCACCTGCTAAGATTTGAATGATTTCAACCATNCGTCTGTATATTTTCATGCTTTGCAAATGAAAGGATCTCAAACCTAATCCACCAGGTTGCCAAATACCATTTTCATCAGCAAATGCCATAGCCTCTGAGCCATAATACACACTTTTGCCAACTTCTAAGTAGGAAATCATTTCACCTAACTTTTCTTGAACATGCAAAAAACCATCTATTCCTACAGCGTCTGCGACTCTCATGGCAACTCCAGTCAAGAATTCCATTTGNCTAAGCATNCGAGACGCAATCTGAACAGCGGCAGAACCAGCGTATGCTCGCAATGTATGGTTGATTAACTCATCGCTANCTGGACTNCCGTCTACGAGTANACGATCCCNAGGAACTAATACATCTTCGAAAACGGCTAAGGCATCCATTTCTTCGAACCGACTACTCAGAGGGTGGTCATANCGTGTCCGCGGGACTGGAGATACAGTTTCCCTGCAGATAAATTTCAGNCCTGGGGTGTCAGTTGGTATTGCAAATACTGTCGCATATAAGTGATCACCAGGAGCAACACCACCGAATGGAAGAACGTATATTTCTTCAGTTAACGGTGCGAAAGTGCCAACCATCTTGGCACCTCTTACGATTATTCCATCTTTTGTTTCTCGTACGCGTCCTAAATGAATATAAGGGTCTTCTTGTTCTGAAGAGGGTTTCGAGCGATCAATTTGTGGTGTAATTAAAACGTGAGTTAGAAATAAATCATTTTCTCGGCAATACTCGTAATAGTTTTGAGCATTTTCACCAAACNTAGCTCCCCTTGTCGAGAAAATTTCTTTAGAAATTGCCCAACCTGTGACCAAAGAATTCATGAAATCTGGAGCGCGACCCATAAAGCCAAAGCTATGATCAGTGCGNAATTTAAATGCTTGCCTTTTCTTTATTAAATCCTCTTTTGAGCGAGGGATCATGAATGAGGTTGGTACTTTTTCACCNGAAGTCGGTGAATCATAAGTTAAAATGTCACGGTATCTTTTGTCGTGCTGTAGGTCGTATTGTTCAGCGATTGATTGCAGCGGTCCTATAAATATAGGTTCTTGTGTTACATCTTGAACTCGTTTGCCATTTAGATACACCTCCATGCCTTTTGATTTTTGCCGCATAGACTCGATGTAGTGTTTGCCTGTTCTTGCTCCCAAAAGACACCCGTTTTTCGACAGTCAATTTTTTATATAAATGGCCCNAAGGCACTAGTTGCACTTTCAGCAGCGTTTATTATTGGGCCAGGATAGATACCTACCACAATGATACCTAAAAATAATATTAGAAGTGTAAACAAGCTGCTTTTATGGAAGCTGAGTTTACTTACTTCACTANCTACTTCTCCAATGTACATGTAGCGGATAACACCTAGGTAATAATATAGAGAAACAAGGCTTGCAATCGCTGCTATGGCAACAAGCCATANCAAATCTGCTGTAGCTGCTGAAGTGAATAGNTAAAATTTCGTGATAAACCCTGAAAAAATAGGTAAACCTGCTAGAGACAAAAGTGACGCAGTAAGCACCATGGCTAGAAAAGGGGAGCGCTTAGCTAGCCCTGAATAACCTTTAATAGACTCAATCGCTAATTTAGTCTCTACCATCGTGATGACCATAAACGCAGCCAAACTGCTGAAAGAGTAACCTACTATGTGTAATATTATTGCGTTGGCTGCGTTCTGATTATCAATCAGAGTAGTGTTCGTACTAGCAAGGGATGCGAGCCCTATGGTTATAAACCCTACCTGAGTGATAGAGCTGTAGGCCATTAGCCTTTTAATGTTTGTTTGTACTAAAGCCACTAGAGATCCGACAGACATTGATAGAGCAGCGACTATTGCTAAAGATAACTGCCAAGACGAGTATGAAGCTTGAGTTGCTTCTGCAAGAAATCTTAAGACCAGTGCGAAAGTGGCGGCTTTAGCTAATATTGAGATGTGGGCAGTGATCGGCGTTGGAGCCCCTTCATATACATCTGGTGCCCATATATGAAACGGGACAATGGCTAATTTAAAAGCTAGGCCCGCTAAGAGCATCCCAAATCCCATGATTACTGAAGGGTGATCGGCCAAGAGAAATAAGGTTTGGTCCATTTCCCGAAATGCTGTAGTGCCTAAGGTTCCGTAAAGGATGCTCAATCCATATAGGAAGATTCCAGAAGAAACAGCGCCTAAAAGAATATATTTAGTACTGGCTTCAGGCGTGCGCTTATCGTTTCTACTAAGACCCACAAGTACATACAAACTGAAGCTCAAAAGTTCTAAGCCGATATAAGCCGTTAGCAGCTCTCCAGCTGAAGCCATAATTACTGCACCAAGAACGGAAAATACAATAAGGGCATAATATTCAGCTGAATGTCTAATCTTTTGTTCTACATAGTGAATTGACATTAAAGTAACAGCAATTCCCGTACCCATGAAAATGACTTTGAAAATGAGCGAAAAATGATCCACAAATATCAGTTGGTCATAGATTATTGCTTTGACGTTTCTTAAATCGTATAAACTCCAAAGTAATGCTATAGCTAGGCCTATCAGGGTAATCACAGCGGCAGTTGTATTGCGGAGGTGATTCAGTTTTTTTGGTATGAATAGATCAACTAACAAAACTAGCAAACCTAGTGATCCTAAGATGAATTCTGGGATTAAATGAGTAAAATCGATTGTCACTTCGCTACCCCCCTAACCCTGATATTAGAAAATCTACTGCAGGAGTAACAACTCGAGTGAACGGCATGGGGTAAATACCCATCACCAAAATAGGGATAGTTAGGATGATTGCAGCTGAGCCTTCAGAGAATTCGATATCTCTAATTTTTGCCCATTCTTTGGATGGTGGCCCAAAGAATACTCTTGCAATCAAACGTAGCATATAAACGGCAGTAATAGCAGCCCCAATCACTCCTAGCACCCCTAATATGGGTTCAGTCCGGAATGCACCAATAAATACCATTAGTTCAGCAATAAAGCCGCTTAAACCTGGCAAACCTAAAGAAGTTAGTCCTGCGATAACGAAAAATGCAGTTGTCCATCCCATTCGACCAGCAAGACCGTTCAAAATGCCAATATCTCGAGTATGAGACCTCTCATAAATTGCTCCTACCATTGCAAAGAACAATGCTGTCATAATTCCATGAGAAAACATTTGAAGTGAAGCTCCGGTAATACCTAGGGGATCAAGAGTAGCAATTCCCATTAAGACATACCCCATATGGCTTACCGATGAGTACCCAATTACGTATTTGAGGTCCGTTTGAGATAAGGCAGAAATCGCTCCATAAATCACGTTGATCGTAGCTAGGATAAAGAAAGCGAGTCCCCAATAATCAGCACCTTCTGGCAAGAGCATTAGGCCAACTCGAATAATCCCAAACGCACCTAATTTCATTAGTACGCCTGCATGAAGCATACTCACGGAAGTTGGAGCCGCAACATGGCCATCAGGAGACCATGTATGGAATGGCCAGAGGCCTGCAAGGACACCAAAACCAATGACGATCAATGGAAACACAATTTGCTGAAACTCAGTGGATAACCCGCCATTATGTGCGGCAGCACGTAATGAAATTAGGTCGAAAGTTCCAGCTCCGGAGTAAACATATATCGAGATGATACCGATCCAAACTAGCACACTGCCAGCGACGAGCATTAGGACTAATTTCATTGCCCCATACTCTTTTGTTCTGGAGAAAGTATCGAATTTGGAACTGGATCCCCAAATTGCGATAAGGAGATACATCGGGACAACAGCTAATTCATAGAAGAAAAAGAGAAAGAAAAGATCTATTGCTACGAAAGTACCGTAAACCCCAGCAATCAGCAGGAATAACAAAATAAAGTATGCTTTGGGGTTATTTTCTTGGCGAGTAGCAATTATAGCCGCAGCCATTGAAACAATACCTGTCAAAAGTACCATTAAGGCGCCGATACCATCCAGTCCGAGATTAAAATTAATCCCAATCTGCGTCACCCATTCATACCCTTGCTGCAGCTGAAAGGTCGGGGCACTTTGTGAGTGGTCAAAACTAAAGTACGCATATACCGAAGCAATCAAAAGAAAAGCGGACGTAACTAATCCAATTCTCTTAATCAGATTTTTGTTAGAACCCGGTATAAGCAAAAGCGCAACTATTGCTAGCATAGGTGCAAAAATTAGAGATTCTAGGACGTGGTTTTCTGCGTAACTTAGCATCACCACCTCACCCACAGAATCAATCCAACGCCAAGAGCTATGGCTCCAGCAACCATGGTAATACCGTAGTCAGCAAAGAGACCTGTGATATGCCCTCTTAGGATTTTGCCAGTTTTGAATGTGGCAAAACCAGGCCTATTTACTCCATTGTCATTCACTACCTTACGGTCGAACAATGCAATAGCTGCACCTAATCTCATAGCAATATTGTCAATAAGCCATTGATAAAGATCATCTAAGTAGAGTTTGTGATCGAGCAATTTATGGACTACCAGGAAACGAGTCTTTATATTTTCGACTATATCTAATCTAGACGAATATAACCACCAGCCTAAACTGAAGCCTCCTGTCGCTAGGATTACGCTTATCAGTGTCCAAAGAATATTAATTTCAAATCCATGTGGTTTATGCCCCGGTGCAAAAAGGAACGATGCGAAACCATCATAGTGTGCTCCAATGGGGATAGCGATGAAACCAACAATTAAACTCAAACCTGCAAGTATTAGCAGAGGGAAAGTCATCACAGAAGGGGATTCGTGAGCTTTCTTAACGTTTGAACCTTCATGTCCATAAAAAGCTATACGCGTAACCCTTGCCATGTAAATTGCGCTGAGTACAACAGAAATTAAAAATCCAATCAAAAAGATTGGATTAAGCCCGTGTTCTACAGCAAGCAAAATCTCATCTTTACTCCAAAATGCGCTAAGAGGTGGAATCCCTGATAATGCTAGAGCGCCAATTGAAAAGGTGATAGCTGTAATTGGCATTTTATTCCTTAGGCCACCCATCTTCCTGATGTCGGTTTCGTCATTTAAAGCATGCATAACTGAACCAGCAGCCATGAATAACATTGCTTTCGCAATTCCATGAGTAGTTAGGTGAAAAATGGCAGCTGTATAGCCGCCCGCCCCCAGCGCAAGCATCATAAATCCAAGATGACTCATAGTTGAATATGCAAGTATGCGTTTGAGGTCGGTAGAAGTAAGGGCAAATAAAGCCCCAACTAGAGCAGTTACAATTCCGACAATAGATACGACCAACAGCGCATTATCAGATGCTTCAAATAGAGGAAAGAGCCTAGCTACAAGGAAAACTCCAGCTGCGACCATTGTGGCTGCATGGATTAAGGCACTTACTGGTGTTGGACCTTCCATTGCGTCCGGCAACCAAACATGAAGGGGGAATTGAGCACTTTTGCCCATTGCTCCTGCAAAAATTAAGAGCGAAGAACTGGTAACTAATAGATTGCTTAATTCTTCGCCAGGAACTGGAGAGGTTACACGATTGAGAATCTCTAAAATATCGAAAGTGCCAGTATTAACAACTAACAAGATGATACCTATAAGGAGGCCTATATCACCTATTCGTGTTGTGACAAAAGCTTTTTTAGATGCTTCAGCTGCTGCTGGACGCTCAAACCAAAACCCAATTAATAAATAAGAACAAAGGCCAACTAATTCCCATGCGAAATACATCAAGAGCAAATTGTCAGCTAGGATGAGAGTAAGCATGGCTGCTGCAAAAAGGGAATGAACTGCGAAATACCAAGGTAGCCGTTTATCGCCTTTCATATATCCCAAGGAATAGACTTGGACTAGCAATGCAACAAAGGTAACTAGGCCAAGCATAACCACGGTAAGCGGATCAACAAGAATCCCCCAAGCAACATCTAACTTACCTGCTGTGAACCAATCGATCTTGAAATGATATTGTGACACTCCGGTTTGAATTAGATCATTAAGCACAAAGCAAAATGTGATAAATCCAGCAAGGATAGCTAATATGGAGATAAAACGACCTCTGTCAGGCAGGTTTTCTCGTAATAGTGCTATAAACACAAATGCCAAGAATCCGTAAATTGGGATAAGCCAGGCCCATTCCATGTTTATCCCCTCATCTCACTAATTTCGTCTACATGAACAGAACCTCTTTTACGGAAGAGGCGAAGAATAATTGCCATAGCCAAAGCAATTTCTGCTGCAGCGATTGTGATTATAAAGATAGTGATGATCAAACCATCTGGTGCTTGCATCGAAGTAACAGGAGTATCAGTTGCGGTACTTGCCGTTTTCATCAAATTGGCTTGACCATATGGTCTAAAAGAGGCAAAAGCGACAAGGTTTAAATTGATAGCGTTGAGCATTACCTCTATTGACATAAGTATGATGACCCCAGAACGTCTGGAAAGCACTCCATATAAACCAAGACAGAAAAGCGCAGCACTTACTATTTCAAAGTGAAGCAGTGTCATGACTGGTCACCCTCTCTATCAGCGCGAGCAATTACTATTGCACTGATAAGAGCAACTAAGAGTACGATTGATGCTATTTCGAATGGTACTGCCCAGTCTTCAAATAGAGTTCTCGCTAGCACTTCTATGCTGACGCCTTTGATTTCTGAAGCCGAGCCGAATTTTGGTGCATCAGCAACAAAAACACTTATTAAAATAACAAAAAGAGCACTACTAACAAATGCAGCTCCTGGCCAACGAGTATGCTCAGCAGCCTCTTGGAATTCGCCTTGCTTAGTAAGCATCAGCGCAAAGAGAATGACTATGACCACTGCACCTCCATAGATCAAAATTTGGACGAGGGCCAAAAATTCGGAAAGTAAGAGGATAAAGAAAGCAGCAATAGCACCTAAGGTAATTAATAGAAAAATTGCTGAGTGCACTACATTTTTAGTAACGACAACACCTGTAGCAGATCCTAAAGCTATTGCGGATATTATATAAAAAACTAATAAGGACACTAAGCTTTAACCTCATCTTGAGAACTATCATCAGNGCTTTGCTTNTTAGCAGATTCGGCNCGTTTTGCGAGTGCAACTGTGGCAACATTTTTGTCAGGATTTAAAGGATTCCAATTGGTATCCTNCATNAATTTCCTTCCCTGNCTCAGAAGGAGTTCTAAGTCNGAACGAGCACCATTTCGTGAAAAACTGGANAGTTCNTGTTCGTGAGTCATTTCAATAGCATCAAACGAACAAACATCNACACATATTCCNCANAGGATGCAGCGGTTAAGGTTAATTTCAAATTCCTTAATAATTTTTCTTCTATGGCTTTTACCCGATTCAGAGTTTGGGTTGTCGTGCATTTGAGCGCTCATACATTGCGTAGGACACTCTCTTACACAAACCATGCANCCAGTGCAAAAGGGTTCTTCNGCNGTATCATCCCATAANAGTGCAGGGAANCCCATGTAGCGATCCTGTACTGGNAAATGCTGGTCAGGNTAATGCGCAGTNACAGGTTTTCGGAAAAGCCATCGTATGGTTGTTAATAGACCGTTAATTCCAGATAACATTCTTTTTCCTTAGCTCACTTCATTGATTTCTGTATCAAGTTTTCGCTTTTTCCCAACGTGNAAAATTGCGTTTTCTGAGTANCTTTTGGCAGCAGCCATNGCTGGTTTTCTTTGAATCCTGAGTTGAATATAAATTGGTACAGCTATGCCAATAATAGACAAAAGGGTAAGAGTCCAAACTGGCCAAGAATAATACTGCTGAAAAGCTGCAATNATGACTGCAGCGAAAGAAAGNGGTATCANGAATTTCCAAGCAATACTCATTAATTGGTCAATTCTAAGTCTTGGATAAGTTGCACGAAGCCAGAAGATNACNAAAACCACGGCATANGTTTTGCCCATCAGNAGNGCTACNCNNGCNCCAATTGGCAAATCGCCAAANGGCCAAATCCANCCCCCAAGGAATAGCAACGAAGCAAGCATCGCAATAACAAAAGTATTGATGTATTCNGCCAAGAAGAAAACAGCCCAATGAGCACCTGAATATTCTACAAAAGGNCCTCCAACTACTTCAGATTCCGCAAAATATATATCAAAAGGAGTTCTACCAACTTCAGCAACTCCAGAGATAAGGAAAATTAATAATCCTAGCGGCAGNAGTGCACCGTAAGGAATGGATGATTGTGCATTAACAATCTCTACAAAGTTCAGTGATCTAGACAAAATCACTATNGCTATCACCGACATAATAATTGGTATTTCATACGAGACTAATTGGGCTGCAGATCGAAAGCCACCTAAGACAGCATACTTGCTTGCAGATGCCCATCCAGCGAGTACGAGGCCTACTATACTTAGAACAGAGAAAGCCACAAAAAAGAAAACGCTCAAAGTTAAGTCACGTACAACTAAACTTTCTGAAAATGGTATGGCAAGCCAAACCATAAACCCAGGCACAAAAACAAGAATAGGGGCGGAGAAGAATAACAGTTTCGCTGAAGGACCCGGAGATACATCCTCTTTTGTGAGGAGTTTTATAGCATCAGCAACTGCTTGCAATAATCCGAAAGGCCCAACTCTAGTTGGGCCAACCCTTCCCTGTAAACGCCCCAAGAATTTTCTTTCTANCCAGACAAGGGACAANGTTACGACCATTAGCATATTGAAAAGCGTAAATAAGCCGATGAATGCGTAAAGAAGATCTTGGCGTTCAAGAATCAACGGTCCACCTCTCCTAGCACAATATCTAAGGATCCAAGTATCGCTACAGCGTCTGCTACGTATGCATTTTTCATCATTGGCTCTAGAGCTACNAGATTGCAAAAAGANGGGGGACGAACCTTCACTCTATAGGGCTTATCTGACCCATCACTGACTAGGAAAACGCCCATATCACCCCTTGGGTTCTCAGCATTGACGTACACTTCTCCTTTGGGAGGTCGTGCAATCCTCCTGCCAGATGCAATAACAGGGCCTTCGGGCAAAGCTCTTAATGCTTGTTCCACCATGCTAATAGACTCATAGCACTCCTGTAGGCGAATCCAGTAACGGTCCCAGCAATCNCCNTCTTCNCCTATAGGNACCTTGAAATCTAATGTGTCATANATTTCGTANGGGCTTGAAAGCCGAACATCATAGCCCACCCCGCTTGCTCTTANGCAAGGTCCAGTAAGNCCTGCGCTAATTGCTGATTCAGCATCAATTTTGCCCACTCCCCTTGTTCTGGCTAAATATACTTCATTGAAAGTTAGAAGGCGGTCGGTTTCCTCAACACCCGAGCGAAGCTCTGCAAGTATCTTCTCTACCCTAACTATGAAATCAGAAGGAACATCCTCTTTGAGACCTCCTATTCGGAAGTAGTTATGCATCATTCGAGCNCCAGTTACATGNTCGAAGAGATTTTGAATTCTTTCTCTTTCACGAAACGTATACATCACAGGCGTCATTGCTCCAACATCTAGTGCGTAGGTGCCAATAAAAAGGAGATGGCTCGCTATCCTATTTAGCTCTGCAAGAATAACGCGTATATATTGAGCTCTTTCAGGAACTTCAATCTGCATTAATTTTTCAACCGCTCTTACAAAAACATGTTCGTTGTTTAGATTTGAAACATAATCTAGCCTGTCAAATAAGGTTACAACTTGCCCGTAAGACTCATTTTCGCTAAGTTTTTCTGATCCTCTGTGAAGATATCCTATATGAGGCCTTACGCTTGCTATGCGTTCTCCATCGATACCTAAGACCATNCGAAAAACACCGTGAGTCGCAGGATGTTGAGGACCCATATTCAACATCATATCTACATGTTCAAAATTAGGTTCACTAGTCAATTCTAGTACTCCTCATAATCATGTAANGGGAAGCTTTTTAGGCCGGGATAGCCTTCAAANCCTTCATAAAGCAAGAGGGGGGCTAAGTCATCATTCCCTGTAAATACCACCCCGAAAAGGTCGTGNGTTTCTCGCTCATACCAAGCAGCAGCTTGCCAAAGATGCGTAACGGTATTGATCACAGGNTTCTCTGAATCCAGTTTAGTCTTAACTATCAGCTTATGNTCNCTCTTNATAGAAAANAGGATGTANTTTAGCTCTATATGNTCTATNTAATCGACAGCAAAAAGGCAATGGAGCATATCCATCATTAATTCTGAAGAATCTCTGCACTTTTGTGTAAAATTCGTAATGTCTGNTGCAGGAATTGAGACCCAAGGCAAATCTTCACGCCCTCCGGTAGAAAGTAAATTCTTCTCAATAGAGTTTTTGACAACTGCGAGTGTTTCCAAACCTTTTGGGTTTAGCACTTCTTCAGCTAATTGGACTGGAGGGCCCTGACGGGTTGGTTCAGTAGGGCCAGCAGGCTTTGCTGTCTCTCCTTCTGCGCTTTCCAGATTATCCTTCTTCTCAGTCACTTGCGCGCTTCCTTGCATCCGATTTAATTTTATTTTGCAACTTCATAATGCCATCCATTAAAGCTTCTGGCCTAGGAGGGCATCCCGGGACATAGACATCTACCGGCACTATATGATCAACCCCCATTACAACACTATATGATCGATAATAAGGGCCACCNTTAGTNGCACACGATCCCATTGCAATCACCCATTTAGGATCAGGCATTTGTTCATATAGTAGACGAATAGGATCAGCCATTTTTTTTACGANAGTTCCGGCTACAATCATTACGTCTGATTGTCTTGGAGANGGCCANGTTACTACTCCAAAGCGATCAAGATCATGATGGGCTAAGTGTGCAGAAATCATTTCTATAGCACAGCATGCTAGACCAAAGGTTAATGTCCATAAAGAGTTGCTTCTAGCGAGCGCTGAAATCTGATCTAGTGTAGTTGTCACTACTCCAGGCGCTCCGGTGAGTGCGTTAGCCGCAGGAGTGTTCCCCTTACCTAGAGAGATAGCCCCTCCTTCAGGGGTATCAAAGAATTTTCCATCCTTTGGTCTCGACCATTTTTCAGGTACGAATAATGGAGCTGGCTGATGTGTTTTTAAGGGCACTTGGTCCCCTTTTTCTTCGTTATGGTCGGGTGTTAGCGCCACTCTAAAACTCCTTTACGCCACGCATATGCTACTCCGAAGAGCAAAATGAAAATAAAAAGAACCATCGCGTAGAATACGTAGGCAACTGAATCTACGAATATCAAAGCCCATGGGAAAAGGAATACAGCTTCTACATCAAAAATTAGAAACAAGATGGCAAAAATATAATAGCGAACGTTGAATTGAGCGCGGTTTAGCGGAAGAGGAGGGATTCCTGATTCGTAAGGGGTTTCTTTTATTTTGGAAGGTCTGCGAGGGGCAATCAACCTAGATGCAATAAACATTCCCGCAATGCCCACAATGGCAACAATTGCAGCTAAGAAAACACTGATCCAATCGGTAGCGTAGCCTTCAAGCGGCATAGATCTCACTTGTTTAGGGAATTTATACGGACAGTATCACTGGGGTGTAGATAGAGTCAACGAAATGCCGTTCAGCTCACGACGAATCCTGTACATTAAAAGACATGATAGTGCCCAAGTCTTTATCTCCTCTGCCACTTAGGGTTATCAAAATTTTTTGCTCTTTTGGCAGGGAAGGAGCAAGCTCAGAAACCACATATGCTATTGCATGTGCGCTTTCTAGAGCAGGGATTATCCCTTCAATGCTACTGAGAAGATGAGTTGCATCCAGAGCTTCTGAGTCGGTCACATTTACGTATGTTGCGCGCTCTATATCTTTTAACCAGGCATGCTCAGGGCCAACACCTGGGTAATCAAGCCCTGCTGAAATGCTATGAGCATTTTGTATTTGCCCATCTGCATCTTGCAAAATGTAGGACATAGATCCGTGGAGTACCCCTACAGTTCCTGCACTTAGACTTGCAGCATGCTTCTGGCTTAAAATACCATCGCCTCCAGCTTCTACCCCTATCAACTGGACAGAAGCATCATCGATGAATGGTACAAATGTACCAATTGCATTTGATCCACCGCCGACACAGGCGACAACGAAATTAGGTAATGCGCCAGTAAGCTCCAACATTTGCTGTCTTGATTCATTACCAATTACTGTTTGAAAATCACGTACCATTACGGGATATGGGTGCGGACCTACCGCACTTCCTATTAAATAGTGTGTATCAGCTACGTTAGTAACCCAATCTCTGATTGCGGCGCTAACTGCTTCTTTTAATGTTTTTGATCCAGCATCAACACCTCTAACCTCAGCACCGAGAAGGCGCATCTTGAAGACGTTCGGTTCTTGCCGCTTCATATCTTCAGTTCCCATATAAACTACACACTTAAGACCTAGCATACTGCAAACGGTAGCTGTCGCTACTCCGTGTTGGCCAGCACCTGTCTCGGCTACTATACGGGTTTTCCCTGTGTGTTTTGCGACCAATGCTTGACCTATGGCGTTATTAATTTTGTGAGCCCCGGTGTGCGCCAAATCCTCACGTTTCAGGTAAATTTGCGCTCCTCCGGCATGAGCGGTTAAGCGCTGGGCATGGTACAACGATGTGGGTCTGCCGACGAAATTCTTCAGAAGGTCAGCTACCTCAGCCTGAAAACTTTTGCCGGCTTTAAGTTTGAAATAAGCTGATTCCAGCTCCTCTAGTGCGACCATTACTGTTTCAGGAACGTATTGGCCACCAAAGGAACCAAAACGCCCTCGATCTTGATCATTCATTAAAACAGAGACCTGAGCACCTTCCTAA
>PBEP01000009.1 GCA_002719775.1 Chloroflexota bacterium | reverse complement strand
AAAAGGCAATAGATTTTGCTAAAGCCTTCGACATCGCTATTTGCCATGACGCTGCGTACTCTGAGGTTACTTTTGACGGTTATGAAGCACCTAGCTTTATGCAAACACCGGGTGCAATAGATGTAGGAATAGAGTTTCATTCTTTATCCAAAACTTACAACATGACAGGGTGGAGAATTGGAACAGCAGTGGGGAATTCAACACTAATTGATGGACTGTTGAGAGTTAAATCAAACTTAGATTCTGGAATTTCACAGGCAGTACAGTACATGGGGATAGAGGCTTTAGAAAATATTACCCCTGAGTGGATCAACTCTAATAACGATATATACAAGAAACGTAGAGATAGAATGGTTGAGGTTTTAAACGGTATAGGATTGGTTGTTCCAACACCAAAGGCAGGCCTATACGTTTGGGCGAAATGCCCAGAAGGCTGGACATCTGCTGAGCTTGCAGCTGAACTTTTAGACAAGCATTCTGTAGTTGTAACTCCAGGCAGAGGCTATGGCGAGTACGGAGAAGGGTACATACGCCTATCTTTAACCACTCCTGATGACCGTGTGGAGGAAGGGCTTAGCCGTTTATCGGGTGCGATGTTAGAAAAATCTTAGACCCAGTAATTAATTATTTATAGTCTATGGGGTACTGAAAATAACCAAAGCTAAGCAAAAAACAATACCTACATACTCAGACGAAGAAAGAGCTTTCCTTGTAGGAGTGGGTTTGAAAGGTAAACGCCCAACCTGGTCAGTTAGTGACTCTTTGGATGAGCTAGCCCAGCTAGCATCAACAGCAGGAGCTGATGTAGTAGGAATTACTTCTCAGCAACTGGAAAGGCAATTGCCTACATATTTGGGAAAAGGGAAGATCGAAGAGCTGAAAGATATTCGATCGAAAGTCTACTTCGACACAATAATTTGCGACGATGAACTAACTCCCACTCAACAAAGGAATTTAGAGCAAGCATTTGCCAAAAAAGGAACCGTCTCAGATCTCAAAGTAATAGATCGTGCAGCTTTAATTATCGATGTTTTTGCCAAACACGCACAAACTAGAGAGGGCCGACTGCAAGTAGAACTTGCTCAAGCAGAATACCTGCTGCCACGGCTTGCTGGGCAATGGAGCCACCTTGAAAGGCTAGGGGGAGGAATCGGTACCAGGGGACCGGGCGAAACTCAAATAGAAACCGATAGAAGGCTGGCGACCAGGAGAATTCAAAAACTTAAATCAAACCTAGAGGATATAAGAAAGCATAGAGAGCAATATAGAAGACAGAGGCAAAGATCTGGTATCCCTATGGTCTCGTTAGTAGGTTATACGAACGCTGGAAAGAGTACTCTACTAAACGCATTGGGTAGAGCAGAAGTAACTGCTAAAGATCAATTATTTTCCACTTTAGATCCTGTTACGCGGCGTATTAATCTACCCAATGGAACGCAATTTTTACTCACTGATACTGTAGGGTTCATACAAAAGCTTCCTCCTGCTTTAGTAGCTGCTTTTCGAGCTACTCTAGAAGAGCTTTTTACGGCTGAAATTTTGATACATGTTGTTGATATTTCCCATCCTAATGCTCCTGAGCACGTAAACGTAGTCGAAGATGTCCTTAGAGACTTAAATGTCGATAGTAAGTCCCAAATAATTGCATTAAACAAAGTTGATTTACTAAATAATGAACTAGATGAAGAATTGAAATCTAATTTGAGTTCATTTTTTAAATCCTCAGGAGTTACAGCCGTAGTTACTTCTGCTGAAACAGGGTTAGGGTTGAATGAGTTGTTAAAAGCAATTCAAAACAATGTGAAATCAGTCCCCAATGATGAACTCATTAATTTATGATTACGTTGAGGAGCTGCTTTGAATAACATCTCATTTAATCTACCCGAACGTCCCTTTTTTAGCTGTGAAAAATCTTCCTTCCTTATTATTGATTCAGCAAAAATGCGTGACGTTTCAGCTTTAGAAAATCTGGAGCCGTCTTGTCAATTTATAGTAGGCTTAGGCAATGTTTTTGGGACAGCTCCAAAGTTTGTTGTTGAACATTCCAAATCACATGTGCGAGTAGCATGTGAAGAAGAAATTATAGTTATTTTAGACTTTGATGACCTTGCTGCTGCAATAGAAACACCAGAAGGACGGTTTTTATATAAAGGTGGACTTGACCAAGCTAACGACGCTATGGGATTCATGAAAGCAATATGATTATTTAAATATTTGGAGGCAAAAATGCCGAGACCAAACAGTCCAACAAGTATGTGGGTAGATTTTTTGGGTGCAGATATCAGATTTGTGCAAGGAAAAAGATACCGAATTCGAATTGCAGAAGCAGGAAAGGAACATTCAGAAACTTTACTGATGTTTCATGGTGGAGGGGGGCACATTGAAACCTTTGCTCGAAATGTTGTCCCCTTGAGCAAGCATTTCCACACAATCGGGGTAGAAATGTTGTGGCACGGAATGACAGATGCTCCTCCTATGTGGGATCACATGAATGCCCAAGTAAGCGACGAAATTTTAGACCTAATGGATACGCTTAATCTTGAAAAAGTATGGATCCATGGAGAAGCTGGTGGCGCAAGTGGTATGACTCCTCTGATATTAGAGCATCCTGAAAGACTAAAAGGCGTGATTTTTGAATCTGGAATTGCTATGCGATTCAAAGAAGGATCAATAAAAGCCCCAGTTGCTCCACCTGCAGGTGGAATTTCAATGGTCGAGAGAAGTAAACAGTTATTGCAAAATTTATCTTGGGATGGGGTAAGAGCACGGCTATTAATGGTTATGCACAGAGATCACCCTGAACAAGTCACCGACGAGCTTGTCGATGTAAGGCTCTCTCATTATCTAAGGCCTAGCACAAATGACGGTATGATCAGGGTCTACGATTATTACGCCTCTGGTAAGGGAGCCAAATATTTGGCTTCTGAAGAGGAGATCTCCTCGATCAGGCTGCCAGTTTTAGTAGTCTGGAATGATGGAAGTGAAGGGAATGGGCCAGACGCAGGCCAAAGGCTAGCATCCCTTATACCAGGAGCACAATTCAAATTATTAGAACAAACTGGATTCTGGGCTCACTGGGAAAAACCTGAAGAATTTAACGAAGCCGTACGTCAGTTCATAATGGGAGAACAGGTAACTTAGGAGCTTTAAGGTTCAACCAAGTTCGCATGCTCAGGTCTCCTCTTAGATATTCCTGCCCATTCTGCGGTTTGTCTACTTACCTTGCCGTCGCCAAAGAACTCCAAGAACACCTTCTTAAACATCTCTGGCTGATCTTGTTGTCCTACGTGCCCGCATTCATCAGGGTAAAAGAATTGAACGTTGGGTAGTGCATCTTCTTGGTTATATCCATTTTCGATTGGTGATAAATCGTCTTGTTGTCCAAATAGATAAATCCCAGGAATATCAAGCGCATCTAAACGATCCTTAGTGCTGAAAAGCTGATTCAGGTTCGGGTTAGAGCTAATCGCTCTGCCTGAATTTCTATATGCTGCAGTAGAATCTTTTTGATTATTGGCAGCATGCAAACGCATTTGGACTACTTCATCAGGGGGGTCAACTTTTTTATAGGTTAATGGTTTCATATGATTACGAAGAGACTGTTCATCACCCTCAAACCTAGGTAAGGAAATACCTGAGCTAACATGCTTTTCAGCGTCTACTAAATTACCAATTCCTCCATTAATGAAAATAAAGCTTTCAATTCTCTCAGGGTTGGCTAGCATATAATTTATAGTGTTCATCATGCCCATAGAGTTTCCTGAAATATGGAAAGTATCCAGACATAAAGCGTCGACAAATTCACTAAGAAATCTCAAATGACTGATTGGCCCATTATTTGGGAGGTACTCTGATCGGGTATCCGCAAGCCCAAAGCCTGGCATATCGGGGCAGTAGACTCTAAATCCATTTTCTCCAAGGAAAGGAGCAATATTGCGCCATACTGCACTACCCGAGGCACCTGTCGCTCCACCGTGAAGTAGCAAAACAGATGGGCCTGTATCTCCAGAAGTAACGTAATGCGCCAAAGATCCACTAGGCAGACGTACCCACCTGCTCATCAAATCTGGGATCAATACGATATTTTCTTCAGTAAGAGACATTAGAACCCTCCTAGCGTTAATATACTTCATCAGTATAGCTTAGAATATTTTTACGAATAGTGATGAAATAGTCAGCGACGATCCTAAGCGGTAAAACCACTTGAAATCGTCGCTGATGTATTTGTTGACGGAGGTGTTGGCTTTCTCTTCAACAGCAGTTTATTTAATAGCAGCTAAATTAGCTTCATAAATTGATGAATCAGCGGCTACATAGCCAACTTCATCAGTCAATTTTGCACCAACTTCCATATAGTAGTTTACAAAAGCCATAACCTCTGGACGCTCTAAACGAGCTACGTTTATATAGATAAACAAAGGCCTAGACAGAGGAGTGTAAGACCCGTCCGCAATAGTTTCTGGAGAAGGAATTATACATCCATTTCCATTATCAACAGCTACTGCTTTTATCTTGTCTGAATTCTCAATATAATATGCGTACCCGAAATACCCTAGTGCATTACGATCCCCGCCAATGCCCTGAACTAGAACATTATCATCAGCACTAGCTGTGTAATCCGATCGAGAAGCTTGAGCTTCACCGTTAATTTCTTCCGTAAAGTAATCAAACGTTCCAGAATCGGTATCTGGTCCGTAAAGCCTTAATGGACGGTCAGGGAAGCCAGATCTCACCTGATTCCAGTTACTCATTGAGGATCCAGGTGCCCAAATCTTATTCAATTCTTCAACAGTAAGACAATCCACAAAGTCGTTATCAGGGTTAACAGCCACTGATAATCCATCGGTTCCAACACGCATCTCAATGAACTCTATACCATTCTCTTTGGCTTGATCACGCTCTTTTTCTTTGATGTGCCGTGAAGCATTAGAGATATCAGTTTCGCCAGTGGTAAAACGTTTGAATCCACCACCGGTACCAGAAATAGCAACATTCACACGCACATCAGACTGTTCGTATAGCCTGAAATCCTCAGCAACAGCTTCAGTGACTGGAAAGACGGTAGAAGAACCATCAATTTCTATAGTCCCAGTAAGTGTGTCCTTGGCAGGTGCTGCATCAGTACTGGTGCCAGTGCCCGAACTTGTAGCACTATTCATAGAAGTAGCGGTTGACGTAGTGTCAGAGCCGCACGCAACGGCAATTAAGGAAACAATGATCATTAGTCCTGCAGCGGCTAAATGTCTGGCAGGAAATATTTTCCCAACTGAAATCATATTAACTCCAACTTCATAACGTTTAGATAGGGACAGTATATATTTCAGGTATTAAAGAAACCTTGTAGTGAATTTAAAATAACATTATCCAAATATTAAGGTTTATAAATAGTACCTCTAAATGAATTCATGATGTATTTTTAACATAGCACAATTACGCTGTCATATAGGTAGTTCTGATTTTTTACCCAGAAAGGATTTGAGATCAATTTTTCAGGAAAAAAAACCCTCCTATCAAACCACTCAAACTCTTTGAATAGAGGGTCCAAAGGCTCTTTGCAAGCCAAAATTGTACATAGTTTGTTCCTTTTATGCGCTTTAGTCTCAATAGTCACTACAGTCGGCATTGTTGTTAGCCTTTTTGTGGAATCAATAGGGTTTTTCAGGGAAGTTTCGCCTTGGGAATTTTTAACAGGAACAAGATGGTCTCCAATATTAAAGCCACGTTCTTATGGTGTATTGCCACTGGTAACTGGAACTATCCTTGTGGCTTCTGTAGCTTTGGCTTTGGCTGTACCTGTCGGTCTTGGCATTGCAATTTATTTGAGCGAATTCGCAAATGATAGATTACGAAAAATACTTAAGCCTATTCTTGAAGTTTTAGCTGGAATTCCTACTGTTGTGTATGGATATTTTGCGCTTACTTTCGTTACACCTCAACTTCAAAGACTAATGCCTGACCTCCTAGTATTTAATGCTCTTAGTGCTGGGTTAGTAATGGGCCTAATGCTTATCCCTATGGTTTCCTCATTAAGTGAAGATGCAATGGTTGCTGTCCCTAGATCGCTTCGAAATGCTGCTTATGCCCTTGGAGCCACTCGCCTGGAAGTTTGCCTTCGCGTTGTAGTCCCCGCAGCCATCTCAGGAATAGTAGCATCATTTATTTTGGCTTTTTCTCGAGCAATTGGAGAAACCATGCTTGTTACAATAGCAGCAGGCGCGAGCCCTAATTTGACCGCCAATCCGTTAGAAAGCATCCAGACAATGACTGCCTTCATCGTTCAATTAGCCTTAGGCGAAGCGCCTCATGGCTCTTTGGAATTTCAAACTATTTTTGCAGTAGGTCTTTTGCTTTTCTTCATGACTCTGATAATGAACATACTCGGAAATATTATTGTCAGAAAAGTTAGAGAGGAATACTAATGGACCGCTCTGATTGGACAAAAAGGTTTAATCCAAAAATTTCCACCAGAAGGATATGGGGACAAATTTGGTATAGCTTATTTTTATTAGCAATTTTGATCGGAGTTATCGGGTTAACTATATTGATCATTAGAATATTAGTCCAAGGCATTCCGTGGTTAAGCATAACTTTCCTAACTGAATTTCCTTCGAGATTTCCAGAGAGAGCTGGAATGAAATCTGCAATCTTCGGATCAATCTGGATAATAGGTCTTACTGCAGTATTCACCGTGCCAGTGGGAGTTGGTGCTGCAATCTATTTGGAAGAATATGCCCGCAAAAATTGGATTTATAGAATAGTTGAAATTAACGTAGCAAACCTCGCTGGTGTCCCTTCAATAGTCTATGGATTGTTGGGTCTAGCTGTTTTTGTCCAGCTGTTGTCATTGGGTCGTTCAGTAGTGGCTGGAGCTCTAACTATGAGCTTGCTTGTTCTACCAATAGTAATCATTACCTCGCGAGAAGCAATTCGTTCAGTTCCTAGTACTTATAGAGAAGCTGCATATGGATTAGGCGCAACTCAGTTCCAGGTAGTTAAAAGTATAGTAATTCCTCAAGCTCTACCTGGAATAATGACAGGAACAATACTTGCTTTGTCTCGAGCTATTGGAGAAGCGGCACCTATAATTGCTATTAGCGCATTAGTGTTCCTCACTTTTGTACCTAGCCATCCATTAGACCAATTTACAGTCATGCCAATTCAAATATACAACTGGGTAGCACGTCCACAAGAAGATTTCAGGGGCATAGCTGCAGCAGGTATTGTCGTTTTATTGGTAGTGCTGCTAAGTATGAATGCGATAGCGATTATTATCAGAAATAAGACTCAAAAGAGGTCAGAGGAATAATGACAACTGCTCGTAACATAGGATTAGCAATTGAAGATCTTAGCGTCTACTATGGTAATTTCCGCGTGCTAAAAAACGTCACCCTACAAATACCAAGTAATAAAGTGACTGCTCTAATTGGACCTTCAGGTTCTGGCAAGAGCACTCTTCTTCGCTGTTTCAATAGAATGAACGACCTGATCCCCAGTGCACGCATCGAAGGCAAAGTATATTTTGGAGAGAATAATATTTATGCGGCTGGTGTAGATCCTACCGAGGTACGCTCAAGAATAGGAATGGTATTTCAGAAACCTAACCCATTCCCTAAATCAATTTTTGAAAACGTTGCTTTCGGCCTAAGGATTAATGGCTATCGTGGCGATATGAATGAGGCTGTTGAACGAGCGCTCCATGTCGCTGCGCTTTGGGATGAAGTTAAAGACAGACTTAATGATGGAGCACTTACTCTTTCAGGAGGACAACAGCAAAGATTATGCATCGCCAGAGCTATAGCTGTGGAACCTGAAGTAATCTTAATGGATGAGCCTGCTTCTGCGTTAGACCCCATAGCTACTCTAGCAATAGAAGGTTTAATGCGAGATTTAAGCAGGGAATACACAATTCTGGTTGTTACGCATAATATGCAACAAGCCGCCAGAGTCTCAGATGAGACCGCATTTTTAATGATGGATGACGATAGAGCCGGTTATTTAGTAGAGCATGGGGAAACGCAGCAAATTTTCACAAACCCAGTTGATGAACGCACAGAGGCATACATTACAGGAAGGTTTGGATAGGAGCGCATATGCAAGGCCCAATTTCAACAAGAGCAGAGTTCGATGCTGAATTAACAAACCTTCAAAATCAACTTTTAAATTTAGGAAGCATGGTGGAAAAAGCAGTTACTCGTGCAGTTGATGCTTTAAAGTCACGCGACCTTGCTGCATCTGAAAAAGTTGTTAAGGATGATGATGAAATTGATCAGAAAAGGTTTGAAATTGAAGAGCACTGCATAGAACTAATTGCTCGCCAACAGCCGATAGCAGGTGATTTGCGCCAAATCATAGCTATATTACATATCGCTGTGGAGCTAGAACGAATGGGAGATTACGCAGAGGGCATTGGCCGAATTAGCATGCTAATGGGTGATGAGCAGCCATTAAAAGCACTAATTGACATACCAAGAATGGCTCTTCTAGCTACAGGAATGCTCAGAAGAAGTTTAGATGCACTCGTAAAAAGAGACATAGAAGCAGCTAAAGAAGTTTGCTCTGCGGATGATGAAATTGATGCGATATACGATCAAGTTTATCGAGAGCTTTTAGTTTTTATGATTGAAGATCCAGCAACCATCCGTAGAGCTACTTATTTGCTCTGGGCTGCACATGACCTTGAAAGATTAGCAGATAGAGCGACTAATGTAGCTGAAAGGGTAATATATTTAGTAACAGGTAAGTTAACGGAAATTAACGTGTCTAAATACTAAATCCGTCTTTGTTAAACATTTTATATAAGGGTTCGTATGTCAATTAAAATAGAACATAAGCAACTTGCAGAAAAAATCGCTTCTGCACTCATCTCCAAAAACGAAACAATTGCGATAGCTGAAGCTACAACTGGTGGTTTGGTTTCTGCATCCTTGCTAGCAGTTGAAGGTGCTTCACGTTATTACGCTGGAGGGGGTGTTTTATATACTCTTAACTCAAGAATCGTTTTAGCAGGTGTTTCTTCAGAGGAGTATAAAGATTATCGCGGTACGACTCCAGAAATGATTTCATCTTTAGCTAACTCTATGAGGCTCAAGATTGGCTCAACTTGGTGCATAGCTGAATCAGGACTTGCTGGAGCTTCAGGAGGCAGGTTTGGTGGTGAACCAGGAAATACCATCATAGGAATTACTGGACCCTTGGAAAAGACTGAACGCTTTGACTCT
Organism: Chloroflexota bacterium; assembly: GCA_002719775.1. GTDB lineage: Bacteria > Chloroflexota > Dehalococcoidia > Lucifugimonadales > Australimonadaceae. The sequence goes on along the minus strand of PBEP01000009.1, from coordinate 48,526 downwards.
GGATTGAAGGGAAGGGAGGAGAACATGATCGCATTCACTACCCGCACCCTACAATTTACATTAGAGTGTTTAGAGGATGTTTAATTCAGTTTATTAATGCCAATGTTGCGGTTCCTATCACTATTACCAAAGTAGACGTCAGTTTAGTAATCAACGACGCCCTAGTAATATTTTCTCCCAATGCACCATTCCATATTAAAGCCAAAATCGAGCTATAAACCACTAGGAAAAATGCACGCGTAGAGGACACTGCGACTACTACCGAAGCGGGTCCAAGGGATAAAGCCCAAAGAAGCAAAATCAGACCAATACTAGCAATTATTAACTCATTCAGACCAACGAAAATCAAAGCCAGGCTTCTACCTGTGAAAAAGCCTTTTACCTCCTTCCATGGAGCTAGACGCGCGTTAAACACTAAAAAGACAAAGCCTAACGAGATTGATCTTAAAGCATGTGTATATAGCAAAGGTAAATTATCTACGGCTACTTTACCTAGAATATAAGAAGATCCATAAATTGCGCTTCCTGTCAGAAGTAAAAAAAAGGAACGATTTAAAGTTAAAGTTTTTTGGCCTGGTTCTATTTTTACGGAAAGTGCAATTGCTGCTAGTACAACTGAAAAAATAGCCACCCACTCTACTAGGGTTAAGTTTTCATTAAGCAAAAACAGTGCCAGAAAAGCAGTAAAAATTGGGGCACTTTGGAAAACAGGAACAACCCTTGATACTTCCTCGGTATATAAAACTCTCATCAAAAACTGGGCACCTAGACCAAAGAGAGCTCCAGAAATTAGTGCTCCAGAAATTAATTTTGGTTCAGCCGCATCTGGCACTTCTAAAAATAAAAGCATAAGCAGCCCTATTGAAGACTGATTAATCCCTATTAGCAGCGGCAAAGTTTTCGGAGTTGTCGCATAGCGATAGATTATTGTTTTATCAAGAACACTGACTACAGCTGAAACTGCCGAAGAGAGTAGGGCTAAAAAAATCCATGACACATTAAATCCTTAGATTGGTGGAGATGGGGGAGAGTTGAACTCCCCGTCCAGAAGAGGCAAGTACAGGATGTACTACAGGCATATCTGGTGATTTAATCACACGACCTAGACGTCCACCAGCAAACTGCTAGAGCGCCTACCACTAATCTTAAATGACTCTTAGCGGCATAGGAGTCATTGCACCTCTACTATATATCGCTATTACTCACCGCAGAGGTGGGCGAATAAAGCGTGGTCACGAATCTACGCGGCCAGTGCGACTTGCTTGTTGCCAGTCATTTTTTTGTCACATTATTAACGAGGGTGAGACGACCTCGACCTGCAATCCTGCCCAACCAACCCCTGTCGAAACCACGCATCCCCTTAGATTGAGCTATATTAGTTTACACCTTTGGGCTTATTTTATAGATTATTAGCATTGCCAAATTAGATAGCTTCACATAAGCGGCAGATAAGATATCCTATACTAATTCTTCAAGGGGATTGAATTCTTGGATAATCATCACCATAAAACAGCAGATGAATACCTTGAAATGATGAGTAAAGCTGTATTTCAAGCAGGAATGTCTCGCAAAGTCGTGGAAAGTAAATGGGCTGATACCCGAGAAGCTTTTTCTTATTTTAATACATCCTTCGTTTCGCAAATGACTGAGGATGACTTAGATACATTATCAAATGATAAAAGGGTGATTCGAAATCGCCCAAAGCTGGACGGGATTGTCCATAATGCAAGGGTGATAATAGATTTAATAAGTGAGTTTGGTTCATTTGAGCTTTATTTGCGATCGAAGACTAATTTTCCTTCGTTAGTGAGAGATTTACGAGAGCGGTTTAAATTCTTAGGTCCGCAAAGCGCCTATTTTTTTCTACAATCTGTAGGAGAAGAGGTTCCTGATCATAAATCCTGGACTAAATCTCAGATGTAATTGCCCTGATTAAAATTGCCTATGCCTAATTGCTCTGGCTATTTCTCGATCGGTTTCACGTTGCATAATGACTTTTCTTTTGTCGTAGCGTCTTCTGCCTTTTGCTAAAGCCAATTCGACTTTGGCGAAATGTCCTTTTATATAAACCTTCAAAGCTACCAGTGTTAGACCCTTCTGGGCTGATTGCGTAGCTAAGTCCAGAATTTGGCTCCTACGCATTAATAACTTGCGTGACCTTATAGGGTCATGGTTGTTCAATCGACCCGCCGAACTCCAAGACGATATATGCAAATTCTGCAACCACATCTCTTCGTTTCTGATTTGTGCATATGCATCTCTGATATTAATTCTGCCTGCCCTTATTGATTTTATTTCAGTACCAGTAAGAACAACCCCTGCTTCAATTGTATCTATAATTTCAAAATCAAAACGGGCTTTTCGGTTATCAGCAATCACTCTAAGGCGACGTTCATTTCGCGAAGGGTTCTGGTCAAGTTTACTTTTCTTTTGTTTAAGCTTTGCTTTTTTCTGATTCATCATAAGGTCCTAAATCATTATTTAGTACTTATTCTAATTGCAGTCTCTAAAACTTCATCATTCGAGTCGCTTGAATGACCAGATGAAGGTTTTATTGAACAAACAACCTTGATTGCATTAAGTAAATCTTCATTATCAGTTCCCAAAGTTGGAAGATCTGACACAGAGGAACACAATGATCTGACAGCTGTACCAACTTCAACTAAATCATTAACATTAACTGACGGGCCCACTAAAACATCTGGCTGGAGGCCATTGCCCTCTATCATTCTCCCAGAAGGAGTCTGCCAACGTCCTGTTGAAAGGTAGAATCCTCCTTCATTTGGTAATTTGAATAACGTGTTGAATGTGCCTTTACCAAAGGTTTTAGCGCCAACTAAAGTGGCTCTATTATGGTCCTGGAGTGCGCCTGCCGTTAATTCCGATGCGCTTGCACTAAATGAGTTAATCATTACTACTAGCGGTAAATCCAGAGCCGACCCACCATCATTAGTAAGAAATTCCTGCTTGTTCCCAGATGCATCGACCAGTGATACAGCTACCACAGAGTCTAAGAATTCGTCCAATACGGCTATCGCAGAGTCTACTAGTCCACCTGAATTATCTCTCAAATCTAGTATCAGGCTTTGAACGTTTTGCTCTTTAAGTACGGAAATTGCAGATTTAAGCTGTTCAGGAGTATTAGCCTGAAATGTAGAAATTCTGACATACCCTATAGTCTTTTCTTCTTCCAAAACATAAAAGTTTACGCTTTCTTGAGTAATAGTTCCCCGGATAATAGAAATAGTTATAGGTAGAGAGGAACCCGGGCGTAACACAGATAAAACAACTTCAGACCCCTCAGGGCCCCTTATAAGCAAAACGGTTTCGATAAGCGATTTGCCTTCAACGCTTGTACCATCAACAGCAATGACTATATCCCCGGGAAGTAAGCCAGCACGCTGAGCAGGAGAGCCATCAAGAGGGGATTCTATGATGATTTGACCGCCTTTAAGAGCAACTTCCGCGCCAATGCCTTGAAACTGCCCTGAATAATTAAAAGAAACCTCGAACATCTCTGGAGGGGCGTAAGATGAATATGGATCATCAATATAGTCAAGCAAACCTTGAATAGCGGATGCTAAAAGATCATCAGAGGTAAAACTGTCTTTATCGACATAACTGGAAAGAATTAGGTCTATAGATTTTTCAATAGACTGAATACCAGGGTCTAGCTTTTGTGCAGGTCGTGTAATCCAAAAAGCAAAAAACAGCATAGCAGATATGAGTATTGCTGAAGCGAAAAGTGTTATTCCTCGAATAGTCATTTGTGGCCAATAAAATTTTATAGTGAGCGGTGGTGTCGAATTATCGCTTGTTTACTTTAACACGATGTTAATTATATTTACTCTAGAACTTTACATAACAATAATAGTAAGAATCTACTAAAGCACCCGAACTACTACCCTGTTCTTATAAAATGAAACTAACCTTTCCGTGAGGTCTCAATGTATCCAGATCCAAAATTGCGCGCCTCTCTTTGATTAGCACTCTTCCTTCGCCTAACTGCAACCTATATTCGTATCTTCCTACGTAAGTATCAACTGATTCAAGTCTTATTCTGTTAACTATGAAATTGGCGGTTATGTGTAATTCTTCTGGTGTTTTTGAAGCCTTCCTAATGCGAACATTTGTGATTGATCGACGCGTCCGGGAATGCGGTGTTTCAGCATGGACGAATCTCCCCATTAGTTGTTCAACTCGATGTGCTAATCTCTCATAATCATCCGCTATTAAAAATAAGCTCGTCCGATGATCTCCACCAGGATCATCAGTCGAAGGGACGTAGTAAGCACCATCGCTTGTAAACAACTTAAGCCACTCATCAAGTCGCCATTCATCTAATAACGCAGCTTCATCATAGAGAAAACTCTCTATATCGTAACGATTGACGCTATCAACTGTGGTTAAAGCCATGAAACCTCTCCTATATCCCAACGCCTTGTGGCATCGATGGCGTTAGCTGTCTTCCGGTCATCAATTCATTCCATTGACGCCAAAATGTACGCATCTGTAATTCGTCATCAGGCTTAGGGTCATCACGTCCCATACCTCTAGAAATATCACTCCACTGCAACTCTCTAAAGGTGGCAAAACCACGCTGGCAAGCTTCAAGAGCCTCAACATCATCAGGAGTTGCATATCCTCCTGGCCCAAGGAATGTTAAATAATTGTCAAGGCGCAGTGCCCTGTCATCAGGGCTTTCATCTTTTGGAGCCAGAGCCCATGCACGTATTTCCATATAGTCTGGTGTTACAGGAAAAAATGTGCGAATTGTTATAGCCATTATATCGTTGACTATTAAGTTAGGGAAAATGAACAGATTTCTACTATATCGTGATATGCGCTCTGCTCTTTCTTCACCAAATCGTTCAACTAACTTGTTTTTTTTGACTTCAAATTCTTCTTTTCGTTCTTCTCCAAAATATGGAGTCCATCTAGCAATGGGTCTTCCCCACGGAGAATCATATTCAATGACAGCATGCCCATTACCTAAGGCATGAGGGGATCCGGGGATACCTTGACTCATATCATAGAAAAGCTGATTAGTTCCAACGATGAAATCAAAGTACCTTTTGTGTGTAGTTGGAGCATGGTAGCCATCAATCGAATTTTCTATTAATAGCTTCCAGTTAGCTTTCATTGAATATTCTTGGGTTCCTCCAACAACTTCCATTCCAACCTCGGTCTGGTCCATGACAAGATCCAAGTATTCTTTGGCTCCTGCTAAATAATCTTCTAATGGCTGAATATTAGAGTTAAAAGAGGCAAAAATTAAACCCCGGTAAGATTCAACTTTTGGGGCCTCAGTTAAACAGTTATCTTCCCGGGTCCATTCAGTGTTTTCGTAGGCATTTTCGCCTGGAAGACCAATTAAAGTACCTTCGTTGTTAAAAGTCCAACCATGGTAATAGCATTGGTGAATTTTCGAATTTCCAGAAGGCTCCCTGCGAACCGTTGCACCTCGATGTGGGCATGTGTTCATCATTACACGGATTTTATCGTCATCGCCTCTCGAGATAATTACTGGCCTCCCTGCCACCCTTCTTGTCCTGTAATCACCCGAATCAGCAACTTCAGATACATGACCAGCATAAATCCAGCAATTGTTAAAAAGGTATTGCTTTTCGGAGTCAAGCACATCGTTAGAAACGAAAGCTTGTCGATTGACTTTAAATAATTTCTTTTCTTGATCGTCAATTATCATACTGGGTAAATGTCCGTTAGTGCTCATACATCACCTATATCGAAATTTATTTAGCGCAGCTATAAGTCTAAATTCTAAATAGTAAAATTGACAGACCTGAGATATATCTGAGTTAAAAGTTTTATTAGAGAATAGTCAGAATGAAGAAGTATGACTTGCTAAGGTTAATCGGTGAAACACCGTTAATAGAATTAAAGAGCCTTAGAACAGATTCTGGTGTGCGCTTTTATGCAAAGCTTGAAGGTCAAAACCCGAGCGGAAGCATCAAAGATCGTATAGCACTATCAATGGTTATGAGCGCAGAAAAATCAGGTCAATTACACAAAGGTCAAACAATAGTCGAAGCATCTAGTGGTAATACAGCAATCGCACTTGCTTTCGTGGCTAAACAAAAAGGATACAAGCTGAGAGTAGTCATACCTGAAGGTTCTGTACCAACTATTAAAGATATTCTAAAACTATACGGCGCTGAAATAATCCCATGTGCTTCTGAAGGAGGTATGAGGTTAGCAATCGAAACAGCAAATCGAATTGGTGATTACCCTAATTTTGTTTCTATTAATCAATTTTATAACCAAGCTAACATCGATATTCATTATTCCCAAACCAGCGTGGAGATGTTAAGGCAAATTAAGCAAATTGACGTATTTATTGCTGGAATTGGGACTGGAGGAACTATCACTGGTATTGGCAATAGGCTTAGAGAAGAGTCACCTACTACGCAAATAGTGGGTGTAGAGCCCAAAATGGGAGATCGGTTGCAAGGACTTAGGAGTTTAGATGAAGGGTTTGTGCCGCCTCTGCTAAACCTAAACTTGCTAAGCTCTCGATTCATAGTTAATAGTATTGAAGCAATTGATAACACCAAGGAAATTGCTCAAAATGAAGGTGTCTTGATAGGAATTTCTTCAGGCGCTGTACTGGCTGCTGCTAAGAGAATGGCTAAACGGATTCAAAAAGGCAATATCGTTATGATTTTTGCTGATGGCGGATGGAAATACTTACCAACTCGTCCATGGGAAGAATCTCTTTCTGGCAACAGCCAAGAAAAGAATGATATTCACTGGTGGTAACCCCCTTGGGCTTATAGGTGGATTTATGGCAGAAATATTGAATTTTGGCAGCATTAATGTAGATTTTTTTGCTGATATCCAGAGAATTCCATTGCCAGGTGAAACACTTGAGAGCAAGAAATTCCGTATGGGCTTTGGAGGTAAAGGTGCCAATCAAGCAGTTGCAGCTTCCCGTTTGGCAACAACTTCAAATGTGGAAATGATAGGCCGTGTCGGGAATGATTATTTTGGGCAATTATTACTTGAAAATTTCCGTAAAAATAACATTACTTCTTCTAGCATTACTGTTGGAGGGGAAGAACATTCAGGTGCGGCAATCATCCTTATCGACCCAAAAGCTGAAAATTACATCTTGCCAATATATGGAGCTAATCTGTTATTAGGGAAGGAGGAAGTCCAAAGAGCATCAGATTGCCTTAAAAGTGCAAAAGTTTTAATGATTCAACAAGAAGTGCCCATTGAAGCATCTTTGGAGGTAGCTAAAGAAGCATCATCGCTAGGAGTTATAGTAATTCACGACCCATCACCAATCAAAAAAAGTGCCTCTGTGCTGTTTCCTTATACAACTTTCATTTTGCCCAACCAAATAGAAGCAGAGGGGATTTCTGGCGTAAAAGTAGTAGATATAGCAACCGCAGAATTAGCTACTTCTAAAATGAAAGAAGCAGGAGCAAATTCTGTTATTTTAAAACTTGGAGAAAATGGTTGCTATGCAGATTGTGAAGGAATCCGTGGTCATTTCCTCGCACCAAAGGTAAATGCAGTCAATACGGCAGGCGCTGGAGATGTTTTCGCTGGGGCATTATCTGTAGCAATTTCTGAAGGCATGGGTATATCAGATTCAATAGATTTTGCCAATAACGCTGCTGCACTATCAGTAACAAAAGACGGTATCCAGGAAAGTATGCCTACGAGGGTTGAATTGGATAGATGGCGATATTAATAATGAACCCAATTCAATTACTTTAAAACTTGTATCAAATCACCTTAGATGTGAAGATGGTAATGATTCGGGATTTTTTAGCGCTGACGAGTATTTCTAAATACCGTCTGTTTATTTCTGGAGGCAGATATGGCAGTTCAGAACGGATCATCTAATGGAAATTCTTCATCGATGCGTACCCCACGTTATGGTGCATCTCAGATCGGTGTTTTTGATTTAGTCCCTAAGCTTGGGTACAGAGAGTATTGGTATCCTGGAATTATCGATAAAGATGTAGGCAAGAAACCAATATCACTCAAAATGTTAGGTGAAGATGTGGTTTTCTTTCGGGATTCCAAAGGCAAAGTCGCTGCATTGTCAGATTATTGTCCACACAGGGGAGCCCGGCTGTCTGGAGGGTGGAGGCGCACGGCCGGTGGTGGACCTGCCGCTGGGAAACTAAATAATGAATTTAAAGGGTTTATCACGTGCCCATATCATGGCTTTACGTTCGATGGAGAAGGTCAATGTGTCGCTGCACTAACTGATGGCCCCGAATCTAGATTGCAACCAGTTCTCAAAGCCCCCCACTACCCCACTATTACGCATAATGGCATAGTTTTTGTTTGGATGGGTCAAACAAAACCGGTACCTCTCGAAGAAGATATTCCTAGCTATTTCTTTGACGATGATGTGATTACTGAAACATACATTCGACTGTGGGATCTTAATTGGACACTGACCATTGAAAACTCCCATGATTCCCATGCAGTCAAGATTCACAGAGGCAGCATAAGGAGACTTTTTAACCGCGGTTTGTTCCGATACTCACCTGGTTATCACGGTGCAATGAAAATTGCAAAAGAAACTGATCAATTTATACATATAACTTCAGCAGAATCTGCCAGAGCTCCTCAGTCTTCCTATTATGAAGGTATAGGCGCTAAATGGCCTAAGCATGTTTGGTGGCGAAGAGCTCCTCGACCTTCTTCCCATGGTGCGAGAAAGCAATTTGATGCTGATAGACCTGGGTATACGGGACTATACCAATTGCCCGCATGGGTCTCACCAAGTGGTTCTGGTGATAGGTGTCATCTTAGAATGGCAGTCCCCATAGATGAGTTGAGTTCAAGGATGTGGACTTTCACTTTAACCAGAAAGTCTTTTTGGAAAGGCTGGAGGAGACTCTGGTGGAAAGTTCTTTACCACACGAGCCATTTATACCAACTTCCCCAAGGAACTAACGAATTAGAAGATATGCCTATTCAAGCTGTTGGTGCTTTGGATCCAGATATGCCGCAAAAGGTCGGGGCTTCTGACGTAGGCATAATAGCCTGGAGACGAAGAATGCCTCTTAAATCTCGCGATGCCCAGCGTTTATGGGGATCTATACGTTCAGATGTTGAAAAAGCTGTAGGAGATGCAGAGAAATTAGAAGCAAATGACCCTGATTGGCAGGAGTTCGAAACTCCAGCAGGTTAATGTTTTGTTGCAAATCAATTCAAGCTTGATAGTTAAATCTATCTCAGAATTCTTATGTCGATAAAAGGGGATTCAAAGTTCTCTTTATCTAAACCATTGGCTCGCCGGTTACCATTTTTTTATGGATGGGTTATCGCAATTGTTGCGGGATTAGTCAGTTTAGCAGGTGTTGCTGAAAGCCCCGCAATGCTAGGCATATTCATAACAGATATGAGCGCAGAACTTGGCTGGTCACGCACTGAAATTTCTGGTGCTGTTCTACTAGGGACAGCATTAGTTTTTATTGCTGCTCCTGTTTCTGGAAAATTAACTGACGTGTGGAGCCCCAGATATGTAATTTGCATTGGCGCTTCAATTACTGCAATTTGCTTAATGGCTATAGGATCTGTCACTTCAATATTTTTTTTCTACATCCTTTTAAGCATCAGTTATGCAATGAATGCTGGTATCGCCCGAGTAGCTGTGAATGCTTTGGTAGCGAAATGGTTTGTGAGTTCTAGAGGAAAGGCTACTGGCGTTGTAAGTATGTTTTTAGGGCTCGGATTTCTCATCATGCCAATAATTGCAGCGACTGTGACAGATGAATTTGGTTGGAGGGTTGGATGGAGAGTACTTGGAGCCCTAACACTTGTTCTTGCAGTCCCAGTCAGTTTTTTCTTACTCAGATCAGTGCCTGAAGATGTAAACCAAAAAGTAGACGGATACAAAAACTCAAAAACTGGAGTAGGTCCTCCTGCGGATCTAGAACAACAATGGAGTACAAAGGAAGCAATTAGAACTCCCACTTTTTGGATGCTCCTAATAAGCCTTAGCACCATTGCAGTGGCGATTTTAGGCTTCGCAGTTCACTTAGTTCCTCATTTAGAGGACAGAGGCATTGATACAAAAATTGCGGCATTATCTTTTAGTGTTGCCGGAGCAATCATGCTACCTGCTAGTCCTGCATGGGGGTGGTTTCTAGATCGATTCCCTGCCCGTTTAGGTTTTTTGGTATCTGCATTAGTCGTAGTTATATTTACTTTGTTAACTTTGTTGGCGCATTCGGCCTTCATGGTCATACCCATAGGAATCTCTATGGGTATAGGTTTTGGGGGGTTTGGAATGGTACAAAGAGTAATTTATGCAAATTATTTTGGAAGGCAATCCGCTGGAACAGTACTAGGGATGGCTGTGCCGTTAATGGCAATCGCTCAAGGCTTTGGAACAGTAGTAGCCGGGGCTGCATTTGACATATTCGGTGATTACATAGCAATTTTCAGCTTGTTTGCGGTGTTAGTTGTTATTTCTATAGGCGTAATGTACAAAGTCAGCCCTCCGACAAGAGTTTGAATTAAACTATCAGTAAAATATGATAACCATGTTAGTTGTATTTCCGATGGTTCATTAGGTCAAGGAGAAAATTATGGATGTTAATTTGAATGGGAAAGTAGCATTAGTAACTGGGGTAGGCCCTAATATCGGGGGTGGTCTCGCACTAATGTTAGGGAAATATGGTGCAAAAGTAGCTTGCAACGACATTCGGCCAGAGGTGGCGGAGGCAACTGTTAAAAGGTTGGAAAGAAACGGCGTAGAAGCCATTGCGATACCTGGTGATGTATCGGATGAAGAGCAGGTTAAAACGTACGTCCAGAAAGTCATCGATACTTGGGGTCAAATTGATATTTTGATCAACGGAGCAGGAATTGATGGTGGTGCAAGTGTCCTTGATTTTGAAGTAGAAAGATGGAACCGTCAAATAGCTGTGAATTTAACTGGATACTTCTTAAACACCAAATGGGTTGGTAGGCAAATGGTAGAAAAAGGAATACGCGGAAGCATAATTTGCCTAGCTTCTACTGCTGGTTGGCAAGGAAGAGCCAATAGTATTGGTTATTGCTCAAGCAAAGGAGGAATAATTCAGTTTGTTCGAGCATCAGCAATGGATCTAGCACCATACGGTATAAGAATTAATAGTTTCACCCCTACTGCTACCCAGGTAGATAACCCAGAAGTTATAGCTGCAAGGGGTGATAACATTACAAGCCAATCTGGCGGTGGCCCCGGAGGACGCGGTATGGGAGTGCCTAACATGCCAGGTCAGACACCTAGAGCTAATGCGGGGGGCCAAGATGATCAACCCCATAAGACTGGAGGGTCTGCAGATTTTGCTTCTATGTCCCCTCTCGGTGAACTTCCTACTCCAACAGATTACGGACATGTAGTAGCTTGGCTCTGTTCGGACTATGCAAGGTTAATAACTGGAAGCGATTACACGGTTGACTCTGGTGCTCTAGCGAAATACTGGCCCTATATCCCTCCTGCAGAAAAAGTAGGACCACTACCATTAATTAAAATGGATGTCACTGAATAAATTAAATTAAGGCACGCCTAGAGTATCTAGGCGTGCCTATTTAGNATTAAGCCCAATCGCCTTTTAAGAAACTGAGAACGTGTGAATTGTACTCTTCAGGCTTTTCAAACGGTGACCAGTGGCCNGTGTCTCGTAATACTATTAATCGTGAATTGGGGATTAGGTTCAAGGCATTAATCCCAATCTCAAAAAGACAGGTTCTGTCATTTCTGCCCCAAATGATTAGGGTTGGAGCAGTGATGTTCATAATATCTCTGCTGTGATCATAAGGCACGCTATATGATTTGCTTCTTGCTTCAGTGATATCAGGCCTTGCAGTATGCATATGCAATAAATAATCAACCAACTCATCTGTGATCAACTCTTGATCCACAATATGTAATTCTAAATACCTTCTAAAGTTTTCACGAGTAGGGTTCGCTCCAGCCTCCCTTGATGCCCTAATCCCTTCTTCTTGTTTATTCGCAAGCAAATACTCGTTGGGGTACCCACCGCTAGTTCCGATATGGCCACCCCCCCAAACTAATTTCTTGATTCGGTCAGGGAAGAGGTACGCAAATGTTAAAGCTGACTGCCCTCCTTGAGAGTTCCCTAAAATATGAGCCTTATCAATTCCTAATGCATCCATCAGCGCCAATGCAGTTTTCGCCTGAAAAATATGCTGTGTCTCTTCGTATACAACGGGACCGCTTTTTGTATAGTTTGGCAAGTCCATTGCTATACATCGGAAATGCTTAGAAAGCTCTGGGAAATTTTTATGAAAAGTGATCCAAGCTGTCGTGCCAGGCCCATATGAATGCAACATTATCAAAGGCTCACCTTCACCAATATCATGGTAATGAACATTCATCCCATGTGCCTCAATAACTTTNGATGTGTTTTCTTCTGTGAATGTTGATGCTGTAGCCATACCGTCTCCTTGTTTCTTGCTCTCAATGATCGCTAGTANTGATCATATTTTGATCATTATAATAGGATTTTCTATCAAANCATCTTATAGACTGATCAGATCGACTAAAACGCGTAAATTTNTGTCTAAAGCAGAGGTGATTTAGATGAAATATTCAAGGCTTGGGAAAACTGGCATTAATGTCTCAAAAATCAGCTTAGGGTCTGCTTTATTCGGCCTAGCACCAGTTGANACAGAAGTAAATCCACTAGTTCACCGTGCACTAGATTTAGGTNTTAATTTTTTTGACTGNGCCAATTCTTATGGNAATCGNGAAAGCTTTGATCGGCCAGGAATGCCCACATTCGACAAAAGAAAGTCGGCAGAAGAATTGCTAGGCAATGCGTTAAAAAATAGAAGANCTGAAGTGGTAATAGCAACAAAATTANGTGAACAGTCAGGGTCAAATCCAACTGACAAAGGACTGAGCAGAGAGCAAATCTTTAAACAGGTTGAAATTTCTCTAACAAGACTAGGTACTGATTACATAGATATCTACTATGCACATCATCCTGATCCTGAAACACCAATTGAAGTAACNCTCGAAGCAATGAGTGATTTAGTTAACCAAGGTAAAATCAGATATTTTGGTCTTTCAAATTTCAATTCGGCTCAAACGCTTGATACAGTAAACTCTTCTTCGCTTTTTCCTTTTGCATCGCCAGTATGCAACCAACTTCGATATAACTTAGCGGATAGGCAAATTGAATCAGAAATAATTCCTATATGTTCAGAGCTTAATGTGGCCATAATTCCGTACAGTCCGCTAGCTGGTGGCTTGTTAAGCGGTATCGAGAATACTAAGCTCCCGATTGCAGGTACTCAGCGTTGGCGTGGTGGAAATAGCCCAGGGTACTCTGAAGAGCAAGTTAAAGTAGCAAGCCAAATCGAGAATATGGGGATTCAATGGGGATACCTCCCTTCTCAACTTGCAATTGGATGGCTGCTTACCAAACCATACATCCCTTCAGTCATAATAGGTTCGGGCAAGACATCATCCTTAGAAATTAGCTGTAGTTCAGTGGAAATGGATATGCCAGAGGACCTAATTAGTGAATTAGAGGGTTTCACTTCTTGAATTTGTTCCGCCTATGAATCTCAGGGCTGAGACCGCCAGTCCAACTAAGCCGATTATTGCAATTACAATAAAGCCAGTCTCAACTCCAGCCAGTATTGCACTCTGTTCAAGAGCAGACGGTCGTGCTAAATCGGCTTCCACACCAGATGCCTTGCTGGCGGCAGTTACAAATGCTGCAGTAGCTACCGTGACTCCGCTTACGATTCCCAAGTGCCTAGAAAGTGCTACCATACTAGAAGCTGTCCCTACGTTGTTCGGAATCGAAGCTACTACTGCGCCTTGGTTTGCAGGCTCCCAAATTACAAATCCCATACCAGCCAATAACAATAAAAGCATAACCAAATTCAAGTTCATGCTGCTGGCAAAAATACCGATAGAGAATGTAGAAATAGTTAACAGGGCCAAACCCCAAACTATCATTTTATGCGTACCCAATTTGTCAGACATCCATCCTGAAAATGGTGAAAGTAANACCCGTGCAAGGGGATATACTGCGACTACAATACCTGCTTGAGTTAAATTGCCTTGCATTTTTGAAGTTACNAACAGTGCAGACAAAATTGGTATCCCNGTTTGGATATGGTATGTCGAAAAGTGNGTGACAATCCCGATCCAGTATGACTTCACTTTGATCAGTTGTTGCAAATCAAGAATAGGTGCTGCAGTTGACCTTTCAACAATTATCAACCCGAATAAAAACAAAGGAGTTAAAAATGCACACAATATNGGTAATGGGTGATCCCAACCTAACCTTCCTCCTTGATTGATTGCCAGAGTGAGACTGCCAAAAGCCAACATAGATAAAACTGAACCAAGAAAGTCTATGGGCAAATTTGAGTTCCCTTTTGGGGCTCGAAGAAATAAAAATACTAAAAGAATAGATGTTAAATGTATTGGAATTCGTAAATAAAAAAGTGCACGCCAGTCAAGTGTTTCCAATGCCCAGCCAGCTAGAATAGGACCTCCGAAGTAACCCANCCCTGCGGCCATCCCTTGCACNCCTAAAGCTACACCTCTGTGAGATTTTGGTACTGCACCAACAANAAGAGCTACNCCTGGCGCAACAACAAAAACATTACCAATTCCATGCACTAATCTAGTAATCAAGAGTTGTGTAAAATTTTGACAAAAAACTGATGCAGCAAGTGCAACTGTAGTAAACATAAGACCGAATACAAGGACTTGTACTCGACCAAACCTATCACCAAAAGACCCTGCTGTGAGCATAAACCCAACTGTGAATAAAAGACTCAATAGTGATACCCATGCCACAAGAGATGTATCAACTTCAAAAGCGTCAGCGAGTGGGCCTAATCCAAAAGCAATTACCTGAATGTCTAAGGTGGTAGTAAATGCGGTTATTGCAGCTGCAATAACCGCCATCCAATTTCTAGTCGGTATTCCTAGAAGTTGAAATTTAGTCATTTTGATTTATCAAAAAAGTTGATGTACTTACAAAATAACCTATAAGTACTTCGGTGTCAGACTCTGATATTTTCATTGACTTGACTGCTTTAGACATGTTTTCAAACCAGGNATTTCTTTGTTTTTCACCTATTGGGAACATAAAATGCCTCTGCCTAAGCCGGGGGTGTCCTCGATTTTCAGAATAATAGCCCGGGCCACCCCAATACTGAGCCAAGAAACTAACCAGCCAAAACTTCCCAGGTTCTAAGTTTTCAGGATACAGTGGCCTTAAAACAGGATCATTTTCAACCAATTCGTAAAATCCATTGACCAAAGCTTCAAAAAAGGGCCAGCCTCCTACCCTGTTATAAAGACTCTCGTTACATTCATTTCCCATACTAAGATGCCCTTGTATTTTTCAGAGTACCATTCGTAAGATCTTTGAAGACTATTTCATAGTGGCATTTTTTAAAATACGTTAAACAAATAGAGGTAGTAGCTGATGGTAATCGGTAAAGAGCGAGGCAATTGGTACGACGATCACCCCGCAGCCTGCACTTGCGCTGCATGCGAAAAGTCTCGAGCGGAACAGCGGAAATTTGACGAATTAACACAAGGCCGTAAAGTAGGTAGGAATGAGCTCTGCCCATGCGGTAGTGGCAAGAAATTCAAGAGATGCCACGGCTAATGAACTTTAATTCAATTAACAATGTATAATGGTTGAGTCCAAAGGCGCTGGGCGACTCTGTTCACTGGGCCGACACTTTGAATTTAGTGGTGTATCACAAGTTTGGGCTATTTTAAGATAAGGAACTGTTATGAAGATCTATGTTGGTAATTTAAATTTCGATACAAATGATGGCGGATTAAGATCCGCCTTTGAGGCTTATGGCGAAGTGTCAGACGCAACTGTAATTGTTGATAGAGTCACGAATCGCTCAAGGGGTTTTGGCTTCGTTGAGATGCCAGATGACTCCAATGCTCAAGCTGCTATTGAAGGCCTTGACGGCAAGGAACTCGATGGTAGGCAAGTAAAGGTCAATGAAGCACGTCCACGCGAGGATCGATCTAGATCTGGTGGCGGAGACCGCTGGTAAGAATCTAAATAAGGACAGGGTTTCAAAGTCGGAGATAACCCTGTCCTTATTTTTTATGAATGTTGCTTTTTAAGATTGAACTTAGTCTTTCTACGCTCCCCTTAATCTTATCAACAGCAGAAATAGCTTGATATTCACTCATGGCCCAGAGTTTTCTCTTCGTGGGTCTAGCAATCAGATAGTGAAATAGAGCACCCCAGGCTCTATTAATTGAATTTTGATCACTAGCTTTAAGTACCGCAGGAACGTACTGAGTAATAATTCGACCTAAGGCATGAGCCCTAACGCTGGGGTCTGTTATTTCAGAAAGGGATTCATCAATCTCCAGAATCAACCAATCAGGAGAGTCGGGGATTACTGGCTCTGATTCCAATTTTGCACCTCATTATGACAAAAGTGACTGATAGACATGGCAATTAACAAAAATAGTGTTAAATCTGGCCCCTACTACGGGTGGATCATAGTTTTTGCAATGTTCTTTATCAACATTGCTGTACACGCATCTGCCAATTTTACTTTTGCAGTTTTCCTCAAGCCCATGAGTGAAGATCTTAGTGTTTCACGCGAAGCAGTATCATGGCTTCATACTTCTAGGATGATTTCAGGTGGTGTTTCNGCNNTAGTCATTGGNAAATTGATAGATAGNTATGGCTCACGCTGGATGCTNCCTTTAGCCGCAATNATTGTNGCNNCAGCCATGGTTTTACTAAATTGGNCAGATAATTNTTGGCAAATTCTTTTTCTGTTNATANTCATTGGAATCGCTGGNCTTGCTGGNCCNGGTTCGCTTATGACTTCTGTTCCAGTATCNAAATGGTTCTACAAAAAAAGAGGAAAAGCGACTGCNATTGCNACAGCTGGNTTGGGAGTTGGNGGAATANTATTTGCNCCATTACACCAAGTTTTAATCAACTCACACGGTTGGCGTGGCGCATGGNTCATATCAGCAATNNTNCTTGTTTTGGTTGTAGTNCCTATCGGTTTGATCTTTATCAGAAGAACCCCTGAGGATCAGGGNTTANTNCCAGATGGGGAAACTANCGATCANGTNCTTNCANAGGNAAATCAGNNGCTCCCTCAAAATCAAAAANCTTCACCGGACNCAGAAGATAATTGGAAAACTAAAGAAGCANTAANAACTTCAGCTATGTGGAAAGTTTTANTTGCCTATTCTATTTTGGCTCTAGCGATGGGNGGCTTTATTGTCCATCGCTTTTCTTTNTGGTCAGACAGAGGCATAGACTCNAATGTCATTGCATGGTCTTATTCNTTAGATGCTTTAGTTTTTGCTTGTGCGATTNTNGCTGCGGGCTTCTTAGTAGATCGATTTCCAGTGAGAATAGTAGGCGCNNTNGCAGCAGGNTTTCAAATTTTAGGAGTCCTGTTAACCATTTTCTTGGACTCAGTTCTNGGATTATATNTTGGTGCAATGACTCTAGGTTTAGGTGCNGGTACAAATATGGTNGTGCAAATCCATATCTGGCCATCATATTTTGGCAGAAAATACATNGGAACTATCAGAGGNATTGTAGTCCCAGCNACNCTNGTNGGAATGGGNCTAGGNCCTCCACTTGTAGGNGCAACTTTCGANGGATTCGGNTCTTATTTACCAGCTTTCTGGGCAAGTATANTTTTAGCCTTCTTTAGTATTTTGNTNCTAATTTCAGCTACTCCTCCTAAAAGGCAACCCCTAGACAAGGCGTTTAGTCNCAAATAGAGATTNNCANAAATATTTNTGCCTAGTGNTACATTTAATAGGCTATGGTCTGTTAAAATGTANCNTCATGTCTATATGATCCTTNNGTAAACTACTNAGTTAAAGCAGCGTTAGGTGATNCAATAATGCAAATNACTGGTGCCCGTGTAGTCTGTGAAGCCCTAATNAGGGAAGATGTCAAAGTGATTTTNGGAATCCCTGGTGGNGCAATTCTTCCTTTTTATGANGCTCTGTGGCATTACCCTCAAATTAGGCATGTGCTGATGAGACATGAGCAAGCTTCAGCGCATGCAGCCGAAGCCTACTCTCGTGTTACTGGCGAAGTGGGAGTATGCGTTGCTACCTCTGGGCCCGGAGCCACCAACTTAATTACTGGNTTGACTGCAGCAAAGATGGATTCAACNCCCTTAGTAGCTATAACTGGTCAAGTNGCGCGTCCATTTATTGGNACNGAGGCTTTTCAAGAATGTGCAACAAGTGAAATGGCTGCCCCTCTTGTTAAAAAAACATTCCTCATTTTAGATCCTTCTGACATAGCNTCGACNATNCATGAGGCTTTCATCGTNGCAAAAAGTGGAAGNCCNGGGCCCGTTCTGGTTGATTTACCNAAAGANGTACAAGCAGAGCTAGTTGAATATGAACCCTTACTTTTNCCTGANGAAACAGCAAATAANCATTCTCAANTNGACGNTGNTTTAATAAAANATGCTGCGCANATAATTAATNAGTCCGAANGGCCATTAATCATCGCNGGTAATGGTGTTCACATTTCCNATGCNTCAGAAGAACTTAAANNATTAGCTGAAAAAGGATCTATACCNGTCATNAACACTTTACATGGAACTGGGTCTTTNCCAAGGGATCATCATNTATCTATGGGAATGCTGGGTATGCANGGAATGTATTCATCCAATATTGCAACCTGTGAGGCNGATGTAATCNTGGGCATTGGTGCTCGTTTTGANGATCGAGTTATNGGACGCCCAGGTTCCTTTGGNGANAACGCCAANNTCATCAAAATAGACATTGAACCAGAGCATATACAAAAAAATGTTCCCGCTGATTTNGGNATTATATCAAGTGCAAAACCNGCACTNNAAGTCCTNATNCCACATATAAAGTTTAAAAAAAGNAACCAATGGTTTGAGCGNTTGAGNCANCTATCNAAAACTCATCCCAGTACTGAAATTCCTGAAGGNGATATNCCNAANCCNCAGTATGTACTTTCAGCTNTTGCAGACNTNTTAAGTGAAGTAAGAGACCCAGTCGTGGTAACCGGAGTNGGCCAACATCAAATGTGGGCCGCACAATTNATACGGTTGCAGGAACCNCGTAGTTTTGTTACTTCTGGAGGCTTAGGAGTTATGGGGTTCGAAGTNCCTGCTGCGATTGGTGCACAAGTTGGNAANCCAAACTCCACAGTTTGGAGNATNGCAGGTGATGGTGGTTTCCAAATGACATTGCAAGAGNTAGCCACAATTGCTCAAGAAAGGCTNCCAATTAAATTTGCCATTATAAATAACCAATTTTTAGGAATGGTCAGNCAATGGCAAGAATCNTTTTATGACCACCATTACAANGCTGTTGAAATACCNCCCATNGACCATGTNAAGCTCTGTGANGCATACGGAATTCCTGCNNTATGCGTGANTTCAAAAGANGAAGTACAGANNGCCCTAGNTGCAGCAACTTCTGAANATGGNCCTTTTNTNATTGATTTCAGAGTTTCCCCAGAAGAAAACGTATANCCNATGGTNCCCCCTGGTGCATCTTTAGCTGAAACCGTNGAAGATCCTCGCNTTATTACCAAAAGGCAAGATTTTAAANCTTCCAACGAGGGCTCAGTCAGTTACCCATAANNAATTCTGATTTTCTGNNNTTTGAAGGTTGACATGANTCAAGCTCAGCCATATGGTAGGCCNAAGGATNCTGCAANAGCTGGCGCTTAAGTATCCTTCAAGCCCTAGGGGCACCTTTTCGTCAAAACATCGACGACATTAAGCTNTTTATTGAGGTGTAGTGCATTGTCCGGAATGACATCTTTAAANTTGGTTTCNGATGGNTCAATGAAGGTAGATGGCGGNGTTATTTTTGGGCAAATCCCTAAAGGGCAATGGCAAGAATGGGCTCCTGCAGATCGTNGNAATAGAATTAAAATTGGCCTCAATTGCCTATTAGTAAATCTCGGGGATCACAAATATTTAATAGATACTGGTACTGGCCATAAAATGACACCGGAGGTTCGCGATTCTTTTGGATTAAGCACAAGCCAATTATTACCTTCCTTAAGGAAAATGGGTTGCATGCCTCATGATATTCATGGAGTCGTATTAACTTCTTTGCATTTTGAACATACAGGCAATTGCACAAAAATGGAGCGAAGGGGCGGACTCTCACCTACGTTCCCCAAAGCTCGATACTTTGTTCAAAGAACCGCTCTTGAAGAAGCTATGAGTCCCAACGAACGAGATGCGGATGGTTACTCAAATGATGATTACATGCCTCTCTTTGATAAAGGCCAAATGGAATTGCTGGATGATGAATGCATAATTGCNCCNGGNCTATCTGTGAGANGGACAGGCGGNCCGACAAANGGTCACCAGATTGTTGTNATTAACCATGGNGGGGAGCGAGTGGCATTTTTAGGAGATCTGGTGCCCACACCCCACCACCTTCAACTTGCCTGTATTTCTTCAAGCGATCGCAAGCCAGAGCAAACTCTGGAAGCGAAACGCCAAATTTTGAATGAAGCTTTGAGTGAAGGATGGCTGCTTATATTCAGCCACGGGCTTAATGAAAAAGCTGGTTACCTCGAAAGACGTAATGGTAGACCTTATCTACGACCTGTTGAGCTCAGCTAATTTTCTAAATCTTTAGAAAGTTAATCCCAAATACAGATACAATCGTTGTTTTGGTGATCAGATCCGCCATATGATTCATTTAATCTAATCATAGGAGCCTGTTTTGGCTAAAAAAGTTTTTGTTACAGGTCTAGGCATGGTATCTCCTTTAGGAGTTGATGTACCAACTACTTGGAATTCATTAACAAAAGGTCAGTCTGGTATAAATACTATAAAGTCTTTTGATCCTTCTGACTTTGAAACAACTTTTGCGGGAGAAATCCCCGACTTCGATCCCACTCTTTACGTGGATAGGAAGCAAGCTCGTAGGCTTGATCGATTTGCTCAATTAGCGGTGGCTGCGTCGGCACAAGCACTAGATAACGCTAAGCTTGATCTAAGAGACCAAACTGTAGATGCAAATCGGGTTGGAGTTGTAATTGGGAGTGGAATTGGAGGAATAGGCACATTATCCGAACAATGGTTAGTTCTTTCAGAAAAAGGTCCGAGTAGAGTCAATCCATTTTTAGTACCGATGATGTTGGCGGATATGGGTTCTGGCCAAGTATCGATTATTTTTGGGGCAAAAGGGCCTAATTTATGCACTGTAACTGCTTGTTCATCTGGTGCAGATGCAATTGGTAAAGCATATGAAATGATATTGCAGGGAGATATAGATATAGCAATTGCAGGAGGCGCAGAGGCTCCCATAACTCCGATTGCTGTCGCGGGTTTCAATGCATGTATGGCGCTTTCTAAACAAAATGATACGCCTCAACTTGCCAGCAGACCGTTTGATATTAATAGGGATGGATTCGTAATGGGTGAAGGTTCTGGGGTTTTAATAATCGAATCAGAAGAATCAGTAAATCGCAGGAAGGTAGTTCCTGTAGCTGAATTAATCGGCTATGGTTCCACTTCTGATTCATACCATGTCACTCAGCCAGACCCAGGAGGCCTAGGGGCGACCCGTGCGATGAATAAGTCTTTATCAAACGCTAAAATTGACCCAGAACAAGTAGATTATGTTAATGCGCATGGCACCAGTACCCCTCTCAATGATAAGTTTGAAACGTTAGCAATAAAAAATGTTTTTGGGAATCACGCTAAATCACTGAAGATTTCGTCCACTAAATCAATGACTGGGCATCTTCTCGGTGCCGCTGGTGGAGTTGAAGCAGTAATTACAATCCAAACAATCTTAGAAGGCAAAATCCCTCCTACAATTAATTTGAATGACCCCGACCCAGAATGTGATTTGGACTACACTCCCAACTACTCCATTGATAAATCTGTGTCAGTTGCTATGACCAATAACCTTGGTTTTGGGGGTCACAATTCTTCATTGATTTTTAAATCATGCACTTGATGCATCCATCTCACTTGGTCGTACATATGAATGTATATAACATTAATTAGTGGCCTCAATTGAAATGCATGAATTCATTGGACTTCAGAAAAAATGGTCTATTTCAAAATCCTCTAATGGATCCGATTTTGAAATGCAGCGTTTGGTAGAGCACCTTCTATACCTTCGCGGCATAATTACCCAACAACAATCTGAGGAATACTTAAACACTCCTGAGTCTTTATACCTCCCCCCTAGCATCCTTACAGACCTAGAAGTAGCAATAACTCGCGTTAAAAAAGCACGTGACCAAAAAGAAAAGGTTTGTATTTATGGAGATTTTGATGCTGATGGCATCACTGGCACAGCTCTACTAATCAAGGCATTTTTGCGATTCGGTATTTCCGCGATACCTTACATCCCTGATAGATCTTCAGAAGGCCACGGTTTGAATTTCGGTTCACTCAAAAAAATTGCTTCTAATGGAGTAAAACTAATAATAACAGTGGACTGCGGTACTAATGATCTTGAGGAGATCAGCTTTGCCAAATCAATGGGCATTGACACAATTGTTACTGACCATCATGCCTCAGGAATGTCAGAGTCTGATGCAATCGCTATTCTGAACCCTAAGTCAGAGTTAAATTCGAATAAATTTGATCAGCTTACAGGCGTGGGGATGGCTTTGAAGTTTGCTGATGCACTTTTATCTGGTGAATTTGAAGATTGGGATGATGGGTTATTTGAGCTGGCTGCTATAGGCACAATTACTGATATGGCTCCCTTAGTGGGAGACAATCGATATATAGTGAATAAAGGAATACAAGAATTAAGGTCAACAAAGAACATTGGACTACTCCAATTGATGGCTTCCGCAAAAATTGACCATGCGTCCGTCAGCGCAGAAAACATAGGATTCTCCATAGGTCCACGAATCAATTCTGCAGGCAGACTAGGCGATGCAATCGTAGCCTTCGAGCTGCTGACCACGCATAGTACCTCTAAAGCCATTGATCTTTCTGGGCAACTAGAGAAAACCAACTTGGAAAGAAGAGTATTCACCGAAGAGCACATAATTCACTGCACAATGTTAGCTGAAAAGTTAGAAGACATAGGGAACTTGCTAATAGTGGGAGATCATGACCTAAACGTGGGAATTATCGGCTTGACGGCGGGAAAGTTATCGGAGAAGTTCGGAGTTCCAACAGCTGTATATTCAATAAAAGATCAAGTCGTTAGTGCTAGCTGCAGAACCAACACCCTATTCAATTGGGCAGATGCCCTGGATACATGTGCCGATCTACTAATCCGTTATGGAGGTCACGCCCAAGCGGCAGGATTCACATGCGATATAAGCAACTTGCCAGAATTGCAAGTTCGACTAGATGCAATAGCTGCTGAAAAATTCGATCCACGCTTCCTGATTTCCCAAGGAATCATAGATGCAGAAGCTACCCCGACAATTGTAATGAGAGACGCATTTCCTATCATGAAGTTGATGGAACCATTCGGCATTGGTAATCCAGCACCCATATTCCTTGGAAGGAATATGCTAGTAGACGAAGTTGTGTATATGGGCAAGGATAGTCAGCATTTACAATTAAAATTAAGAGATCATGCTTCGATTTGGACCGCAATTGCATTTAATCAAGCATGGGTAGAGGGAACCAGAGAAGCTGACTTTGTTTTCTCAATAAGCATAAGTAATTGGAAAGGAAAACCAAGGTTAAGGTTGAATATACATGACTATTTCCCTGTTCCTGAATCGAACCTAGATAGAGGTGGTTAACTATTAAGTGTTTATTTTAGATTTCGAATCAAAAGTCACCATAACTGATTCAAATGCTAATAGTTACAATTGTCATTTGAAGGGTTTTGTAGTTCCTGATGAACCTGGACATGCAGGCCTGGGACATTCCCCAACTTCACTAGCCTCTCAAAGTTGGAAGGATTTGAATTTGTCATCGGCTATTCCGCTTAATTTTGAAGAGGGAATTGTAGTTTTCCCTGACAATTCAAATTTATTTGTATTGTTATCTTTTTTAGAGATGGATCAGGATAAATACCTCTACAAAGTGATGCTCTTGAATGAAAAGCCAATATGAGAATATAACGAAATATATAGACGAATTCCTAAGACATTTAATTTCAGAACGAGGGTTTTCGCCTGAAACTATCAAGGCCTATAGGATTGATTTGTACCAATTTTCCTCAAAGGTCGCGGGAAATTCTGGATGCACAACTATTGAGCAGGTAGATAAAAATGTTTTAGAAACATTCGCGCTATATTTACGTAACTCAGGAAATATGGGGAGTACTGTTGCTAGAAAAATGGCATCCGTAAGAGCTTTTTTTAGGTTTTTAACAGAAGATGGAATAATACCTTCGAATCCCTCTCAATCTTTACGAGTTCGTAGAGTGCCTGCGAATATACCTGAAGTCTTAAGTGAACATCAGATTGTCCAGTTATTATCTGCAATTGACTCCTCAACACCTGAAGGTGATAGAGATCGAACGATGCTTGAATTAACTTATGCAGCCGGTCTACGTGTATCTGAAATTGTCGGCCCTAAAGGACTTAAGCTTTCAAGTGTAAGGTTTGATGATTCAGAAATAATCGTTGTAGGCAAAGGCTCAAAAGAACGTCTGGTTCCTTTGTATCCACAGATAATTGACAGGCTTAGCGATTATGTTAAAACTTCCAGGCTAGAAATGATGAAGAAAATTAGAAAGAAAGTCACTACTGACTCCTTATTTTTAAACGCTAAGTCCAAGCCGCTTTCTCGACAGGGTTTCTGGTTNATTTTGCAAAAATATGCACTTCTTTCNGGNCTAAATNCAAAAGTTTACCCCCATATACTNCGTCATTCTTTTGCAACTCACCTTCTTAGGGGCGGNGCTTCTTTNAGGCATGTACAGGNACTTCTNGGCCATGCTACTATCGCCAGCACACAAATATATACTCATATCAGTGATGATCANGTTCAGGAAACTTTCAATAAAGCACATCCAAGATCATNATAGTTTCGAATTGGAAGGTTCAAAATGTCTACTATTACAATCACAGGCTTGTACGGNAGCGGTGCGAACGAAATAGGCATGAAGGTAGCGCANTCGCTACAGTATTATTATGTTGANCGGCAGATTCTTTCAGAGGCTGCTNANCAATTGGGATCAACCTTANAAGAANTNACAGAAATAANTGAAAGNCCNATCAATATTTCTGAAANNCTTACNGGATTCTTCAGAAACATNTTAGAAAGATCAGCCNTGTCTGGTTCAGCTGTAGACCCTTATTTTGGTGGCGGNATGGACATGCTNTTAGTTCGTGAATATAGAGATTTCTCGAATNCTGAATCNNNNGATGGTAAAGATGCTCGCCTGTTAAATANNTTNTCCAATGTNATTAANAGANTCGCCGATNCAGGNAACTCTGTGATCATTGGAAGAGGCGCAAATATGTTACTTTCTGGACGNNCTGACNCTTTCCATATAGGCTTAATNGCAAGTTATGAGGATCGANTGAAGAGAATCATGGNTAGNGAAANAATCGANATTGCAGCGGATGCTGAAAAATATNTTNCGGAAAATGATGTCGCTAGAGCTTCATTTTTTCAAAGATTTTTCGGTGTAGACCCTACAGACCCGAAGCAATACCATATGGTTTTGAATTGTACCGCATTAGGTGAGTCCAATGTAGTACAACAGATTTGTGATTTGAGTAAAATGTCTACCAAACCAGATTAAATTATGGAGAGCTCATGGCCAAAAAGAAACAAANTCGTATAGTTGCNGGTCAAAACAAAGCTCGGGAGAGAGCAAAAAGAAAATCAAAAAATCCTGGCGCTGCNGCTAGTNCCTATCAAGCACTNAGTNATAGTGNTGACANNACTAACNCAGAGGCTNCAACAGTNGTAAGNGCTGAAAATCAAGGNCAGNNAGTTTCTTCTGTTAGNGATGCTAATGCTCAAGNTAATCCCACTGCNCNGAGTGCNACCTCNCANTAAGGCATCTCGCCCATCANNGGGAAACTTAGCAATCTCACANAGTANTCTAAAATCTGAAGTACTAAGAATTGGCATAATTACTGCAACNGTAGGTTTNGTATTNGCGGCACTTAAGTTGNGTTCGTTTTAATTGTTTTTATTTCATTTATAAAGATTCAGTCCTGTGCGAAATAAATTCCCNCAAACTGGAAATAAANAACTCCAACATCTACTAAATCCGNTACCNAAAGCTCCNGGCATATATNTAATGAAGGACTCTTCAGGGGGCATTATCTATATAGGGAAAGCACGAAATCTGTACAACAGAGTCAATTCCTACTTCACTAATTCTTANAATAGGGAACCTAAGATCAAAGCAATGGCTGCGAAGGTATCTGATTTTGACTATATAGTTACCGAAACAGAATCAGAGGCTCTTTTGCTTGAGAACTTGATGATTAAAAAGCATAGCCCTGTATACAACTCAAGGCTAAAAGATGACAAAACATATCCTTACATCAAAATTGACACATCTGAATCGTTCCCTCAATTATATTTCACTCGAGCGGTCAAACCTGATGGGGCGAGGTATTTTGGTCCATTCGCAAGTGCTTTATCTGTAAGGCGAACAATGGATCTGTTGAAAAAATTATTCCCTTATAGATCGTGCACTAAGCATATTACCGGGACAGATGAGCGCGCATGCCTAGAATTTCATATAAAGCGGTGTGTCGCTCCTTGTATAGGAAAGGTTGATTCCACAGAGTACCATGAAGTAATAAATCAAATGATTCAATTTCTGGAAGGCGATTCAGAACATGTCATCCAGTCACTTGAGTCCCAAATGCTTCAAGCCTCTCTAGATCTGCGTTTTGAACAAGCAGCTATCATAAGGGATCAACTCAGGGCAATAAAATCTGTATCAGAAAACCAAAAAGTTGTGACAGGTAAGAAAACAGAGTCTGACGTGATAGCTATTGCTTTTGACCGTAATGATGCTTCAGCAGAGTTATTTCAAATCCGCCATGGGAAGATATCTGGCCGAGAGCATTTCAGAATGGAAGGAGTAGAAATAGAAGAGCCTGGATCAGTCATCGAAAGATTCATCCAGCAATACTACGAATCTACCACAAGCATTCCTTCGGAATTATTAATTCAGCAAGAAGTTGAATATAAAGAAGTTCTAGAGAGTTGGCTATCAGAGAAAAGAGGTTCAAGTGTAAAAATCTTATCTCCCAGAAGAGGTGTAAAGTCAAAACTCGTACAGATGGTTGCAAATAATGCACGGGAAGGACTGGAGCACCAGAGATTGAAATGGCTGGGAGAATCAGACAAAGTATTAAGAGCACTTAATGAAATAAGTGAAGCTCTAAGTTTAGAAGAAATCCCGAACCGGATAGAATGCTATGACGTTTCGAACACTCAAGGAACCAACTCAGTAGGTTCAATGGTAGTTTTTGAACGTGGCCGCCCAAAATCCTCTCAATATAGGCGATTTAAAATTAAAGAAGTTGACGGACCTGATGATTATGCTTCTATGCAAGAAATGTTGCGCAGAAGGTTCAAAAGAATAAGGCTAATTGTCGACCATAACGCTCTTCCCTCAGATTTAGCGAATCAAGACTCCTTATCCGAAACACCAAATACTTTGGCAAGAAATGATTCTTGGTCTAACACTCCTGATCTAGTATTGATTGATGGAGGCAAAGGCCATCTAAATGCTATCCAGGAAGTTTTTCTACAGCTTGGAATCTCGAATATCCCCTTGGCTAGTATTGCGAAGCAGCGAGAAGAAATATTTGTCCCACACATGCCTGAACCAATTTTCCTTGATAGAACATCTCAGGGTTTATTTTTACTGCAAAGGATTAGAGATGAAGCACATCGATTTGCAATTACTTATCACAGACAACGAAGATCCAAGGCTTTAACAAAGTCAGATTTGGATTTGATCCCAGGAATCGGTCCTAAGCGTAAAAAGTTGCTGTTACGCAAATTTGGCAATTTATCTAATTTGCGTAAAGCTACAACGCAACAAATAGCCGAGATACGCGGGTTTACTGAAACATCTTCAAATCGACTACTTGAGATCCTTGGAGGTTTTACAGAGAATATTAATCAAAAGTAAATGTCTGGAGAATTGTAGTGAAAGAGAATAATCCTGATCTCGTGGCCTTATGGGAAGAACATATTCGCCATGAATTCGCGACCAAGAATACTGAAGAGACATTAAAGACTATGGTTGATGATGCGTACGTCAATCACATACCCACAATGACTGGCGGCAATGGGAAAAAGAACTTAGGGCATTTCTATACAAATCACTTTATTCCCAACATGCCAGAGGATGTAGAGCTAGTTCCAATCTCCAGAACTGTGGGCGAAACAAGAGTTGTAGATGAATTTGTGTTCAAATTTACGCATACTATAGAAATGGACTGGATGTTGCCTGGGATAAAGCCCACTCATAAAAAAGTTGAAATACCATTCGTAGTAATTATTCAATTTGAAGGTGACAAACTAGCCCATGAGCACATTTACTGGGATCAGTCATCAGTTTTAGTCCAACTTGGCCTGTTAGATTCAAGTGGTTTACCAATAACAGGGCTAGAACAAGCACAAAAGGCTACAGACCCTTCAAGGGAATCAAATAGCCTTATTAATAATTTATAAATGAAAAGGGGCACCCGAAGGTGCCCCTCTCCCGCGCCACGGGAGTTGAATATATTAATTAATTTACTGCTGTGCAAGATTTCGAGTAATTGGCTCGCTAATATCTGAGTAATCATTGTCTTGAGTTGCAGACCCTGAAAAATCGCTAGAACGCACATCAGTGAGCTCAGTACGAATAGTACCTAGAAGACTAATAGCAACATCCAAATAAGCCTCCGTCAGGGGCACTTCAAGCATTTTACCGGCTACAGAAAGGTATATTCGGTCTGCATGACCAGATATAGAAACTTGAGGAACAGTAGGAAGTGTCTCAATAATCTGTTTATTTTCAGAATATTCTTCTATTTTATCTGAATTAATTTTACGCCCTAAAATACGAACGGCATCAGTCAAATGCTTTTGAATCAAAGAAGCACGGCGAACTATTTCATCGCGTCGCGCACGTGAAATTTCTTCAAGGCCCACCAAGAGGCTGACATCATCAGGTATTTCCCCGTTAAAACGGGCATGAAGAAGACGGAGGAGCTCAACACGCTGAAAAGACTCAGCACGGGCTTCTTTACCCTCAGCTGGAGATGTGGGGTGTAGTACTCTTTGAGCTAAAGGTGAAATGCGAAGTTCACCTCTACCCTCCACTAAGCCAAAGTCACGTAAAGCAGCAACTTTAGCAAATAAAGTACCACTACCCTCAGCCATACCTAATTCCCAAGCAAGACCCTTAACACTAACTGTGCCATGGAACTTTGTAGCAATTCTCTGTGCTATTTCAACCGCATCAGCAAATCGAATGTCTGGATATGAGAAAGGTCCTAACTTAGCCATATAATCTCCTCGCTATAAATATAATGTTCATGAACAACATTGTCAACTAATTGCTGATTAATCTGAATAAATAAGCAATAAATTCAGATACATTAACAGAATTAATCTGCTAATTGCTAAAATAATTGCTAAAAAAAATCCTAATAAATCCTGTTTCCTTTGTGAGTAGCACTTGTGAGTCTTCTTGTTCTAAAGGAACACCTGTTTGTCTGTTTGTGCCTAAAAAAACTAAACACCCGATAAGTACCTAGGTTTATAGGTCATAACTGACTTTTTACTGTTTGCTCTGCAGTAACTATCGACATATTCAAGTAAAATGCTGAACTATTGAGAAGATAATCTTAATTAAATGTCATAGCAGCTGAAACCCTAAACATTTGTCTTTATTTTGAATAATATGTCTATAGACTGCGATAAAGAAGCTAACCATACTGTTAAATTTGTGTATTTACTGCGTTTGTTCTGCACTTATTCTTTTTTTATTGCTATTTTGCTGTCTATTTTGGCCTGCAAGGCAAACCAACATTCAGACCCACCGAAACTTCTGGTTGGCACTGCCTCAAGCCTTGAATACCTTTTAGAGGATTTAGTAGCTGATTTTGAGTCTGAAAATGATGTAGAGGTGATTCTTGTTATCGGGTCTTCTGGCTCTTTGGCCCAACAAATTTCTGCAGGTGCACCTCTTGACGTTTTTGTCTCTGCCAACCGCTCCATGTCCAGCCGAATAAAAAAATCAGCTCTATTGAATAACGAGATTCATACTTTTGCTTATGGTCAATTAGCACTTGTATCTAATTTGAACTTCAAAGCAGGCACAACCTGGGAGACTGCAATAGCAGATAAACGAATTGAATATATATCAATTCCAAATCCCGAGCTTGCGCCCTACGGAACCAAAGCCCTAGAAGTGCTTCGCGGGGCCGTAAACTACAATGAATTAGCTAAGCGTATTGTTTTTAGTAGCAACGTTGCCAGCTCTTTGGAATTCGTAAAATCAGGCAATGCGCAAGCAGGGTTTATCTCTTTATCCCAATTTTACTCCGAATTAACAAATGATCTAAGCATCTGGGAAATCAAAAAATGCACCCAGGCAGAGCTCGAACAAACTATCTTAATAAATAATTTATCGTCATATCCTGCACTAGCACAATCTTTCGTAGATTATGTTATGTCAGATGCTTCTAGTAAAATAATCGAGTCTTTTGGTTACACGAAAGAAACCAACAAATCTAAAGAACTTGATAACTGTGGTCAAAACTGATGGACTGGGAAGCGTTACGTTTAAGTCTTCAAATCGGAATTTCTAGTACTCTTCTGTCGATTGTTGTAGGTATCCCAACTGCTTACTTTCTAGCAACTCATAAATTTAAAGGATACAGACTGCTTAATGCCTTAGTTTTAACCCCGATGCTCCTACCTCCTACGGTCTTGGGGTATTATTTGTTACAGTTTTTTGGTGCAAGTGGATTTGCTGGGAAAACCTTAGAATCCTTATTCAATTTTTCTCCTGTATTTCACTGGACTGGAGCAACTATTGCCGCATTTGTGGTTTCTGCACCTTTTCTAATCAGATCAGCACAGGCAGGATTCGAATCATTGGATATATCTCTTCAGGACGCAGCAAAAGCTCACGGAGTTGATCCTTTATCCGTTTTTTTGAAAATCACTATACCTTTAGCTGCACCTTCGATTGCAGCTGGCATAGCAATGACATTAGCTCGATCTATAGGTGAATTTGGTGCAACCATAATGATTGCTGGCAACATACCTGGAAAAACACGGACTATGCCGATTGCCATATATGATGCTGTTCAGTCGGGAAGAATAAATGATGCACAAGTCTCGGCGCTAGCTTTGTCTTTCTTATCAATTGGCCTCTTAATGCTAGCAAGTACTCTCATAACAAAAAAAAGTTA
The DNA here is from genome assembly GCA_002719775.1 of Chloroflexota bacterium. Classification (GTDB taxonomy): domain Bacteria; phylum Chloroflexota; class Dehalococcoidia; order Lucifugimonadales; family Australimonadaceae. The sequence continues at coordinate 17,159 of PBEP01000009.1, read as the reverse complement.
ATTTGTAATAAATAGGGTAAACACCATATGAAACATAGAAATCCAATTACCTTATTTTTTGTATTACTTACAGCCACTACATTTTTCGCATATATAAACGGCTCAGAAATAGGCTTTGTAGTAGGCAGTGTCGAATCCTTATCTTCAGTTTCTTCGACATTAATTCAAAAGAGTTTCTTCCTTTTCCCATTGGGTTTTGCCTTTGGTGCAGGCATGGTTGCAGCTGTTAACCCATGTGGATTTGCTATGTTGCCAGCATATTTGGGAATTTACCTTGGCGAAGGACCAAGTGATTCAACTAATAAAATTCTTAAAGTAAAGCAAGCGATAGTTGTGGGTTTGACAGTTACTGTGGGATTTATCGTTGTTTTCAGCTTAGTTGGAATACCTATGTCATTAGGTGCAAGAGGAGCAATTAGCTTATTTCCTTGGTTTGGTTTTTCAGTAGGAGTTATGGTTTTGCTGGCAGGGTCATACACAATTTCAGGAAGCCAAATCTACTCATCTATTCCTGTGAGGATTTCCTCTAAGTTTGATCCAGGATTCATGAAAGGGACCGTTTCGTACCTGATTTTTGGAATTGCTTTTGGATTCGCTTCATTAAGTTGCACCCTGCCTATCTTTCTAGCGGTAATTAGTACTTCTAGTTCTGGTTCTATATTTCAATCTGTGCTGCAAATACTCTTATACGGCTGTGGAACGGGTGTAGTAATGTTGTTTATTACAGTAGGTATCGCAGTTTTTAGGGAGTCAACTATTAATTTTGTAAAGAAAGCATTCCCTTATATTAAACTACTAAGTTCAGTATTATTGATTTCCTCTGGTTTGTTTATCATCTACTATTGGTTGACCCTAGGTGAATTGCTAGGTACGCTTCTGTAGCCTAAGGCTGTTTTAAATTAAACTAGAGGTATGAGAGTGGCTTCAGACAGAAAACGAAAGATCAAGGCACCCAGAAGATCATCAACGTCAGGTGGTAAAAATACCAATACGGGAAATCAGCGCAGATACAAAGTTATTTTCCTTTTACTATTTATTTCATTGATTTTGATTGCACCGTTGTTTTTTTTCATATCCAGAGATTCTAGCGATGATTTAAGCCAGCCTGTAACTTTATTACCTGGGATCCATTCTCCCCCTTACGTATATAATTCTTCTCCCCCTACTTCCGGTAATCATCTCGCAGTTCCCAGTCGTTATGGCTTTTTAGGAGATGATCTGGTACCTGAAGCTGCAGTCCATAACATGGAACATGGAGCGGTTGTAATCTGGTATGCCCCTGACAATCCAAATATCGCTGGTTCGGTAAATCGCCTGATCACAGACTTAGGCCCAAGATGTCTAGTAGCAGGTAGTTATCAAGGAAGAATGAATAGCACAATAGTTGCAACAGTTTGGGGTAGAATCCTTGAGCTTAATACTTATGATGAAGTGGTATTGGAAAACTTCATAGAGAAATATAAAGCGAAAAACGGGCCTGAGGCACCGTTTTGCAGAACAGAATCTCTTAACCCAGGGCAAATGAACTAAAAGGTGATTTATGAAATTGGAAACTGCAACTTTAGCTGGCGGATGCTTTTGGTGCTTAGAGGCTGTCTATGAACAGGTTAATGGTGTTGATAAAGTAGTCTCTGGCTATGCAGGAGGCTCAGTTCCTGACCCTTCATATGAACTAGTATGTACTGGCCTTACAGGTCATGCTGAGGTTGTTCAAATTACTTTCGATTCCAATGTGGTTTCATTTCAAGATTTGTTGAAAATTTTCTTTGTAATACATGACCCTACAACTCTGAATAGACAGGGAGCCGATGTTGGAACACAGTATCGTTCAGCTATCTTTTTTGAATCTGAAGAGCAAAGGATAGCAGCAGATGAATTCATTTCTACGATGTCAGAATTCTCTGACTGGGCTAATCCTATAGTGACGACCCTCGAACCTTTAACAGATCTTTATGAAGCCGAACACTACCACCAGGGATATTTTAGAAACAACCCAGAACTCGCATATTGCAAAATAGTAATTGAGCCGAAGGTTGCAAAATTAAGGAAGGAATTTTTACCGGCTTTAAAATAACTCTACTCATCGAAACGTAAGGCTTCTGCCGGGTAAATTTTCGATGCTTGCCTTGCCGGTATAAACGTCATTAATAAAGACGCTCCATAAGCAACAACAGTTACTCCTATAACTGTCGACCAAGGGATTCGGTAGGAAACGCCTGGAATCTCTTCGCCTATATTGCTAACAATCCCATAGGACAAACCAAAACCTAAGCTCAACCCAACTACAATCCCTAATAGGGCAATAAAAGAGGACTCAATCAAAAATGATAGCTGTACCATCTCTTTTCTAAATCCGATTGCCCTGAGTACACCTATCTGCAATCTTCTTTCCACCACTGAACGTGCGGCGATCACACCTAGTGCTGCTATTCCGACTACTAAACCCAGGCCCATGAAACCCTGAATCAATTTATTAAAGGTCAAGCTGATAGCATTTTGTTCTTTTACCAGTTTTTCAAGCGATTCGGCCTGAAGTCCATTTTCAACAAATACCTCCTCAAGAGCAGTTGCTGTTTGAATTGCTATCAGAGGGTCTTTTAATGCTATTTCATACCACAAGACTGGCAAAGGCACAGGGGACAATTTTTGTAATGATGTCTGGCTTATAATTACTGACCTAGCAAAAACAGCTTGTTCCTCCACAACACCGATCACTTTTAATTTCTTTGACTGAGCTCCAGTTGGTCCTTCTATTTCAATAAATACCTCAGGCATTTCTGAGTCGGTTCTTTGTATGTTCTCTAGTTCAAAGTCTGAAACTTCTCTAAATCCTTCAGGCGCACCTGATGCAACAATCCTAGAACTAACCACAGCTAGACTTTCATCTTCTATCAATGCATTCCAAACATCTCGATCAGTTTTATACTGCGCATCCCTTAGAGTGAAACCGTAAGTCACGTACTCAGCATACCCAGCATCAATTCCAGTAACAAACCAGTCTTGGAAGTCTTGTTCAGTCTGCGATTGCCGTATTTTGACTGGTAACCCTGACAATTTACCAATGGCTAAAAATTCATCGAGATTCAATGAATCTGCTTGATCTATTTCGTCAGGAAAGTCATCAATTGGATTTGAGAAGTTGACGCTTGAAGTTATATCAAAGCCACCAGAAATGCGCTTTGTGTCATTGAATGCACCTGCAAAAGCAGCGTTAATAAAGCCCACCACCATAAGCGTAAAAATTACCAAAGAGAACATTGCTAGCGTCATCCCCGTGCGCAATCTGCTAGACATAGGGTATGCAGTAGCCGTACGTACGATTGGGGCAAGTGTACGACCCTGCCCTATAGCACGTGATATTAAATTAACAATGTAGTCAGAGTTGTAAATTACAACCCAAACAGCACCAACAACTATAGTGACTCCTGATGTGACAAAAATTTCCACCCCAGCGTCAAAATTAGGTAGGCCAAAGGATTCCCAATCCCACGGGACTATCCAAAGGATCACTAACAAAGCACCAGCTATTGAATAAGCAAGACGCTCTGACAATCCAAACAAATGTCTAATTACCAACGGAATGCCAATGATAGTTAAGGATAATCCTAATAAAAATAGAGTTAATTGTTCACTTGAAATTCCAGAGAACACTTGAGGAATTCCAAGCAAAATCATTAGATATCCGGTTAAAAATGCAGCCCATAAAAATTTAATTAATGATCTGGGTATTGATAGAAAAAGTAGCTTAATAGCCCTCTTAATTTTTAGACTCGCAAAGCTCCTAATTGTCTGGGCTATGACTACTGCAATTTGTTTAATAAGTAAATTTAGCCTGACTACTTCTGATGGGGGCTCAGGAATATCTCTAACTGCGCGAACTATGTTGAGCGAGCTCACTTTAATTGCAGAGATTACAACCACGCCAAAAGTCACTACCATCCCGAGGGTATAGGCCAAAACCATACTCTGCCATCGAAAACTGAAAGCTATTTCTAGTTTGAATTCTTCTGTAGATCCCAATGCTACGCCTATTACCTGAACCATAACGAGACCAACCAGTACGCCAAGTAAACATCCTATAGCTGCGGCAACAAGTGAGTAGATCGCGCCTTCAAATGTAAACAACCTCACAATATGATTCCGCTGAGCACCTACAGCCCTAGCTATCCCTAATTCTCGTTTTCTCTCTGCAGCTAGCATCACAAATATCAATGAAATCAGCAAAATACCAGCGATTATTGAAAAGGATCCGAACAGTAAAAAAATACTGGCAAGAGAGCCGCCTACCTGATCTGCAATCTCAAGCGTATCTTTTTTTATCGTATCAACTGACAAACCTATATCTTCAGTGATCTGTTTAAGATCTGTTTCAACTTCATCAGAAAATTTAGCACCACCTACCGCATTTCCAGTGTTAGAAATGTATATACCATTAATCATTTCCGGTTTCGAGAGAATTTCCTGGAAGTCCTCTAAGCGAAGTAGAGCCCCTGATGCACCATTGTCATATATGTCGAATACCTCAACAATTGAGGGTTCAGGTGAAAAATAAAGAGCCAGTTTTTGCCCTTTAACAATATCCAGTTCATTTGCTTCTTCAACGCTTAAAAATATTTGCCCTGGTGATAGTAAGTCAAAATTTACACCTAAAATTCGATCAAAACCGGCAACTTTTTCTGGATCGACGCCCAGAACAGAAAGCCTAGGCTCACTCCTTCTCGTTGCCACGCTGATTGCTGTTGTTTCCAATTCAATAATCGGGACTATCCCATCAACTTGCGAGTTCCTCAGAGCATTCTCTACTTCCACAAAAGCTTTGACATCCAGGAACTTTGGTCTACCAGATGGTTCACGATCTTCAGATTTAACTATCTCATCAATTTCACCTATAGCTGATACTGCTTGTACGCGTATGGAGTTAGATAAAGTATCGCCAGTTGCAAATGATGCTGAAAACAGTAAAGTGGCAAGCATTAACCCCAGAACTATCAGTACCGTTTGTGCCCTTCTTCTAGGAATATTTCGCAATGCCATTTTCAATACTATGGGATTTCGAATTGCCATGATTGAAGTCACAAGTGCTGATAGGACAAAAATGATTGTCAGCACAGTGGTAAGCGAACCTATGGGAATACCAAAAAGCGTTTCCATTTAGTTAATTAAAGAAGCTTTGCTTCGGACTTCATCAGACTCGATTTTACCGTCTCGCATAAAAATCAATCGTTCTGCTCGTGAACCAACGGTCTGATCATGAGTTACTAGAACGAAAGTTTGTTCTCTTTCTTCATTCAACTTACACAGCAAATCCATTATTAATCCACCCGTTTCACTATCTAAGGCGCCAGTTGGTTCGTCAGCCCAGACAATAGCCGGATCATTTACTAGTGCACGGGCTATCGTAATTCGCTGTTGTTGCCCACCAGACATTTCAGAGGGGCGTTTATTTGCTTGGTCTCCAACTTCAACCATATCTAAAACTTCAAGAGCTTTCTTTCTAGAAGAAGAGGCGCTTTTACCAGCAAGTAATAAAGGTAATTCAACATTTTCAGCACCTGTCAGGACAGGTAGAAGGTTATACGATTGAAAAACGAAACCCATATTAAGAGCTCGGTATGTTGTCCTATCCCCATCGGACATTCCGTGAATGGAAACTCCGTCAATAATAACTTGACCGGAAGTCGCATCATCTATACCAGAAAAAATGTTAAGTAGAGTGGTTTTCCCTGAACCAGAAGGACCCATTACAGCAACCATTTGGCCTTTTTCTATAGCCAGATCTACTCCATTAAGTGCATGGACTTCAATTTCTCCAGCTTGATATGTTTTCGTAACGCTATGCGCAGCAATAATTGGGGAATTCATCATTTAGTCTTATTATGTATTATTGTTTTAATTATCTTAGGGATTTTAAATTCCAATACGCTAGATGTTAGCGTATTCTAGGATCCAAATACTACGTTCGCAGACTGAGTTTTATCTGGTTTATTTTCATCTCTAACCATAAACTAACTGAAAGGTCTCAAATGAAAAGGCATTGGTTATTCAAATCTGAACCCAGTTCGTATTCTTGGGATGATTTAGTGCAAGATGAAGTTGCTGAATGGGACGGTGTTAGGAATTATACAGCTAGAAATTTATTACGCGATGCAATCAAAATTGATGACTTAGTGCTTTTTTACCATAGCAATTCTAAACCTTCAGCTATTATTGGAATTGCCAGAGTAGTTAAAAATGGCTACCCAGACCATACTGCTTGGGACTTAGGATCAGAGCATCCAGACCCTAAGAGTTCCCCTGAGAATCCTATCTGGTACATGGTAGATATTACACCCGTCAGGAAATTTACTCGGGAAATTAGCCTAAGTGAAATTAAAGCCGTTCCAGAGCTATCTGAAATGGTTTTAGTTAAACAAAGTCGATTATCAGTACAGCCAATTACCCACCAGGAATTCGAAGTAATACTAAAACTATCCGAATCAGACTAAATCAGACTAGGTGATAAGTTACATCAATAAATTACTCGATGCCCATTAACTCTAATTCGAAAATTAAATCTTTACCGGCTAGTCTATGGTTAGCATCCATCACCACTGTATCTTGGTTTATTTCAATGACACGTGCAATTTGGCCATTTGATGATTGAAATTGGTCCCCTATACTGATTTCTGCGGGCAATGAATCACGAGATACTGTTCCAACCATTTCCTCGCTGTAAGAACCATATGCATCAACGGCTGGAATAGTCACGGTTTTAATCTCTCCTACCGCCATACCTTTTACTGCTTCATCAAAACCTTGGATGACTTGTCCCTGTCCTAATTCAAATGAAAAAGGATCACGTTGTCTAGAAGAATCAAAAGTTGTGCCATCATCCAAAGTCCCAGTGTAATGAACAGTTACAGTATCTCCATCAACAGCAACTCTTTCCTCAGTACTGCATGAAACAAAAGCAAACAAAAATATGCTTAGAAAAACAAAGAAGTAACTAGCAGGGCATCGGGCTCGCTTGTTGTGTTTTGCATAGGTTCTCAAAGTATTGCTGTCTTTAATCATTTCAAAAATTCCTTCATCCTCTTCAAAGCTTCATTTAAATTCTCGCGAGAGTTCGCAAAAGTTACACGGATATAACCTTCACCCATTACACCAAAAGCCGTACCTGAAAGAAGGCTAACTCCTGCATCGTTTAACATTCGTTTTTCGAAGTCGCTACTAGACATGCCAGTATTTGTAATATTAGGGAAGGCATAAAAAGCTCCTTTTGGATTATTACAAGTTATACCAGGCAAACTATTTAACCCACTGACCATAATATCTCTTCTAGATTTGAATTCTTTCACCATAGCTTGAGCATCTTCTTGGTTACTGTTGAGAGCTGCAGCTGCAGCTATTTGTGAAAATGCTGCAGTACAAGAAACTGAATTGGTCATAAGTCTAGAAATAGGTTCAACTAGTGCATTAGGAAATACTCCATACCCTACTCTCCATCCAGTCATCGCGTAACCTTTGGACAATCCGTCTAAAATAATGGTTCTATCTCGCATGCCTTCAAATTGAGAAATCGATACATGTTGGCCTTCAAAGTAAAAATCTTTATATATTTCATCCGATAAAACAAACACATTGGCATCTTTAGCTATTTTTGCCACTCTCTCAATATCCTCTGGAGGCATCACGCTGCCACAAGGATTATTTGGAGAATTAATGATTATTAATTTGGTTTTATTGCTGACTAAATGCACTAATGAATCAACATCTGCGGAAAAGTCATTTTCCTCTTTGAGCTGCCACGGGATAGCTGTACCTCCAGCAAAATTAATCATAGATTCATAGATTGGGAATCCTGGGTTTGGGTAAATAACTTCATCACCATTTTCAATCAGAGCCAGGATGGTAAAAAACATGACTGGCTTGCCACCGGGTGTGATTACAATATTTTCTGGAGATACTGGATAACCTTGGCTATTACTCTGATGTAGTGCTACTGCTTCCCTTACGTCCATTAATCCGGGTGAAGGAGTATAGTGAGTATATCCATCGTCCAAAGCTGATTTTGCTGCTTCCCGAATGTGAATCGGTGTATCAAAATCTGGCTCTCCAATACCTAAATGTATTATGCTTTTACCTTCTGCTTCTAATGCACGGGCAGCAGCAAGCGCTTCAAAAGCCGTTTCTGTACCTAGTCGGCTCATCCTTTTTGCAAGTTTCATAATTCTCCAAGCTTAAACTACATAGATCTTATAATGGCTATTTTGATCTCACTACTTTTTAGCAACAACTATCATCCTTTGGCTGTGTGCAGAGTAAAGTTCCTGATTGTACCCCCCATGAACTTGGATAAACTCTAAGGAATTATCGTTAAGTAATTTTATCAGCTCTACTAACGTATAAAGCCTAATATGATGACCTTCTATCTGCCTAAACTTCTTAGCACCCTCTTCAACATCAAACCAAATATGATTTCTTCCAGCTATATAATCAAAGCTCCTATGTTCAATCACTCTAGTGCCATCTGACATAAAGAATTCGTCATTTTCAACTTGATTTGCCATAACCCAAGCGTGATTCAAAGTATCTAAAATTAGATATCCTCCTGGCTTAAGGGATTTATGGATTTGATTGAGTACTTTAGAGTTATCCGAGTCAGTTGGCAGGTACCCAAAAGAGGTAAACATGTTAATTACAAGATCAAACTGATTGTACCCTTCTATACTAGTCATATCAGCCTCAACAAAGCTGATATCGAGGTTTTGAAGCTTGGATTCAAGTTTTGCAGATTGGATATACCCTGAACTTAAATCCTGACCTGTAACCTTATACCCCCTCTTTGCAAGTTCAATAGAGTGACGTCCTTCCCCGCAGCATAAATCTAAGATCGATGAACCAGATTTTATTGGGACAGAACCTTCGATGAAATTGACCTCCCTGCCGGTATGATCTGAGTTAAGACGTTCAGCGTACAACCGAGGATAGTCTTCATGAAAAAAATCAAAATACCAAGGATTTTTCATCATCTCGTTAAAATTCCAAATATAGTTGTAGAATCTATCTTACAATCTTATTACAAATGATCTAAAGCATAATGGAAATAAATAATTACAAAGTCAGCAAAGGTATTCATTTTTGCTATGGGCACCGCCTGCTCGAATATAATGGCATGTGCCGTTATTTGCATGGTCATAATGCATACCTTGAAATTGATATTTCATCAAATCGTCTGGACCAGCTAGGCATGGTTGTGGATTTCAATGAAATAAAAGATAAAGCGAAAAACTGGATTGATCAGCATGTTGATCACAAAATGTTGCTATGCGATGGAGATCCCATAATTCCTGCACTAAAGGAACTTGGAGAACCATACTTTTTAATGGCAGAAAATCCCACAGCAGAAAATATTTCAAAAATGTTGTTCCGTGAAATTTCGAATTTAGGTCTGAAGCTAAATGAAATAAGGCTGTGGGAAACACCTTCAAGCTATGCCAGTTACTCAGAATAAAAAATTAACCCCGATTGCTGTTCTATCAAGTGGAGGACTTGATAGTTGTGTCCTTCTATATGAATTAAGTGTGAATTACAGCGTGGTTCCAATTTATGTTTCGCAAGGCCTGGCATGGGAACCAGAAGAATATAGCGCCTTAGAAACATTCATTTCAGCTCTTCAAACAGAAAATATTCATAATGTTGTGAAACTTAGGATGCCTGTAGAGGAAATCTATGAGCAGCATTGGAGTATCACTGGTGAAGGAGTTCCATCCGCAAAAGATCCTGATGAGAAGGTTTATCTACCTGGTAGGAATATATTTTTACTTAGTGCAGCAGGAATCTGGTGTGCAACACATGATGTTAAACAAATTGCGTTGGGGTCCCTAGCTGGTAATCCTTTCCCTGATGCCACCCCTGAGTTCTTTAATGAATTTGCCAAAGTTATTTCAACTGCTACCTCTTCTATGATCCAAATAATAACGCCGTACCGCGATTTAACTAAATCTGAATTAATCAAAAGGTTCGAGCACTTACCTCTTCATTTGAGCATTACTTGTAATGCTCCAAGTAACGGCACCCATTGCGGTAAATGCAATAAATGTAATGAAAGGCAAGAAGCGTTTATTTTAGCTGATGTGACAGATAGGACTTATTATGAAAGTTAAAAATAATAACAAAGCTTTAAGTAATAAACGGCGTCCGGAAGTTCTTCAAAAGCTTCTATATGAAGTTTTAGTTGAATTAGGTGAAAGCCCTACCAGACCAGGTTTGCTTAAAACACCTCAAAGATGGGCAGAGGCTTTAGTGACCTACACAGATGGGATGACTCAAGATCCAGAGGATCATCTTAATGTCATCTTCCAACTAGAAGAGGATGACTATCCATCTGAGTCAGATGACATGGTCTCGGTAGATAATATTCAATTTGTATCTACATGCGAGCACCATATGGCTCCCATAAGGGGTGTGGCGCATATCGGATACATTCCTAACAGTACGAGCAGGGTTATAACGGGATTATCTAAAATAGCTAGAGTAGTCTCAGTATTTGCAAATAGGCTTCAGGTACAGGAACAACTAACTCATCAAATAGCCAGAGCAATTGACAAGCATCTAAATCCTCTGGGCGTAATCGTAGTAATTCAAGCGGTTCACTATTGCATGATTCAAAGAGGCGTTAAGCAGCATGAAACTAGAACGTTAACCACAGCGAGGAGAGGAGTTTTTCAGTCGAAAGGTGAATTAGAATTGAAATTTCAGGAGTATTTAAAATTAAAAATTAACACCAACCTTCTTTAGTGTTACCATCAGTTTTAATCTAATTTTGACCCTTAAGAGTTCTTTAAGTAAAGGTGAAGTATGAGCATAAACTTAGACCACACTATCGTACCTGCTACTAATAAGGAAGTCTCTGCAAATTTTTTTGCTTCAATAATGGGACTCAAATACCATGGCACACATGGCCATTTCGCACCAGTTAAAGTTAATGACAGTCTGACTATGGACTTCGATAATCGTGTCGGCTTTGAGAGTCATCATTATGCCTTTAAAGTGTCAGAGGAAGATTTTGATAAAATTTTTGAAAGAATACAATTATCTGGCACAACCTTTGGCAGCGAACCATATGCCCAAAGTAATATGAAAATCAACAAAAGGAATGGAGGGAGGGGCGTATACTTTGCGGATCCTGATGGTCATTCCTTTGAGATTTTGACTAGCTAACAATGAAAAAGGAAAGGGCTAAGAAATGTTCATTCTAACTGTAGAAATAAAAACAAAAAGCGCAAAAAGACCAGATTTCATCGAAGCAATTATAGAAAATGCAAAGGGATCAAACCAGGAACCTGAATGCATAAGATTTGAAGTCATTCAACACCAAGATGACCTTGATCGGTTTACTCTTATTGAAGTCTACGAAAGCGAAAAATCACTCGACGCTCACAGAGGCACAAGTCATTTTAAAAAATATGCATCTGTCTCTACTGATTTTTTCGAAGTACCACCCGTAAGGACTGGTGGCGCTTTCATTTTCACACCAATTAACGAATAACTTAACAGGGTGCTCATGCAGTGAAAAAAGTAGGCATAATAAGCTCTGGAGATATGGGTTCTGCAGTGGGCATGCGCCTCAATCAGTCTGGTGTTGACGTCTACACATCAGATGAAAATAGAAGCAGTCGTACAATTCAACGTGCTGAACAAGTTGGAATCAAAAACGCCGGATCTATTAAATCATTAGTCTCTACGTCTGATATTTTGTTAAGTATAGTACCACCTGGATTTGCATTTGCTGTAGCGTCTCGGATACTTACGTTCATTGGAAAATCAGATACAAGCCCTGTATTCATAGAATGCAATGCTATTTCGCCTGCGACTATGCGAAAGATATCTTTGCTATTTGCGGGTCACAGTAATAATGTGATTGACGCTGGCATTATTGGAGGCCCACCTACTTCAAACACTTCGCCTAGGTTTTATTGCTCAGGTCCATCCCTTGATTCGCTTTCTGTTCTGTCTGATTCAGGTTTAGACATAAGAATTTTAGGTCCGAATATTGGTGATGCTTCTGCTTTTAAAATGCTATATGCCGCATCTACAAAGGGCACTACTGCCCTTTGGTCTCAATTAATGATCACGGCTAAAATTTTAGACTTAGAGGTGCCCCTACTCGAAGAATTTCAACAAAACAGGAGTGAGATTTCTAATAAACTCCTAAATGAAATTCCGCGTATGCCCAGACGCTCTGCAAGATGGATAAGTGAAATGGAAGAAATCGCTAACACATTTAAAGAGCTGGGAATGACTCCAAAAATGATGGAAGGCGCCGCTGAAATTTTTGAACTTGTTTCAGAAACTAAACTTTCAAATCAAACTTCAGATGAAGCAGACCCTACTCTTGAATTCACAATGGGGATCTTGGCAGAGCACGTTAAAAAGAAGAGTGATTAGACTAGAGTTTTCTCCCAAAACTCAAATATTTTTTGCCACCCATGCTCTGATTGCTCTGGCCTGTAATTGGATGAGCCCCAATTAAAAAACCCATGTCCCGCACCATCATATCGATGGAATTCAAATTCCTTACCAAATTTTTTCAATTCTATTTCTATGCGGTTTACCTGATCAGGATCAGGATTTAAATCATCGTTGCCAAAGATTCCTAAAATGGGACAGTTAATTTGTTCTGTCATTTCAATTGGCGAAACGGGCTGCGAAGCCGTGATTCTTTCTGGAGCAGGGATAACGTTGCCCCCCCAACAATCTACTGCAGCGTCAAATCCTCCAATTTTTGCACTAGCCAAATATGCTACTCGGCCTCCCGAACAAAAACCTATTATTCCAACTTTTTTGGCCAAAAGCTGATCAGATTTCAAATAAAACAAAGATGCTTCAATATCACCAAGTACTATTTCATCTACTAATCCGCCATTTTCCCTAACCCTTTGAACAACTACATCTAGAGAACCCGGCCCTGACCTGTAGTGCAAGTTCGGGCAGATAGCTATATACCCGTGATGTGCCAAACGCCTAGTAACTTCAAAACTCCACTCATCCAAACCAGGCATATGGTGCGCAACCACGACTCCAGAAAAGGTCCCTTCAGTCGTTGGCCTTGCTACATATGCGTCAATTAAATCATTCCCATGTCCCCTAATTTGAGTCATTCCAGCTACTAAGTCCATTAGATCTCCTGTATAAAAGAAACGGCTAAATACTCAATTCAAAACCCGAGGTATGACCTGCTGGGGTAATGGTTAATAGATTTACAGATCCTTGTTTTGGCCAATTCTCGCTGCTAAAAAAATGTTCGTTAGTCAGGTCATTTGCAAGCAAAGATACCATAGCTACTGTAGATCTATGGGATATAACAAGTATATTTTCCAGTGCATGTCGATCGACCATTTGGGAAATGAAATTTCTGACTCTCCGGCGAAGTGAATCAAGGCTCTCGCCGCCTGGAAAAACCATCCCGGGATCTTGGTACTTCCACCATTTAGTAATTACTTCAAGGTCTGATTGAACAAAATGGTCGATCATTTTTGATAAAGCACCATAATCAAGTTCTCGGACTAGCACATGGTTTTGCAAAATGAGGCTCTTGCCAGCAGTAAGAATTGAAGCAGTTTGCTTCGTATAAGGAAACGGACTAACGTATACCGAAGCAAAAAGCTCGGCCTTCAATCGAGGCATAAGTGATTTTGCCTGCAATACACCATTGGAAGTTAGTAGTCCCCTACCATGAATATGGCTGGTTGTTTCTGGATGGCAGACAAAGAATATCCTAGTCAAGATAATTCTTTATGCTAAGTGTTAAGACTAGCTTCCACGCTTAACTCAACGTTATCTTTAATTGCACCAGAAATTGGACATCCATCCTTTGCAGCCTCAGCAGCATTTTTAAAACCTTCCAAGTCCAAACCTTCTACACTACCTACCACCCTCAAAGCGCTGGATGTTACCTTCCACCCAGACTCAACTTGAGAAAAAGTAACAGTAGCTTCTACTTCTAATTTGCTAGGAGGAGTTCCATTCCTTGATAAACCTGCAGATAGTGCCATAGAAAAACAACTTGCATGAGCTGCAGCCAATAATTCTTCAGGGCTAGTGTTTGATTCTGCTTCTTCGGTTCTTGCCTTCCATGAAACTGCTAATTCATTGAATGCAAGGGAGGAATTTGCCGATACAACACCTGACCCTGAAAGCAAATCACCATTCCATACGGCACTAGCTGTTCTTGATGTAGCCATAATTTTTCACCTTTTTATATTAACTCTAAAATTTTTTCGACATGCCCGTCTACTTTTACATTCTTAAACACATGCTCGATCTTGCCATCCTCGTCGATTACAAATGTTGTTCTCACTAATCCCATATAGGTTTTACCGTAATTTTTTTTCTCTTGCCACACTCCATAAGCTTGTGCAACTTCCTTGCTTTCATCTGCAAGTAGCACAAAAGGTAAATTGTATTTATTTTTAAACTTTTGATGGCTTTGAATGCTATCTGCACTAATGCCTAACAAGACAATGTCTTTTTGATTAAATATCTCTGCGTTATCCCTAAACGCACATGCTTCTCTAGTTCAGCCAGGTGTATCATCCTTTGGGTAGAAAAATAATACAACTTTCTTACCTCTAAATTGTTTTAAAGAATAGCTATCCCCAGTATCTGAAGCTACATAAAAATCTGGAGCCTCATTCCCAACTTCAGGTAATTCAGACATAATTACTCCTCATCAACACACAGTTATTATAGAAACCCATTGCTTTCAAGAATCGAATGCAAGCTTTTTGAAACATTTTCAGACACAGCTTGCCGCGGACTTCGAGGCTTAGTTCCCTTCATTCCAACCAAATTCATGGCAGCTTTTATTCCTGCGGGACCATAAGGAAGCATGAGTTCATCTACTCTTGAAATTCTCTCCTGTATCGCATTTGCTTCAGTGAATTTTCCTGCCATTCCCAGATTAAGTATCTCGTATAGAGGATAAGGTAAAACATTAGCTATTGCAGTAGAAACCCCATTAGCTCCGACCAAAGTGCCTATTAACGTCAAACTCCCATTAGGGAACAAGAATCTCATATCTTCAGGAACATTTCGCCTTACATGAGCCTCAAATCGTGCATCATGGTCAGAATTGTAACCAATAACATTGCCCATTCTAACAATTTCACCAATTGTAGAAGGTGATGCAGCGACCGAACCTACGCTTCCAAAAATTTCTGGGTTTGATTGATGCATAATCAGTACAGGTAAAGGTGACAAAGCAAGCACCTCTTTGAAATAGGGCAAAACTTGATCGGGATAGCGAGGAATTCTAATTCGAACTCCATTGCACCCCACTTTAGCGAATTCTTCTGCTCTCTTCAAAGTGTTTGAAACAGAAGGAGAGTCAATTCCCCCAAATACTAAGCATTCCCCTTTCACTTCGTTTACAACATTATCGGCAATTGACAGAATCTCCTCGCCTGATAAGTACCACTCTTCACCAGAGGCCGTGCCAACAACGAAAGATGAAATTGGAGCGTCGAGCCACATTCCAATGTTTGAACGAATCGCAGCATGGTCAACCTCATCTCGATCAGTAAAAGGAGTTGCCATTGGAAGCACAAGCCAAGGTTGTTTAATGTTGCCTTTTATGTTCACTTCTGCTCTACAAGATTACTATTTTCAGGTCTACGGGTTGAAACACCTGCCCAATCTGCGGTTGCTCTGCTGACCTTCCCCTTGCTAAAAAATTCGAGAAAAACTTGATTGAACATATCAGGCTGATCTGTTTGTCCTTGGTGCCCACACTCTTCTGGGTAGAACATTTGAATGTTCTGCAAGGTGTCCTCTTGGTTATATGCATTTTCTACAGGAGCAAGAACATCATCTTTTCCATAAAGATAAATCCCAGGAACACCTATCTTATTAAATCTGTCCTTAGTACTAAACCTAGCATTCAAAGCGGGATCTTTCCTTATCAACTCTCTACCTTTACGCCCTGCTTCATAAGAGTCTTTTTGTCGATTTGCAGCCTCAGCTCTCATTTCTAACAATTCTTGAGGCACTGCACTTGGTTTATACATGATTGGGCTGATCATATCTCCCATTGATTTAGCTGTTCCATCAAACTGTGCCATGTTAGTCAATTTAGGACCGATTTGTTTTTCATCAGCTACGTTGTCTCCTACCTTCATTGTCGCTATTAAGATGAAGCTAATAACGCGCTCAGGATGATCCATAACGTACTGGATAGTGTTATCTGCACCCATAGAATTCCCTGCCAAATAAAACCTATCTATACCGACAGCTGTAGCGAATTCATTAATGAAGTCAGAATGGCTAATTGTTCCATAAATTGGGGAAAATTCAGGATTTGTATCCGCATGGCCAAATCCAGGTTGATCAGGAGCAAAAACCCTAAAACCATTCTGACCTAAAAATGGAGCCATGAATCTCCACCCTGCAGCACCAGAAGATCCTTGAATGCCGCCGTGTAGCAATATGACAGCAGGGCCCGTTTCTCCTGAGGTCATGTAATGAGCTAACGCGCCATTCCCTAACCTGACCCAGCGACTAAGCAAACCAGGCACGGCCACTAATCCTTCTTCAGTTCTAGACATTTCCCCTCCCTTAAAACAATTGGCTAATGTTTTTTAAATCAGTATTTCACTTCTATGATAACAAGTTCCTTCTCTTTTATCTAAACTTATTATTTAATCCAGATTGCACCTCTGTTTGTTTGTAGGATTCAGACTTACTGTACTTAAAAATTAAATTAAGTCTTCAAATCGACCTTTTACTAGTCGTAAAAGTAATTTAGCAATCTTGTGATTAGTGCGCCACTGTCGGGTATGTAAATGATTCTAATGTTTTATTTAAGCAACAATTTTCCTCCTGAGTTACAATCCTGAAATGCTAAATACTAAACAGGTGAATCACTACAAAGAAAATGGTTTTGTGATTCCTGATTTCAAGGTTCCTGAGGAAGTTCTGGAATGCATACGCTCAGACTACGATAAGCTGCTGGCCTTGCATCCTGAATTCCGTGACTTTTGTCCTTCCCTACTCTCGTATGATATGGGGTTTTTAGAATACGCAAGAATTCCTGAAATCATATCTATGGTCTCTCAAGTTATAGGTCCCGATGTTATTCTTTGGAATGCGAGTTTCTTTGCAAAACCTGCATTGGATGG
>PBEP01000008.1 GCA_002719775.1 Chloroflexota bacterium | reverse complement strand
ATTTAAAAAATTCAAATATGATTATTTCCCTTTCAAAATCCCACTACCACTAGAATATATCCGCTTTCAGCTCACAAACCATGATCTTGATAAGTTATCTAATATCAGGTTCGATAGTTATTGGTTTTTTCGCATATCCAACGAATCTTTTTCTTCGGTTATGCGAGGTGCTTTGCTAAGTTCCAGTAAAAACGTTTTTTAAAAGGCACTTTTGAGAGGAATTTATTCATTACGGGGTGATCGATTCATTATTTTGGCAATTGCTTCATCGGTTTTTATTTCTCCAGATAAGAGTTCTTGTATAACCTCCGTTAAAGGTAGTTCAACTCCCAACTTTTGAGCAAGGCTTAGGGCAACTGGTGTACTAGAGATTCCCTCAGCCACTTCTCCGCCCAGATTTTTTACAGCCTGTTCTGCCGTAAGTCCTCGCGACAAACTGAGGCCTACTTTGTAATTCCTGCTAAGGCCACTATAGCAAGTGACAATTAAATCACCTAAGCCTGATAGTCCAGCAAAAGTTGACCCCTCTCCTCCTGCTGCAACCCCTAATCTAGTCATCTCACTTAACCCTCTCGTTACTAAGCCTGACTTAGCGTTATCCCCCAAGTCTATTCCGTCAACAACACCTGCACCGATTGCAATGATGTTTTTGAATGCTCCAGCTAACTCGGTACCTATAATGTCAGAATTCGTATAAACCCTAAACATCTGGGAGTTCAAAGCCGACTGAACCGCCAAAGAAACCTCTAACGATTTTGAAGATACCACGGTAGAGGCAGGTTTATTATTGATGATTTCACGGGCTAAATTAGGGCCAGATAATGCCGCAAATTTTGCTGTGGGTATTTCATCGGCCAAAACTTCGCTCATCCTCATTGTAGTGTCAGCTTCCAGACCTTTTGCAGCTGATACTACAATTGAATTAGCATTCAAAAACCTGTTAACCCATGCAGCATTGGCTCTCATACTAGATGATGGCACTACCATGAGAATAATATTTACGTCATGAAAAACTACTAACGGATCATGAGTTACAAAAAGCCTTTCAGGGAATTTAAAGCCAGGTAGTTTAGCAGTACTTTCTTTTTCTGTATTAAGTAACTTTGCCTCTTGTTCGGTTCTTGCAAGTAAACGTACTTCAGTACCTTTTTTGGCAAGCATTACGCTTAGCGTAATTCCCCAAACTGTAGTACCCACCACAGCTATAGGAGCAGAGGGGTTTTCAATTAAATTATTCAATTCGATTATTCACGATTCCCAATCTCACTCTTAATTCGTGCCACCAAATCCGAAATCTTTATAATCCCGAGATCCTCCCCTGATCTAAGTCGAACAGCTACACCGCCAAGTTCTTTCTCTTTGTCTCCCACAATCAACATATACGGAATTTTTTGCATTTGAGCCAATCTGATTTTTTGGTTCATTCTTTCGTTCCTAATATCAACATCAACTCTAAGGCCATCTGATGATAATTCCCTTTGCACTTCATTTGCATATTCGATATGGCGATCAGAAATAGGAATTAAAATAGCTTGAGTAGGCGCAAGCCACATTGGAAATGCACCGCCGTAGTGCTCAATTAAGACGCCGAAAAAACGTTCGAGGGATCCAAATAGTGCTCTATGCACCATAAAAGGGCGGTGTTGTTGTCCGTCAGAACCTACGTACTTTAAATCAAAACGTTCAGGCAGGTTAAAATCAAATTGTATTGTAGAACATTGCCATGAACGTCCAATAGCATCCCGTACTTTTATATCCAGTTTTGGGCCGTAGAAAGCACCACCACCCTCGTCCATTGAATATAAAACGTCTCTCCGTTCAAGTGCGTTTTTCAAAGAATTAGTAGCTAAATCCCATTGATCTAACTCACCAACTGCTTTCTCAGGACGTGTACTTAGGAAAACTTCATACTCTTGGAATCCATAAGCACTTAAAAGGTCAAAGGCAAAATCTAATACGCCAACTATTTCATCCTCAATTTGATCTGGCATGCAAAATATATGAGCATCGTCTTGGGTAAAGCCTCGAACCCTAAGCATACC
The DNA here is from genome assembly GCA_002719775.1 of Chloroflexota bacterium. Lineage (GTDB taxonomy): Bacteria > Chloroflexota > Dehalococcoidia > Lucifugimonadales > Australimonadaceae. The sequence goes on along the minus strand of PBEP01000008.1, from coordinate 51,995 downwards.
GTGCAAAACACCTGATCTTTCATATCGATAAACAGTTCCCAGTTCTGTATAACGGATGGGTAATTCCCTATAAGAACGTTTCTCTGAATCATATATATGTACATGGAAGGGGCAATTCATTGGTTTAGCGTAATATTCTTGCCCTTCTACATCCATTGCCTCATACATACTATCTCTATAAAAATCGAGATGCCCACTTGTCTCCCATAGGGATGACTTTCCAATATGCGGTGAGTACACTAATTGATAGCCCCGATTTATATGTTGCTCTCTCCAATGGTTTTCCATAATAGAACGAACCATTGCACCTTTGGGATGCCAAAGTATTAACCCTGACCCAACTTGATCATGGTGAGAAAACAAATCAAGGTCTCTGCCCAAAATACGATGGTCTCTCTTTCCTGCCTCTTCTAGTTGAGACAAGTGAGCTTCCATAGACTCTTTTGATTCCCATGCAGTGCCATAGATACGCTGAAGCATTGGTTTGCTTTCATCGCCTCTCCAATAAGCACCGGCTACATTCAATAACTTGAAGGCAGGTATATCTGAAGTTGCCTCAACGTGCCTTCCTCTACAAAGATCAAGAAAATTCCCATGCTTACAAGTGGTAATTGTTTCACTCAGCTCCAATTCGTCAATAATTTCCTGTTTATAAGGCTGGTCTCTGAAAAGCTCTCTAGCCTCATCTTTTGTAACACTAGACATTTCAAATGGGTGTGCCTCCCCCACCCTTAGTTTCATTACTGCCTCTAGTTCGACCAAATCATCTGGAGTGAAAGGTCGACTTATATCAAAATCGTAGTAAAAACCGGTTTCTACTGGAGGACCAATCGCATATTTCGCTTCAGGGAAAATTTCTAAAACGGCGTCAGCTAGTAAATGAGCTGCTGAATGCCTAATCCTGAATCGTCTATCAGCTAAGGCTTCTTCTTCAGGGGTGTTACTTTTAACGGGCATATACTCCTCTTGACTGAAAAAGCAAGTTAAGTTGTTCCATTGCTCACTCGAAATAAATTACAACTGCACAAATCATTAGATTAATGACGGTGAACTAATTAACTGCAACAATTAAAATGCAGGATAGTAACCCCGAGGAAGATTGTCGAGTAAGTCTGAGCAAAGAAAATAGCCTGATGCAGAAACATTTTGAATACATAGTCATAGGAAGTGGAATTGCAGGGCTATTTGCGGCTTTAGAAGCCACGAAGTATGGCTCTGTAATAGTTTTGACTAAAGGCTCAATCCAAGACACGAACACACTATTAGCTCAAGGAGGTATCGCAGCCGCTATCGGTAAAGACGATTCCCCTGAAATCCATATGCAGGATACCATCGATGCTGGAGCTGGACTCTCTGATCGTGAAGCTGTAAATGTATTAACCTCCGAAGGTCCTTCTAGAATAAATGATTTAATTAAAATGGGGGTTTCTTTTGATGAAATTAACGGCCGTATAGCACTTGCGCTTGAAGGGGCACATGCTAGACCTCGAGTACTACATGCAGGAGGGGATGCTACTGGTGCTCACATGGAATTAACGCTTGCTCACCTGGCCCAAACTTCAAATATAGATGTTTTGGAGTATGCACTTGTAACTTCTATAAAAGTAGAATCAGGCCGAGCTGTAGGCGTGGAAGTCTTAGATTCACAAAGTTACGTGAAGACTCAATTCACGGGATCGAATGTGATTTTAGCTACTGGAGGTGCTGGCCAGCTTTTTAAGTCTACAACCAATCCCTTAGTAGCAACTGGAGATGGAGTAGCTCTAGGGTTCAACGCAGGTGCAGAATTGACAGGAATGGAATTTTATCAGTTCCATCCGACTGCTTTATTTTTGCCAGGCATAAGGCCTTTCCTTATATCTGAAGCTGTACGAGGTGAAGGGGCTAGGTTGGTTAACAGAAAAGGGGATTTTTTCATGCACCGCTACCATGAGAAACTCGATCTAGCACCTAGAGATGTGGTCTCCAGAGCAATAATAAACGAAATGTCTGAATCTAATTCAGAATATGTGTTCCTTGACCTCAGCCTGATCAACAAAAGTACCAGGATGAGCCGTTTCCCTACGATTTATCAGGTGTGTATGGACTACGGAATCGATATCACAAAAGACATGATCCCAATTGCACCAGCAGCTCACTACATGATGGGAGGGGTACGAACAAACTTATGGGGGCAAACTACAATCCCCGGGCTGTATGCATGTGGCGAGGTTTCTTCCACAGGAGTACATGGTGCTAATCGGTTGGCTAGTAATTCATTGTTAGAGACTGTGGTTTTCGCTAGAAGGGTAATAGAAAATTCCACCAGGCCGTTATCAGCAAATACCTTTCTGGAAAAAACCAAACAAGCGATCCAATTGCGACCTCCTGAAGCTAGTGATAATAAAATTAATTTCACAAAAGAACTAGTACAGGAATTAATGATGGACAACGTAGGAATCATTAAAAACGGTACCGACCTGATGAAAGCTGCTGACCGTCTTTCATCAATTTTGAAAAGTTGTATTGAGCCAAATAATCGTTCAAGCCATGAGCTCTCAAATATGACGTTAGTTGGTTGGTTGATGGCTGAAGCATCCCTTATACGTAAAGAAAGCAGGGGAGCACATTTTAGGTCAGATTATCCTAAAATTTCTTCGAATTGGGCTGAAAATATTATCCTTAGAAAATCTGATGTTGACTAGTAATTAGTTTTAGGTTTTTATACTAGATAAGTTTGTCCTATTTTTGAAATTAATTTTGAATAATTTAGAGGGAATATGAAAAATGTCTACCTTGAAGCCTCATCTTTAGCTGAAAGAGATGAGAAGTTTGTTCTAGCTACCGTAGTGAATACATCGGGCTCGACTCCGCAAAAACCAGGTGCTTGTTTGCTCGTCAGATCTGACGGATCAACAGTCGGAACTCTTGGTGGTGGCTGCGTTGAAGGCGACATCTGGTTTGCTGCGAAAGAAGCCCTCAGACATAACTCTGAACCTATCTATAAAGATTACTTTTTGAACGAAGAAATTGCTGCTCAAGATGGTTTAGTATGCGGCGGCTCGATGTATTTCTATATAGAACCAGTACTAGATCCATCTTCATATACTGATCTGACTAAGGCTATATCTAACGCGTATGACGGAGTCGGTGCAGTAGCAGTAGCAACTGTTGTGAACAGCAACAACGGCAACATTGGCAAGAGAATCACCATTCTGCCAAGTGGTAAAGCTGAAGGTACACTTGGAAATAAAGCATTGGACGAAGAAGCAATAAACTCTGCTATTAGTTGTATGCCGATGGGAAAAACTCATCGTTTTGAAACATCATCAGGTGATGAAATTTTCGTAGTAGCTTATACCTCTCCGCCATCGATCTTACTCATTGGGGGTGGCCATGTTAATGTCGCAACTGCCGCAATTGCAGAGTCCGTTGGATTTAGAGTTTTTGTCGCGGACGATCGAAAAGAATTTGCTAACAAAGACCGCTTCCCCATGGCTGAAAAGCTCTTTGTTGGGCCTTATAAGGACTCGGTTAAGCAATTTGACATAACCCCAAATACAGCAATAGTAGTGGCAAGTCGAGGGCACCAATTTGATGATGTTGCGCTAGAAAAGGCTGCTGAAACTGAAGCAGGCTATGTCGGGCTTATAGGCTCCAAGCGCAAAACACTATTAATTTATGAATCGATGTTAAAAAATGGAATTTCTATAGATAGAATCAAATCTATTCATGCACCAGTAGGTTTAGACCTAGGAGGTAGAGATCCCTCAGAAATTGCTATCAGTATTGTTTCTGAGATTTTAGCATGGCGGCATGGGAAAACCGGAAAATCTCTAAAAATAGATGATGGTTTGATTGAAAGGCTTGTTAGTAAAAATTCTTTATCTGAAGAAATTCAGTAAGTTGAAGCGAGCAGCTGCAATACTCCTGGCCGCTGGGGAATCATCTAGAATGAAGACGATAAAAGCGCTTCTGCCTTGGTGTCATACAAATTTATTAGGTTATTCCGTAGACTCAATTATTAAGGCAGGCTACTCACCTCTGGTAGTAGTACTCGGATACGAAGCAACACGCCTGAAGCCCCACATCCCTATTTCTGCGACTACTGTTGTGAATAAGGATTATTTAACTGGAAAATCTAGCTCGATAATTAAGGGCATTAAAACATTAGAGTCTTTATCCTTGAATTTAGATTCTGTGCTAATTACTTCAGTAGATCAACCTCGCTCAGTAGAACTCCTTTCTGCTCTTAGGGAGGCTATGCAAAATTCTACAGAAGGTACACTCATCGCATCTCCAATATCCAAAGGGAGGATTGGGCACCCGACGATCTTTAATTCTTCTCTCCAAAAAGAATTACTAGAAATCAGCGAAGAGTCAAAAGGGGTCAGGTCAATTGTATCTCGGCATCAAGATAAAAGACTCTTGGTATCAACAAACGATCCATTAGCATTAACAAATTTGAATACTCTCTCTGATTACCAAGCTACTCTTCATTCAATGAATCCGGAATTCATTGAATGATTTCATCCTCTCTAAGCTGATCCAATTGATCGGAAGTCAAATTTAGCACGCTAGCCAAAATTTCATTGGTCTGCTCTCCAAGGTTAGGCGATATCATACTCGGTTCTATATCTGTACGAGAGAATTTTATAGGATTACCTGTGGTTTTCATCGCTCCTAGAGATGGATGCTCAAAATTAACTATCATGTTCCGCTCTAAAATTTGCGGATCATTAGATACTTGCGCAATATCTTGTACAGGCCCAACCGGAATACCTAATGCACTCAATATTTCTACCCACTCGTCTGTCGTTTTAGTGATCATTGCTCTTTCGAGTACAGGGATAAGCTCTTCGTATCGTTGGGTTCTATCCCACCCTGTTCCGTACCTAGGATCATCCATTAATTCGGGGTGTTCTATAGCAGAACAGAATAATGGCCATTGCTCTGTGGATCCTCCCATTATAGCTACTACAACATACCCATCAGCAGTTTTAAAAGCCTGAAATGGTGTAGCAGATGGATGCCTGGTGCCAATTCTTTGAGGAATTTCTCCTTGAGAAAAATAACGGGAAAATGCGTTCTCTAATATGGCAACCTGGCAGTCCATCATACTAATGTCGATGTACTGACCTTCTCCTGATACTTCGCGCTCTCGCAACGCGGCCAATATGCCCACGGTTGTGAAAAGAGCAGCCGTTATGTCTCCGATGCTAGTGCCTGCCCTTATTGGGCCTCCGCCCGCTTCACCCGTAATACTCATGAACCCTCCCATTCCTTGCACAATTACATCAAGTGCCGGTCTTGACGAGTACGGGCCTGTTTGTCCAAAGCCAGAGATGGAAGCCATAACCACTTTCGGATTAATAGGCTTTATGCTTTCGTAGTCCACTCCGAGTTTTTTAGCTGTATTAGGGCGAAAATTCTCTATAACGACGTCAGCCGATTTAATAATGTCCAAGAGAATTTCTTTTCCTTTATCTTTTGATAAATCAATTGCGACAGACGACTTGCCACGGTTGATGCTCATAAAATAAGTACTATGAGTCATACCTCCTTCACCTTGTTCGGTAATAAAAGGACCATTACCTCTTGCTGGGTCCCCTACGACGGGTTCTTCTACCTTGATCACTTCGGCACCTAAATCTGCAAGTAACATGGTGCAAAAAGGTCCCGAGAGGACCCTAGTCAAATCTACTACCCTTAACCCTTGTAGCGGTGCTGGCATTTTTCGCTCCTCCATATTCATTTTACAACTATAATTGATCATCGTAATAAAAAAACAAAGTAAGAAGTAGGTATCTCAAGGGAAGGAAGGAACATGTTATGAAACTGGGTATTGAAGGCAGAGTTGCAATTGTTGGAGGTGCTAGCAAAGGCATGGGGCTCGCTACTGCAAAAGCCCTTGCCCGAGAAGGAGCTTTAGTCGTAATGGTAGCAAGAGGCGCCGATCAACTTGCAATTTCATGTGAGCAAATCGCGAATCAATATGGGTCAGAAAGGGTGATTTCCGTTGCCGCAGATCTATCAAAAAAAGAAGAAATAGACACTGTTGTAAGTCACACTCTATCCCACTGGGGCAAGGTTGATATTTCGATAAACAATTTGGGTGGGCCACCTCCTGGAGAGCCAAGTTCACTGACAGATGAGCTTTGGTATCAGGCCATGGACCTAAACTTTTTTAGCGTCGTCCGAATGTCTCAATCAGTCATTCCACTTATGAAAAAAAACAATTTCGGGAGAATAATAAGTGTACTTTCGCTTTCAATTAAGCAACCTGAAGAGAATTTGGCTCTTTCAACTGTTGCACGAACAGCAGCATCGTCTTATTCAAAAGTTCTTTCCACAGAAGTAGCATCCAGCAATATCACTGTGAACACGGTTTTGCCTGGATCTATAGAAACAGATCGCCTAAAGGTTGTAGCTGAAATGCAAGCGAAAAGGCAAGGTGCCAATATGAAAGATGCGATGGGATTACGACAAGCTCAAATTCCCGCATCCAGATTTGGGAAAGCTGAGGAAGCGGCAGACCTTATTTGTTTTCTTGCCTCAGATAAAGCAGGTTTTATAACTGGGCAGAATATATTAATTGATGGAGGTCAGTACAAAGGAGTGTTTTAGGATGGATGATTGAACTTTGACACGCATAGTTTCTGGCTTTTGGAAGAAAAGAATTCTGGGAATTTACTTTCCACATTCGTTAGTTTGGTTGGCAAATACTCTATTTCAATTTCGACGAACCTTGCATAAAGGTGAATTATCATGACTGGGTCTACAACTCGGCAAATAAAAGTCAATCAGAACTCTATCGTTCTGATTGACTTTGGGAGACTAGGTGAGGTAGAAGTCAAGTTTCAATAGAAACTTACGATAAGTAAGACTTACCAAATGCTACCCTCCAACCCAGGGCTAGTTATAGCGCCGTCGCTGGGAGAAGAAACTGTCTTTGCATATTTTGCCATAACCCCTGTTTTGTAGCGTGGTTCCGGTTGTTTCCATTCACTTAGCCTTTTGGCCAAATCCCCATCCGATAATTCGACATCCAAGCGTCTGTTTTCTACATCGATTAGTATACTGTCGCCGTCTTTTAATAACGCAATAGGGCCTCCTCTAAAAGCTTCTGGAGCAATATGGCCAACCGTAAAGCCATGAGTTGCACCTGAAAATCTACCATCCGTAATTAGAGCCACTTCTTCATCCATACCTCTACCAACTAAGGCTGCGGTAACACCTAACATCTCTTGCATACCCGGACCCCCCGCAGGTCCTTCATACCTGATTACCACAACATCCCCGCTTACAATTTGACCGCTTTGTACAGCAATGAAGGCATCTTTTTCGCTATCGAACACTTTTGCTGGACCCTTATGAGTCAATCTTTCATGGCCAGCTAGTTTCACAACTGAACCATCAGGAGAAAGATTACCGCGTAGAATTGCCAATCCTCCCCAATTTTTGATTGGGTTCGAAGCTGATACAACGACCTTTTGTTCAGGGCTAACTACTGTCGATTCTGCGACTTGAGTCAATGACCTTCCATCAACATTTCTGACTGAAGGATGCGCTAATTCCGCCGCTAGCAACTCTTTCGCAATCACACCATAGCCTCCTGCTTCATGCAAATCCTGTGCAACAAATTCGCCACCAGGTTTTAAGCTAGCTAAAATTGGAGTCCTTGCCATAACTGCATCAAATTCATCTATTGATAAAGATACACCTGCCTCGCGAGCTATTGCTATTATGTGCAATGCTGCATTAGTTGAGCCTCCAGTTGCTGCAACACAAGCAATTGCATTATCAAAAGCTTCTCTGGTCATCACATCCCTTGGGAGGATTCCATTTTTTAAAAGATTAACGGCTAATTCTCCTGCTTTCCTGGCATCATCCTTCTTCTCTTTCCCTACCGCAGGAGATGCACTTAAGCCTGCCGGGCTAATACCCAAAAACTCTAAAGCCATCGCCATTGTATTAGCTGTGAACTGTCCACCGCATGCGCCAGCTCCCGGGCATGCTACATTTTCTAACGCTCTTAAATCATCTTCGGAAATTTTACCTGCAGCATGTGCTCCAACCGCTTCATAGACGTCTTGAACTGTGACTTTTTTGCCGTTATGCAAGCCAGGCAAAATCGAACCAGTATAAAAAGTAAGTCCAGGGATATTTAACCTCGCTAAAGCCATAGCGCCAGCAGGAATAGTTTTGTCACATGCTACTAAAATGACAAGACCATCAAATGAATGTCCTCTTGCGGCAACCTCTATGGAATCTACAATGACCTCTCTGCTAATTAGGGAACCTTTCATGCCCTCAGTACCCATTGAAACACCATCAGAAACAGAAATTGTATTAATTTCCATTGGAGTCCCACCTGCCGCCCTTATTCCTTCTTTCACATATTGCGCCATCTCACGGTGGTTATAATTACAGGGCATGGTTTCAATCCACATATTTGCTACGCCAATTATTGGTTTCGCCAGATCAGAATCTGTATATCCAATAGACTTGAGCATTGAACGTGCTCCAGCCCGTGAAGGGCCATCTGTCATCTCTGAACTTCGAGGTTTAAGTGGATTCATTCTTCTCCTCCAAAAGTGAGTCTATTATAGGCCGAATTGAAATTATAAGCCTTAGTTAATTTAAGCCACTACAGGTGTCAAGCAAAATAACGTTATTTTTTTTTCTCACGTTGATCTTGATGAATTACTTTGTATTTTGCCTCAACTACTTTTACTTTTTGTTTTTTGGATCTTTGATCATTGAGTTTTGTTGATGCGATTTTCTTGAAAAGGCTAAATAGAACTATAACTACAATCAAATCATCAATGAGTCCAACTCCAAATGAAAAATCCATTAGAATATCACGAGGCCAGAAAAGATAAGCAATTCCCAATAAAGGTATTGCCTTTAACCACAAGGGGACTTTGTGATGAGTCAAAAAATAAACAACTCTAATCAAACTTGAAATTATTTTCATTTTAATGCTCAATAGACACGACAAAGTATAAGCGATAGGGCATCTTTATACCCTAAAGAAAATGAGGGATTATTTGATTTACGTCTTTTATGGTGACAACAGCTTTACTGCTAATGAAGCACTGGATACTTTAATTCACCAAATAGGGCCTAAGGATACTAAAGATGCCAATGTAACTTCAATTGACGGTCAAGCTTTTACGATTGATAGTTTTGGTTCAGCTGCTATGGTACCTCCTTTCTTAGCTGATAGACGTTTGGTAATCATACGTAATCTGTTTGTTAATTTTGAAGATAAGCCTAGGCAAAGTAAAAGAAAAAGCCCCGCTAAAAATAATAATGAAACTTCCTTTATTAACAACCTATATAACTTATTAGTAGAAATACCCAGTACTACTGATGTTGTTTTCCTAGAAAGCAATATTTCAAACTCCAATCCTTTACGGGAAATGTTTAAAAGGCCATTATTAAAATCAGGTTCATCCAAAGAGAGAGTAATCATCAAAGAATTCACGAGTTTAAAAGGGGAAGCTTTATCCCAATGGACGAAGAATAGAGTAGAGGCAAAAGGATCAAAAATATCACGCGCCGCTATTACTCAAATAATTGAATTAGTTGGGGAAGACTTGTGGAGCATGGAGAATGAGCTTGAAAAACTTTCTATATACAAACACGACCAAGCTATAGAAGTACAAGATATCGAGCAAATGACCTCAGGTTCTCGAGAAACTAACATATTTGAGCTTGTGGATAGGATAATTGAAGGTAAGACTGAGCAGTCTATTAAACTAATGGATGAAATGACCGCTGGAGAATCTGCTTCAATCTATTCACCCACATATCTAATTTCAATGATTGCTCGTCAGGTAAGGTTAATAGCTTTAGTTCACGACCTATCAAAAAGAGGAACACCTAGTAGTGAATGGAAAGCAGCACTCGGTACCAGCTCGGATTTTGTAATGCGTAAAACAGTTCAGCAATCAAAAGCAATTAATGTGAATGCAGTAAAGCACCTTTATGGCTTATTAGTCGAGGCAGATTCCAAAATAAAGTCAAGCCAAAACTCTGAAACAGCAGTTTTATTTGATCTTATTGCGCGTGCATCGCTTGCACATAAAGTATAATCTGATTTGCTTTGTTAGACATTTTCTATATATTCATTGCATTTGGTATAGGCTTCGGTAATGCCACTCAATTAGTCATGATTTCCGCTATATCTAAATCAAGAGGCTCAGTTGAAGGTGCTTTCACATCATTAGTTTCTACCGTTCTTGGTATTGCCCTAATATTAAGCTTTTTGGCATTAAGGCAAGGTAATATAGCGTTACCACAGCCGCTAGATCGGCTAACTTTCTATTTGTTTCTTACTGCATTATGCCTTGTGGCACTTTTAACTGTAATGAAAGGCCTAAATGTCTATTTTGCTATTACGGGGTTATTTGCTTTGCCGTTTTTGATAGGCGCCGGTTTAATTGGACCTAAAATCGGCGTAGGCCTTTATTTAGTAATAGTTTTAGCGGGACAAATGACTGGTGCGGTAGTACATGACCATTTTGGGACCTTCGGTAATGCAATCCATAGATTTGACTTGTTGCGTGCTTTAGGTATCTTTGCACTGTTAACAGGGGTTGTTTTGGTTAGAGGTGTGCGCTAGCGTATTACCACTGAATTAATTTTGAGCAGGAGAAAAGTATGCCTTTCGGTATTGGTTGGCCAGAATTAACAATAATTTTAGTTATCGTATTAGTGATTTTTGGTGCTAGCCGCGTCCCTGAAGTGGGAGGGGCTATTGGCCGTGGAATTAGAGAGTTCAGGAAGTCAGTAAATACGGATGAATCAATAGAAAAAGAAAAGGAATCAACTGAGGTTTCTGCTAAGAAAAAGAAGGACTAAGTTTTTCGTTTTCTCAACCTCCTTCCTATGCGTGCCATCAATATCCCGATTTCATAAAGCACAATAATTGGTATCGCAACTAGTGTCTGATTCACAGGGTCAAAAGTAGGGGTGATAATTGCTGCCGCAACAAAGGCAAGCACTACTGCGTACTTACGGAACTTCCCTAGCCATCTAGGCGTTACAACGCCCAATCTAGCTAGAAAGAACATGAACAAAGGAATTTGAAAAACTGTTCCCATCCAAAACATTAGCGAAGTTACAACATTAATGTAACTAGATACACGAATTTCTGGGTCTACATTGTTAGTGCCAAAATTGAACAAGAATTCAAATGCAGGAGGAAATAGAACATAATATGCAAATGCAGCGCCGGCTATAAATGCAATCAGGATGACAGGAATGAAAAAAACCAAATAAACCTTCTCACGCTTTGTCAGACCAGGAGATACGAACCTAACTATCTGGTAAATAACCACAGGTAGAGACACTACCAAACCTACCATGAAGGTCACTTTAAACGTTACTCCCACTACTTCCAACACTTCTGTAGCAATGGGCTTTTCCCCGGTTTTTGAAAAGCCAGGTTCTAGTAGGAAACCTAGAATCAGATCTCTGAAGACGAACGCAGCAATCATTGAAGCGGTTATAAAAATTACAACCCATATCAGCCTACGCCTTAGTTCATCGAGGTGTTCTCTCAATGTCATTTCATTAGACATGCTTAGTCATACTCTCTTGAGGTGCCATTTGAATCTGGTGTGCTGTTGTCAGTAACAGATCTCTTTATCGAATCGACCGGGGCTTTTGTATCCTCATGCCCTTCTTGTTCAACTTCAGGCTCCGTAATGTCAAGATTCACAGTTGCGGCGTCAGCAGCTTCACGTAAAAACTTTTGAGCTGTTCTCCAATAAAATCCCATTTTGCTAGAAACTTGGACCATTCTTGCAGGGCCTAGGAAAATTACACTAACAAGTAGTATTACAATTATCTCTGTGATTCCAATGCCCAAAATATCCATTAAATACCTGAATTACTTTTATTTTGCATTAGTGCAAAATTATTTACCTGCCTAGAGCATGATGGACATCTGGTGAGCTCCGTCCATCCAGGATTTAAATCGGTCTTAAACCCGACCCCGAATTTCCCCAAGAGTTCCATTAATGTGCACACCGGAAGCCCTACAACGTTCAAATAGCAACCTGAAATTTGATCAACTGGTGCAAAAATGGGATCTTGAACTGCATATCCCCCTGCCTTGTCTAAAGAGTTGCCTGATTTTATGAAATCAAATGCCTCCTTTTCAGAATAATTTCTCATTTGAACTCTTGAAATCTTCTTATCAACGGTAAATTCTTCTGTCCTTGCATCAACCAAAGCTATTGCAGTAATCACTTTGTGCTCTTTTCCTCGTAGTTGCATGAGCATCTCAAATGCCCCTTCCATGCTTAGAGGTTTTTCAAGTGCCAAATCGCCGAACTGAACAACAGTATCAGCGCCAATTACGATACCTTTCGAGATTTTCTTCGCTACAGTGCTTGCCTTTTCAAAAGCACGATTGATTGCAATATCCTCGGGGTTTACTTTTTCAAGAGTTATTTCAGCAACCTCGGGGTCATAGTGAATAAAGCTAAGCCCTAAGGAATTCAATATATGGTGCCTTCTAGGTGAATTAGAAGCTAATATTAGTTCTTTTCGATTAGATAAATTCAGCATTTTCTCCGGGCTTCTTATTAACGTAACAACGCACTCAACATGCCTTGTTTGCGGGAACATATCAACCGGCTGTACTGTATGAATTTGAAANGGNCCGGCCAAAAGCCTACTTATATCTTTCGCCAAAGAAGGCGGATCACAAGAAACNTATATTATTCTTTTAGGCTTGAGATCTACCAANGCTTCAAGGGCTTCNTCATGGCAGCCATTTCTTGGAGGGTCNAAAATTACAGCGTCAATTTCTTCCNCCTCAGATGCGAGGTTTCTCAGGATCACTTCTGATTTGCCTTGCCTAAANTCAGCCTGAGGGAAGTGCCTNGCATTAAAAGCAGCATCTTCTACTGCCTTAGCTGAATACTCAATACCAATTACTTTTTTNAAATAAGGAGCTACCATTACAGCAAANGTNCCTACNCCGGCAAAAGCATCTATAACTANTTCTTNCCCAGTTAATTCCAATGCATTTATCACTAACTCTACTACCTGTTCNGCCTGATCNGTATTAACTTGGAAAAATGANGGNGATGCTATTCGGAATNTCTGCCCCTTGATAGNCTCTTCATAGTATTGCTGNCCTGTNTCCACTGATTCAATNGAATNAAATAGTCGGGGCTGAATCATTCTTGAGCTAGTNCTCTGACCTACTCGCACAGAAAATTGCGANGTTTCACGAATTTGACCCTGCAAGTTACTTAATGTTTTGTTAATTTNNCCATCCATAATCATGCAATTATTGATTTCTACATGCTNATGNGTGAATTTATTTATAAACCCGAANCTCCCATTACCTTGATTAACAGTAAATCTTCCGTGGTTGCGATANGCAAATTGCTTTGGACTAGGTATAGTGGGCTTTACGANCGATTCTTTAAATCCTTCNANTTCTCTAAANGCATTTNTGATAATTTCATNCTTGATTTTTAATTGCCGTTCNTAGCTAATGTGCTGCCANTGACATCCAGTGCANTCTCCGAAATAAANGCAAGGNGGATCAACTCTATCCTTNGATTTTNAAAGGACCTTTGNTAAATTAACTTTTTTCTTGGNCCCNNTCGNGTTTTCAACTGCGACTAAGACTTTCTCGCCCTGAATTGCTCCNAAAACTGGAATCTTCACCCCTTGGATATTTACNAACGGACTTCCGAAGCTATCGATATCTTCTAAAATAATTTCGCTATTTTCCATTTTACACAGCACCTTATAGGCTGGTGGCGCTGTGCACCACTANAGGATAAGGAGGNAAGTAAAAAGCCGAATANNGATNCATATTCGNCTTTTTAGATTAGCCAGCAGCAGTTTTTGCCTGATCGGATGCTAACTCAGCGGCCAAGTCAATAATTGAATCCTCCTGGCCACCAACAATTTTACGCTTCCCAAGCTCCATTAATATATCCCGTGGTTCGATATTGAATTTCGCCGCTGCTCTGTANGTGTGCAGCAAGAAACTTGAATANACACCAGCATAGCCAAGTACAAGGCTTGCCCTGTCAATAATCTGTGGACGTTGCATCATCGGTTTCACTACCTCCTCAGCAGCATCCATTATTTTATATACATCGACTCCTGTATCGTAACCTTCTAGTTCTAAGACTGATGCTAAAACTTCCGTTTGCGCATTTCCTGCTCCAGCACCTAGTCCACCTAAACAACCATCTACATACTCTGCTCCTTCTTCGACAGCAGCAAGTGAGTTGCCTATCCCCAGTCCTAAATTGTTGTGACAATGAATACCAATTTTAGTGTTAGGATCTAAAGCTTTTCGCAAAGCCGAAACTCTCGCTCTTACCCCATCTGGCCTCAATGCTCCAGCTGAATCCGTAACGTATACTGCCTGAGCTCCAGATGATTCGTGAATTTTTGCCTGTTCTACTAGTGCATCTGGCTCGATCATATGAGCCATCATTAAAAACCCCAATGTCTCCATACCCAAGTCACGAGCCAACCCAATATGCTGAATTGCGATATCGGCCTCTGTGCAATGAGTCGCAACCCGAACAGCTCTTGCTCCACGATCATATGATTCTTTTAGGTCTTCTTGNATCCCNATCCCCGGCAGAAGTAAGACTGTGATTNGGGCTTTCGTCATTGAAGCGTTAACCGCTGCTATAAGATCCTGTTCATCTTCTTTTGAAAATCCGTAATTTAACGAAGATCCTCCCANGCCATCGCCNTGGGAAATTTCTACCAACGGAANACCTGCAACATCGAGTGCTTGTGCAATCTGGCTAACCTGCTCAGCAGTAAATTGATGAGCCATTGGGTGACTTCCGTCACGCATTGTAGAATCTACGAGTCTGATCTTTTGTTTACTGGACATACTATGCCCCTCCTGCAGTGGTCGTTGTTTGCGTCGGCAGCCCCAATAAATTACGTGCGAATTGATCCCCTACTTCAACTGCAGCAGCAGTCATGATATCTAAGTTGCCCGAGTATTTGGGCAAATACATCCCTGCCCCCTCAACTTCTATCGTAATTACAACCCTATCTTCATAAAAAATTGGATCGACTCTTAAACGGTAACCTGGAACGTATGTTTGTATTCTCTTTACTGTGTCATGGATTGAGCCAAGTATAGCCTCTTTGTCCATTTCCTCTACCTGNCAGTACACTGTGTCTCTCATAATAATNGGCGGNTCAGCCGGATTAAGAATAATTATNGCCTTACCTTTTTCTGCTCCACCTATCCTTACTATNCCTGTAGCTGTTGTTTGGGTGAATTCATCGATATTAGCTCTTGTACCCGGNCCTGCACTTTTTGAGGCAATCGTGGCTACAATCTCCGCATAAGGCACCCTTGTAACTTTAGCNACTGCGTTAACCATCGGTATTGTTGCCTGTCCACCACACGTAATTAAATTGACATTTGGTTCATCAAGAACATCTCCAATATTTACATAAGGCACNACATATGGACCNACTGATGCAGGGGTCAAGTCAATAGCTATNTTATTAAGTTCTTTATAAATAGGCGCATTNGCAATGTGTGCTTTTGCACTGGTTGATTCGTAAACAATTTTCACTAAATCATGGTGCTCTTTAAATCCCTCAATTCCATTGGCNGAAGTTTTGTAGCCCATTTGTTTTGCCATTGCTAACCCTTCAGAATTAGGGTCAATACCCACCATCAATCNCATTTCAAGTCGCGGATGATTGGCTAGTTTCAGCATTAGGTCTGTNCCTATATTGCCAGAGCCCACAATAGCGACACCTATTTTTTCATGATCCATCTAACTCTCCTTCANTACGAACAGAAATATCACGCATTTAGTTAAACGAACTTAATGCTAACAGAGCCNAGGTTGTCAAACTTTGCAACGACTANGTCTCCTCTGCTNACTGGCGTCATACCGACCAGNGCGCCAGGCATAACAAATTCNCCAGCNTTTAGAGGGACACCGTATTCACCCAGNTTATTAGCACACCATGCCACNGCCTTAGCGGGGTTATCCANAACGGCNGCACCNGTTCCCCTGCTGATCTCTTCTCCATTTTTCTCAAAGATTAGACCTTCATTTACAAGNTCNATTTCACTTGCATCAACCTTTAGAGAACCAATTACTGCAGCCATATGTGAAGCATTATCAGCTATAGTGTCAGCCAATTTAATCTTCCAGTCTGCCACACGGCTACCCACGACTTCCAAAGAAGCAACAACATAATCAGTAGCTTCAATAACATCTTCTACTGTTACATCAGGTCCTTTAAGCGTCTTTTTTAGGAAAAATGTAATCTCAGGCTCTACTCTAGGCTGTTGGAGTGAGTCAAAGGCAACTTCAGCTCCATCATTCAGTACCATATTGTCAAAAATCATTCCGTAATCAGGCGTATCGATTCCTAACATTTTTTGCATAGCAACGCTTGTAAGTCCTACTTTTTTACCTACCACTTTTCTACCGCTGCTTAAACGATACTGTAATACCTGTTCCTGTACTCTGTAGGCATCATCAGCCGATAATTCAGGGTATGAATCGGTTAAGGGTGGTATGAAATTATGCGTTTCTTCAGCACTCCATAATGAATCTGCCAATTCTTTAACTTGTTCGTTTGTAAGGCTCATTCGCCTAATCTCCTTATTTAATTTCACAAATTTTTAAATTTGCACCAATCCCATACCTTTTGCAGCCTCAAGGTATGGCAATCCCTTAGCTAAGCCTTCTTTGAATGCGTCTTCTTTCTTTTTAATTTTATTTAATTCTTCCAGGGTAGAATCATACATATCCTTAGGAACCACAACCGCGCCAGTTTCATCTGCAAATACAAAATCACCTGGATTTACGCTTACTCCGCCTACTTTTACTGGCTCCTGGTTGACAGAGCCTAGCCTTAACCGGGTTTTACCTGCAGTAGCACAAATATGCCTAGTTATGACTGGGAAGCCAAGTTCTTGCATAATATCAGCATCTCTTACCGCACCATCGACAATTAAGCCTGATACTCCGATGTTTTGAGCTGCTATAGCTGCCAATTCGCCCCAAACTGTAATGTGCTCACCACCAACATCGATGACAATAACATCATCTTTAGAAGCACCTTCGAGTATTTTGCCTAAGGCTATTTCTTCAGGGGCAAAGGTGCCTGGTGTGCCTACAAGCATCCTTACGGTTAGTGCCCTACCATGAAACCTCTGTCCATGGGACACAGGTTGAAGTCCCACCATTGCACCGTCATAATTGAGGATGTCTAATGCATCAGCAAACATCCCACTATCTATTCCTTCAAACGAATGCGCCATCCGTACTCTCCTTATAACATAATTTACATGTATCCTATTAGATTTTAACACTCCAAGCATCAATCAATACTGAAGTAAAACTGTACAATTAGTAAGATACGCTGAAAGAAGGCAAATTATGGAAGGTTTTGCAGGAAAGGTCGCTATTATAACTGGAGCTGGTAGAGGAATAGGCAAAGCACTTGCGTTGTCACTTTCTGAAAAAGGTGCAAGGTTAGTATTGAATGACTTAGATCCAAAGCCTTTATTGGAAACTCAGAATTTGGCAAAAGGTGAAACAGTAGGCGTAAGCGGTTCGGTTTCAAATACAGAGATCGGCGCTTTGCTTACCAAAACTGCTATTGAGAAATATGGAACTATCGATTTAGTTGCTACTCTAGCTGGGTATACATGGGATTCGATGTTGCATCGTATGGACCAAACACAGTGGAACGACATCATTGATGTACATTTGAACGGGACTTACTCAGTAGTACAGCCCGCTTTTTCAGCCATGCGCCACGCAGCATTGTCTGAAAAAGAGTCTGAGATTTTGATAAAACCCCGGAAAATTCTGACAGTATCTTCAATGTCCGCTTTTGGAAATCTGGGGCAAGCAAATTATGCTGCGGCAAAAGCTGGAATAGTAGGCCTGACTCGCACTGCAGCCATTGAAGGGGCTGCCTTCAATATTCTTAGTAATTCCATCGCATTTGGGCCTATCGACACACGATTAACTCGTCCAAGAGAATCTCAAAATGAGTGGGTGGGAGATTCAGCACAAGGTATTCCTGAAAAAGCACGCGCTGCATATTTTTCGACTTTACCTCTTGGTAGGCCTGGGACAATTCCGGAGGCCGTAGAACCAATGCTTTTCTTATTATCTTCCCATGCAAATTATATTTCTGGAACTCTATTGGAAGTCAACGGAGCAGCTCACATCTCTTAACATGATCGCTAGTATAAATTGAATAAGTACTTTCTGAGTTTCATTTGTATTGATAATAAAAGTACAACACTAACCAAAATGAATAATGTTAGTTCCAAAGAGACTGGATTACTGAGTGTCCCAAGCGCAGTCCCCGCGGCCGGTGGGTGTTCTGTATCAGTTGCAGCCATGATTAACATAGACAATCCCACGCCAGCTGCAGCAAAAGCAGGGAAAGCAAACCTTGATGCCTCGAGGATTTGAATATTGAGAAAAGAATCAGCAAACAGAACAAATAAAACACCTATAGCCAATGCTACTAAATGTCCTCCAGCTACGTGTCTAGGGTGTGCCGTGTCACTATGAGGCATTATAAACAAGACGAAAGTTGTGGATGCGATAGCAGCGACGATAACTGCTTTGGACTCTAAAGCTGAACTGACAAAATTTGAAGCTACAAGCACAATAAACAAAGATACAGATGCAAGGCCTACTTGTCCCAAGTATCGTTTTCTCTCGCTTTTGAGCTTGGAGTCAAAAAGTATTAGCTTCACTGGTTATTATCTTTTAAAAATCGCAAGGAATTTATCTTGGTACTCATCAAAAGCGCCCCACCGTTCAATCTCTTGATGTACTGCTGCGGGATCAACGTTGCCTTGCCTTGCTTCGGCAAGCAACCCTTCGATACGTTCTCTAGCTGCTCGCGGAATACCTCTTTCCACATCAAAAAGGCCCTGATTATGGATCTCTTTCAAGTTAGCACTCAATGATGCCGAGGTTAGATCATAAATAAATTTCATAAGAGAAACATCCCAGAGCTCATCGATGCCTTGTATCACCGCTTCCATGCCCCTTTCTTCTCTATCAAGCCACCCTTTCAAGCGATATGCAACTTGCTTGACATCACCTGATGCAATATTAGTCCTCATCCCTTCATTCTTGTATGCATAAAGTAATCCAGGAGTATCCCCTGCCCCTTGGCTTCTAAGGTGCCTTAAATACTCTCCTGCGTAATCACCAAACCCTTCATGATTCAGCAAGTACTGAGGGGTAACAACTTGAGGTTGCTCCGCGCGAACCATTCCTTCACGAATAACTACGTCTTCATTTTTTTCACCAATGTTCAGGCTGTTATAAGCAGCTTCTGTTACTAAATAATATTTGATTGAAGTAATACCAAACGTAGCTAAGTGCTGCTTTGGGTGTCGAATTACCTGAGTGCTTTCTATAGCATGAGCCAGCAATTCTTCTAAAGGTCTATCCTGCATACTTGTCTCTTTCATAAACAGCTATGACGTAAATTAATTACAGCACCAAAATTATATCCTACCTTTAATATCTCCTCTATAAGCAACTAAGCTGTACTGTTGATTTTATTTTATTATTTGTTCATATAACTAACTTGATGGAATTAGCTTCTGGTTTGCAGTAAGGTATAGAAAATTTCTATGGTATTTAAGCGACATTCGTCGTGTTGGTACCATTCTTCTAGATCATTTTATACTTATATCAGACCTTCTACACGATAATTGTTACTGTTATATAATTCTAACGTTGCATTAACCTAAAGGTTTTTTCTATGGAATATGATATTGCGATAATCGGTGCCGGACCTGGAGGGTATGTCGCTGCCATAAGGTCGGCCCAATTAGGTTTTAAGACTTTGCTCGTAGAAAAGGAAGCCGTAGGAGGCGTTTGCTTAAATTGGGGGTGTATCCCCACAAAAGCCATGATAAAGAATGCTGAGGTATTACAAACTGTAAAATCCGCTCACAATTTCGGAATTTCTGTTAGCAGCTTTCAAATTAATTACCAAGCAGGAATGGAAAGAGTCTGGGATGTAGTGCGAAAACTTACAAACGGAATCAATGGATTGCTAAAAAAACATCAAGTTGACTTAGTTTTCGGAGATGCTTCTTTACTAGATGATCACACTATATCTGTTAACAATCAGCATATAAATTCTCAGTCTATTATTCTCGCTACAGGCGCTAGCCCCAATGAGATTCCAGGTATTGAAGTAGATGGCAGGGCCGTTGTTAACTATAAGAATGGACTCCTTGATCAATCTCCTCCCGATAACGCCATTGTCCTTGGTGGAGGTGCGATAGGAATTGAATCTGCTTGGTTTTTGGCGGCTTATGGTTCAAAGGTGACAGTAATAGAAACAGAAGATCGAATTTTACCTCGTGAAGACAAGGAGATATCTCGCTATTTAACGAGATATCTCGAAAAACAAAGTATAGAAATTCTTAGTAATTCACAGCTGATTGATTTAACAAAACAAGAAAACAACTGCGATGTTTCTATAGATACGACGAACGGAACTAGATATTTCGAAGACCAGCGAGTCATTGTAGCTGCAGGGATACATGGCAATACTAATGGGATCGGACTTGAAAACATCAAAGCAAATATATCTGCTAGTTTCATTCAGGTGGACAAACATCTCAGAGTCAACGAATCTAATGTTTATGCCATTGGTGATTTAATAGGTTATGCACCGTTAGCTCATGTAGCTCAAGCTCAAGCTATATACGTTGTTGAACAAATCGCAGGCCTTAATCCGTCACCTATAAATTATGGTGCAGTTCCTAGAGCTGTATATTGCCATCCTCAAGTTGCTAGTATTGGAATGACAGAAGAAGAAGCAATTAGCAATGGTTTTGAAATCAAAGTTGGCCGTTTCCCTATGTCCGCAAATGGTAAGGCTCTAGCAGAAGGATCGAACGAAGGCTTTGCCAAAGTTGTTGTAGATGCGAAAAATGGTGAAATCTTGGGATCTCACCTTTTAGGTAGTGACGTCACTGAATTACTAGGCGAATTAAGCATTGCAAAAATACTTGATGGTACCAATTTAGAGATAGGTAATTTAATTAATGCCCATCCTTCTATTTCTGAAGTTGTAAAAGAAGCAGCCCTTGCTGTTGATGGGAACGCAATCCATGTATGAAATTCCATGGCGAAATTTTAAGTAATCACATTAGGAGCTAAGTATGAGTACAGGCAAATACGACTTTTCAATAGCTATTGGAGGAGCTGCAGGTCAAGGAATTGCAACGCCAGGAAACATTGTTGCTCAAATGATGGCAAGACGAGGCTTGCATATCAATGCCTACAATGCATATCAATCTATTGTTAGAGGTGGCCATATTTTCCTTACTATCCGCGCAAGGGATGATTTTTCTCGTAGCCATGGTGACAAACTGGATCTGCTTCTCTGTCTGAACCAAGATACTATGGACAGGCACCTTGATCTGATGGTTTCAGGCACTCGAGTACTCTTCAATTCTGATGATATAAACCCTGGCACACCCGCTTCGGGAGTAGAGCTGTGTGGCTTACCAATATCAGAATTGACAGATAATTCAAGAAACCGTCTTGTTCAAAATACTGTAGCTTTAGGTGCATTTATGCATTTGTCTGGCCTCGATTTTGAGATTCTTGAGGAAAGCACTCGCCAACGTTTTGCACGTCAAGGAGAGGTTGTAGTTGAAGAAAATGTAAGTGTTGCCCGCGCAGGCTATCAATACGCATTGGAAAATTTTACGCCATTCCCCATACCTGCCCCACTTGGAGAGAAACCTCTCGCTATTTGGACTGGGAATGATGCCTTAGCTATGGGTGGTGCTGCTGCAGGA
Organism: Chloroflexota bacterium; assembly: GCA_002719775.1. Lineage (GTDB taxonomy): Bacteria > Chloroflexota > Dehalococcoidia > Lucifugimonadales > Australimonadaceae. The sequence goes on along the minus strand of PBEP01000008.1, from coordinate 30,148 downwards.
GTTAAATTTTATGCAGCTTATCCGATGAGTCCATCTACAGGCGTATTACACTGGATGGCTAAAAACGCAAGAGATTTAGGGATTATGGTGCGCCAAATGGAGGATGAGATCGCCGTCGCAAACACCGTAATTGGTGCAGCTCATTCTGGAGTAAGGTCGATGTGTGCCACTTCTGGAGGTGGCTTCGCTTTAATGACTGAAGCAATTGGAATGGCTGGGATGATGGAAGTCCCTGCTGTATTTATTAATGTACAACGAGCGGGGCCCTCAACTGGAGTACCAACAAAAACGGAACAAGGTGACCTATGGCAGGCACTTGGTGCAAGCCAAGGTGATTTCGAAAGAGTTGTAGTAGCACCTTTTAATTCACTAGACGCATTTAACACTATGCCTGAGTTATTTAATTTAACAGACCAGTTACAAATTCCTGGTATTGTTCTAAGCGACTTGCTGATCTCTGAAGGTACGAGTACTGTGGATCCTGATTTGGTCGACGTTTACCCTGAAATTAACAGGGGTGAGCTCATTACCGAATCAACTGGTTCAAAAGAATACATGAGATACGAATCTACGGAATCTGGTGTTTCGCCCAGAGCATTACCTGGACTTGAAGGGCACATACATATCGTTGCAACTGATGAACACGATGAAAATTCATTGTTGATTAGTGATGAATTCACAGACCCTCATAAAAGAAGGAAAATGGTTGAAAAGAGGGCAAGGAAAATCATCAACTTAGAAAATATGGTCCCGTCTCCTTCAATAGAAGGCGAAGAAGATGCAGATGTCACTTTAGTTGGGTGGGGTTCTACGTATAACGTTATTAAAGATGCAATTCCAATGCTTAAAGAAAGTGGCATTAAAGTCAACCATTTGCCTATAAAATGGATAGTTCCTTTACACAAAAAAACCATAGAGGAGTTATTAAGCAAATCTAATAAAACCATTATTGTTGAGAATAATTACTCTGGGCAATTTGCAAGGTACCTAAGAAGCGAGACAGGAATTACAGCTGATGGTTATATTAGAAAATATGATGGTGAACCATTCGCACCTCATCATATAGTCGAAGCAGTGAAAGAACAGTTGGCAGGGAAAACAAAAATAAGTGTCCCTTACCAAGAAATAATGGTCTAGGAGGTCAATCAAATGACAATTACTAAAGAGCTGGGCGGTTCTGCGCCAATAGAACTGACACCTAAAGATTTCAAAGGGCTTGCTGATCCAGATTGGTGTCCTGGTTGCGGCGATTTTGGTGTCTTGAATGCACTTCAGAGATCATGCGCGGAAATGGGGATTCAACCACATTCGATTCTGACTGTAAGTGGTATTGGATGCTCATCAAATTTCCCAGGGTATTTTAATTCTTACGGCATGCACACGCTCCATGGCCGTGCTCTGGCGGTTGCCGGAGGAGCCAAGCTCGCAAACCACGAACTTACTGTCATTGTCACGGGTGGAGATGGGGATGGTTATGGAATAGGTGGGAACCATTTCACACACACAGCAAGGCGTAATGTAGATTTGACGTACTTAGTTATGAATAACCAAATATATGGACTTACAACCGGCCAAATTTCACCCACTAGCAGCGTGGGCATGAAAACTAAGAGTACTCCGTTTGGCAGTGTGGAAACACCATTGAACCCTTTAACCTCTGCAATTATGAATGGAGCAACTTTTGTTGCTCGTGGGTATAGCGGGGATCCTCGCCATTTATCAGATATTATGAAACAGGCAATCCAACATAAGGGATTTTCATTAATAGATATTCTTAGCCCTTGTGTAACGTTTAACCGCGATAACGACCATTCATTTTTCAAGCAAAGGGTAAATAAGCTTGAGGATGCGAATCACGATACTAGTGATTGGAAAGCTGCATGTGAATTAGCCATGGAATGGGGTGATAAGATTTTCACTGGTGTATTTTTCCAACGCGAAGGGGCTTCAACGCTAGAACAGCAAGAGCCAGTACTTCGCGATGGTGGTCCGCTAATAAAACAGATGAATCCTCTTACCAAAGAGCAAGGTTCGAAGATCATAAATGCTTTGATGTAAAATATTAAGCTAATAAAAAATGAGGTCTGCTTTGCGAGACCTCATTTTTTATTACACTACATTTAACAAAGCTTGCCTTTTAGTAGCTAATGCCTAATCAGTAAGAATCAAGACAAATCCCAATATCAAAGCCATCGGAACTGATAAAAGAACCATAACTATCCTCCGCAGAGTTCGCATCAACAAAAACTAGAGATGCCTCACAAATGGTATATCTTGCTATAAAAACAACTGACTGTCCCCTGAGGTGAAGCACAGAGTTGATATATGTCCTGGTGGATTTTTATTACAAAAAAATATGACCCCGCAGAGCGGGGTCATATTTTTAATTAGCAATTCGTTTAACTAGAGACTTGCCTTTTGGTAGCTAATACTCCACCAGTAGCAATCAAGACAAATCCCAATATCAAAGCCATCCAGGCTGCGGAAGGAACCATACTATCCCCAACCGCAGGTGTCGCAGAGACGAAGACTGGAGATGCCCCAAGTACTGGAACAAACGCCGCCATGTCCTGAGCGTTCCCGTAAGCTAGCCTCGCTGAATCATTAGCGTTCGACAAGCCTACTTCTAAGTTCTGTGCTTGAATCTTAGATCCATAATCAGAGATGCTTGTGGCGGCAACAAGGGCAGTCGCATTGGACTGTGCTTGCAAAGCCCCAGTTCTCGCATCTGCTGCATTGGAGCTTGCGAGTTTTGCAGCCGCGGCAACGTCAAGCTCAGCAGCAGCTGAAACGGCAATCAGGTCTGCAGCAGCAATAACGCCATCTGCATGTGCTACGATCGCATCTATAGCAGCTAGAACTTCATTAGCAGAAGTCTGTTGGGCGCTTAATGTTGTAGCACTATTAGCTGCTTTAGCTGAAACCAATGCAGCGGCTACAGTATCTCTAAGCCCCAGCGCATCCGTTGTAATAACACTATTGATTTCATCTGACACGATGGAAGGTATTGAGTCTGAGTAGATAATAGACCCACTTGGATCAACGATCACATAATGATCGTAATTCCCCTGTAGGCTTGCCCCATCAGGGTCAACATATGTATTACTAGCAGATCCATCCACTGCTATCGTAAGAGCCCCTACGTCAACTGAACTTTGACCATCAGCAGACCAAAGTTGCCCTTCATATGCAATTCCCACATCTAAGCCAGTCAAAGATGTCACAAGCTTTGCCCCAGCGTTGGCACCATCATCTCGGAAGCTTACTGAGCCTCCAAGCTTAGTCTGTGCCATAGCAGAACTGACAAAAAGTGTCAGAACTGCAACCAAAGAAATAATAATTCCAGTAGAAAAGGTTCGAACCATAAAAAAGCCGCTCCTGCCCCTCTCCAGTATGCCTACAAGTCGGCGGGGTTCCATAATTAACTTCGGCCAATTAGGCTGCCGAAAAATCTGGCCAGCTTCACAAAAACCCTAACAACTAGAGGCTGATCCAGATGGGGATAATAGCACAAGAATTAGGTTGTCCATAGCCTCCGTAGTGCGGATTGATGCCCATTCTGTGATTATTATCCAAAAAACATTGCTATTTGCAGATATTATCACCAATTGACGCGCACTAATAGCTAACTTACTATCATTGCTGAATCTTTAAAAATTGTGTTTAGCGATGGGGAGCCTGAGTGGCGGCTGAGAGGCTTCATTTGTGAAGCGACCCTTTGAACCTGATCTGCTTAAAACCAGCGTAGGGATCATCGCCTAGTCTTTTAATTAGCCTTGAAAGCCTAACGTCATTCACCCAGAGCCCTAAAGGAGCAGCTTATACTTTGGGTGACCATGTAATTGAAGTTAGTGATCTTTGTAAAACTTATACCCATGAAGGCAAAGTCACTTCTGTATTATCTGAAATCAACTTAACTGTAGAGCCAAATGAATTTGTCTCAATAATAGGCCCAAGCGCCAGTGGGAAAAGCACTCTCCTAAACATATTCGCTGGGCTAGAAGAGCCCTCTTCAGGGTCAATCTCTATGTCAGAGTTCAATTATAGTGACAGACTAGGTCAAGTAGCGTACATGCCTCAGAATGATTCACTATTGCCTTGGAGAACAGTTCTTGATAATGCCGCTCTTCCGTTAGAAATAAGAGGCTTTAACCGTAAAGTTGCCCGCGCTATGATTCATAGCTCACTTAATGATTTCGGTTTGTCCGGCTTCGCAAACTTTTTGCCTTCCAAATTATCAGGGGGGATGAGGCAAAGAGTTGCTTTGCTTAGAACCATCATGACTGAACGGCAGCTCTTACTCCTGGACGAACCATTTGGTGCTCTCGATGCACTTACTAGAGAGGAAATGCAGGGGATTTTACACAACCTTTGGAGGGATTATAAAAAAACTATTATCTTGGTAACTCATGATGTGGATGAATCGCTAATTCTTTCAGACACAATTTATGTCCTTAGTCCTCGCCCGGGACGAATAATTAAATCCTTAAGGGTCGATTTGGACCGACCAAGGACTTACAAGGATGCCAAATTTATAAAATTGAAAGCGGATTTGCTTGATTTTTTAAAAACTCCTGCTGAAAGCAAATTGAAAGCGAATAATAAAAGACCAGAACTTCACAATGCCTAAACTTATTCACCATTTACTTAAAAATTATGGGCTGTCATTAGGCTTTATAGTTACTCTATTAACTTTTTGGGAGGTTTCTATATATCAATTTGGTATTCCACAGTGGAAACTGCCTGCACCGAGCGCGATCTTTATAGAATTGAAAAATAACTACCCATTATTCCTTTCACACACGAAAGTAACTGCTCTCGAGGCAATTGCGGGATTTTTGATTGCCCTCATGCTTGGTATTGCATTAGCTTTAATGATCAGCGTCTCTCAGCTGATTCGCAGAGCAATTTATCCGATAATTATTTCATCCCAAACAATCCCGACTATTGTAGTTGCACCGCTTTTATTAATTTGGATTGGTTATGGATTGACGCCTAAAATAGTGACTGTAGTTTTGCTCACTTTTTTCCCAATTGTAGTTTCAACCGTTGACGGCTTAAGGTCAGTTGATAGAGATATCATCAGAGTCATGCTAACTACTGGAGCGAGCCCTTACCAAATCTTTTTTAAAGTTCGCCTACCCGCATCTCTTCCATCAATTTTTTCTGGTATGAAAATTTCTGCAACTTTCTGCGTGATAGGTGCAGTAGTAGGAGAATGGATAGGATCTAGTGAAGGCTTGGGTTATTTGACTAGGGTTTCGGTTCCCTTATTCTTAACAGCACGATCATTTGCTGCTGTTCTAATTTTAGCTTTAATGGGTGTGGGGTTTTTCTTATTAATTTCGCTGATAGAATTCAAGATGCTGAAATGGAAAAAAACCTCCGAAATAGGATTTGATAAAAGTTGGATGAGTTAATAGAAGGCACACCATGAGTAAATTTTCATCAACACGAACAATATTAGTAATTTTAGTGCTCTTGCTTTTCGCCGCGTGCTCAAGCAGTGATGAGGAAAAGACTAAAGTCAGGTTAGCTCTAGATTGGATACCATGGTCTAACCACAGCGGCTTGTATATAGCCCAAGATCGTGGGTATTTCGCTGAAGAAGGACTAGATGTGGAAATTTATGTGCCCAACGATCCTGCAACTACTTTGATGTCAGTTGGGGCAGGAGAAGATGATTTTGGATTAAGTTATCAAAGTGAGGTTTTGATAGCTGGAAGAGCTGGTGTTCCTATCACTTCTATAGCTGCTCTGGTTCAACACCCACTAAATTCAATTATGTCATTGCAATCGTCAGGAATTAAAAGACCAGCAGATCTTAAAGGAAAAATCGTAGGTGCATACGGAGTGCCATCAGATGCCCCTTTACTCGAAACAATGCTCAAAGCCGATGGATTGAAACTTGAGGAGGTTGACCTAGTAAACGTGGGTTTTGATTTAGTTCCCGCGTTAATTAGCAAAAAAGTCGACGCAATAATTGGCGCCTATTGGGTAGCTGAGTCGATTTCAGCTGAAAATCAAGGTTTTCCAGTTAATGTAATCAAAATGGAAGACTGGGGTGTACCAGATTTTTACGAAATCGTACTTGTTACCAGTCAAAAGAATACATCAGAATCCAAAAAATTGGTTCAAAGCTTCATCACCGCAATTTCTAAAGGTTACCAGGATGCGCTAGATGACCCGCAAGAAGCCATAAATGTACTATCAAGATTAGTCCCAGAAACTGACGAAGATACTGAGCGCCAGGGAATTACTCTCTTGACTCCTTATTGGCTTGATGAGAGGAAAATATTTGGGTGGCAATCTGCCGAAAAATGGGAGAGTTTCGCTAAATGGATGGTATCTAATGATCTCTTATTAGGACCTGATGACAGCCAATCAAATTGGGATTTTACAAAACTATACACAAACGAATTTATAGAAACGCAATCAACTAATTAGATTTTTCAAAACCAAATGGAGTAGTTTAAATATCGAGAAATGGTAGCGGCACTGTGTTTTTTGGTTTTGCTGTGCTATATTGCCGCCGCGCTTTAAGGCTCATTTTGTTGATTGATGGAGGTGCAATTTGGCCACGCTTAGAAAAGGGGATTTAGCATTAAAGGTAGCGGAAAAACTTGGGTCACCAAAATCTCAAGGCGATGTGGCGTTAAATGCAGTCTTGGATTGCATAAGAGAAGCCCTTACGTCTGGTGATCGAGTTGTGATAACTGGCTTTGGGGCTTTTGAATCAAGAAGGGTTAAAGAAAGACAAGTACGCGCGATCAGAGGTCGGCAAGCAGGCCAAAAAGTAACCGTACCTGCTCATAGTCGAGTTGGTTTTACTGCAGGTTCTGATTTAGCTGCTTCTGTTAGAGGGAAAATGTAGCTAGTTGCTTCTGTCTCGTCAAATGCCAAAGATCTGTTCCAGTGATTCAGTGATTAGGTTACGATTGGTTCGTGAACAACAACAGAAGAATTGCACTTGTTGATTTAGATGCATTTTATGCTTCAGTAGAAGTATTAGAACATCCTCATTTAGAAGGAAAACCTGTTTTAATTGGTGGTTCACCTGAAAGCAGAGGAGTTGTCGCTGCTGCTTCATATCAAGCTAGGGATTATGGGTGCAGAGCAGCTATGCCAATGGCACAAGCGCTTAAACTTTGTCCTCATGCTATCGTGCTACCAACTAGGCACTCGATCTACAAATCTTATTCGAAAAAAGTTATCAATTTGATGCTCGACGAGACATCACTAGTGCAACAAGTGTCAATCGACGAAGCTTATGTGGATTTTTCAAAAATCACTAATAATATGGCAGAAGCCGAAGCGTTAGCTCACCGGATACAAGGCCGAATACTAGTAGAACTGGGGTTAAATTGCTCGATCGGTTTAGCATCCAATAAATTGATTGCGAAAGTAGCATGCGAAACTGGGAAACCAAAGGGTTTTGTTGTCGTTAAACCTGGAAACGAGCAACAGTTTCTAGCACCACTTGATATATCGTCACTGCCCGGAATTGGGCCTCGTTCATCTGTTAAGCTTAAGAGCGTCGGATTAACCAACCTAGGTAGGGTCTCATGCGCACCCGATTCCCTTTTGGTTTCCGTACTTGGCCAATCAGGTCTTATTCTAAAGCTAAGAGCTTTAGGTATGGATGAATCTTCTGTTGCTACTGAAAGTGTTCCAAAATCAATTAGCGCAGAAGAAACATTTGAGAAAGATGTTGCCGTAATTGAAGAACTCTACGACGAATTATGGAGGTTAGCTCAAAGCGTATCTAGGTCTCTACAGAGTCAACAGATGTCGGCGAAAACATTTACTTTGAAAATACGATATGCAAATTTCAAAACTGTATCCCGATCAGCCAGCAATTATGAATTTACGAGTGACCCAAATGTCTTATATGAATTCACAAAAGAATTATTGAATATTAATTGGGTGAAATCTAACGCTTTACGGCTCATTGGAATTGGTGCAAGTAAGCTAAAGCCTATGTATCCTCAAGGACAATTAAAAATGGAAATCCCTGATGAAAATATGTGAACCATGCTGATTATTAAAGATGCTGAAGTGCGTGAATTACTAAAGATGGATGATTGTATTAGTCTCCTGAAACAGCTTTTTGATGATACCTTGCATCCTCAATCAGAATTAATGCTTAGGCAAAGATTACCTTTACCTTCGGGGAGTCTTCAAGTAATGGGAGGGGTAATACCTAACTCACAAGCCTCAGGACTAAAAACTTACTTATCCATTCCAGGGAATAAGTCACCGCAAATGGTTGTACTATTATTTGGTACGGAGTCTGCTGAGCCATTAGCTATAATAGGGGCTAATGCGCTTGGGCAAATACGTACAGGTGCGATCAGTGGAGTAGCTACAAACTATATGGCTAACCCCAGTGCAAGTACTGTTTCTATAATTGGGAGTGGTTTTCAGGCGTCCAGTCAGCTAGAGGCAATTTGCAAAGTACGAGATATAGAAAAAGCCTTCGTATACAGCACTAATTACCAAAACAGAAATAGCTTTGCAGAGATGATGAGAGCTAATTTAGACATAGATGTCATAGCTACAAATAACGTAGATGAGACAGTGAACTCTGCCGAAATTATTTGCACGATTACAAATTCCATCAACCCAGTATTTGATGGTTCGTTTGTCAATCCAGGAACTCATATAAATGCGGCTGGGTCAAATAGCAAAGCACGGCGAGAAATAGACAAAACCACTATTCAGCGAAGTAATGTGATTGTGGTAGATGATATTCAACAGGCGCAAATAGAAGCAGGAGACCTCATTAGCATAGAAAATGGAGATGCTTTCTGCTGGCAAGATGTTTTGAGCTTAAGGTCGGTAGTATCGAAAAAATCAATGGGCAGATATAGCGAAAAAGATATAACGCTTTTTGAATCACAAGGGATCGGAACTGAAGATGTTATTAGCGCAATGTATGTTTATCATAAGGCACTAGAAAGCAAATTAGGAGAGAAGGTGAATCTCTAAGATGGCTGAACCAAAATACGAACCAAGATCCATAAATGTTCAAGAAGAAGGGATGTATGTATTATGGCAAGATGGTAAGCAATTTTTGCTTGCCCATAAAATCTTAAGAGGTAATTGCAACTGCGCTAGTTGTGTTGATGAAATGACTCATGTCAGGCACGTTGGGGTCGAAGATGTAGCCGATAATATAAAAATTGAAGATATACTTGAAATCGGGAATTATGCAGTAGGTATATTGTTCAGCGATTTACATGACACTGGAATCTTTCCTTTCAAGCACATACGAACTTTATGTGAAGGCGAAGGCCAAGAAGTTGCTTAAATGAAATCAATCATTTTGTGGGGTCTTTTATTTGTCAATAAATGAACTGGAAAATAATAAAAATGAACTGACCATTCAAGACGTCGAAAACATCGCACTTCTCTGTAGAATAGCGATGTCTGATGCCGAACTTGAATCCATGCTGATTGATCTGAAATCACTTCTAAGTGAAGTCGATGTAATAAGTGCAGTACAAACCGATAATATCCATCCAACTTCTCACGTAATAGAGACTGTTAAGACTGTACTAAGGGATGATTATGTAGCAGATTCCCTGACTAATCTAGAAGTCTTATCAAATGCACCTAGCCAACAGGATGGTTTTTTCAAAATTAGAAGGGTCTTAGAGTAATTCTCCTATGTCCTCACAAATTTTTTATATGACAATTGATGAAATGGCTAAGGCGCTTAGGAGCAAAGAATTATCTGCACTAGAAATCACCGAAGCCCATTTGGCTCGAATTGATTCGATTGATCCTCAAGTTGGGGCATTCCTAACTGTTTGTGCAGACCAGGCATTGTCCAATGCAAAAAAAGCTGATGAACGCATTTCAAATGGGCTTTTTAATTCACTAACTGGAATACCTAATCAAATCAAAGACAACATTAGCACGAAAGGCATAAAGACAACTTGTGCTTCCCTGATGCTTAGCGATTACATACCTCCATACAATGCTACTGTCACACAATCCTTGAACGATGAAGGATCTATCCTCCTAGGTAAAGGGAACATGGATGAATTTGCGATGGGTTCCTCGACAGAAAATTCCGCTTTTAAATTGACCACGAATCCTTGGAATTCTGCGTTTGTACCCGGTGGATCAAGCGGTGGGCCTGCTGCTGCTGTATCAGCGGGTGAGGTTGTTTTTTCATTAGGNTCGGANACTGGNGGATCCATNCGNCAACCTGCAGCTCTTTGTGGTGTAGTAGGGATGAAGCCAACTTATGGCCTAGTTAGCAGATATGGTCTTGTGGCATTTGCGTCTTCATTTGATCAAATTGGTCCGATCACTAGATCTGTTAAAGACTCTGCAATCATACTTTCAGTTATATCAGGTCATGACCCTCGTGATTCGACGAGTATACCGCTTAATAAAAAAGATTATACGAATGGCATAGATAAAGGGGTAAAAGGTCTTAAAGTCGGCATTGCAAAAGAATACTTTGAAGATGGTATAGACCCAGCTACTGCTGAAGGTGCGCTTAAAGGGATCAAAAAGTTGCAAGAGCTAGGAGCTGAAATTGTTGAAATCTCATTGCCAAATTCCAGAAACGCACTTGCTGTTTATTACATTATTGCCCCTTCTGAGTGCTCTGCAAATTTAGCTCGTTACGATGGAGTTAAATACGGCTTTTCTGATCAACAATCTGAAAACATGTGGGAAGCTCTTGCTGTTACTCGCAAAGATGGATTTGGCCCAGAAGTTAAGCGTAGGATCATGCTCGGCACATATGCTCTTTCTGCCGGCTATTACGAAGCCTATTACTTAAAAGCCCAGAAAGTAAGAACTTTAATCCGACAGGAATTTACTGACGCATTTGAGCATGTGGACATAATAGCAACTCCCAGCACCCCTGGGCCTGCTTTTAAGATTGGCTCTAAAGTCAATGACCCAGTAGCAATGCATGCCAACGATATTTGCAACGTCCCTGTNAACATAGCAGGNATCCCTGCTATTTCCTTGCCNTGTGGCTTCGTGGANGGGCTGCCNATTGGTTTACAATTTCTCGGCCCGCACCTTGGAGAAGACGTGTTGTTTAAAGCCGCTTTTGCATATGAGCAAGTGAGTGATTGGAAAAAATCAAATCCTATTGAATGATAGTTTGAATCAANCCTTGTTTAAGCTCTAATATTTTNAAATCCCTGATCGAATTTTGCGGCACAATATCGATCTCCGCAGTGCTCAATATTGTTTGCTGGTAACGATTTATTTCGTCCATGACCAATTGGCGCTTTTCAAAGTCCAATTCAGACAAAAGGTCATCTAGAAGCAAAATTGGGTCGTGTCCCTTCATTTCTCGAAGAAGTTTAGCTTCTGCTAAACGCATTGATAAAGCTGCTATTCTTGCTTGACCTCNAGANGCAAATTTNCCAAAGTCTCTTCCGTTCTGAGAAAGCTGAATATCATCACGATGTGGACCNATTGCGGTTTGAAACGTAGCCATTTCTTTGCTATGGACATCAACTAAAGCAGATAGAAATGATTCTTCAATATCTTTTAAAGTATCGCTTACTGCATATGGTACTGTGGATAGATAACAGACATCTAAATGTGTGCTTTCAGGAGAAAGCTGATCATACATTGATGCTACAGCCNTATTCAAATCTTCTAAAATTTTGACTCTGGAAGATATAACTAANGCGCCTTCTTTGCNTAATTGTGAATCCCATAATTCAAGTTCATTAAATTTTGAGCTTCCATCNCTTATGTTCCTTAAAANGCGATTTCTTTGAGTGACAATTTTTTGATATTGCTGTAATGCCCGTAAATATTTATTGTTAATTTGGGCTATAAGTATATCCAAATAACGTCGCCGAAATTGCGGTGGCCCTAAAATNAATTCAATATCTTCAGCTGAAAATAGCACAGCNNTCATAATGCCAACAATCTCAGAAGGCCTTTTAGGAACGCTGTTGACTCGCGCATATTTCTGCAGCGTACTCTGCCGGGTATCTATGCCGACTTTTATATCGATGGTTGAGTCATCCTGCACCAACTTTCCTGAAATTACTGCCAATTCCTTTTGNGCTGCATCCCAATTGACTAACTCCTTTTCAGTNTTAGCTTTGTAAGATTTACCTATNGNTAGCAAGTAAGCACCCTCNAGGAAAGTNCTTTTGCCTTGCCCATTATCTGCTGNAATTATTGTTAATCCTGCGNTTANATCTACCTGCAGGTTTAGCAGATTNCTAAAGTTGGAAAATGATATGTTGCTCAAGATCATTTCTAATTAACTTCAACTTCTTCTTAATTTACTTGTCCATTAAGNNTATNCCACAATTCCCTAAATAATTTACTAACCGTCCCTTTAAAATGATATATTCANTATATCTCAGGCNGAATAATGTTAAGTCGATGACGNAAATGATTAATAGACTTTTTTTAATTCAGTGTGNACTTTTTCTTNTNTTTCTTTTGTCATGCTCTACNTATTCAAATCAATCAATTNNAGCTCCAACTCCTACAAAAGNAGACCAATTGACTATAACGCGTTTGGATCCGACTNGAGTTCCTACTATGATCGAATTGNTAAGCATAATGCCAGAGCTAGATGCTGANTGTATGAAGCTTCAGNTACTCGGGTTTGATTATGATGCATTCTTAGAAAAAAAGGTTCCGGAAAAACTTGAAAANTTNCCNAATGGTTCTGCATTTGAATGTTTCAGTGGTGAGACTTTTGCAATTTTGACTCTCCTGAAGCTAGAAAAAGAAGCTGGCAAGTTATCTGACAGAAGTGCTTATTGTGTGACGGAAACAATGAAAGGTTTTAATTTTTCAGGGAATGATGAACAAAATGACTTTCAATCAACAATCGCCTTCGATACCGCGATATCATTACTTTTATGTATTAGTGAAATTGAGTCAGAACGAATTGCTTTGAATTCTATTTTTGAAGAAGATACTTCATTGCCAGATGATGCCACTATGAATGATCTGCGGTGCCTCTTGGAAAATAGTGATTTGCAAAGCCTTAAAAGTCNATCAAGTGAACAAAATTCAGAATATACATTTAAAGCAGAACACTTAAAGGTATTGGCGGACTGCATGAAAGTCCGATAGTCTTGGACTACCATAAGTTGATTCNAACAAANTTCGCTTTTAGNTTTTCTATTGNGATTAAAAAAATCACAACTTTCTACGGATAAATATTTTTAGTGTGTGTTGTAAGGATAAGGAGATCAAATGAGCTACGGAANACAAAACNCTGGTGAACCATACAANAGAATTACAGTACATGAGGCACTGGAAATGCAAAATANAGGCGCTTTGATNGTGGATGTCCGNCGGGACGATGAATGGACTGAGGGCCATCCTACTAACGCAATTCACATTGAAGTAGATAACGTGTTATCGGAAGCTGATGATAATTTACCCAAAGATAAAGACTTACTTTTCATATGTGCCGCTGGTGTAAGAAGTGGGCTGGCTGCTGAAATGGCTGCGGCTCTTGGGTTCAATCAAGAAAAACTCTTTAATGTAGAACAGGGCGTTCCTGTTTGGATCGCCGAAAACCTACCGACCACTTATGGAAATTAATAGGAGTACAGGTGAGTATTAATACAGGAGACATTAAAGACCCAGGCATGGCTGAAGAGGGTTTAAGACTNATTGAGTGGGCAGCGAGAGAGATGCCTGTTCTAAAAGCAATCACTCAAAGATTTGAAAAAGAAAGGCCGCTTCAGGGATTAAAAATTGCGGGTTGCCTTCACATTACTACCGAAACAGCCAATCTAGCTCTTGCTCTAAAGGCAGGAGGTGCAGAAACCATGCTTTGCGCAAGTAATCCTTTGAGTACCCAAGATCCAGTTGCGGCGGCATTGTCGGTTGCTCATCAGATTCCTACTTTCGCAATTAAGGGTGAGGATAATGATACTTACTACAAGCATCTTAATTCTACACTNGACTTTNGNCCTCATTTTACAATGGATGACGGAGCTGATTTAGTAGCAACGATACATACTAAAAGAACCGACTTATTGAAAACTATTAAAGCAGGAACTGAAGAAACCACTACCGGTGTTATTAGGCTTAAAAGCATGGCATCTTCGGGGGCATTGAAGTACCCAATAATAGCTGTCAATGAGGCCAATACTAAGCATCTTTTTGATAACAGGTATGGCACAGGACAGAGTACCCTTGACGGCATAACTCGTGCGACAAATGTTTTATGGGCAGGAAAAACTGTTGTCGTTGCGGGTTACGGTTGGTGTGGTAGAGGTGTAGCTATGAGGGCTAAAGGAATGGGATCTCACGTCATTGTTACTGAGGTTGATGCAACACGTGCGTTAGAGGCTGTAATGGATGGTTTCATGGTAATGCCAATGTTAGACGCATCTAGAGTTGGTGATATCTTCATTACTGTAACGGGTGGCATGAATGCCATTAGCAAAACGCATTTTTCACACATGAAAAGTGGAGCAATAGTTGCCAATAGTGGCCACTTTAACGTGGAGTTAGACTTGGAGTCATTAGAAGATATGGCTACAGACCGCAAAGAAGTAAGACCTTTTGTTGATCAATATACGCTTAAAAATGGAAATACTATTAATGTTCTAGCAGAAGGCAGGCTGGTTAATTTAGCTGCTGCAGAGGGACATCCATCTTCTGTAATGGACATGAGCTTTGCGAACCAAGCTCTAAGCGCAGAGTATCTCGCACATCATCCTGATGCTCTCGAAATTGGAGTTCATATTGTCCCTCAAGAAATTGATACTGCTATCGCCGAATTAAAATTAAATGCGATGAACGTAACAATTGATGTACTGACCCCTGAACAATCAGCTTATTTAGCTGGGTGGGAAGTTGGAACATAAAAAAATCCCTGTTGGAGGCCCAATGGCAACGACATTTGAACAATCTCAATCATATTTGTATACATCTGAGTCAGTCACGGAAGGTCATCCGGATAAGATCTGTGACCAAATTTCAGATGCAATTCTAGATGCGATTTTCTCAGAAGATCCTAATGCTAGAGTGGCTTGTGAGACAGCAACTACAACCAACCTGATAATGGTTTTTGGTGAGATTACTACCACAGCAAATATTGATTATGAAGCTATAGTACGGTTAAAAGTTCAAGAAATCGGTTACGACGATCCAGATATTGGGATTGATTATCAATCTTGTAGGGTACTAGTAGAAATTCATCAACAATCTCCAGATATCAGTCAGGCAGTTTCGACTTCCTTGGAGCACCGTGATTCTGATCTGAAAGCCAGCGAGATTGATACCTTAGGAGCAGGGGACCAAGGAATGATGGTTGGCTTTGCTTGTGATGAAACAAAGGAATTCATGCCTTTAACCTTGTCCTTGTCTCATGCCCTCACCCAACGATTATCAATAATCCGCAAAGAAGGGGTTATCCCTTATCTCAAGCCGGATGGCAAGTCTCAGGTAACGGTTGAGTATGAATTCGGAAAACCCAAAAGGATTCATACGGTAATTGTAAGCACACAACATTCTGCTGGAATCTCATTAACGGATATTGAGCAAGACATAATTAACAATGTAATCAATCCGGTATTGCCTCCTGAGCTTGTTGATAAAGATACTAAAATTTTCGTAAATCCTTCTGGTAGTTTTGTGATTGGAGGCCCCCACGGAGATGCGGGGCTTACTGGCAGAAAGATTCTTGTGGACACATACGGAGGAGTTGCAAGGCATGGGGGCGGTGCATTTTCTGGCAAGGACCCCACAAAGGTAGATCGCTCCGCGGCTTATGCAGCTAGATATGTCGCTAAAAATATCCTAGCTGCTGGATTAGCTTCAAGATGTGAGGTGCAAGTTTCGTATGCCATAGGAGTTTCCGCACCAATTAATGTATCCGTTGAAACATTCGGGACAGGTAAAATCACGGACGAAAAAATTAGTCGGTTGGTAAATCAAAATTTTGATTTAAGGCCAGGTGCTATCATTCAACATTTGGGGTTAAGGAAGCCCATTTATAGCGCTACTGCATCATACGGGCATTTTGGAAGACCCGATATACAATTCCCTTGGGAACGAACTGATATGGCAGAATTACTTCAATTAGAAGCCGCTAAGNTGTGACAAGTATGGCTAAAAAGCCTCTACAAATCAAATTTGGCACAGACGGGTGGAGAGCGATAATAGATCGCGAATTCAACTCTGAGAACCTTCAACGGTGTGCGCTAGGTGTAGCTAAGCTTTTAAAAGATGATGGCATTTCTGAAAAAGGGGTTGTGGTGGGTTATGACACCAGACTTAACTCAAAAGAATCTGCTCAGCAAGTCGCAGAAATAATTTCCAATNATGGAATAAAGGTATANCTCTCCGAAANCTCAGTCCCTACTCCAGTAGTAAGTTTTAATGTTGTCAAACACAANGCAGCAGCAGGCATAGTTATTACAGCTAGCCATAATTCATCTATTTGGAATGGTTTTAAATTTAAATCAGCTAACGGTACTAGTGCTTCTGTCGAAGTTATAAACAAACTTGAGTCTTACATAAATGAATCTTCAGATTCTCTCCATACAAATAATCAGGCTCAAGTCAAAAACCCCGCTCCTATACACACAGTAAACTTTTCCCAAGGTTACATAGATGATATTAATGAAAGTCTAAATTTAAACATGATACGTCAGTCAGGCCTAAAGATTGCAGTTGATTCAATGCATGGTGCCGGATCTGGCTATATCAGCACATTGTTAAGCGGCAATGAAACTCGTGTGCTTGAGATTAGAAATAATCCCAATCCGAATTTTCCTGATATGCAACAGCCTGAGCCTATAGCACCTAATTTGAAACCATTAAGAGATTTTGTTAAAGCAGAAAAAGCAGACGTAGGATTGGCGTTAGATGGAGATGCAGATAGGCTTGGAATATTAGATGAAAAAGGTGAATTTTTATCGACCCTCAACACTTTTAGCCTTCTTTGTTTGCATATGCTTGATACAAAAAATTTAAGAGGTCCGATAATAAAATCAATCACACAAAGTAGCATGATTGATCACCTAGCCAAATGCTACAACATTGAGATTTTTCAGACTCCAGTTGGTTTTAAATTTATAGGGCCGCTTCTTTCTAAGCACAATGCCTTGGCTGGCGGGGAGGAAAGCGGTGGTTATGCTTTTCGAGGCAATATCCCTGAGCGTGATGGGATTTTTAGCGGTTTGTTATTTTTAGAAATGATGGTAATGACTGGGAAAAGTCCCTCAAATTTATTGAAGTGGTTGTTTTCCAAATTAGGAGAGCATCACTATGATCGGATTGATATTCCTTTAGCGTACAACCAAGTCCCCTTACTCAAAGAAATTCTAGTTGATAAAGCCTCAGGTAAAATTGGGGACTTAAAAGTTAAAAAAGTAGACTATTCTCTGGAAAATGGAGTTTTCATTTCGTTGGAGAAAGGTTACTGGGCTCTAATTCGACCTTCAGGAACAGAACCCTTAGTCAGAATATACTGTGAAGCAGATACAAAAAGTAGAACTACTCAAATACTCATAAATCTTAAAAATATTTTGAATATAAAAGATTAACGTTTTGTATACTGAGGAGCTCTCCTAGCTCTCTTCAGACCGTACTTCTTACTTTCCTTGATCCTAGAATCCCTGGTCAAAAGCCCTGCTTTTTTCAAATCTCTTTTGGTAGAAGGATCTGCCAATACCAGAGCGCGGGAAATGCCATGCCTTAGAGCATCTGCCCAAGCAGAAATACCGCCTCCTTCAATTTTAGCAATAACATTAAAACGTCCTTGAGTTTCTTGTGTAACTTTAAATGGCTGTACTGCACGCTCCTGCCATTCCATCCAAGGCAATGCCTCTTCCAGAGGTTTACCATTTACCACAATCGCACCGCTCCCTTTAGGGTATATACGTACACGAGCAATCGCACTTTTCCTTTTACCTGTACCATAAAAATATTCTGCTGCAGTAGTCATAGTGATTACTCCTGACCCTTAGGTGTCGTCCGAGGTTTCCGAGCCTTGGTAGCTTTTTGCTCCGTGCTCGCTTTTTGAGGTGTTGGTTTTGCTCTTAGTGATTTAGAAGCAGTAGTTTTCGCTTTTGAGTCTGCTGCTTTCGCTTTAACTGTTTTATCTTGAAGTGAAGCTTCTGGGTCGTTTTTAACTGTCAAACTTTTTGATTTTGATGAAGGTTTCCGAGTAGCTAACTCAAGGCCTGAACTTGCATTAGCTATTTTAAGTTGCGAGGCAGCAAGTTCTTTGGCTACTCTGGTTGCAGCTCGTGAACCTGAGCCTGCTCGAAGCTGAGCTTCATGTGGATGAGAATCCCCAGAGTAAACCTTCAAGCGCCTCAACATACGGTTAGCAAGTTTGTTGCGTGGCAGCATTCCTTTAACCGCTTTTTCGATCACTCTTTCAGGGAATTTTGATAACATTTCCCCCAAAGTTCTTTGTCGAAGGTGCCCCACGTACCCAGTGTGCCTATAATAAACTTTCTGTGTCAGCTTGTTGCCTGAAACATCAATATTAGAAGCATTAATCACAATAACAAAATCCCCAGTCAACAAATGGGGACTATAGCCTGAAGAATGCTTTCCCTGTAATAGCTGAGCTACTTTGCTAGCCAGACGACCAAGTCGTTGACCCCTAGCATCGATAACATGCCATTGGGATGAACTTGGATCGGGCAATCTATGTTTTGTCGTTTTTTCAATCTGCATAATCATCCGGAGGAAACCCTTGATACTTAACTGCTACTAAGCATAATCCTTTTGCTGGAATTACCCAAGAAGCGTCTCCTTTTCCACCATGATCGACCAACTCTTTTAGATAACTGTAATTCTTTTTCCCTGATCCTATTTCGATCAATGCTCCTACAGTTCTTCTAATTTGCTGTGGCAGGAATGCATTACCCTCAATCTCAATATGCACTTCCGATTGCTCACAATGAACTAAGGTCCGGAAAATACTCCTCCTGGTGCTCTTTTCAGGATCAATTCTACCTGAAAAAGGAGCGAAGTCATGATTTCCTTCGATTAAAGATAATGCCTTTGACATATCTCCAGTGTTAACAGGCGCTTTAATCTCGTAAACGAATCGACTTCGCAATGGAGAGCGTATTTTCCCTAATTGGATTGTGTATCTATAAACCCTTGATACCGCGTGTCGTCTGGGATCGAAGTTTAGGGGAGTCTCATAAACAGCCCTAACAGCTATATCATCTGGAAGGTAGGCATTTAAACCACTTTGAAGTTTTTTCAGGGAAAAAGCTTTAAGTAAGTTAAAAGCAACAACCTGTCCAGTTGCATGGACACCAGAGTCAGTTCTACCTGCCCCTGATACTATGGAGGTTGATCCGGTGAGAAGCTTTATTGATTCCTCTACTTTCGATTGGATAGTAGGTTGATCAACTTGGCGCTGAAATCCAGCATATCTGGTTCCTTCATACTCCAGAATCATCCCGACACGTGCAACAGGATTATGGTTCGTCCTTCACCTCCTCTTCTACAATTTCCANTAATGCCATAGAGGCAGAATCACCTTTTCTTTGCATNANCTTCANGAGCCTAGTGTANCCACCCTCCCTNTTAGCAAAGCGAGGCCCNATTTCNTTGAATAGCTTTTTAACCACCGAATCGTCGGAAAGNTTTGNAGCTACTAANCGCCTATCGTTCAAAGNCCCGCGACGGCCTTTAGTNATCATTTTTTCAGCNGCNCCTCTNACNTCACGAGCTTTNGCTTCGGTCGTNGTAATNCGTTCACGCTTGAAAAGCTCAGACACCAAATTATTAACCATCGCTTCACGGTGGTCTGTCCTACGCCCNAGCTTTTTNCCTTTGACACGGTGTCGCATAAACTACGCCTCACTCTTTTCTTCANAGGTAGAGTCTTCTAACGGCAAATCCAAACTATCTNTACTTTCATTANCNGNGGNTGNCATCTCNTCAATACGTAATTCTGGATGTTTGATACCTATCAANTCTAATTTTTCGTCCAACTCTTCAAGNGAACGTTCNCCNAAATTCCTAATNTGCANTAATTCAGANCGACTTTTCTCNAACACTTCNCCCACTTTATGAATCGCNGCNCGCTTNAAACAATTCAAAGTTCTNGCNGAAAGNCCAAGGCTCTCAACTACCATATTGTACTGAGAGGCAGGTATAGCTGCAGCCCANGATGGTTTACCNCTATCTTCAGTAGGGCTNTCTGTAACAGTAGAGAANCTGAAAAAATGCTCAACTAATTCCTGAGCACCTTGTCGAATCGCTTCGCTAGGGGATACTGCCCCACTAGTCCAGACATCTAAAATTAATCGCTCGAAATCAGTGTGCTGTCCTACTCTTGTACGCTCTACACTGTAGTTTACTTTCCTTACTGGTGTAAAAATTGCGTCAACAGGCAAAACACCAATTGGCAATCCTTCATGTGCAGCGGCAGGTTGGTAGCCTCTGCCTTGTTCAACGTTCATCTCAATCGTCAACCTTGCTTTAGCGCTATCTAAAGTCGCAATATGTAGCTCAGGATTAACGATTTCAAAATCAGACGAAACCATTATATCGCCTGCTGTTACTTGACCTGGACCATCGACTTCTAGTCTCAATTTACCAGGGCGATCAGATGCAGAGCGAATATCAACAGCCTTAATATTAAGCATTATATCTACGACGTCTTCTTTAACTCCCGGAACTGTAGTGTATTCATGCTGCACTCCATCAATCCGAATCCAGTCAATCGCAGTACCCGGTATAGAGCTCAGTAATACACGCCTAAGAGGGTTGCCCAAAGTCATACCAAAACCTCTTGGCAAGGGTTCAATAATAAACAAACCATGCGTGTCATCCGTTTCTACTACCTTTACAGTAGCAGGCGGAATAGGTATCGGTTCTAAACCCGCGTCACGAGAATCATCCATTCCAAAGTCCAACATATTTTCAATCACTTTTGTACTCTTCGCTTTCTGGCGTGATTTTAATCAGTTGCCTACCGGGAGTAGTGCTCTACTATGAGTCGCGTATCAACCAAAGTATCAATATCTCTTGATTCAGGAAGTCGCGAAACACTACCAACCATCTTGTTTTTATCAAGGCTTAGCCAATCTGGAACAGGTCGCTGGCCTAATTGACGGGAAGCCTCAACAAACAAGCCTTTTGCTTTTGAGGATTCCTTCCATCCCACCACTTGACCAGGCTTGACTCGATAAGATGGGATAGAAACTTTACGATCATTTACGGTAAAGTGCCCGTGTAAAACCCATTGCCGGGCTTGCTGTCGTGCGCCAGCAAATCCAAGCCTATATACAACATTGTCCAGCCTGCTCTCTAGTAACTGCAGCAAGTTTGCTCCAGTTACACCAGGCATTTTTCTAGCAGTATCAAAGTATCCTCTAAATTGACGCTCAAGAACGCCATATGATTGACGTGCTTTCTGCTTCTCTCTAAGCTGCGTACCCCACTCACTTAATCTTCTACGTCGTTGCCCAGTGTCTCCGGGTGGACGCCGGCGCTTTTCAACAGCACATCGTGGTGTATAGCAACGTTCCCCTTTGAGGAAGAGTTTTTCACCTGCCCGTCTACAAAGTCGACAAGCCGGTCCAGTATATCGAGCCATTATTCTTTCTTCCCCCTAAACTCTCCGCCTCTTAGGCGGGCGACATCCATTATGTGGTATTGGAGTAACGTCTTGAATACTCGTTACTGTGATACCGCTAGCTTGAAGAGCTCTTATAGCAGCCTCTCTCCCAGCTCCCGGACCCTTGATATATACCTCTACTTGACGCAATCCACTCTCAGAAGCCTTACGGGCAGCAGCCTCAGCTACACGTTGAGCGGCAAATGCTGTACTTTTACGCGAGCCCTTAAAACCCATTTGTCCACCACTACTCCAAGCGATCACATTCCCCTCTGGATCAGTAAGCGAAACAATAGTATTGTTAAAAGTCGCGTTAACAAATCCCTTTCCTTGGGGAACAAATTTGCGCTCGCGGCGACGTGTTCGTGTTCTTGCCCGTGCCATCTTATCTCCCTACTTTTTCAGTACACGTTTCTTACCGGCTATAGCGCGCCGATTAGAACGCTTCGTCCTAGAATTCGTCTTTGTTCGTTGCCCTCTCACTGGCAACCCTCTCCGATGCCTCAAACCTCGGTATGTTCCAATGTCGATAAGGCGCCGAATATTATCGTTAATCTCGCGGCGTAAATCACCTTCAACCATGTAATCGTGATCAACAATTTCTCTGATTCGGGCAAGCTGGGATTCATTTAATTCGCCAACTTTAGGGTTCCCCTCAGCACCAGCCCTTTGAGCAATCAATTTGGCCCTAGTGGGACCTATGCCATAAATACTCAACAAAGCAAATTCAACCCGCTTTTGGTCTGGAATATCTACATTCGCTACACGTGCCATACTAACTATCCTTGCCTCTGTGAATGTCGTGGATTTGCGCAAACTACACGAATAGTTCGACCGCGTCGAATAATACGACACTTATCACATCTTGGTTTTACTGACGCACGAACCTTCATTTATTTCCTCTTATACCTACTACCTATCTAAATCTATAAGTTATTCTTCCTCTAGTTAAATCATAAGGAGAAAGCTCTACTAAAACACGATCGCCTGGTAAAACCCTAATAAAGTTCATTCGCATTTTACCTGACACGTGGGCAAGTACTTTGTGCCCATTACCCAGCTCTAAGTTAAAACTTGCATTAGGTAATGCCTCTGTCACTGTTGCCTCTACTTCAATGCTCTCCTTCTTTGCCATACTCTCGCTTTCGTTATTGATCCAACTTCGTAGTAATTATCGGAGTACCTTCGGTAATGATCACTGTATGCTCAAAATGCACCGAGGGCTTCCCATCAGCAGTCTTAACTGTCCAATCATCATCTAGCAAAATTGTTTCATGGGTGCCCAAATTGACCATGGGCTCAATTGCAATTGCCATATTGGCTCTTAGCTGGACTCCTCTGCCTGCAATTCCATAATTCGGTACTGAAGGTTGTTCGTGTAATTGACGCCCAATGCCATGTCCTACATATTCCCTAACAATCCCGTATGAACTTCTACTTTCAATCTCCATTTGAATTGCGCTAGAAACATCTCCAAGGCGATTCCCAGAAACTGATTTCTGGATACCTGCATATAAACTTGCCTCACCTACCTCCAACAATTTAACCAAGTTGTCGTTGATTTCACCAACCGGCCACGTAACAGCAGCATCGCCATAAAGCCCAGCGACTATGGCACCTAAGTCCAAGCTAACTAAGTCACCTTCCTTTATTTTCCTTTTGCCTGGGATTCCGTGGACTATTTCATCATTTACGGAGACGCAAAGTGTTCCAGGAAATCCACGATATCCTTTGAATGCAGGAATGGCACCCAATGATCGAATTTCTCGCTCAGCAATAGCGTCAAGCTCTAGTGTAGTAATCCCTGGTTTAATTGCCCTTCTAAGAACCTGATGGGTCTTAGCAACAACTTGACCGGCTTCCCACATGTAAGCAAGCTCTTTTTCTGTTTTAATAGTCACGCCTTGAGGAATTTCTCCTTTCGCGTCACTTGTTTTTAAGTTAGTTTTCAATACAAAACACCATTTTAACAGCTGACACCTTATACACCTACTAAAGCACAAAGATCCTGAGTAACAGAATCAATATCTCTTTCGCCATTTAAACGTTTCAGTTTTCCCTGGCTTTCGTAATAATCAATTAACGGTAATGTTTGCAATTCATATACTTGTAAACGCTGTTTAATTACCTCAGGATTGTCATCTACTCTACCTTCTTCAGATGCACGGCTAGAAAGACGCCGAAATAATTCTTCTTGCGGGCAATCAACCAAAACTGCCAAATCAATTCCCGAACCCACCTTTGTTAATTCACTGTCCAGTGAAATAGCTTGTGTCTTAGTGCGAGGAAATCCGTCTAAAATATACCCTCTCATGGTGTCCTCTCGAGAGACTCTATCCATAACCATACTGATAGTTACCTCATCTGGAACTAAAGATCCCTTATCCATATATGTTTTCGCTAAAGCCCCCAACTCGGTACCGCGAACAACATTGTCTCGAAATATATCGCCTGATGACACATGAGGAACCAAAGCAAGTTCTGCCAAGCGCGTCGCCTGCGTTCCTTTACCAGCTCCTGGTGGTCCAAGCATTATGATTCTCATTAATTCAAAAAACCCTCATAGTTTCTCATCATAAGCTGGGCCTCAAGTTGCCTCATGGTGTCTAAAGCGACAGAAACCATAATTAGAAGACTAGTACTACTTAGAGTCAGTGCTGATACACCAGTTAATCTAGTTAGGAAAAAGGGAGTGATCGCTACAGCACCCAAAAAAATTGCGCCTCCCCAAGTAATACGTAGTATGACCCTATTCAAAAACACCTGTGTGGGTTGGCCAGGACGAATGCCAGGAATGAACCCTCCATTTTTCTGAAGGTTCTCTGCCAAGTTCTGCTGCTGAAATGTAATTAACGTATAGAAAAAGGTGAAAATAACTACCAATATGAAAACCATCACCCAGTACCACAATGAAGTAGGAGAAAGGGTAGTGGCAATAAACATTCCTAATTTGGACAGAAAACCATCGCTCGAAGGATTTGCCAAATATTGAGCTACTGTACCTGGCAAAATCATGATACTAAAGGCAAAAATTAACGGTATCATCCCTGCAGAATTGACCCTTAAAGGAAGATGTGTAGCCCCTGATTGGCGATACATCCTACCTTGGCGAAATACACTCCTACCGTATTGCACGGGGACTCTACGTTGTGCTTCATTAAAGATAACAATGATGAAAATCAATGCAATGGAGAAAAGTATAAATACCAGCAATCCACCAGTGTTATCTCTGGCTATAAAACCTTGGCCTAACAAGCCAGGAAGCGTGGCAACTATACCTCCAAAAATAATCAGGGAAATTCCATTACCAATACCTCGTTCAGTAACTAACTCACCTAGCCATACCAAGAACATTGTGCCGCCAACAAAAGAAACGACAATAGTCAAAGTTGCAAGGCCGTCCGAGCCGCCGAATCCTACTGAATGAGTAATAACTCCAGATCTAGAAAAGAGAAGTAGTTGACCATATCCCGACATGAACGCAACAGGAACGGTTAACCAATGGGTGATTTGGCTAATACGTTGTCTGCCCGAGTCACCCTCTTTTGCAACTTCTTGTAGCCTAGGAATTATAGGAGTGAGAATCTGCATTACAATGCTTGAAGTAATGTACGGGTACACACCCAACGCAACAATGGAAAGATTTCTCAAACCACCCCCGGAAAATAAATCAAAAAACGCTACTAAATCATTACCTTCAAATAGGGCTCCCAATTGTGAGCGATCAACTCCAGGTACAGGGACATGTGCAAGCATTCGAAATATGACCAAAGCACCTATAGTGAAAAGAAGCCGGCCTCTTAGATCTCGAGCGCGAAATGCATCTAACATAGCCTGAACCAAGGCAGGACGCCCAGGAGATTGCCTTATGGATCCCTGCGATGCTCTCATTAACTGACTACCACTTTCCCACCAGCAGCTTCAATTTTTGCTCTTGCTGCTTCAGTAAATTTTGTAGCTTTGATTTGTAGTGAACGATTAAGAGCGCCAGTTCCCAAAATTTTGACAGGCTTATTAATTTTGCGTATTAGCCCATGATGAAACAATACATCAGGGGACACTTCACTAACATCATCTGGGATTATTGCTAGTGACCCCAGATTAACCGTTTGATAAACAGTACGGAAAGGGTTTTTAAAACCACGCAACATCGGCAACCCTTTCATTTGTGGATTTTGNCCTCCCTCAAACCCAGGTCGTACNCCTCCACCTGATCGAGCTTTCTGCCCTTTNAGGCCACGCCCAGAGTAGGTNCCTCTTCCTGANCCATCTCCTCTGCCAACTCTGGTCTTAGTTTTACCGGGGTTATTAGGCTTTAAATCATGAAGGCGCATTATTTAGTACCTCCTTCAAGTATTTCCACACTTATCAAATGCCTAACCTTATGCAACATACCTCTTATCGTAGGAGAGTCATCTCGCTCGATTGTCTGATGCAAGCGTCGCAAGCCCAAAGCTCTAATTGTCCTACGTTGGTCTTCAGGATAGCCAATCTGGCTTCTATCCCACCTTATTTTAAGTCTGGCCATCATCATCATCCTGAGTCGCCGAGTCTTCTTCAGCCTCTGCAGCAACTTCATCCTCATTAACTACTGCGGCAGGTTCTTCGGCCTCTGCAGCAACTTCATCCTCATTAACTACTGCGGCAGGTTCTTCAGCCTCTGCAGCAACTTCATCCTCATTAACTACTGCGGCAGGTTCTTCAGCCTCTGCAGATCGATTCGTTTCATTCTGTTTAGCATTTGGCTGTGAGTTACCTGATCCAGTTTTACGGCGATCGTTTGAGCGAGACTTTGACGACGAGTCAGGTCTAGCTGCTTCTCTTCGCATTTGCACAATTTTTTCAGCTTGGATTATTTCATCAGACAAAGNTGTATGGTCTCCCTGAAGCTGCTCTAATCCTGCCATAGTAGCCTTTACAACATTTATAGGATTTCTACTTCCTAAAGCTTTAGCGACAACATCACGTACACCCAAAGCTTCCATTACCGCCCTCACAGCTCCTCCTGCAATAACTCCAGCACCTGCTTGGGCTGGTTTTAAGAGCACATGAGAAGCGCCGAATTTTGTACGAACGGTATGATGGATTGTGCTTCCATTCAAAGGTACAGAAACCATATTGCGACGGGCTATAGCATTTCCATTTCGCACGGCATCCGGGACTGCAACACCTTTACCAAGGCCTATTCCCACACGGCCNCTACCATCACCAACTACTACCATNGCGTTGAAGTGTAGATTCCTACCGCCTTTAACTACCTTGGCAACCCTTCTTATCTGAACAACCCGTTCATGGAACTCGTTGCCATCCGTTTCAAATTCAGTATCAAACGTGGATNTCGTCAAAACAAAAGTCCCCCTTCTCGAGCANCATCAGCCAAATCTTTAACNCTNCCGTGGAATTGATATCCNCCACGATCGAACACCACAGATTTGACNCCTTTATTCTTAGCTCTTTCTGCTACAAGTTTACCCACTTCAGCAGCCTTAGATTTTTTGCTGCCTGATTCAACTGTTGGCTCAAGAGTACTAGCGGATGCCAAAGTATGCCCAGATGTATCGTCAATAACCTGAGCGTAAGTGTGCTTTGAGCTTCTGAACACATTCAGACGAGGTCGTTCAGTAGAACCAAGCAAATGACGCCGTAATCGACGATGCCTGGCTCGACGTGCCTCCCAAGAAGTTTTAATACGTGCCATAATTATGAAGCCCTCCCAGCGGCAGACTTGCCAGGCTTTAATCGAACCTGTTCTCCACGATACCTAACACCTTTACCTTTATATGCATCCGGTGGACGAAGCCTTCTAATTTGTGCGGCTTGTTCGCCAACTCGTTGTTTATCTATACCATGGACATGTACGATATTGTTACCTTCAACTTCTAGTGTCACTCCATCAATTGGATCGACAACTACAGGATGACTAAATCCAAGTTGNAGGTTGACGCCATTNCCCTGTTGCTGNACTCGATANCCNACTATTTCAAGNGTCCTAGTAAAGCCAGAATCTACCCCAATCACCATATTGGANANNAATGCTCTAGTAAGTCCATGTAATGAACGATGTTCACGAATATCCGATGAACGCTCAACAATAAGCGAATCATCATCCACCCGGACTTGAACAGCAGAGTGAATATGGTGCTTGAGTTCGCCTTTAGCACCCTTGATAGCTATTACATTCCCTTCTATATCAACCTTTACTGTAGAAGGTAAGGCAATTGGTTGTTTTCCTACTCTAGACATATTTTTACCACACGTAAGCCCAAAGCTCTCCGCCTAATCCTTTTTTCCATGCTTCCTTGCCTGTCATAACACCTCTTGATGTGGAAATGATAGAAATCCCTAATCCACCATAAGCACGAGGTATTTCTGCTCGTTGAACTTGCACGCGAAGGCCTGGTTTACTGACGCGTTTCAGGCCTTTGATTGCGGGCTTTTCATTATCGTATTTCAATTGCAATCGTAGGCTGTTCTGCGGTTTTTCCTCAGCTACTTCAAATTCATCAATGTAGCCTTCACTTTTTANTATTTCAGCTATAGAAACCTTAGCCTTGGAAGAAGGNAAAACTATAGNTTCGTGATGCACTAATTGAGCATTCCGAATCCTAGTTAACATATCTGCGATTGGATCTGTAACTGGCATAATTTCCTACCAACTCGCCTTTCTTACGCCCGGAAGTTTTCCTTCCAGCGCCAAGTCTCTAAATTTAATTCTCGACAGCCCAAAATATCTAATATATGACCTAGGTCGCCCAGTCAGGTTGCATCGATTACGATACCGTACTGGATTCGAGTTAAGTGGCAGCTTCGATAAAGCAGATCGAGCATCAGCTCTTTGCTCGGGNGTTTTTTTAGGGTCTATTGATGCAGCCCTAAGAACTGTCCTTTTTTCCGCATACCGTTCTATCATAGCTTTAATTTGCTGATTTTTAACTACTTTACTTTTCTTAGCCACTTTACATCTCCACCTAAATCTACCTNCCTTGTCCTTCCCTTGCGAAAGGCAAACCAATTAGCTCTAAAAGCCTAAACCCCTCTCGGTCATTTTTAGCAGTGGTTGCTATTACCACCTGAAGTCCCCTTGAACGATCTATAGACCCGTAATCCAACTCAGGGAAAATGCTTTGGTCTCTGAGTCCTAAAGAATAGTTCCCTTGACCATCAAAAGCATTTCGAGAAACTCCTCTAAAGTCCCTGATTCTCGGCAATGCAACATTTATTAATCGATCTAAAAATTCATACATCCGACTACCACGTAATGTGACCATGCAACCGATTGATTGNCCTTCTCTTACCTTAAANCCAGCAATCGAGCGNCGNGCTTTTGTTACAACTGGGTGCTGGCCAGTAATGACTCCAAGCTGCCAAGGAGCAGTCTCAAGGGCTCGTGCGTTAGTTAACGCCTCGCCAAGGCCCATATTAACTACAACTTTTGAAAAACGAGGTGCTTGCATGGGACTAGAGAATTTAAAGTCATCCATCAAGGTTTTCCTGATTTCNTTAGAATATCTAAGCTCAAGCCTTGGTTTTNNCTTACTAGGAATACNGNNTTCCTTAGCACTAGCTTTTGGCTTAATGCTCGNGGATTTTTGGCGTTCAGNCTCGANCTTCTTTGAAAGTGNAGGCTTTCCACNTCGTTTAGGNGTAGCTTTANTCTTTNCAGAAGCNGCTTCAGCAACATCCTTAGNNNTTTCAGGAATTGCATCAGTGNCCTGAACATCAGCTTTNGGTTTCGCNGTAGGCTTCTTTGCTTTNGTTTCTCGTTTTGGTTTTTCTTCAGCCATTAACTAAACATCCCATCACAACGTTTACATATACGCGCTTTTGTACCATCATCCAGAACTCGAACAGTTACTCGAGTTGCTTTATCACAACTTGGGCAAACCGGCATTAATTTAAATAAAGGAAGGGGTTTCTCAATGCTGATTATTCCTCCCTGCTGAGTCGTTGTTCCAGTAGCTTTTTGGTGGCGTTTTACCAAGTTGATACCTTCTATAAAAGCAAGTGAATCTTTAGAAGATATTTGCTGGACGGTGCCTCGCTTACCTTTATCACGGCCACGTATCACTTCTACTAAATCATCACGTTTTATTCTGATAATCATCTCACAGCACCTCCGGAGCAAGAGAGACTATACGCATGTAATTTCGCTCTCTAAGCTCACGTGCAACTGGGCCAAAGATCCTAGTTCCACGAGGTAATTTCGCATCGTTAAGAATTACAGCTGCGTTATCGTCAAATCTAATTGTAGAGCCATCCAAACGTTTAGTTATGGCCTTGGTTCGGACTATGACTGCTCGAACGACTTCACCTTTTTTGACTGCGCTATTCGGTTGTGCAACTTTCACTGAACCAACAATTTCATCCCCAACTCGAGCATAACGCCTTCTTGTCCCGCCAGGAATGTTAAAGCACATAATCTCGCGAGCTCCAGAATTATCAGCTACAGTGAGGCGCGTAAAAGTTTGTATCATCACTTAGCCTCACTTTCAGAATTCTGCTGGTCTTCAGCCTCTACAACTGGCTCTTCAGCCTCTACAACTGGCTCTTCAGCCTCTGCAA
>PBEP01000007.1 GCA_002719775.1 Chloroflexota bacterium | reverse complement strand
GAACAGGACGGGCGACAGAATTCAAAATTTTAACTTTAGCATCAATTGCCCGTGTAGAATTAAGCCAGCCAGGAATCGTTAAAATTTCACCACGGGATACGTTTTCTGCTTTAATATTCATCAAATTAACAGCTATTCTTGTGCCTGGTGTAGCAATTTCAAGATGGCTTTTATGAGCCTGAATGCCCCTAATTCTGCTCCTAACTCCCCTTCGAGCAAGGAAAACTTCTTGCCCCAATTTAAAAACGCCGTCGATTAGTGTTCCTGTAACAACTGTTCCGAATCCTGAAATGCTAAAAGAACGATCTATAGCAAGACGAGGTCTCCCAAGATCAGGACGTTCTTCTAATTCGCCCAAAGCCGAATCTAGCTCACCAATTAATTCCCTTAGCCCTTCTTTGGTCGTAGATGAAACACAAAGCACTGGAGAACTCTCAAGTTTCGTACCTTTAACAGCTTCTTCAACTTCAAGCTTTACTAATTCTAATAAATCATTATCTACAAGATCAGATTTAGTAATGACCACGAAGCTTTTGCGCACACTAAGCAAATCAAGAATAGCTAAATGTTCCAAGGTCTGGGGCATCACCGATTCATCTGCTGCCACTATTAACATGGCCAAATCTATTGCCCCTACTCCAGACAACATATTTTTTATAAAACGCTCATGCCCAGGCACATCTACAATGCTGACTTCCTTACCACTGGGGAGATTCAACCACGCAAAGCCCAAATCAATCGTCAACCCACGTTCTTTTTCTTCACGCAAACGATCTGGATCTATGCCAGTAAGAGCTTCTATGAGCGTAGATTTACCGTGATCGACATGTCCGGCAGTTCCAATAACGTACATACTCTGAGCATAAGCATATGAATGATTTGATGCAATAAAAATTATAAAGGTGATTTAAGCTAATAGCAGATTAACTCAGGTGATGGAAAAAGTTGAACCAGACCCAGCTTCTCTTGAAACTTCAATCCTTACTGGGAAAGCTTCTTTAATTTCATCCATATGGGTAATGACAAGAATCCTTTTGAATTGATCCTCTATTGCCTTTATTACCTCTACAATCTTGTCTCTGCCATCGGCATCTTGCGTCCCAAATCCCTCATCTATGAATAAAGTGGGAAGCTGAGCTCCNGACCTCCATGCCAGAAGTTTGCTAAGTGCAATCCTCAAGGCGAGATCGACTCTGAATCTCTCACCACCCGAGAACATTTCATAAGGGCGAGTGCCAATTTCATCACTTATTGTTACTTCTAATGTCTCAATGGGGTCGTCTTCTTTAGAGGTGCGTCTTTCGCGTTGGGTATGTAGTTGCAAAGCCATTCTTCCGTCTGTCATTCTGGAAAGCAACGAATTAGTCTCATCCTCAAGCCTGGGTATTGCAGCCTCGATCAATAATGCCTGAACCCCACCTCTACCAAATGCAATTGCCAAATCAGTAAGGATCGATAATTCATTCTCAATTTTAGATCTCGACTCTTTTTGGATCTTTAGTTCAGTTTCTGATTCTGAAATCTGATCGAGCCGTTGACTAATTGAGCCATGAGATACATGTAAATCGTTTTTCTTTGTGTGAAGTTCATTGTACTTAGATTCGATTTTGCTTTTAACTGATTCCAATTCAGGCAACTCAGAAATTTCACTTTTTGCATTTTCAATTTGTTGCTGAATCCTAACCAGTTCATCACTTGACTCTCGATGCCTAATTAAGGCGGATTCAAGCGTTCCACGATCATCATTTAATCTACTGCGTGCTTCAATCAAGCTCTGATGCTCAGCTTCCCAAAATTTCAGCGAATCGGTTTTTTGAGCAAGAATTTCGAGGTATGTAAAATCAAAATCAAGATTTTCTAAAAGAGATTTGATATCCCTATAACGAACAAACTCTGCCAAAGCAAAGTTATTTTCGCTTAATTCCTTCTCAATTTTTGATGCGCTAAGCCGCTCTAATTCAATGCTCTTTGTAGCTTGTTGAGCTTCTTCATACAGTATGCCTAAACGAACTCTTTCTTCTTCAAGGGCTGTTTTGTTCTTCGATAAAATAGTTCTCCGCTGCTTTAAATTTTGCTCTGAATCAGCAATTTGCGCATCTATTTGTTCAACCATTTTGCTATGCTTGGCGTATAGCTCCAATTGCTCCTGGATTTCAATTTGATAATTACTTTCTAAATTGAAACGCCCTTCATTACCTAGCAGGCTTCTGCACAAAGGACACGCAAGTTCTCCATCATGGCTATGGCTTTTGAGAAGATCCAGCTTACCTCTGGTTGCTTGGCCTTCCTTCTTCAAAGTCTCATTTTGCGATTTAAGTCCTTCTGACTGAATTAGCAACGACTTTTGCAGATCTACGAGCTGCTCTATCTCAACTTCAGCCTGAGTTAATTCTTGGATTTTAAGGTTATTTGAAGCTACTTTTTCTTTTAGAGATGGAACAGATGTAACTAACGGGTCAAGCTCTTCGGTTATTCTTTTGTTGATAGTAGATAAATCGAATTTAAGTTGATTCTTTATAGNGCTGATTTGATTAGAGAGTGAATTTAATTCACNCTCTAACTCTTTCACTTGGTTGGATTTAGTACTCAATCGAGATAATTCATCTCGCGCACTCTGTAATTCTTTGTACCCATTCTCTATCTCACTTGCTCTAACCATAGAACTTTCCCATTTCTCGATACGTAACTTGATGTCACCGATTTCAGATTCAGTAGTTACTGCCCAAGATTTAATTTTCTCAGCAGTTTTACCCATCTCATCGATGTCCTCCCCTCTNGAATGCAAAAGNGCTAACTGCTCTCGAGTTTGANTTAACTCTTTTTCAACAGAATTAAATGTGTCTTCTGTTAAATTAATTTCTGTTTCTACTTGTTTTAGGTTATTTTCTAGTTCAGACCTATCGGAAACTCCAAGCTCCAACCTGCGAATAATCTCATCGCCTAAATTAAGACTCTGCTGTGCCTCTCTTAAGCTTTTTTTAGCCCTCTCACTNAGCCTGTCATAAATACCGAGGCCCAAAATACTTGAAAGGACATTTTTACGCTGAGACGGTGTTGCCATCGTAAATAAGTCTGACCTTCCTTGAATTAAATAGGCACTATTCACAAAAGTCTCGTAGTCCATATTGACTGTTCGTTCAATCAGCATCTCGGTTTGTTTTACTGTGTCTAAGGTGATAGGAACCCAGTCACTATTCGAATAAATCAATAGCTCTAGAGATGATTGTGTATTCTTTCTTGCTCGAGAAAAACGACGGACGACATTGTACCTTTGGCCTTCGTTTTCGAATTCCATGCCAACCGACATTTCGTTTTGGCCTTCATGGACTAATTGATCATGTGTCCTTCCACGCGCCTTTCCCCATAATGACCAGGTGATAGCATCTAATATCGCAGATTTACCGTGACCATTTGGGCCACATAAACATGCAACATGAATATCTTCGAGGTTCAGTGTGGGTACATCTTCCCTGTAAGAAAGAAAGTTTTTTAATTGCAATGTCAATGGAAGCATATAAATAGTATCTAGATTTAAATAGGATGCACACAAGGCACCCTGATGCTCCTTGCAGCATGTTTACAAGGAATGCTAGGATCTTTCAAGCTAAACTGATTCAGGAACTAACTGGATAACCATGAAAATCGTTGTTCTTGTTAAGCAGGTAATTGATTCTGAAATTCCTGAATCAGCATTCCTTATAGACTCCTCTAAGAAAAGCGTGAGCACTCCACCAAATATAACGCCCGTTATTAATGGTTACGACGAGCAAGCTATTGAAGCCGCCTTAAGAATTCGGGATTCGGGGTTAGAGGTGGAAATAATTGCAGTCTCACTGAGCGATTCATTCATAATGGATGTAATAAAAAAACCACTTGCGATGGGTGTTGACTCTTTAGTTTTGGTAGAGGATCCCATATTCCGTCAAGCAGTCGATCCTTTACCTATCATCGATACCTTAAAAGCTGTGATCGAGAAAATCGGTGATGTGGATTTAATCCTCTCCGGCCGTCAAGCGTCTGATTGGGACAATGCTCAAGTTCCTATCGGGCTTGCAGAAAAACTATCTTGGCCTGTTTTTTCTCTAGCCAAAAGAGTTGAAATAGAAAATGGAAATTTAAAAGTCGAAAGAGTTTTAGTTGATGGATTCGACTTGGCTACATCAAAACTACCTGCAGTTGTTACNGTCTCTAATGAACTCGGGACACCNAGNTATCCNACAATGAGAGGCATAATGCAGTCCAAAAGAAACGAGCCNCTTTATNTCTCAATTCAAGATTTAGGAATATCAAATTTCCGNAATGCTTTTGAACTTATTTCCCTTGATAGACCAAACCGTNCTAGATTAACGGAGATAGTTGAGGGNGAAACTGACGAAGATGCAGGAAGAAANCTCGCCATTCGAATGCGCGANGAGAATTTAATCTAAATGGAGTCTCAGTTGGCCTTAAANAATGTCTTAGTAATAGGCGANATNGAAAAAAAATCTCTNACTAAAGCCACCCTAGAAGCCATTTCNGCCGCAAAATCAATAGCAAAANATCAAGTNGANTTGCTTTTATTCAGTAGCAAANCTTATGAAAAAGATTCTTTAATTATTAAAGGTCTGGATGTAGTTTTTCTTACNCCTTTTGATCTCTCTGAAGAACAGAAGGTNGAATTGATAGCNAAAACAGCTATTGAACGTGAATCCAACTGCCTGATNTCNCCAAAAGATTTTAGTGGTGGCCTAATGAACCAAGCTGCACACAGGCTNGGTTCNGCACTTGCTCATGACTGCAGTTCACTAGCTGTGTCAGNTGATGGTTACATNATAGCTACTCGCTCGGTTTACGGNGGTAGTGCAGTTGCAGAAGTCAAATGCCTATCTCAACCTNCAGTAGTTTCNTTAAGAANTGGCTCCTACGTTCAATTCANNCAAGAANTAGGANCTATNTCNGAGTNCATAGATCTAGANACCAANGCCTCAGANAAGATCGATAAGATTACTGTGCTAGAGCGACATGCCCATCCNNCAGATGGAATCAAAATTGAAGACGCCCGAGTNGTAGTAAGTGGAGGNAGNGGGTTAGGTGGCCCTGAANCTTTTGCACAGCTTGAAAATCTCGCATCTCTATTCAATGGNGCCGTTGGAGCTTCAAGAGCTGCTTGCGATGCTGGTTGGGTGCCCCATAGTNTNCAAGTTGGGCTTACTGGAAAAGCTGTCAGTCCTGATNTATATTTCGCAATAGGTATNTCAGGGGCGAGTCAGCATTTGGCCGGAATTACCGGCGCTCGTGATATCGTATCAATTAATAAAGATCCAAATGCCGCCATTTTTAAAGAATCACGCTTTGGAATTGTAGGTGACTGGTCGAAAGCCTTACCAGCATTTATCGAACAGCTGCACGAACTTTTAGACAATGCTAAGGAGGATAAATGAATGTCAATGCAANCAGATTCTGATCACGACATGTCAGAGGCNATTCAAAAAGCNGAAAGGTCTGACATTATTTGCATTATCCTACCTTTTATCAATCAATGTTTGGTATTAGATGGGAGGCAAGAAGAGAATGACCCACCAAAGGTCTATATATCACCTCCTTTAGGTTCAGCAGAAAGAAGATTACGGCAAATAAATCAATCCAGACCTCATTTGAAGCATGCAAGAGAGCTCGCAATCATTCCATGGACAAATTCGATTTCAAGTCTCGCCTCTTCAATCGTTTGGGACCTCATCATTCGCAAGGTTGATGAATCTCCAAATAAAAGCAATAAGGATGTATGCGGAGAGGCGTTGCAAGAACTTATGCAATGGGAAAGAAGAGCATTAGCATCCATGATCAGAGGCCATGGCCCTTTTCATACTCTATGGTCTCAAACTAAGACCCAGTAAATACTAGCTTTTTGTGGCGGTTGGCTCTTTGCTCTTTTCGGCAACAATTTTTTNCTGAACGTTCATCGGCACTTCACCAAATCGAACAAAATCAATAGCCACTGAGCCCCTGCCTTGCGTCAATGCCCTGAGGCTTGTAGACCACTGTTGAATCTCAGATCTTGGCACCTCTGCATCGATATAAGCGTGCCCATTTTGGGAGGTCATTCCATTAATCCTAGCTCTTCTGGTGTTCAGGTCACCCACAACTGCTCCAGCTGACGATTCCGGAGCGTTAACTTTGACTTGCATAATTGGCTCAAGTAGGACAGGTGAAGCATCACGAACTCCTTGTTTCAAAGCCATGGTTCCGGCTATTTCAAAACTGGCACCGGAAGAATCGACTGAATGTGAACTTCCGTCATAAAGTATTACCCTTAGATCTACTACTGGAAATCCGTCTGTACCTTCGTACATGGCTTTTTGTACACCTTTTTCTACTGCTGGTATGTACTCCTTAGGAACGTTACCNCCAACAACTTCAGTNCCGAACTCAAANCCACTTCCTGCTTCTANAGGCTCAAGCCTGATTAAAACATGTCCATATTGACCGTGGCCGCCGCTTTGCTTC
Source organism: Chloroflexota bacterium (assembly GCA_002719775.1). Classification (GTDB taxonomy): domain Bacteria; phylum Chloroflexota; class Dehalococcoidia; order Lucifugimonadales; family Australimonadaceae. The sequence continues at coordinate 53,418 of PBEP01000007.1, read as the reverse complement.
TTATGNCTGTATTCTGATGTAGTNATTTTTGAAATAGTCTCTCTATANGGAATNTGTGGTACACGTAGCTCTAAATCTACACCAAATTTACGTTTCGCCCNTTCCGNCATAACGTCNANATGNGTGTCTCCTAAACCCNTAGCAATTAATTCCCCTGTCTCCTTATCNCGCTTTAGGNTTAAGGATGGATCNTCTTCNCTGAGGCGATTNAGAGCAGTTGACATTTTTTCCAAATCTGCCTGAGTTTTGGGNTGAACGGCTACNCTATANACAGGAGAAGGGAATTCTATTTTGGGNCCNTCAAAAGAATTCGACTTTGGGCATAANGTATCACCTGTNACTGCATGGGCNAACTTTGTAACTACNCCAATATCCCCAGCTGCAAGGCTAGNTACAGGTGCTTGAGTTTTNCCAATAGGTGCGTAAATTTGGCCNAACCGTTCTGNTTGATTTTGATTTGAATNCCAAAGATCAANATTAGGGCTTATTGTTCCACTTAANACTCTGAAATATGAAACCTTNCCCACAAAAGGATCGGCAGTGGTTTTNAAAATAAAAGCNGCNGCAGGNNCATCCGNGANTATCCCCNCATCTAACGGAGAAGGTAGGTGNTCAACAACAGCATNAATCAGTTCGTGNACTCCAACNCCTGTTATCGAAGANCCGNATAAAATCGGCACAATCTGGCNTTTTTTAACACCTGNNGAAAGGCCNNCANCGATTTGANTATCTTCAAGATCCCCTNATTCTAGGTACTTTTCAGTCAAGCCATCATCAGTCTCTGCAACTTTTTCAACTANCTGTTCACGTGCATTTTCCATTTCAGCANAGAATTCTNTTGGGGNATCATTTNGCAAAATNGAAAAAACTTTTGANAANGAATTTTCNGCTNCATCGGGGACATTNAGAGGTANGCATTCTGATCCCAAAACTGACTGTAATTGTTTTACGGTACTTTGGAAGTCGGCATTCTCACGATCCATTTTNTTNATAAATATTAATGTNGGAATCTTCCTCTCNCGCAAATAATTCCATGCAATCTCCGTNCCTACTTCAACTCCCGCAGNAGCAGATACTACAATTATGGCCGAGTCAGCTGANGACAANGCTGANAAAGTTTCACCAATAAAATCTGCGTATCCNGGGGTATCAATTATATTTAACTTATGNCCTTTGGAAATTGATGGAACTACACTAAGTTGTAGACTTGTATGGTGCTTATGCTCTTCGGGCTCAAAATCAGACACTGTATTTCCATCTTCTGTCTTTCCGAGACGATTAATTGCTCCTGTGGCAAAATGAATTGCTTCTACAAGAGATGTTTTACCGGAACCCGAATGTGCAAGCAGCGCAACATTGCGCAATTTATTTGAGTCAAATTGATCCACAATACGCCTCCCCTTCCAGCATATGGCGCATTGTAGCGTTCAAAATACAAGAGTCAATTATTTTTGCTAAATCAGGTTATTTGAAGGAATATTTTTGCTAAATCAGGTTATTTGAGGGAATATTTTAGCTAAATCAGGTTATTTGAGGGAATTTTGTTAAAAGNATCGCTACTACTCTTNCTCTCGNTTTTCACAGCGTTTTTGTTTTTAACGTTCGCTCCNTTAAGNTCAAAAAATGATGAGGACNGNNTANGTCAAATTACTGGGCCATATANGTTCAATTTAGTGAAATGGGAATTAGANNATTTTTTTGATAAATGGGAATACCAATTCAATTTATTAAGAGATGGCAAGCACGAAACTCCTCAGGAAGATTACTTAAGTGATTTTTTTGCACTCTCCCTTGAAATAGAAAAGGCTAAATCAGATCAAAGTAGAATTTTTTCTTCAGACGCACAAGCAGAAAGCTCCAGAAAAGTGGCACTTCAGAACGAATTAGAAAAGTTGACCCACAGGCACTACGAATTAAGAGCGGATGTTGAAGCAATATTGGAAAAAGCTATCAGTGATTCATTGCTTGATTTGGGAATTATAGATCGGATAGGGCCATTTTTATGGCCGCCTGTAGACTTTACTTTTCAAGAAGGTGCAACGCTGCTTGTGAGATCCCCTAAAGATGAGATTTTCAGGCTTAAAGATGTATTAATGAGATCAGATATTAACCTACCAACACAAATCAAAATTGAAAATGCAGTAGAAGAGTCTAATCAAGACGTATCAGCTTTGGTAGTAAGAATAGGGGGCTTAGCTACTTATCCATCTCAGGTATCACCAGGCTTATCCCTTAGAAGTACCATCNATATGGCCATTCATGAATGGACACACCATTGGCTTTTTTTTAGACCTTTGGGTAAGAAATGGTGGGCTGGAGGAGACATAAGAACAATCAATGAGACTGTGGCAGATATAGTTGCAAAAGAAGTCGGAGAACATGTATATGCAAATTTGCAGAGTCCTCAAAAATATGATCTGGCGATACACAACAACAGATCTGCTAATAAAGTTTTTAACTTCAGGGAATTTATGCTAGTAACAAGGCTAAAATTGGAAACTCTCCTTAGTGAAAATCGTCTAGCAGAATCGGAGGACTGGCTTGAAACTAGACGCACAGAATTAGTCAACTACGGTTTCAATATAAGAAAACTCAACACAGCTTACTTTGCTTTTTACGGAACGTATGCAACCAATCCAAGGTCAGGTGAGGAAAGCCCCCTCCTGAAACAAATCGAAAAAGTAAGGGAATCTAGCTCTAGTNTATCGGTCTTTTTAANAAATATTTCGAAAATCACGACNGTCGAAGAGCTTNAAAAGCTTGCNGCACAAAAACAACTTTGATTTTCTTACCAGTCAGGCTGGGAATTATTGGCATTATTTTTAGTCAGTCTTTTCTGTTCCATTGAATCAATGCTAAGAACAAATAAATCAAGCCTATCATTGGGATCAGAATTGAAAACCAGTGAGTTAGATGGGCCGTAGGACAAATTTGACTCGTTGAGTGAATTTGAAGTTAACGGTGTAGCTTCACCGCCCTCTACACTGACTATGAATATGTCAGGACTTTCTCCACGGTCAGAGATAAATGCCACATTTTTCGAATCAGGAGACCAAGACGGCGACCAGTCGTTAGCGGGATTGTTGGTAATATTAATTGCCTGAGAGAAACTGCCGTCTGTTCCAACATTTACTATATAAATTTCTTCATTTTTATCTCTGCGGGATACAAAAGCGAGCTTTTCACCATCAGGAGACCAAACTGGCGAATAATCCTCAGTCTGAGTAACTTGAATACTATTTACTCCTCCTGGGTTACGCATAAAAATCCCAGACGATAAACCATCTGAATGCANCACTGAAAATGCAATCCACTCACCTGTTGGGTCCCACGCGGGATCTATTTCAGAATACTTGTCGAATATTAATCTATTAGGCCTTAGTGAATCCAAGTCGACCCAATAAAGATGATGATTTCCTAAATCATCGGGGGAAATATAAGCAAGCCTAGTCCCGTCAGGCGACCAAATTACTTCGGTTTCATCAACACCTGTGTTCGTAACTCGCAAAGACAGCTCATTTTCATAATCACCGGTACTATCAATTGTCAGAGTTACATATACTTCAACGTTACCGTCTCTGTTGGACAAATAAGCAATACGCCTTGAGTCACTCGACCAAACTGGAGCAAAATCATCAGCATCATGCCCAACTACAATTTGAAATTCAGTACCGTCAGGTCTGATGATTGCTATATCACGATCTCCTTTATCGCCAGTCGAGAAGACTATGAATCCTGGGTCATTAAGAATGCCACAAGCAGTTGCTAGTAATGCAAAAACAGACAGAGCCAAAAGGTTGAGGTTTCTAAAATTTAAGTATTTCATTATATGGTGTCTATCTAGAAATCCATGTACTTATATTTATTTGATCTTAAAAAATTAACAGAAAGCTCAAATTTAGAGTAGGAGTTTAGAATGGAAGCCATGGCGGTTCCTGAGTTCTTCTATAGTTTTTAGGATCGAGGATTCCATATAAAAACCCTCCAACTACACCTATCAACCCTCCTCCGGCTAAAATCCAAGATGGCAACCACAGGGGTATATCTATTAAACTTTGAGCACAATCAGTTCTCACAGCATCATATGCTGCTAATTCAAAGTTAATTAATTCTTGGCACCTCTGAGCTGATCCAATGAAAACCGATTGAATAAACAGAGCAGGAATTACCCCGATAGCTACTCCAGCTAAACCAACCAACCCAGCGAACATTAAAGCTCTCAACGCCTTACGCATACTTAAAACCACTTCTGCAAATCATACTTATCTATTTAAAATTTGAGTTCTTTGCTCAGGTTTCAATTTTGTTGATGCAATTCTCAAAACTAGTGGATTAGCTCGATCTTTTCTTTCAACTAAAAATTCCACAACTCTATCTGAATTCAACCTGGTCATTTCCATCAACAAGTTCCCAACTCCTTGTTGTACAAAATAATCACCATCCTCAATTAGAACATCAGAGACACTTAGAGCGTCGGTAACAAACCTACCCTCTCTTACCAATGGTACAAAAGACATAGAAGCTGCTCTTCTTAGCCACTTGCTCTGATCTTTAGCCCAAATTGTCAAATTCTTCACTAAGGATGGTTTTCCGGCTAGGGCCCGAGAGACAATATGGCTAGATAAAGCATCAGTATTCAAAGAATTAGTTAGGTGCTTTACCCATACTTCAAATACTTCAAAGTCATCGCCACCAATTAGCCTTGCCTGCGAAGACAATATAATATTTGCGATTACACCTTCCTCAATATTACCGCTTTTAAATAAAGGATCAGCAATCGCCATAGCCAAAGGCAGCCCTGAACTACGTACTCTTCGCATTGCATCTTGAGCCAATCGGTTAACTTGAGAAAATTCAACACCGTAACAAGGAACATCATCACCAAATGAATCTCTTATTCGTTTAGCGATTTCTGGCCGGGCCATAGGTGTTAGTTTTTTTCTTAATTCATTAATTATCGATTCAGCTTGTTCTTTAAAAGCAGGATCGATTGTTTCTTTGGGTTCCGCGTTAGCTTTTGCTTTTCTTCTATCCATAATTACATTTTACTTGTGAATGCAAATTTTAATTGCATAGCTAAAAATCTAATCCCCAGAAACAATAAAATCTGCATATAGTTTTGGACCAAAACTTTTCAAGTACCAATCTTCCGCAGACATCCATAAGTCTATCCAAAAATCGGCTGGCTTCAGCCTAGAAGCTCTATCACGTACGGCAGCAAATTCGTCCCCAGCTCTATCTAAACATCTTTGGCGTCTGACCAAAGGAGATGTATCTACAAAAATTGAAATATCATAAAATTTTCTGAGCCTATCGAATAAGGAATAAACTCCTTCGATGATCACCACCCCTTGAGGTTCTACGACTTTTGGAGACGCACTAAGCACGTTCATTTCCCAATCATAAGCCCTATAAATAGCTTTTTGGCCTGCCATAAGCGGTTCTAACAACTCAGCAACTATTCGTTGCCAATCATAATGTCGATAAAATCCATCCTCAGGGTTTAATTGGGCTAATAAATCCAGATCTATGGGAACATAAAAATCGTCGGCATGTACAACTTGGCAATGATTCAAATCCTGTTTGAGTTCTGAAGCTAAAGTGGTTTTACCCGAACCAGAGCATCCATCAATGGCAACCAGCACAAGGCTCTTTTTATCAAGAGTTTTGCTGATCAANTCCTTAGCTTCTTTTAAAATGGTCATCAGGCTTTACATNAAATATGGTGGCGCATACGGGATTCGAACCCGTGATCTTCGCCTTGAGAGGGCGATGTCCTTGGCCACTAGACGAATGCGCCGAAGATGTNGCTTTTTAATAATTCCAACGTGCAGTAGTATAGCCGACGTTTTATATGGTCGCACAACTACCATGAAAAATGACATCCAACATTTCTACTCGGAGGTTAATATGCCTGAAAAGATAATNTCCCAAATTACAACCANAAAAGTTCCTTTAACTGAGATGCAAAAAGGGTGGATAGATCAAGCATGTTCCTTGATTAACGAGGAGAGGATGCGTCTGTTTAACCGAGATCTTACTTCGATCCATAGCCCGACAGGAAATGAGAAGAATGCCAGCAAATTCGTNGTGGATCATCTCAGGNNTCTTGGCTTGGATGCTAAGTATCAAGCCNTAGACAAAAATTCTGGTAACGCCATAGGNACATTNAAAGGTTCNGGTTCTGGAGCATCACTAATGCTCTATGCTCCAATAGATACNCANCTTAGTGCTGATGCAGAGGAGGATGTCCCATGGGTTGGGCCTCAACTACGCCCAGANATGATNCCNGAAGGATACATAGATGNTGAAGGGAATGTAATCGGCCTAGGAGCNTCTAATCCAAANGGCATGATCACTGCGNTGGTTGANGCTNTANCAGNGATAAGTGAAGCNAAGATTCCTTTAAAAGGGGANCTTATAGCAGCTTTTGCAGGAGGTGGCATGCCCATGACTCCNGAACCTAACGCTGANTCACAAAATCATGGACTNGGTAGTGGAGTAACCCACATGATCAANCGTGGGGTAACGGCAGATTTTTGNATTATTTCAAAACCNTGGTGGGCAGTTTTCTGGGAAGAAGTNGGAATGTGTTGGTTTAAGGTNTCTGTAAGNGGAACCATGGGTTATGCAGGAGTTCCCAGAGGAACTCCNGGGTATCGGAGCTCAACCGTTCCTGCTGCTAAAGTTATNCTAGCNCTAGAAGAGTGGTTGCCTAAATACACAGAAAAAAACACTTCGGGCCAATGTGCCCCGCAAGGTCATATTTCTGCTATTCAATCGGGTTGGTCTTACAGGCCAGCTTTTCCATCTGCCACAACTGAAATTTATATTGATATCCGCTGCAATCCTCGATCAACTCCATCGTCTGTTAAAGCCCAATTCGCAGAAATAATAGAAACAATAAGGTCTTCAGACCCAAGCATCCAAATGGACTGGGAGATGTTCGCAGCATACCCAGGNGCATCTACNGATCCTAACAATTGGATTATTCACTCATCNATGCGNGGATGGGAATTTGCGGAAGGAAAGCCNCATGAAGCTCCGCCTCCAGTTAGNGGGCAAACAGATGCNTCTGCTATTAGGAATTTAGGGATTCCNACTGCTAGATTNGGAATGCCTTTNCCTCCTGCNAATTCTCCACCAGAATGGGAAGGNTTAGGAGGAATGGGTTTTAGTTATATACCTGATTTNGTGAANGTGACGAAAGCTGCAATATANGCCGCGATAGACACTTGTAGCAGNGAAAAATCTGAAACCNTAGAATAANTAAATATAAAGAAGAGGGGCTNTNANANCCCCTCTTCTTTATATTTACTTTACTTAGGAAGTTTATTCTGGAACACTTCCATCANATCCGTGCTCNCGCATCAAATTTACTGGCTCTGGTGCNATTTCAGGATCCCAAGAACCNGTATTAGCCCAGTCGCCTCGTTTTTGAATTCCTCTCAAATGGTGATGAACTAACATTCGCCACCTAACAATTATATAATCCGCCTTNGTCAACCTNTCCCTATTCCACCAATTCTCTTTAGCGTACACATGTTCCATATGTGCTCTACCAAATTGATCGAAATTATTGAATCCCCAAGATGGTCCATCCCCTGGGTAAGCAGTTTGTCCNGCAGGTTCTTTCCAAACTAGAGGGCCCAANGAATTCTCACATTCTTCATGGAATTGGCGCTCNTCTTCTTCNGTGGAGCAATATCGCGATTGGGTAATCATGTACATGTGATTTTCTTCATCAACCGGCACATACCATTCAAAGTGGANCATCCCNGGTTGTGGGAACCAATCTACTTCTAATCCACAGGGCATATACAACCCAACATCAATGTCTACACCAGCTGGGGGNTTATCCAAATCAACATTTTGNGCAACCACGTGNTTGCCCTCNATGTTTGCTTCCCAAACGTTAATATCTGCTTTAATGCCAGGGCGGTCACCCATCAATTTAACGACTCCCTTTGGAGCACCATCCTCTTCATAAACCAAAGTGGAATCCTTGTCTGGAGCATAAGTACCCAACGGCAATGGAATCCCGACTTCAGTAACAATTGCCGAATTACGATGTGCATAGATATGTGCCGCATCGTAACCATTCTCGCAAGACAAGCGCCAATTAGCTTTAATTAAATGCCTGTGCAGAGGGTGGAATTTCAATCCTGGATTCCAAAACTTTGGTTGAACATCAAGCTTCAAAGGAGGTGNGGGGTCGAGATCTCCAACAAACACAAAAACGACACCATTGTGCTCTTCCACAGGGTATGATTTAAGTTTCATTTTCCCGATAGCTCGGCTACCAGGCTCAGTGATGACTTCCACTAGTCCACCATCACGAACGTCAAAAGTGAAACCGTGAATCCAGCACGTAATCGTATTTTCGCTGTAACACTCTGGCTTACTAGAAAATGCAGCACCTCTATGCACGCATCTGTCTTCAACTGCGTAGATAGTACCTTTTACCCTTTTGAAATAAATCCGTTCACCTGCGATCATTTGGGGCATCATTTCCCCATCGCCTAATTCTTGGCCAAAAAATGCAGGATACCAATGGTTCCTTAGCCCAAGTTCAGCATTAAGGTAATTGTAATAAGGCTTAGCTCTCTCAGTTCGNTCTACTGCCTCTCCAGCATCATGAATGGCTAATAATACTTCGTCAGTTTCTTGTTCTTTTACCATTTTGTCCTCCCATATAACGGCCGTGGCATACTATTTCCAAATCGTACTTATGGCAAGTCACTGCTTTGAGTTATTTTGCAAACTTGAGTTCCTCGGTCGTTAAAAATTCCCTGACAGCTCTTTCGAATTCGGGAGCGGCAAAGCCCATTGAACTATGATCGCCTCCATACGAAATTGATAGTCGTGTGTTTGGGGCAAGCCAAAATGCTTCAATCCCGTACCTGACACGTATGCCAGAGTTGTCATCACCCCAACAAACCAAAATAGGAAGTTGCATTGTGGGCAAGATCTGTCTTAATCCATATTGATCTCTGACTTCGAGGTCGGTCACATAATCTTGGATTGATTGATATGCTTCAGTTCGCCCATCAAATCGTGAACGTCTATATAGCTCATCTATATGAGCTTCAGTTATTTCAATATTGTCTGTCCATTCTCTCCAAAGATGTGTCCTCAAGGCTTCCCGGTCAGGAAGTTCAACTTTACGGCCAGCCATTGAGGGTAATAATGGATTAAGGCCAGCAGAACCGACTAAAATTAAGCGTCTTGCAATCCGTGGATAATTATACGCAAATAATGCTGCCACCCATCCTCCATGGCTTTGTCCCGCTATATCCACTTCCTCCAAGCCCAATTGCCTACAAAAATCCCTAATTGTTTCCACCCACATTGGGAAAGAATATCCACTTTTTGGTTGGTCAGAGAGCCCCCATCCTGGTAAATCCAAAGCGTAAACTTGAGAATGCTCAGATAAAGCATCGATCGCAACTGTCCATTGATCAGCTGAAATAGGCAGCGAAACGCCATGCACACAAATTAACGGACGTCCAGAACCCTTCTGAATGTACCTAATTCGAAACCCATTTGCTTCAATATATTTATCTTCCAAATCAGAGCGGAGAGCCAATTTTACCTCGATTAAATTTATTGGCTGGGGATCAAGGATTCGAACCTTGCCTACCTGAGTCAGAGTCAGGCGTTCTACCGCTAAACTAATCCCCAACGATCTCAGTCTAGCAGGCTAAGCACCNTGAGCCAACGTATTTTTAACATGCGCTTGGCATCGCATTTAAGAAGAAAATAGCTGATTCTATGCGTTTAATCACTACTTCCTTACCAAGCACTTGCATTGTATCAAATAATGGTGGTGCGGCTTTACTTCCTGTTAATGCAACCCTGGTGGCTCCAAAAAATGCACCGGTCTTAACTTTTAAGTCAGATGCTAGTTCTCGAAAATTGCTTTCCAATGTCACTGAATCCCAATCAACAATGTTATTGATCATGGACTTAGATTTATTGAATAGATCCAGAACATCATCTCTATTCAATGGTTGGGGGATGAGAAGCAGAGGGTTATAAGTGGGCTGTTCAACGAAAAAAAATGCCATTAGATCCGTGACGTCTGATAAATTTTTAATGCGCTCGCGCTCAAGCTCAAGTACCCTCATTAAATACCCACTGTCCAAAGGCCTTTTAACATCCATAGGCAATCCGCTTTCAAGAAATGGCTTGACGTAATCTAACAGTTGGCTAATTGACATCCCCCGAATATAAACCCCATTAAACCAATCGAGTTTTTGAATATCAAAAATTGCTGGAGAGCTGCCGATTCTTTCCAATGAAAATCCATCGACTAATTGTTGTTTGGATATAAGGTCAGTATGGTCATCTAATGACCAGCCCAGTAAAGCAAGGAAGTTGATTACTGCCTCCGGCAAGTAGCCCTCATCCCTCAATTCAAGTGTCGCTCTAGCTCCATGCCTCTTTGATAATTTGGACTTATCAGGCCCTAGAATTAAAGGCAAATGAGCAGTGTAGGGCATGTTATATCCCAAAGCTTCACACAAAATCTGATGCCTCGGCAGAGAGGGCAACCACTCTTCTCCACGTAACACATGACTAATTTTCATTGCCTGATCATCAACAATATGAGCAAGGTGNTAAGTAGGAAATGAGTCAGACTTCAAAATTACAAAATCATCTAAAAGGCTAAGGTCAAACGTAACATCTCCCCTAACAAGATCTTTAACTGTAAGTGAGCCCGCCCGAGGCATGGCAAAGCGAACTACAGGATTAGGGTTTTCCTGATGCAAGCTTTGTTGCTCACTTTTAGTCAATTCTCTGCAACGTCGATCATACCCAGGTGGTATCTTTTGTGCTTGTTGAGATTTGCGCATTTCCGCTAAACGTTCAGAGGTACAGTAACACCAATATGCTTTTTCATTTTCCAATAATTTTTCGACTGCCCTCTGGTATAGACCTAATGATTGCCTCTCTGATTGTATATAAGGGCCGTAAGGGCCGCCTATATCAGGCCCTTCATCCCAATCGAGACCTAACCATTTTAAAGCTTCCATTATGCGGTCTGTTGCACCAGGAACCAGCCGTGACTGATCGGTATCTTCTATTCGTAAAATAAAAGAACCCAGAGATTTTTTCGCATAAAGCCAGTCAAATAATGCGGCTCTAATATTGCCAACATGTGGATCTCCGGTTGGACTAGGGGCATACCTAACTCTTACAGGTTCAGTACTTTTGTAGTGCAAGGAATCCATATGCCTATTTTAACCTATTAATCAAAGCTATTAGTTCAGGTGGCAGTGGAGCCTCAAATTCAGCCCATTCCTTTTTTCTCGAAGGAAACCAGAAGCCTATACGGGAGGCATGAAGGAAATGGCGATCCAAAGCGTCATCTCTCTTACCGTAAGTAGAATCTCCATAAATGGGAAACCCTAAGAATGAAAGGTGAACTCTAATTTGGTGCGTCCTTCCAGTTCTTGGGTAAACCTGAACTAGCGTATGTTTACTGAACCTTTCTAAAACTTTATATTTAGTTTGCGCTGGCCTACCGTTCCCGACAATCGCCATGCGACGTCGGTGATAGGGATGGCGCCCTATTGGTTCATCCACTTCGCCTTCATCTGATGCCATTATCCCTTCCACTAATGCAAGGTACTCTTTCTTCACATATCTCATTTTCAGTTGGTAAGTTAACGAATTATGAGCTTGATCATCTTTAGCTATCAAAATTAAGCCCGAAGTATCCTTATCCAGCCTATGCACAACCCCTGGTCTATGCTCACCACCAATACCTCTAATATCTGGTGATATAGCTAAAACGGCATTCACTAGTGTTCCATCTGGATGGCCGGGACCGGGGTGCACAGCCATACCCGAGGGCTTATTAATAACCATTATTTTCTGATCCTGAAACAAAACATCAATCGGAATATCTTGAGCGATTAGATCTGTTTCCGCCATTTCTGGAATTTCCAAATTTACCTTATCGCCGCAATGCAAAATTGATGAAGGTTTTGCTTTAGTTCCGTTTAGCGTGACATTCCCTGAACGAATCAAGCTTGAAATTCTTGATCTACTCAAATCATTCGTTATTTCAGCCAAGTATCGATCCAGTCGCCACTCCCTATCATCGTCAAATATAAAGCTACGGCTATTACTTAAGTCGAACCTATTCATTGCTATATCCGTTTTGATATGTTTCTTCTTTATCGCATTTAACAGAATTACTTTTGCCTCCGAAGCTAAAAACAAAAATTAATACAAATACGCTTATAACGATCGCAGAATCAGCAACGTTGAAAATATACCAAGGGCCTACGTCTATAAAATCTATGACATACCCATAAGCTATTCGGTCAACAAAATTACCAGCAGCACCAGCTAGCATCAGCCCAAGAGCTATTTTGATTAAAAACTCTGAAGAGGTTCTGATGAGTACCCATAAAATTACAAAAATGCCCATTAGAGCGACGAAAATCAATATGTGATTTAGTCCGGACAACAATCCAAATGCGCTACCTGTGTTAGCAACGTAGGTTATCCTGAAAAACCCAGTCTCAGGCCATGATTCACCAATCGACAGTGACCGTATAACCACAAATTTTGTGACCTGATCAAAAGTAAAAATAAATAACGCTAAAATCAGGCTTACTGTTCTATGACTAGTTGTATTAAATTGCACATCGTAAGTTTACAGCGTTAGGGCTTCAGAGTTACATATCAGTTTTGTACTTTTGTAAGATAAAATATTCTAACCTTTATATATTGGAGAATAATGACTACCAAATCAGCAGCATTAATAGACCTTCGTAGCGACACCGTTACTCAGCCACCCGACGAAATGCGTAGGGCTATGGCCGCAGCCGTGGTTGGAGATGATGTATACAGAGAAGATCCCACTATTAATGATCTGGAAATATTAGCAGCGAAAATAACGGGTAAAGAAAGTGCCGTTTTCGTACCTAGCGGTTCCATGGGCAACCTTGTTTCTGGGCTTTCTTGGTGCTCTAGAGGCTCCGAGGCAATTGTCGGTGAAAATTCTCATATATTATTGAATGAAGTAGGAGCACTTGCTGCCTTTGGAGCCGTACAAATGCGACCTATTCCAACAAACGACAAAGGCATGCTAAATCCTGATGAGGTTCGGAAAACAATCCGCCCCAAGGAAGGCTTTTTCCCAACAACTGGAATGGTGGAAATTGAAAATACTCACAATCGTGCAGGTGGAACTGCTATCTCTCGATCAGAAATTGAAGAAGTGTTAGAAATTGCACACCAATCAGATATACCTGTTCATTTAGACGGAGCTCGGATTTTTAATGCAGCAATTGCCCAGAGCATGCCTGTAGATGAACTAGTAGCAAACATCGATTCCCTTACTTTTTGTCTTTCCAAAGGGCTGTCATGTCCCGTAGGTTCGTTGGTTTGTGGTTCAGAAGAATTCATAAATAAAGCACGGAAATTTAGAAAAATGCTTGGTGGAGGCATGAGGCAAGCGGGCATCCTAGCAGCTGCTGGAATTTGGGCATTAAACAATATGGTTTCACGTTTGATAGAGGATCATGATAATGCCCAAAAAATGTTCAGTCTCCTACAAAATATTTCTGAAATTGAAGTCCTTAATAAATCAGTAGATACCAATATGGTTTACTTAAGACCCCGTAATATAGAAACTGGCCTGTTTGTAAGTCGACTAAAAGAAAAAGGAGTTTTAGTTGGATCAATGTACGGGTCAGTCAGGATGGTCACACACTACGGAATCAATTCAGAAGATATCGACGCCACAATTGAAGCTATTGAACATACGTTAAAATAAATTCTCAATTATGATTCTTGGTTTGGTGGCTTCCACCAATTATCAAGTCGTTGTTTCACGACCTTCTCGTAACCCTCCTTTGACGGAAAGTAAAACTGTTTTAGAGCAATTTCTTCTGGCAAGTTTCGCTGTCCTGAAAAGTGTCCTTCGTGATCATGTGGATAGGTATAATCATCTCCGTAACCCAGATCCTTCATTAACTTTGTAACAGCATTTCTTAAATGTAACGGGACAGGATGTTGTAAACCATTCTGAACTTCATACTTTGCACCTAGTAGTGCTTTATATGAGGCATTGCTCTTCGGTGCAGTAGCCATATAGATAGTTGCTTCTGCTAATGGGATTGCAGCCTCCGGATAGCCTATGAAATGTGCTGCTTGTTGGGCTGCCACTGCTACTCCTAGCGCGCTTGGATCCGCAATTCCAATATCTTCAGCAGCTAAAATTACAATCCTTCTAGCAATAAACATTAAATCCTCACCAGCCTCAATCATTCTGGCAAGCCAATAAATAGAAGCGTCCGGGTCAGATGCTCTCATTGATTTAATAAATGCTGAAATTGTGTCGAAATGCTGGTCAGCATTCTTGTCGTATTGTGGAACACGAGTTTGAGTAACTTCCTCAACAAGCTCGCGCGTGACCTCCCTCTTCATGGATTCATCATTTGCACTGTGATGGCAAACTAATTCCAATGTATTCAGAGCTGAACGTGCGTCACCTGATGCCATTTTAATAATTATACCCAATGCATCTTCAGTTACTTTTAATCCCATACCGCCTAGACCCCGCACTTGATCAAGAAGAGCTCGTTTAAGAATCTTGTGCAAGTCAATTTCATTGAGAGGTTCAAGACGGAATACACGTGCTCTAGATAGTAGAGGGGTATTAACCTCAAAAGAAGGATTCTCGGTTGTAGCACCTATAAGAATCACCCAGCCTTCTTCCACATGAGGCAATATAACGTCTTGCTGGCTCTTGTTAAATCGGTGAACTTCATCTACAAACAAGATCGTACGCCTTCTTTCAGAAATCCATAGAGCTCGTGCATCTGCTACAACACTCCTAAGCTCTGCGACTCCCGAAGTCACTGCTGATACTGGCGAAAACACCGCTTTAGTAGTCCTGGCAATGAGAGCTGCAATCGTTGTTTTACCACTACCTGAAGGTCCCCATAGTACGAAAGAGGGTAAAGCATCAGCCTGAATTGCTCTAAGCAAAACTGTCCCTGGTCCTAAAATTTTTTCCTGGCCTGAAAATTCTTCAAAAGACTGGGGTCTCATTCTCGCTGCAAGGGGTTTAACATTCAGCAAATCTTGATCAGCTGAATGTTCAAATAAGGACGCCTTGGGTCGACTATCTTTAACCATAATCAGAGCATAGCACTAGTCAATCAATTCTATAAATTATGCGATGTCGTCAGACACCAGTATAATTATTCTCATGAAAGTTACAGTACGGTTATTTGCATCATACAGAGATTTAGCAGGAAAAAGCAGAATTGAATTGAACCACGCACAATTAGATGACGTAGGCCAAGCAATAGCTCTTTTAGTAGAAAAATTACCTGTACTCCCCAAAAACTTCAAACCTCACTTAATTGCAGTAAATGAGGAATTTGCATCGTTCGATTACAAAATAAAAGATGGCGATGAAATTGCTCTATATCCCCCAGTCTCAGGTGGAGTAGATGCAAAAATAACCAATGAACCAATTGATACAGCTAATTTAGTCGAATCAGTTAGACAAGACGCAAACGGTGCAATAGCTATTTTTGAAGGAACCACAAGGAATGAAACGAACGGCAGAAAAGTAGTTGCACTTGAATACGAATCGCACGAACCTATGGCAAATAAGGTGCTGAATCAAGTACTTACTGAAACAGCAAACCTATTTGGAATATCAGATTTATCAGCTACTCACCGTATTGGTAAACTTAATATTGGAGAAGTTAGTCTTGTTGTCGCAATTGCATCACCACATAGGCTTGAAGCTTTCCTAGCGATTCAATATGCGGTAGATAGAATCAAACATATCGTCCCAATTTGGAAGCGTGAGTTTTTCGAAGATGGTGATGTATGGGTAGGCGTAGCTTGCGATCCAATTACCCACGCCGCACACCTTGCTGAAGCTCCATACGCTAATTTCTTGGAAAGCCGTGAATTGTCGGATATGGCTTTAGTCAAGTAAATCATGGAAAGAAGCAGATCAATTAACTATACCCAAAAACAGTGCTCGGTTTGCTGGGGGACATCTCTCAAGTTGCCAAACTATTTAGTTATTGAACTTTAAGAAATTGATCCATGTTTCCTAGTCTTGTTAAACCTCGTATTTTCCATGGTTGGTATATTTTGTCCGTTTTGGTTCTAACTTCGCTTATCGGAGCTGGTAATAGCCAGGTTTTCTTCGGAGCCATGCTACTCCCAATAACTGAAGATTTGACCTGGAACAGGAGTGCTGTTGCAGGTGCAGTAAGCCTTGGGACTTTTGTTGGAGGTATTGCTCAACCTATTTCTGGAGCGCTTGCTGATCGCTACGGTACTAGAATGATCACTTCTTTAGGGATTTTATTGTTAGGGTTAGCATTTTTTGCCCTAGCTGGCATTTCAGAAGTCTGGCACTTGTTTGTTTCTTATACGATCGCAAGAGCTATCACAATGGCCACAATCTCGGGAGTAACCCCTAGAACTGCGGCTGTAAATTGGTTTCGCAGGAAGAGAGGGCGTGCATTAGGTATAGTTAGTACTGCGCCTGCTTTGGGTTCAGCAATTACAGCTATCTTTGCGAGAAGCCTAACTGGCTCCGGAGTTGATTGGCGATCAGTATTCTTAATCTTCGGAATTGCTTCACTATTGATGCTTCCTTTAACCTTAGGAATTTTACGCAGAAAACCAGAAGATTTGGGGCTCCTTCCTGACGGAGTAAAACAAGAAGATTTTGATTCACAGGTAATTGAGGATCTAAGGGCTAGAGAGCCTGCTTTTTCATTAAATCAAGCAAGAAAAACTACTGCATTTTGGTTAATTACTTTCGGTATGTCAGCAAGTGCATTTTCCACAGGACTCGTTAGCTTCCATATGGTTGCATTCTTCGTAGACAATGGCCTATCCGAAACTGTAGGTGTAATTTCTCTAAGCACTTTTGCTTTTTCTGGTGCACTTTCTGCAATTCTTTGGGGTTTCTTATCAGAAAAATTTTCAGAGAAATTACTTGCTATAATTGCAACGGGTTCTGGAACTTTGATTACACTGCTTTTTCTCATATCTTCGGGGGCCGTAATTGCAGTAGCTCTGTCCGCGCTATTTGGTTTTGCTTTAAGAGGGGAAGGCGCTTTACTAAATATCATCATTGCTCAATATTTTGGTAGAATTTCATTCGGCGCAATTTCCGGATTCACAGCTCCTTTCCAAATGTTAGCACTTAGTTTAGGGCCAATTACTGGTTCATGGCTTTTTGAATTTAATGATTCATGGTACCCAGTTTTTGCCCTTGGTAGTGGCGTATTAGCTACAGCAACTTTGGGGCTAGTGGTAATGCGTCGCCCAGTGTTTTTGAATTAAAGTTTCGGCAAAGCTGGTAGCAAAAGCATTGCCTTGGTATTATTAACGTTGGATGGAGGGGTCGCATAGAGGCCTAGTGCGCCCGCCTGCTAAGCGGGTTGGGGGTTAACAGCTCCCTCGCGGGTTCGAATCCCGCTCCCTCCGCCAGACTAAACATGCTCTTTGAGCTTTAAAATTGAGGTTATTTTGTCTAGTTTCTATCTCTGGACAGTCGGATGCCAGATGAACACAGCTGATTCAGAACGAATGGGTTCAGCTCTAGAGAAACTTGGATTAGAGCAAACTCTACGTCCAAAAGATGCAGATGTGATTGTGCTAAATAGCTGTGTTGTTCGTCAAAATGCTGAGGATAGAGTCGTTGGTATGTTAACTAGCCTCAAGCCTTGGCGTGAGGCTTCACCTCAACGTACTCTAGCATTGATGGGGTGCATGGTTGGCCCTAAAACTGACCAGTTACACAAGCAATTTCCTTTTGTTGATGTATTTATGCAACCACAAAACTTCACACCTTTAATAGACCAACTAGGTAATCGTTTCGGAATCGATACTGATGGCTGTATAGGGCCCCATGTCCCAAGCAACCCAAATGTGACCGCCCATGTTCCTATCATTCATGGTTGTGACAAATTTTGTTCGTTCTGCATTATCCCTCATCGGAGAGGCCGCGAAGTTTCCCGACCAATCGATGAATTAGTGCACGAGAGCAAAATGCTTTCTAACAGAGGCGTCCGTGAAATTACACTATTAGGCCAAAATGTTGATTCGTATGGCCATGACCTACAAGGTGCACCGGATCTCTCAGATTTATTATATGCAATCCATGAACAGGTTCCTTCACTAAGTAGAATCCGTTTCCTCACTTCCCATCCAAATGATATGAGTGACCGAATCTTAAATGCAGTATCTGCGCTCCCAAGGGTCATGGAAAATCTGAACCTCCCTTTTCAAGCAGGTTCTGATGAAATCCTTGAAAAAATGCGAAGGGGCTACACTAACATTGAATACCGTCGCCTAATTGATCGTGTGAGGTCAATTATTCCTGGAGTTGCGGTAGTTACAGATTTGATTGTTGGTTTCCCTAGTGAAACAGAAGATCAGTTCATTCAAACCTTGGAAATGGTCAAGGACTTAAGGTTTGATAAGGTACATTCAGCTGCTTATTCTCCTCGGCCTAACACGCTAGCGAATCGAAAAATGGAAGATGACGTCACAAGTGCGGACAAAAAGAACCGTCTACTCAGGATTGAGGCTTTACAAAAGCAAATTCTTTCAGAGATGAATGCCGAATATAAAGGAACTCACCAAGAAGTTTTAATCGATGGATCCAAAGATGGTATCTGGCGTGGTCGCACACGTACTGACAAATTAGTTTATTTCGACGCGCCTCACCATAAACTGGGCGATTTAGTAAATGTGATTATTACTAAAACTACTCCGTGGTCTCTCAAAGGTGAGTATGTTGAATCAAACTCTAAAACTACTGTTCTTTCAGGGTAATTCAATATTCATGCTAAAATGATCCTTAGTTCAAATTCTTGAGACGAATTATGGCAACTAAACAATTGAGAGTACCTGTCCTACCAGTAACTGAAATGGAGCAGGGCGCTTTTTGTAGATCCGAAGATGACCTATTGGCTAAGCCCCTTGTAGAAGAGATGAAGGCCAATGTCAATTGGCAGAAGATCCCCGATCATTACTTAAATCTCTCGCCTACTGAACTCGATGAGAAAATTAAAAGTTCACGAGATACCCTTGGCAAGCGAGTGGTTTTACTCGGGCATCATTACCAAAGGGAAGAAGTCATTAAGTATGCAGATTTGCAAGGTGATTCTTTCAAGCTTTCTCAATATGCATCCCAACAAGAAACAGCAGAATATATAGTTTTTTTGGGAGTTCATTTTATGGCGGAGACTGCTGACATACTCTCACACCTGCAGCAAAAAGTAATACTGCCCAATATGTCTGCGGGTTGTTCCATGGCAGATATGGCAACCACTGAAGATGTTCTTGATTGCTGGTCAGATTTATGNAGCGTTCTAGGCCCGGAGGCCGTCACCCCTATCACTTATATGAACTCTACAGCTGATATCAAAGCGCTTTGTGGCAGAAATAATGGAGCGGTTTGCACGTCCTCAAACGCTAAAGCTGTAATGCAATGGGCATTTAACCAAAAACCAAAAATCCTATTTTTACCTGACGAACACTTAGGTAGGAACACTGCTTTAGAACTCGGNNTCACNCCTGAAGAAATTGTTGTGTGGAANCCTTACAAACCTTACGGNGGACTTACNNAAAATGAACTTGCGCTATCAAAAGTAATCCTATGGCGAGGCCACTGCGCGGTACATACACGATTTAGGCCACAACAGATCATTGCAGCAAGATCAAAGTACTCAAATGTTAAAGTAATTGTGCATCCAGAATGTCCTCAAGATGTAATTGCTGCTGCAGATTTTAATGGCTCAACAGAAAAAATTATCTCTGCTGTCAATGACTCTGAACCAGGAAGCGTTTGGGGTGTAGGTACTGAAATTAACTTAGTCCATCGTTTGCAAGTTAATAACCCAGATAAAATTATATTCTGCCTAGATCCTGTCGTTTGNCCCTGCTCTACAATGTACAGGATNCATCCNGCATATGTTGCATGGGTCTTAGACCAGNTAGTGACANANGCTCCTTGCAACATAATTTCAGTACCNGATGATATNAAGGTTCAAGCTAGAGANGCCCTTGAAAGAATGCTGCAAATAACTAATAGTTCCGCAGTGGATTAACCTATCCTTATNTCGAAAGTTTAATAGGCCGAATATGCTCCATAAATGGCATGGAACGATAGCTCTAATCAACCAAGCTTTAGCAGAAGATGAAGTGGCAAATGACACTACTACCCGCATATTAGATCCTAATTTGGTCTGCTCAGCTGAAGTCATTTCAAAAGAGAAAGGTGTAGTGTCTGGCATTGATGTTTGCATTGAGGTATTTCTCCAAGTAGATAGCCAGATAAACATTAGCTCCAAAATGGAAGAAGGCTCGCCAGTAGAAAAGGGACAAGTAGTAATCAGCTTAGCAGGATCCATTACCAGCATTTTGCGAGCGGAACGCACAGCCCTTAATTTCATACAAAGAATGAGTGGAATAGCTACGCTTACTCGAAAATATGTTGATGCCATTTCGGATACAAATGCTACATTAATTGACACTCGTAAGACCGTGCCAGGATGGAGGTTACTTGATAAGGCCGCTGTCCGTGCAGGTGGGGGAAAGAACCACCGAATGAATTTAGCAGACGGTGTGCTAATCAAAGACAACCATATAGCCGCTGCCGCAGCAAAGAATCAAACCCTGCCCGAGCTGATAAAAAGGGCTAAACTCTTGGCACCACATACCGTGAAAATAGAAGTTGAGTGCGAAACTATAGAAGAAGTTGCTTTATCACTTGAATCAGGTGCAGATATCATAATGCTCGATAATATGGAAACTGAACTAATGAGAGAAGCTGTAGAAAAATGTAAAGGCATAGCCCTCACTGAAGCTTCGGGTGGCATAACTATTGATTCGATAAGAGAAATTGCTTTGACGGGTGTTGATTTTATTTCAACAGGCGCNATAACTCATTCTGTAAAAGCGCTAGATCTCAGCCTTGACATCAATCTGGAAGTTGGCTGATTATCAAGAAGTCACGAAGATTTACGAGGCATGTCCTTATCTTTACTATCGATCCAAATTGTTACAGGGCCTTCGTTAACTAGTTCGACACTCATTGTTTCTTGAAAAATACCTGTCCTGGTAATCAGGTTTAAGTTTCTAAATTGGTTTACAGCCTTCTGGAATAGCTCATTCGCAAAATGGGCTGGTGCAGCATTAGAGAAGCTTGGTCTCCTACCCCGACGAGTATCGGCATACAAAGTGAACTGGCTTACCAACAAAAGTTCAGCTTTAATATCAATCGCCGATTGATCAAATTTCCCTGCAGCGTTGGGGAAAATTCTTAGGTTGGCAATCTTCTCTACGATATAATCAACATCCGCTACAGAATCATCTTTGCCTATAGCTAAAAGGATAACTATACCTAGTTTAATTGAGGAGTTTTCTTTGGAATTCACCCAAACAGATGCGCGTGAGACTCTTTGGACCAAAGCTCTCATCAGTATTAATCATTCAAATTTGTTGATGATGATTTTGTTTTACTAGACGAAGAATCGGAAGAATTGCTAGTGCCATCTGTTTTGGTTTTCCCATTACCTTTTTTAGCGGATGAGGAGTCTGAGTTTGTACCCCCAGACTTCCTAGCATAATCAGTTGTATAAAAGCCAGAGCCTTTATAAATAACAGTTGCCGGATGAAAGCGCCTTCTGGCTGAGGCTTCGCAGGTAGGGCATACTGCAGTGGGTTCATCGTGGAAACCTTGACGCAAATCAAATTCGTGTCCTGCTTCGCACTCATAAGCATAGATTGGCAACTTTCACCGTCCAGTCTCTAAGTAAATAATTATGACATTATACTAAAAGCTATAATCGTAGAAAATTATACTCGATGATTTGGCTGATTATCATTGTCGGATAAATGGTAAATGTGATAGCCTTACTGAGTTATGGCATATGTTACATTAAGAGATGGTGAGAATGGCGAAGGTCTAGTTGGCAGGTTTCGTTCTGCTGTTACTAGGACTGGTGTCCTCAAGCAGCACAAGGATCGTCGTTTTTTTCGTTCTAAGGGCGAAAAGGCTAGAATTGCAGCTCGAAGGTCTGCTCGACGAAGGCGCCGCACTAAAGTTTAATAGTAAGTCGATATGGCTTGCTACTCCTGTGGTATGATTACGCTAGTTTTTACTGCTTGTGAATTGTCCATGCCCACAGGTGATAATGAGTTCACTTCGTCTTGCTTTAGCCCAAATTAACCAAACTGTCGGTGACTTGACCGCAAACACAGATCGGATTTTGCGGTATATAGATTCTGCCGTCTCTCAGGGAGCAGACATTATTGCGTTCCCTGAGCTTGCTATTACAGGATATCCTCCTGAAGATTTGCTCTTTAAAAGTGAATTTTTGGACGAAGCAGAAAAATGCCTAGATACAATCAAGTCTCATACGTCAGAAATTCTGGCAGTCGTGGGTACTCCTACACAATCTGATAACCAGTTGTTCAATTCTGCTGCAGTTATATTCCAAAAAAAGTTAGTTGCTCGATATAACAAAATCTTTTTGCCAAATTACGGCGTATTTGATGAGCAGAGATATTTCCAACAAGGCAATGAATGCACGGTGATTGCCCATGCAGGCATAGACCTTGGCGTATGCATATGTGAGGACATTTGGTACGACCCTGGAGCTTGCAATATCTATAGGTCTTCAGGCGCGCAGTTAGTAATCAATATAAACGGTTCTCCTTTTCACCAAGGTAAGGGCGCTGAAAGGGCAGAAATGCTGCACGAGCGTTCGGTTAAGAATCAAATCGCNATNGCNTACTGTAATTTGGTCGGGGGCCAAGATGAATTGGTATTTGATGGGCAAAGTTGCGTATACAACCANTCAGGTGAACTAATAGCCCGTTCCCCTCAATTCCAGGAAGATTTATTAATAACTGATATAGACATTGATGNGATTAAATTATCTCAGAGTCAAACAGNNCAANCNGAGGAAAATTTAAATATTGCACACGCCAAATATTNCAGAACAAATGNAAAGCNCAAAGTTCAATCACAGGAATTGACATCTACTATTCATGCAACTTTAGATCCAACTTCTGAAGTCTACGAGGCTCTGGTTTTGGGCACTAGAGACTACGTCAATAAAGTGGGTTTCAAAGGTGCCATCATTGGCTTATCAGGAGGGATTGATTCAGCTTTAACAACTTCTATCGCAGTAGATGCGCTTGGCCACGATAAAGTAAGTACTATATTTATGCCCTCTAAGTTTACTTCTGAACAATCAGAAGCTGATGCTATAAAGCTTTCCGAAAACCTTAAAGTTAGGATGCACAGTATTCCTATTTCGCCAATTTATGATGCTTACTTAGCTACTCTGTCAGAAATTTTACAAGGCTATCCTCAGGACGTTACCGAAGAAAATATTCAGGCACGAATAAGAGGGAATTTGCTTATGGCACTTTCTAACAAATTTGGATCAATAGTGCTTACAACGGGTAATAAGAGCGAAATGGCAACTGGGTACTCAACCCTCTATGGTGATTTAGCAGGTGGCTTTGCTGTAATTAAAGATGTTCCTAAATTGCTCGTTTGGGACTTATGCANACACATTAACNGTTCTAAATCAAAGGAAATTATTCCNATTTCTATTATAAATCGNCCACCGACTGCTGAACTTAGGCCAAATCAAAAGGATGAAGACTCGCTACCTCCGTATGAAATTCTTGATGCGATTCTTGAGGCATACGTGGAAAACCATGCCCCTATTAGCTCATTGGATTCCATCAATATTAATGATGAATTGTTAAAACATACCTTAAGGNTAGTTGATCGCAGTGAATATAAAAGAAGGCAAGCACCCCCAGGAGTGAAAATTTCTCCTCGCGCGTTTGGAAGGGACTGGAGATTGCCCATCGTGAATCGATTCGCCCCATATCAAAAGTGACCGACGATGCCAAATGANCATTGCGCNTTCNTACATTAAGCATGCCAAAATATNNCAACNAAATNACACGTTAACTTCACTACTCTGATACAATAAGCGAAGGACGGTTAGGACGCGAGGCGAATATAGTGTCTGAGAAGGACAAGGTAAATTCCCTAGATCTGGCTCTTAGCCAGATCGAACGTCAATTCGGTCGTGGATCCATCATGCGACTGGGTGAAATCTCACAGCAACTGCATGTTGGATCTATTCCTACGGGCTCGATATCATTNGATCTTGCCTTGGGAATAGGNGGAATCCCTACCGGTAGGATAACGGAAATTTTTGGTGCTGAATCTTCNGGGAAATCTACNCTCTGCCAACACATTATCGCAGAATGNCAAAAGCAGGGAGGTACTGCAGCNTACATTGACGCNGAACATGCGCTTGATCCGGTGTATGCGGCNAGATGNGGAGTCGACGTTGACTCTTTGCTAATATCTCAACCAGATTCCGGAGAACAAGCCTTAGAAATTGTTGAGTACCTAGTNAGAAGNAGCGCATTGGACNTAGTNGTNATTGACAGNGTTGCTGCACTGGTACCGCGGGCTGAGCTTGAAGGAGATATGGGTGATGCTCATGTCGGCCTCCAGGCGAGGTTGATGTCACAAGCTCTAAGAAAGTTAACCGCAGCCACCAATCAGTCCAAAACAGCTGTGGTTTTTGTGAACCAACTCAGAGAGAAAGTTGGAGTTTTTTTCGGTAATCCTGAGGTGACACCTGGGGGAAGGGCATTGAAGTTCTACAGTTCAGTCCGAATAGATCTGCGGCGAGTCGAATCTATCAAACAAGCGACTGAAGTTGTGGGCTCAAGAGTCCGTGCTAGGGTTGTTAAGAATAAAGTTTCCGTACCATTTCGGCAGATCGAGTTCGATATAATGTTCAATGTAGGTATCAGCAAAGCTAGTGACTTGCTGGATCTTGGTGTTGAAGAAGAGTTACTTCGTAAGTCTGGAGCTAATTATTCTTACAATGAAGTGAAACTCGGGCAAGGCAGGGAAAATGCCAAAACTTTCCTAAATGAGAATCCTGAGATAATGAGTCAATTAGAAAAGGAAATTCGGGATAATCATACGGCTAAAAATGCTGATTTAGAAAGTATAAAAACTTCTCAGGCTAATTCTGCATCTACTGCTAAGTCAGATGAAAATCAGACAGCAGTAGGTACTGCTGTAGATTCATAAACTATTTCCAACCTCGACATTCCGTCCTTAAGCTCTTTGTGAGAGGACTACATGCAGGAAATTTTAGATAGAAAATATATTCTGCGCAGAAGCTTTTTTTTAATTATACGAAGGTTCTGCATATCCCTCATGCATTTGGTGCGAAATTGATTGCTTCAAATATAACATTTAACCCGAGTTTTCGATTAAGGAGAACATTATGGACTTATTAGCAACATTAGCTATCGCGGTAGTTGGCATATTTGCAGGTATAAGTATTGTTTTTATAACGAGAATTGTTACAAACAAAAGGAATATTAAGTCAGCTTTAACAGCTGCTGAGGAAATTACAAGCAGTGCTGAAAAAGAAGCTAGGAGGTTACTAGATCGAGGGCGCGAAGATGCGAGGGAATCACGTAGGGACGCAGAACGGGAGATAAGAGACCGGCGCAGGGAAATTCAAAGGGCAGAAAGCCGTCTATCAAATCGTGAGGAGACAATTGAAAAAAGGCAAGAAAGCATTCAGAAACGCGAAGGAACTATCTCTGAGCGCGAGGCCTTGGCGGAGAAAAGACTTGAAGAAATCGAGGAAATAAAAAGCGAAAGGCTTAAATCCCTTGAGAATATAGCAAACCTTAGTGAAACAGAGGCAAGGGCGCAGATAATGCAAAATGCAGAGTCTGAAATGGAATATGAAATATCTAAGCGCTACTATGAACTCGAGCAGAAAATGCTTTCAGAAGCAGACGAGAAAGCCAAAAAAGCTATTGCTCTGTCTATACAGCGCCTAGCATCCCAAGTCGTATCTGAAACAACAACTTCAATTGTTACTCTACCCAATGATGAAATGAAAGGTCGTCTGATAGGAAGAGAAGGCAGGAATATTCGAGCTATAGAGTCTGCTACTGGAGTAGATTTAATAATCGACGATACACCTGAGGCCGTTACTCTTTCTTGCTTTGACCCTATCCGTAGAGAAATCGCCCGCATCGCCCTAACTTCTTTGGTGGTTGATGGAAGAATTCATCCAACTAGAATTGAGGAAGCAGTAGAAAAAGCCCAAGAAGAAGTTGAAGACACGATAGCTCGATCAGGAGATCAAGCTATATTAGATGCAGGGGTCAGAGGTCTACATCCGGAGCTTATTAAAATTGTCGGAAGATTAAAATATCGCTACAGCTACGGAGAAAATGTGTTACTCCATTCAGTTGAGGTATCACAGATTGCTGGAATGATAGCAGGAGAACTTGGGGCAGACGTACAAGTCTCTAAAGCCGGAGGCTTACTTCACGACATAGGTAAGGCTTTAACTCATGAAGTCGAAGGATCCCACATTGAGATTGGTGACGAAATAGCGAGAAGATATAATTTGCCTGAAGCTGTAAAGCAGGCAATAGCTGAACATCACGATGATGCAAGGGGTTCTTCTGAGGCCTTCATTGTAGCTGCCGCTGATGCAATCAGCGCTGCAAGACCAGGAGCTAGAAGAGACACAGTAGAATTTTACCTAAAACGCTTAGAAGCTTTAGAAGATGTTGCTAATTCCTTCCCAGGAGTACAAAAATCATATGCAATTCAAGCTGGAAGAGAAGTGAGAATCCTCGTATCACCGGATGAATTAGATGATGTTCAGGCAGCCAGCTTAGCTCGTAATGTTGTTCAGAAAATTGAAGAAAATCTGGTGTACCCAGGCGAGATCAAAGTAACGGTCGTAAGGGAAACCAGATCTAGTGCAGTTGCCCATTAGGAGTAGTAGTGAGAGTTTTATTAATTGGCGATATTGTCGGTAAGTCTGGCAGAAAAGCACTAGAGAGTATCCTTCCAAACTTAAGGCAAGAAGAAAAAATTGATTTTGTAGTGGCCAATGGAGAAAATGCCGCGGGTGGTTTTGGATTAACACCTGAAATTGCTGAAGCAATATTTGATTCTGGAGTAGATGTAATTACCTCGGGCAATCATATTTGGGATCAACGTGAAATTTTCCCCTCTTTAGACGGGGAGCTACCTATTATTCGCCCTGCAAATTATCCCTCTGCTGCTCCTGGGAAAGGAGTAGTGAGGATAGGAGGAATAGCGGTTATAAATCTTCAAGGCAGGGTCTTCATGCCAGAGGGAACGCACTCTCCTTGGATTGTTGTAGATGATTTGCTTGACGATTTATCCGATGATCCTCCAAAAGTAATACTGGTTGATTTTCACACTGAAGCAACTTCCGAGCAAAATGCTATGGGATGGTATCTAGATGGGCGGGTTTCCGCATTGGTTGGAACACATACTCATGTTCCAACAGCTGATACTAAGTTACTGCCCAGAGGTACAGCCTATGTTACAGACCTCGGTATGACAGGGCCTGTCAATTCAATTATAGGTTCACGCCCTGACGATGTACTATCCCGTTTTCTAACAGCTATGCCTAAACGTCTAAATGTTGCTGAGGGTGGGCCTACGCAATTCAATTCTGTGATTATTCAAATTGACGAACAGACTGGTATGGCAAATGACGTACGCAGGATAGACAGGATATTAGATGAAACCAATGAATAATCAAACCTCTGCTGTCGACCTTCATATGCATACCACCTTTTCTGATGGAAAGTTGACTCCTACACAACTGGTCAGATTACTTGTGCAGCGAAAAGTAACTATTGCATCAATTACAGACCATGATTCAACTGAAGGACTAAGTGAAGCATTCAATGAGGCTGAACTTTTCCCAAATTTGGAATTGATACCAGGAATTGAAATTAGCGCAGACCATCCTTGGGATTCACAAAGCGATCTTCATGTACTCGGGTACTTTATTGATATCGAGAATCAGGAACTGCAAAAATCCCTTATCCAATTCCGTCATGACAGGGATCAACGTGCTGAAATCATGGTAGCTCGTCTTGGTTCATTGGGAATAGAAATTGATTTTTCTAGGGTACAAGAAATAGCTGGTGAGGCAGGCATTGGGAGACCTCATATTGCAGAAGCCATGGTTGAAAAAGGTTATATCAAAAGTGTGCCAGATGCTTTTAATGGTTACTTAAATGACGGTGGGCTCGCGGATGTTTCCCGTCCACGTATTAGTATGGAAAGAGCCGTCGAACTAATCAGCAATGCTAATGGTGTAGCCGTTTTAGCACATCCAATTTACGCAACTGATTACGAAAAAGTTTTAGATACATTATCAAATGTAGGTTTCGTCGGTTTTGAAGTTCATTACGCTAATTTCAATACATCCTTAAGGACTAAGCTTCTAGCCACCGCGGATAGGTTAAATCTACTACCATGTGGTGGCAGCGATTACCACGGAACCGGTACATCTGCTGAACATTTGCCGGGATCTGCAGGTCCTCCTGAATCAGTTGTCAATGAACTTAAACGATTAGCTAAAGCTACTTCAGATAAACCTTAGCCTTTGGATGATTTAGCCAAAATTTTGTTTGTACTCTCCTACGGGTACTTACTCGGATCAATTAATTCTGCATTCATAGTAGGGAAAGTCGCTAAGGGTTTAGACCTAAGAAAGACGGGCACGGGAACACTTGGTGCAGCTAATGTTTGGTACCATGTAGGTCGTTTTTGGATTTTCCCTGTTGGGGTTTTTGATCTTTTCATTAAGGGTATGACGCCCGTGTACCTAGCAAGGTACGGTTTAGATTTAGATCTTGGGATTCAAGCTGCAGCAGGAATCCTGGCTATTGTTGGACATAATTGGCCAGTTTTTTTAAAATTCCACGGAGGTAGGGGCATTGCACCCACTGTAGGAGTTCTTCTGGCTCTAGCTAGAATGGAACTTCTAATTTTCATAGTAGTTGCTACAGCTGGATGGAGACTAACAGATCATTCTGCCAGATGGGTTCTGATTGGTCTTCTCGTTATGCCTTTAGCAGCGTTTTTATGGGATAAACCATTGCCTATTCAGCTCACCCTGATAATTTTCATTGTAATAGTAATCCTCAAACGCCTATTCCCAGACAATAAATTAGGCGGTGCATTTAAAACTAGGAATGTTTTTCTTAACCGAATGATGAACGATAGAGATATAGATGACCATGACTCTTGGGTCAACCAGAATCGCTAACAATGTAGACGTCTTGAAATTGCGAATCTAAAATAAATTTGTGCGGGCGTGACGCAGTGGTAGCGTACTTGCTTCCCAAGCAAGCTGTCGTGGGTTCGAATCCCATCGCCCGCTCCATTTAAATTGGTTTGCCCCAGCCGCCTCCTCCAGGAGTGGCTATTCGCAAAACATCACCCTCTTGCAAAACCCTTGATGCTTTAGAAGGAAGCTCGGACTCTGTTCCATCACGCGCAACTATGGTGTTATATCCGACTTTCCCAGGCTCTCCCCCTGATAAACCATAGGGTCTTGAACTCCGGCGCTCAGAGATTACAGTGATCGTCGTTACTGCTAGAAATTCCAACTCTCGAATCAATCCATCTCCACCAGAATGCAAGCCCCTACCACCTGAGTGCCGCCTAACTCCATATGATTTAACACGTATGGGAAAAGAATACTCTAATGCTTCCACAGGAGTGTTCAAAGTATTCGTCATATGCGATTGCAGGGCTGAGGCACCAGGCCCATTAGGCCCACCTCCTATACCTCCACCAATAGTCTCATAATAAGAAAAGCTTTTGCCACTAGCAGGATTTATTCCTCCAGCAAGGACGTTATTCATTGTTCCTTGACTAGCAGCTGGTATGAGGCTAGGAGCTGCCTTTGCCAGAGCACCAAATAAAACATCCGTAATCCTCTGCGACGTTTCAACATTGCCTCCACTTACTGCTCTAGGTGGCAAGGCATTTACCAAAGTGCCTGCAGGGGCATTAATAGTTATTGCACTTCTGACACCATCATTGCCTGGAATTTCTGTGCCTGCAATGCATCGTACGGCATACAAAACTGCTGACTCAGTCACAGCTAAAGGCGTGTTAACACAGCCATTTGTCTCAGGGGAAGTTTCGGAAAAATCAAAGATGGCTGTACCGTCCGATAATGTCACTGTGCACTGAATCTTCAAGGACTCATTACCTAAGCCATCGTCCTCTATATAATCTGAAAATGTAAATTCCCCATTCGGCAATGTACGTAATGCTGCCTTCGTAAGGTTGTACGAGTAATCTAAAAGTGCAGCCATATGCTCATGCAAGGAAGAAGTGCTGTACCGTTTACTCAAATCATTCAACCTTTTTTGTCCTGTATGAACAGCCGCTATTTGAGCATTGAAATCTCCCACTCTTTCCTCTGGGGTTCTGGTATTCCTGCAAATTAATTCAAGTAATGCTTCGTTAGTAACTCCCGACTCAATCAATTTTAAAGGCGGGATGATAATACCCTCTTGATATAATTCATTCGACAATGGCAACGATCCCGGAGTCATGCCCCCTACATCAGCATGGTGCCCTCGATTGGCAACGTATCCCAAAAGCTTATCTGAATCATCGTACACTGGAGCCATCAATGAAATATCCGGCAAGTGTGTGCCACCTAAAAAGGGATCATTCAGAATTGCAATGTCTCCACGGTTCAATGAAAGCCTATCAAGCCCCGCTTTAACAGAAGCTGTCATTGCGCCTAGATGAACAGGTATATGCGCTGCTTGAGCCACCATCTTCCCACTAGGATCGAAAACTGCGCAGGAATAATCTCTTCTTTCCTTCATATTTGCAGAATAAGAAGTCCTACCTAAAGTAACCCCCATCTCTTCGGCTACAGAGGATAGTAAGTTTCGAAATACCTCAATAGAAATTTTATCTACCGTCATTAGAACCACCCTCTAAATGCAAGATAAGGTTGAAGTAAGGGTCAACTACTCCTACCCATCCTTGAGGAACTAAGGTAGTTGCATCCATTTGAGCTATAAGAGCAGGTCCTTTTATATATTGTCCAACATCTAAAAGTTCTCGATCGAAAATCTTCCCTTTAGTAGGTTGCTCTGCAAAATATAATTCACAATCATCAACATGCTTCGCATTTTCCCTTGAAGGTTTTTGTGCTTCTATACTTGGAACTAATGCAGGTGAAACCACCCGAACTCTAGCCGTGACAATTTCTATTTCAGCCCCTCGGTTACAATATCCAAATCGTTGTTCATGAATGTCGTGAAATCGATTTGTAACTGACTCTAAAGATAAATCAGCTTCAGATGGCCAATCAATGTTTAATTCAAAAGCTTGCCCAATATACCGAGCATCGATTGAACGAACCGAATAAACACCTAATGTTTCATCTTCTTCTAAGTCCTTGAATCCATCAGCCTCTAAGCTTGATAAAAGCCCCTCAACAAGCAAAATACTTCCCTCGCCTTTTGCCATGACAGTACGAGAGAAATCACGAACAATGTCAGAAATACTCACACCCAAAGCTGATAGTAGTCCTGGAAATTGAGGAATGAGAACTTTTTGAATTCCCAGGCCCTCTGCCAACTCGCAAGCATGCTGTGGACCAGCGCCGCCAAAGGCGACTAAAGTAAAGTCACGGGGGTCGAATCCTCTCTCTAGCGAGACAGTCCTCAGCGCCCTTTCCATTACTGCATTAGCAATGCGAATAACTCCTAAAGCTGTGCTTTCAATATTTATACCCAGGCTTTCAGAAAGCTTTTGAAAACTATTTTTAGAAGCTTGAATATCTAAGTTGAACTGTCCTCCAGCAAATTTACTAGGAAGTAAACGGCCTAAAATTAAATTTGCATCTGTAACAGTTGGCAGATTCCCTCTTCCGTAACAAGCCGGTCCTGGATTCGCTCCTGCAGATTCAGGACCAACCCGCAAACCACCTGCCATATCAAGTTTAGCAATTGAACCACCGCCCGCGCCAACAGTATGAATATCTACAGAAGGAACTCCTAAATGAATTCCTCCAACCTTGTGCTCATGGGCTAGTTGAATTTCCCCTGGGCAAAGAGATACATCAGTAGAGGTACCCCCCATATCAAAGGTGATAAAGTTGGTGATGCCAGATAATTTTGCGGCATAAGAAGCACCTATAACACCCCCAGCAGGGCCACTCAAAACTGTCCTGACAGGGTGCTTTTTCGCCCAATCCACCGAAATGCTGCCACCAGAGGACTGCATGATTCTCATTTGTGATGTTACTTCAGACATGCGCCCGAGATATGAAGACATAATTGGCCCAATGTAGGAATTCCCAACTACAGTACTTGTTCTCTCAAACTCTCTAAACTCTGGAAGTATTTCAGATGAAAGAGATACAAAGCATCCAGCTATACTTTTCATAAGATGATCAGCAACGAGAATTTCGTGAGAAGGATCCAAGAAGCTAAAAATAAGCGAAATGGCAACAGCATCTGGCCGCAAATTTGATATTTTTTTTACCGTCTCTTCCAATTCAGCAACATTTAACTTCTCAATTATACGACCTTTGGAATCAATTCTCTCGGAGATCCCAAACCTAAATTCATTTGGAACAAGCTCATCTACCGCAGCAGGCTCCAGCCCGTATAATTCCTGCCTAGCTTGCCTACCAATTTGTAAAACATCTTCGAATCCTTTAGTAGTTATTAGAGCTGTAAGGGCACCTTTTCTCTCTAAGATTGCATTCGTTCCGACTGTTGTTCCATGCGCAACCAAGAATTTCTCTGCTGAAAGTGCTTGTATTCCGTGTTCGATAGCTCTAGATGGATCACTTGGAGTAGATGGCACTTTCAATGTTTTCCAGACGCCATTATCTATTAATATGAAATCAGTGAAAGTTCCGCCTGTATCAATTCCGATTATTTCCACAAGAAACCCCTGTTAAGATAATATTAGACGAGTTTAGTTAATCTTCTCAATTATTTTTTGAGAATGGTAATAGAATTCAGTTAAGAATAACTGCAAGGAGATGAAAATGGACTCGCGAAAACGTCGAATTGGCTTGATCATTCCCTCATCTAATTCAACTGTGGAACCTGATTTTCATTATGTGTTACCAGATAATGCTTCCCTACATTCAGCTCGAGTATTTTTAGTCGAGACAACAATTGAATCATTGGAAAGGATGAATTTAGAAGCAGAATCTGCAGCAAAGTCCCTTGCTTCAGCGGATGTTGATGTAATCACTTATGCATGCACCAGCGGCAGTTTCCTCGGAGGGCCAGGGTATGATCAAGATTTATTATCTAGGTTGACTACAGTTTCTGGAGGGGTTGGGTCAATCGGTACCACTCCTGCAGTAATCGCCGCATTGAACTCACAAGAGATTAAGAAAGTATCAGTAGTAACTCCGTACCTTGATTCCATTAATGAACGACTTACAGAATTTCTGACGCATAGCGGATTCGAAGTCGCAAGTATGGCTGGCCAACAGCTAATTTCAAATCTTGATATTGGTGATCAGAGTCCAGATCAAATACTTGAATTTTGCAGAAACAACCTTGACCAATCTGCGGATGGGTTTTTCCTATCTTGTACGAATTGGAGAGCGATAGAAATAGCAGACTATGTAGAGACTGAATTTGGGAAACCAGTAGTTACCTCTAATCAAGCTACAATATGGGCTACTTTAAACTTTCTTGGATTGAACCAACCTATTAATGGATTCGGTTCCTTACTTACGAAACACCCATCTGTGAAAATGGCAAACCAGTGAGAAAATGTTAAATAAATCTATCGAGGACATTATTCTGAGAGAAGACAAAAGGTCTATGGCCTCACTCAGGCCCTACTTGCAATCCGATTTTTGTACTCGTTCAGCGCAATTCATTCTTGATAATAAGGGCCCTGTTTTAATCGCAACAGGTTTTTACATCCTTTCATGTGATGCAATTGAAACTGATGGCCCTCCTGGTGCTTTAGCAATAGGCAATGCATTAACCTCTTTAGGGTTCCCTGTGGCTTACGTTACTGATCCATATAGTGACTCTGTAATGAAGGGCCTTGATCCAAATCTAAAATTGTACAAAAGCCCTATAGCAAATTGGGATGATAGCTATGCATTTGCTAGCGCTGTTTGCGAGGAATTTCAACCATCTCTGTTTATTTCCATCGAGAGATGTAGTGCCAATTCTAAAGACAAATACTTAAATATGCGTTCATTGGATATTTCAAATTACACCGCAAAGCTGGATCCTTTTGCCTCTCTTATTAATAATTCTGTTGGGATTGGTGATGGAGGTAACGAAATAGGAATGGGGAATTTAGCTGAGGTGATTTCTGAAATTCCCAAGCTTCCCGATGATCCTGCAATAACTCAATGTACCCACCTTGTTATAGCAAGTGTATCCAATTGGGGTGGCTATGGACTTGTAGCTGCCCTTTCTCAGCTGACAGGAGAGAACTTACTACCAACTAAAGAAGGGGAAACTGAAATTATCAAACGATGCTTACAATTTGGGGTCGTAGACGGATATCTGGGGAGCCTAAGCGAATCCGTTGATGGATTCACTATTGAAGAGAATTTGGAAACCCTTAGACTCTTACATGAAATTGTAAATATTTCAGATAAATAAATTTGAAATAGCTTCACCAACTATCACTTCCTGACCTTCAGCCAATCCATAAACATGCAAATCTATAAACTCCTCACCCTCCCGAACTCTTGTCCAGATTGGCGGATTAGCTTGCTTCAAGCTATTTACGATATAGTCGTGATTAATACCAGTTACCGCAGAATCTACTTTCAGCTTCACACCAAAAGCATTATGCCCCACTACATTTGTAATTAATGATGCATCAACCCCAGGGATCCCTTGCAATAAAGATATAATAATTTTGCTTCGTAGCTCGGCGTTATCTAATCGTTCCTCATGGTTGAGCGAAAACCACCGTTTAACCGCTGCTACAGCACCAATGATTTCCTGGCGATCAAGTTTCTGGGGACGTCCTACTCCTCTAACTTTTCTTCCTTCATAACTGGCGAATGATTGCAGGGCTAATTTAGCAATTAAATCTTTGCTACCAAGTGCCAAGCCAGTCGACTGAGGAGCTCCAATATATTTTGTTGCGACACATTGAAAATCAGCGCCCATTCTTACATATTTACCAATATTTTCTAAGGGGTAGATTTGCCCTGCTGCATCCACTGTTACAGGCAAATGCGCACTAGATGCTACTTTCAATGTCTGCTCTAAAGAAAGGCTATATTCATCTACCGATTCTTCTTGAACAAAGCAGTGCACTGCAATTGTATTAGGTCCGATGGCTCTCTCAAGATCTGAAGGAGTGGTTTTACCATCACTACCAAATTCTACAAGTTTTGCACCTGCAAGCTCTAAGCACCTATCGTACCAATACCTCCTTCTCCGTTGGATTAATATCTCATTCTTTATGCCCGTGGTGTCGGGTAGTTGTTGAATTTTAGAATCATCATCACCAGCCATCAAAGCAGCAGTCACAAGTGTCAATGCAGAACCTGCGCCAGATGTAACGTACGCCGCTGGTACGTTCGTTAAATTGGCAATATATTCGCCAGCTCTTTCCTGTAATTCGGTCATAGGCACATAAGCAGATTCTGCTGCTTCCATTGCTTCTTTTACTTCAGTAGGAGGGGTTGATCCACCTAAAAGAGTCAAACTGCCTATCGCGTTTATAACGGGACTAGCTCCCAATTCTTCATAAATTCCCGACGGATCAAGACTAACCATTTTAAGCTCCTATGGCTGCATCTAAGTTTTTACAAAAGTGTTTGTCCTGACTATACCTTATATTATTTCCATTCTAACCTGGGTAAAAATTAGCGCAACCGATTAAAAGATTCTTGTGTCCTCTGATCTAAGAATCCATAATATTCATATGGATTTCCGTAGTGGCTATATAGCACTTGTAGGCAGAGCGAATGTAGGCAAATCAACTTTGCTAAACACATTAGTTGGTGAAAAGCTATCTATAGTTTCTGCTAAGCCCCATACCACACGGCATGCTCTGCTGGGCATTTTACAGAATGATGCCTTTCAAGCGGCATTACTAGATACTCCAGGTTATTTAAAGTTGGGCCGTGATCAGCTAGATATTGCAATGTCTCACCAGCTCAAGTCTGCTTTAGCTGATTCGGATATTGCAATCCTTGTTGTTGAACCAAGGTCACCTGGAGAAGTGGAAACCGATTTAATAAAGCAATTAAAAGAAGCAAGAATAGAGAGCATTCTTTGCATCAATAAAATCGACACAGTCTCAAAATCACGTCTGCTTCCTATTATTCAGAAATATTCGGAGATTCATGATTTTATTGACATAGTTCCAGTAAGTGCTGCTAACAGTGATGGAGTGTCTGTCCTTATCAATCAAATGGCCAATAGTCTAAAAATCCAAGAACCTATTTTTCCTTCAAACCAATTAACCAACCGGCCACCTTCGTTCCTTGTTTCTGAAATCATTAGAGAAAAGGTTTTTGAACAATATGAAGATGAGGTTCCATATGATGTTGCAGTCGAAATTGAATCGTTTGATTACAAAGGCACAAATAAACCAGATTTAATTCAAGCCACAATACATGTAGCGACTAATTCTCAGAAGAAAGTTCTTATAGGTCGTTCAGGCGCCGCAATTAAGCAAGTGGGTATTTCTGCTAGGCCTGAGATTGAAACACTAGCAGGTAGGAGAATTTATCTTGAGCTTTGGGTTAAGGTAACTCAGAATTGGAAAAAGAAGTCAGGTTTCGTTCAACGTCATATTTAAAAATATTTTTTAGATCTCCTCAAAACACATGTCTTGCAGTCAAAAAGCCTAAATAACTATGTTGAAATTCAAGCCAATTTAAATATTCTTATTTACCTTCACTAGAATCGGTTATCATATTGTCAAATTGAAACGAGGTATATCCATGGCTTTCATTCCGAAATGCATGAGCACGCAACATCCAGATAATGCATTCGTGCCAACATATGCCACTGATGGTGTAATCAAAGGTGATGGAGAAATCACCGAAGCGGTTGAAGTATTTGCCCTTGGATGCGATGAACAAATGTGGGATTCGGAAGGGAAAGAAGCTGATAATCAGGTAGTT
This sequence comes from Chloroflexota bacterium, assembly GCA_002719775.1. GTDB lineage: Bacteria > Chloroflexota > Dehalococcoidia > Lucifugimonadales > Australimonadaceae. The sequence goes on along the minus strand of PBEP01000007.1, from coordinate 16,339 downwards.
CAAAAACTTCTATCAGCACATTCTGATTTTTTTAAGTCTCAACATCACTTAGGTAAAGATAGTGCGTTAACTTTAAGAGTGCCAAACCCTGCAATCGAAACTGAGATGCGCAAATCTACTGTTGAGGCTCTGCAAGGAATCCCCAAAGCATGGGACATGGCTTCAGAATTTTATGGCAATGATACAGAGCCTCCTATACAAGAGGTGATCCTCCCGTTTACCACTTCGGCTCAAGAATTGGCCTTACTAGATGTTTATTATCAGAAATTTGTGGTAGGCCAAGAGAACCAAGAACTCCTCGATTTGATGACAGTAAAGGATTGGATTGGTGAATTTTTCCCAAAGCGCATCAGGATAATCCCCTTGATTGAAGATTTAGAGCATTTAACTGGTAGCGATTTGATTGTTTCAGACTATCTAGAAGATTTAAGCAAAAGAGGTGTCCAGGTTGACTATCAGAGGGTTTTTCTAGCTAGAAGTGATCCTGCTCTTAACTACGGGGCTGTTTCTGCAGAAATGATGATTAAAATTGCCCTCTCAAAATTGTCCAAACTCCAAGAGCGCTTGGGTCTCCCCATTTACCCAATAATTGGTGCTGGTTCTGTGCCTTTCCGAGGCCACCTAAGTCCATTAAACGTTAATCGAGCGTTTCGCGAATACCCAAGCGCACAAACTCTCACTGTCCAATCAGCCTTTAAATTTGACCACCCTCAAACCGTAGTCAAATCCGGCATTCAGCAAATTCTATCTTACGAGCGAACTGAAGCTCCTGAGATAGACGAACTCAAAGCTCAGGGAATAATTAAAAAAATAGCTGCGAGGTATAACCAGCAAGTACGAGATCTAATAGATGTCATAGGAGAAGTATCCACTAAGATCCCCAAAAGACGGGAAAGGAAACTGCATGTCGGCCTATTTGGCTATGGCAGAACTTTAGCAGGAGCCGAGGATGTTACTTTGCCACGTGCTATAGGATTTGCAGCATCTATGTATTCAATTGGCGCCCCTCCTGAACTTTTGGGACTCGATGTTTTAAATTCGGAGGACTTATCGTTCATTCGGTCGGTATACCCCAGTTTTGATGAAGATATGGCTTCTTCAATAAGCTTTATGAATGAAGATCAAGTCATTGAACTGTTAGGTGAAGAAACTGCAAAAATAGCCTATGAACTTGGCAATGGTGTTGACCGGATTCACCAAGGACTAACAACTGCAATCTGGGCAGGAGTGAAAAACAAATCCAGAGTGAACATAACTGACTACATTGAAGAAGCTGCTCAACTACGCCGGTTTTTAGGTTAAGCGCATATCAATTTACAATGTTAATGGGGTTCCCAGCTATAAATGCTAAAATATTGTCTACCGCACCTTCGTTAAGCAACTCCATACCCTCGGGAGTATAATCAGCAACATGTGGAGTTAGAACAACGTTATCAAAAGGTAACCACGGATGGTTGGCTTCCAACGGTTCCTGTTCGAACACATCAGCTCCTAAGCCAGCCAAATGGCCAGATAACAATGCTGCGGCTACAGCATCACTATCCAAAATTGCTCCTCGGGAAACGTTGACCAATATGCTTCTTTTTTTCATCATGGCCAACTCACGCTCTGCAATTAACCGGTAAGACTCTTGTGTACTCTTCAAGTGAATGCTCAGCACATCAGAAGTGGAAATCACCTCTTCGAATTCGAGATACTGTAAGCCAATTTCCTGGGCTTTTTTTGTTGAAGGATTAAATGTCCAAGCTACTACTTCCATACCAATCGCCTTTGCCAACTTCGCTGTAGCTACACCAATTGCACCAGTGCCTATAATCCCTAGCCTTTTTCCCTTCAGCATTATGGTTCTAACTTGATCCCAAGACCCTGCTTTTATTGACTTAGTATCAACAAACATCCTCCTTGCTACTGCCAACATCAATGCTAGTGCGTGTTCAGCAACCACTTCAGCCGTTTTTCCCGGAACATTGCATACATCGATTGAGCTTTTTCTTGCAGAGTTCAAATCTACTGAGTCAGTTCCAATTGCCAAAAGTACAATCATTTTCAAATTTTCAAATTTCTTTAATAAATCCGCGTTCCAATTAAAAACCACCGGTGAAATCACGAAATCAGCACCCGCAACTCGCTCTACCAATTCATTGTTGCTTGTGGGAAGATCGATGTAGTAATCGACTGAGCATACTTTTTTTAAACGTTCCAATTGGGGAGAGTCTGCCCACTGTTCCTGAGGATCCGCTGTGATTACTACTTTTGGAAGCATAGGTTAATTGAGTCTCTCAAAAATTGTAGCTACGCCCTGCCCACCCCCTACACACAAGGTAGCTAACCCAAATTGGGTATCACGTCGCTCTAACTCATACATAAGCTTGATTGCCATAATCGCACCTGTAGCACCCAACGGATGACCAAGTGAAATTCCAGACCCATTCACATTAGTAATTGATTCGTCTAAGTTGAGTTCACGAATTACATGTAATGCCTGAGCAGCAAAGGCTTCGTTTAGTTCAATTAGATCGATATCCCCAAGGCTCATAGAGGTTTTAGCCAAAAGTTTCCTTACTGCAGGAACGGGTCCAGTACCCATAATTTGAGGGTCTACTCCTGATACAGAACGTCCAACCCAACGCATTTTAGGAACAAGTGAATGAGTTTTCGCATATTCTGCTGACATAACTACTACTGCTGCTGCTGCATCATTCATTCCGGCAGAGTTACCAGCAGTAACGCTACCTGTTTCTCTAAATACAGGATTAAGAGCGGACAATTTGGAAAAATCTGTATCAGCTCTGGGATGCTCGTCAAGTTTATGGATGATCTGATCAGAAGAATTGCTTTGAATAATGACCGGTTCAATTTGAGCGTTAAAATAACCGTTCTCTTGGGCATCCACAGCTCTTAAATGGCTGTTTACGGCCAATTTATCTTGATCTGATCGGGATATTTCATAAGTATCGGCTATATTTTCAGCAGTAACTCCCATTTGATAATCATATATGGGGCAGCTGAGTCCCAGCTTTACTCCGTCTATCAAAACGCCGTCACCATAGCGGAGCCCCCCAAATCGTGCTTTTGGTAAGAAGTAAGGGACAGTACTCATGCTCTCAACGCCACCCGCTATAATTACATCAGCGTCTCCTGACATGATTGTGTACGCAGCAATATTGATTGCTTCTAGTCCAGAGGCACACGCCCTATTTACAGTTATGGCAGGAGTTTCTACTGGCAACCCTGCCTTAATAGCAGATGTTCGCGCCAAATACCCCATTGAACTTGATTGAATTACGTTCCCCATTATCACTTCATCAACTTCACTGAAATCAATTCCAGCTCTTTCCAATGAAGAGCGAATTGCAACTGAACCCAAATATGAAGGATCAGTATCTTTGAAAATACCACCAAAGCGCCCAATAGGGGTTCGTGATCCTGCAGTTATTACTACTTCTCTCATGTTACCTCTTCAGAGCTTGCGATTCTAAGCGAAGCACTGGCCTAGTCAACTATTCCCAAAATTTGCAAAACCTGCGAAGGTTTTTCAGCAACAAAATCTGGCCTTATCCCCTCAAGGGGTGGGCCTGGCGGAGTTCCTGCCCATACAGCATGGCAACTCCAACACCCAGCTGCATTAGCTGCGCCAATGTCTGCAGTACTATCGCCTATCATCAAAGCTTCATCAGCGGTGATTCCCAGTTTCCGTACAGCAAGCTTTATGGATTCTGGATCAGGTTTGTGTAATTTGACATCCTCACCCCCAACCAAAATATCGAATAAGTGATTGATGCCGCTAATCTCCATTTGATATTGAGCTCCCAAAGCCCTGCCTTTAAAGTTAAATGACCTAATTTTTGAAGTAACAAGAGCAAGCTTAAATCCATGGCTATGGATACTCAGCACGGCTTCTCTTACTCCTTCAAACAACGGGGAATTATCTGCTTCAGCTGTCCAATACCTTTCACGGTATAGATTTAGTAGATCTAAATCACGGCCGTATGAATTGCTAATATCCATGAAACCTTGATTGAACGTCCTTCCATTCACTGTTTTCAGGAACTCATCAGCAGTCGGTGAGTCGACTCCGGCTGCAACAAATGCATATTGGACCGCTGATTGCCTACCTGGCAAAGTCTCAGCCAAAGTATCATCAAAATCGAATAGGACTGCTTTAATATTTGTAGGATCTAAAGTCATTCTAAAAACCTTCCATACTCATCTTGCCTACATAAACACTTCCTTCCTCAATGTGAATAGGATAAGTAGGCTGGTCAGTGGATGACGGCCCTAAAGTTTGTCTGCCATTTCGAACGTCGAATCGCGCTCCGTGCAAAGGACAAATTAATTCTACTCCATCAAGTACCCCGGTACTCATAACCCCGCCAGCATGAGAACAAAAATCTTCAATTGCATAAAGGTTTTCATCAATTTTTACTAAGCAAATTTTCTCATGGCCTATAGAAAACCCTTTAGCTTGACCATTTTCCAATTCTTCTACTCGTGCTAGAAATCTATATCCTGTATCCACTTCAATCTCCACTATCCAATAAATCTTGTGATATTGGAACACCGTCACGGAAAATAATGTCACCCCCACTTGAAGATGGCACTCTTGGCCCGGGAGTTAAGATTCCCACCAAATTAAGCGGGTCATTGGATGATATCCGTATTACTTTACCTACTGAAGGAGCTTTATTTATTTTCCGCAATCGCTCTATAGCTTCTGGGAATGCGAATTGCTCTCCGGCAAACCCCGCTATGAAGCGCCCGCCCCTAATCTCTCCTCGTGCTTCGGCCTTTCTGAACACGCGCAGAAGTACTCGCCACTGAGGTGCCATTGATTCTCGCGCTAGTATCTCTTTACAAACAATTCCGTAGCGTTGAAGAAGTTGAGATGCTCTAGACTCTGAAAAACTTTCTTCGTGATTTTCCGAACCAACTTTAAATCCCTCAGTATTATTTTGATTCTTGTGATTTAGAATAGACCAGCGACTCTGTTGAATTCGAGCTAAGCCACCCTTAGAGAATGCGTATCGAGTCTTTCCTCTTCTAGTTCGAGCTCTAACACCTGAAATTAATGATCTCAGAGCACCGAACCCATCAGCAGTTACATTACCTGACGAAACTAACTGCCAGAGTCCTTGCTCAACTTCCAAAGGTAAACGATTAACTCCTTCTGCTATATCCGTAAAGAAAGAAGCTCCATTAACCTGCAAGTATGAATAGACTTCCAAAGCAGCGCCACTAAGCAGTGGTTCATCATCTTGAATCCGCAGATCTAAAAGCCAATTAAGATTTGACCTAAGGCCAATACTTATAGAACTATTCCTTGACAATCTTTGATCTGAATCATTCAATCTTTTAGTGAATCTCCCCCAAATTGCTTCTCCATTAAAAAACAAACTATCAAGATATGAAGGCACATACCCCTCTATCCTCAAAGGTAAAATGGATCGTTCCCATGCATATGCTGCTGACTCAAAACCCTGCATCTGTTCCACTACTTTTAGCAGCCCTGCCTCGCCTGAAAGTTTAGTATCAGGCGCTACATGCTGCCATTCGAACAAAAATTGTAAAAATACTGAAGCTGGAACTGGCTCAACTTCTCTCCTTAGTTTTCCTATTGTTGCGGAATGAATTCTGGCTAAAATACGCCTATCACAATATTCTTCATTTTTAGGATTCTCTACAACAGTTCTAAAGTTGCCCCTCAATATCACACCCATGGTTTCTAATTTTGCAACGGCTATTTCAATGCTAGATAATTCGAGCGCAAGGTCAGTTGCCATTTCAATTGTGGTAAACGGCCCACTTGATTCTGCACGAGCTCGGACAATTGAAAGAACTGCTTCTTCCTCACCCATAAGTTGTGTTGAATCCCAAGGGCTATCACTAAGTTTTCCCTTTGGGTAAGCTTCATTTACCAAGCCTGATCTTTCTGTTGCAAGCCACATATTAATCTGGCTGAAATTCAACCTCATTACTCTACCCTTTGCCTCTAAACCCGCTAACCATTCACGCCAAAGATGAGGATCAGCTGAATTAGTACTAATATCAGAATCGGTTAACACAATTAATGTCATCAGTGCGTCATGAAGCTCATCTGGGTCTCGAGCAGTCGGCCAAGCCGCTTTTGTCTCTTCTGTAATCGCTAAGGGATCAAGCGTACCAAGATTTTTAGCATCCTCAGGTAATGCCCGTCTCAAACTAACCGCTCTTGCTCTTCTTTCTTCTAGTGGGGCATTGTCCAAGAACGCATACGGCATCGCATTCAAAACTTGATGAGAAAACACAGAAGGCTGTACGGTGTCTTTAGCAGAAACCTTTATATCTCCTGCTTCGATTTCCTCTAATACTTTTACCATACCTGGTAAATCAAATGCTTCGTTCAAACAATCACGAATAGTTTCAAAAACTAAAGGGTGTTCAGGAATTTCCACGTCCATAGCTGCAGGTGAGTTATCTTGGCAAGCCACTTGCTCAGGAAATACAGCGGCTATCAAATCTTCTGCCCGCATCCTTTGAATTGCTGTGGGAACTCTTTTCCCCCCAATATTACGTAAAAGAGCAAGTGCTCTCGATGCGACCCACCTCCAACGAATGCCGAAAATAGGTGACTGCAAAATAGCTTGGGTGAGCAAATTTTCTGCAGTGTGGGGTTTTACATAATTAAATACATCTTCAAGAGGAAATGAATGCTGTGGCCCCAAAGACAAATTAATACCCTCATCTGTTGCAGATGCTTGTAACTCAAAATCAAAATTACGGCAAAATCGCTTCCTTAAAGCCATACCCCATGCCCTGTTAATACGACTCCCGAATGGTGAGTGAATAACTAATTGCATGCCGCCTGTTTCGTCAAAAAATCGCTCAGCAACAATGTTTTTGCAAGTTGGGACTTGGCCTAGTACTTTTATTCCTTCAACGATATATTCAAAAATCTGATCAACGACTTCTGTATCAAAACCCTCGTCTATAAGGCGCTGCTTGGGTTTTTCCTTAAGATCAATACACGCATTTACTTCCTCTCGAAGTCGTGAAACTTCTTTAGATAGCTCAAGAGTTCTGCCTGGAGCCTCCCCCAACCAAAAAGGTATGGTCGGTGATTGCCCATGTGCTTCTTGAACTCGCACTACCCCAGCCTCAACTCTACGAACCTTCCATGGGCTATTCCCCAAAAGAAATATATCTCCGATGTTGCTCTCTATGGCAAAGTCTTCGTTCACAGAACCAACGTAGGAACCTTCCGGGTCACTAACTACTAAGTAATCAGCAGTGTCTGGTATCGCACCTCCGCTAGTAATGGTCGCTATCCTGCCTCCTCTGCGTGATTTTACTAAGCCGTTCACACCATCTCGGTATAAATAGGCCCCATTTCTACCCCAGCGCCCTGATACGCCTTCAACCAGAACATCAAGGACTTCTTTGTATCTATCGAATGGCAAATTTCGATAGGGATAAGTAGTTCTTAAGAAATTAAAAAGTTCTACTTCGTCCCACCAATCTTCACGCACGCATATGGCTACGATCTGCTGCGCAAGTATATCAAGTGGCCACTCGACTGATTTTATTCTGTCTAATTTCCCTGAAAAGATCGCCCGATGCAATGCTACTGTCTCAACTAATTCATCCCTCGTGAGAGGGTAAAAGAATGCTTTGGGAATACCTCCAAGATGATGCGCAGATCGTCCAATTCGTTGGAGTGATACCCCGATATTTCTGGGGGATCCAATTTGGATTACCAAATCTATATTCCCAATGTCTATACCCAATTCAAGAGAAGCCGTGGCAACGCAAACATCTACTGTACCTTCTTTTAAGCGTTGTTCAGCCATTAACCGTGTTTCCTTTGAAAGGCTCCCGTGGTGCGCAACAACTTGATCTTCTCCTAATCGTTCAGAAAGCAAATGGGCAACTCTCTCCACCAATCGACGAGTGTTAACAAAAACCAAAGTAGTACTATGATCCGCAGAATGAGCCGCAATTTGATCTAAAACTTTTTCCCATTGAGAATGAGTAGCAATAGGCCCAAGCTCTTCACCCTGTGGCAATTCTATTTTGATGTCGATTTCTTTTCGCTGTGTAACTTCAACAACTGTGCAAGGTAAAGCACTAGAACGATCTTTACTGCCCTCAGACCCAAGAGGGTTATTAAAACCCTTCACTGACAGATAATTACTTACAACATCTGGTACTTGGTACCCAACCATAAAATTAGCCACTTCCTGAATTGGGTTTTGAGTCGCTGATAGCCCAATTCGTGTGACGGGATTGGATGAATTCTCAGATAAACGCTGCGCTGTAATTGCTAAATGTGAACCTCTTTTATTTGGAACCAACGCATGTAGCTCGTCCAGAATTAAAGTGTGCACTTTTGTTAGAGCTCTGCGCCCGCTTTCTGATGTCAGTACTATAAATAAAGATTCAGGCGTAGTGATTAGTATATGCGCTGGTTTTTTAGCATTTAACGTTCTCTCTTTTTGCGAAGTATCTCCAGTGCGAACCGCTACTCTGATCTCTGGTATAGGAGTACCCATTTCTTTGGATAGCTCTGTAATCTCAGCGAGAGGTTCAACTAAGTTCTTGTGAACATCGTTTGAAAGTGCCTTCAGCGGGGATACATACACAACTTGAGTTTCGTCTTTGAGTCCACTTTGTTGGATGCCTTGCCTTACTAAGGTATCAATCGCATTTAAAAATGCTGCAAGAGTTTTCCCTGAGCCGGTTGGTGCCGAGATCAGTGTATGGTGCCCCTTTGAAATTGCAGGCCAGCCTTCGATCTGTGCCTGAGTAGGTTCCCCAAACCGACGCAGAAACCAAGTCTCGACTATTGGGTGAAAGTTGAAATTATCCACGTTGATAGCATAACAGCTGAAGCTAGTATTAAGTGTCAGAGTAGACGATGCTGATTTGGCTGATATCATATCGGAATAGGAGATGAAATGACTAAGAAAGAGATTATTGTCCATGAAGGATTTATGCCACATGGCCCGAACGTCCCACACGCGGTCAAGGTTGGCAATACGATTGAATACTCTGCTATCCGGCCAGCAAGGCCAGATCGAACTACAGCGGATACTGTTGAGGAACAAGCAATAGACGTATTCAGCAACTTTGAGAGGCTGTTAAAAGAAGATGGCTTGGACTGGAAGAATGTGGTTAAGGTCAGAGTCTATGTCACAAAATCAGAAATGATTAAGGCAGTCAATGATGTTTGGGCTGAGAAATTTCCAGCTGACATCAGGCCAGCAAGAGTTGTTATAGGTGCTGCGTTCTTGGCGGGAGAAAATACTATGACTACTTTTGATGCGACTGCAAACACAGATATCGATTAGATTTAAAAACGAGCAAAGTAGCAACTATCTGGATCCAAAGCAAAGTTGTAGCAAAAAAACAACGCTGTAATAGTCCTTGAATACTTTGGTTTGGTTCCAGATAGAAGATTACGCCTGAAATCAACGTACCAATTAACGCCAGTTGTGAAATAGTTCTAACAAAATGTGGCAATGGTCCGGATTTAAATCCTATAATGAAAATAGCCCCGGAGATTCCGATGAAGGCCATGATCGCTGCAAGATCATGCACCAAGCCCCAAAAAGTTGTTTCCCCCATTAGGTCGTCAATTGCAATTCCAGCCAATAGAGCACTGATGCCGTATAAACAAAATAGAAATACTAAAACTTTAGCTGACCAAAGCTCGTTATTGATCTTGTAGATTTCACGAAAAGCGAATCCTAATGGAATCACTAAAATACCGTATGCCATAAATCCTAGCCTTGCAAGCAAAGCAAAAGGTTTTCCTGCAGTTGCAATTGAGCTAACAGTATCTGAAATATGGCTATAACCAGGGGTTAGATGCGAAGCTAGTAAAAATGTCATAAGAAACGTAATTGGTGCAAAAACCGCGGGAACCGCCAGAGTATTTGAACTGCCTAATTTCACGAATATAGACCAGCAACTGATGAAGAAACCCCAGCGAAAATAACCAGTAGCAACGCAATCTTCAAAAATACACTCTGTGTAACAAATTTAGAAGCCAACACGCCTAAAATTGAACCGACCAAAGCAAATGGAAGCAAAATAATCGAAAAAATTACCTGATCCTTCGTGAAAATATCTCCGAAAAGAAAAATTGGAAACGTTATGATTGTAATCAACAAAAAGTGCGCCACAATGGTAGATCTGAATTCTGTGGAAGCCACACCCTGATTGGCAAAATACAATACGACAGCCGGACCAGCCAGTCCCGTAGACGCGTTTAATAAACCACTTACTGCACCTACTGGAACACACCCTCTGATATCTTGAGAAACAACCTTCCGGTATCCAGTGAGCATTATGATAGCTGTAATTGTTACAACTAAGCCTGTGATCACTTTAAGAGAGGACTGATCAAAGGTCACCAAAAAGTATGCACCCAATGGTGACGCGAGTGCCCCTGGTATAGCAAGAGCCAAAACTCTACGTGTATTAATCCAACGCCATGCACGGATCAGTATAACTATATTAATAATCGATGATTGCACTAAAACTGTAGGAACAACTACTTTAGGCTCAACCAATAATCCCATTAGTGGTGCTCCCAACATAACAAACCCAAAGCCAGTTAAGCCTTGTGTGAAAGCGGCGATTAAAACCACTACTGCAGCCACTAAAATTAGGGAGATTTCTAACACGCTACTGTATCACGCCTCATTCAAGTATCCGAAATATATTAACCTGAGAGGCTTTCAAAGATGAGTACAAACCTCCCATTATCCCTATAGCTAGCGCCATAACCATTGATGCAATTGGCACATAAAACCTTAGGCTAAGCACAAACCGTTCATCACCGATAAAAATCTCGTCAATAAGATTAATTAAGACTATTGAAGCAAGTGCGGCAAGCATCCCAAAGGCAGCACATAGCACTAAAGACTCAGCAAGAAATTGCTTTAAGATATCCTCGGGAGATAAACCAGAAATCCTACGTATCGCTATTTCGGTAGTTCTAGCATTAACATAGCTCAGCATTTGGGCGCTTATTAAAAATGCAGCTGCTATAAAGCTAAATAAGGTGAATATAAACCCCAGAACCCTAAATTCTTTTGTTGAATCGTTTAATTCTTCAGTTAAAGAATCTTGCGTCGTTAAGAAAAAATTCTGTTCACCGTGCTCCGCGAGCAATGTAGCTGTTATTTGCATCACCGCTTGATCGACTTGATGTTTAACGGCCTGAATTTCTATATAGTCTAATGCAATATCCTCAATCCCATGGCCTGCGGCAGAGAAAGGAGCCGCTATGCTGTTGATAGGCAAAATCGCCGTATTTTCAAGGTGTGCGACAGCCCGTGTATTTGCAGGATCCAGCACTCCAATAAGGTATGCAGGATATCCATCAACAAAGACAAATTGTCTCTTCTTAAATACTCCTTGAATAACTTGTTTCTTTGCAGAATCGCCCAAAACAACCACTGGGTTGGAATCAAACATGTCGTTTGAGTTGAAATACCTCCCTTTGCTCAGCTCTAATTCATGTATTAGCGCATATTCAGGGGATGTCCAAATAGTACTCACTTGCGCTTCATTTGGACCGACTTTCAAGTTACTAATACCAGTCTTGATTGGTGCGAGTAACTGGACTGAAGGATTTAGGCTTTTGTTTAAAAGGTGCTTGGCATCAGCTATTGTAAGCTTTGCTTGACCATAGGGGTCTATTCTTATGTAATCTGGACCTAAGCTTGTTATCTCTTGATTAATCTTTTGTTTTTTTGATTCCTCAAATGCCAAAAGGAAATTAAAGGAAATTAAAGCTGCTAAGATTGCTAAAAAGCCAAAAAATGAATGCAGGGGGTGTTTTTTTTGATAGAAAAACACTCTGGCTAAAATTATTCTAAATTTTACCCATTTCAACTGATTTCCCTCAGTTCTATCTTGTACCTCTCTGATGAAGCACTAATTTGTTTATTTGTGCTCATATTATTGACAAGCCGTCCATCCTGAATAGAAATACAGTGATTGCAAAACATAGCAATATTTTCATCAGTTGTTGTTAAAAAAATCGCAATTGGCGAATTAAATGTGATTTTCTGTAAAAGTTCTAGGTATCTCAGTGATGAAATCCAGTTCAGGCCTCGAAAAGGATCGTTTAACAGTAATATGCTCGGATTTGTGACAATGGCTCTTGCAAGTCCAGTTAGCTTTTTTTGGAAAAATGAGATCTTCTCGGGAGTATGCGATAAAAAATCCGACAACCCAACATAAGCTAAAGCATCGGATGCCCTAACCTTATAACGCTTCCCACCGCTGATCTCCAGCGGTATTTCAACATTCCTTTGTAAAGAAATTTCCTCAACCAGGGTCGTTTCTTGAAAAACGAGTCCTATCTTCCTTTTTCTTAAATTATTCCTTACGCGTTCATTTGCATAATTAACTTCTTGATCAAATAAATGATATGTCCCGGTAGAAGCTACGTTTAAACAAGCTAGAATACTAAATAACGCAGACTTGCCAGAACCGTCAGGTCCGATAATCGCGGTGATTTTCCCTGGATACAATGAAAAGGATACGTCGGTTAAAAGATTCTGGTTCGCTCCAGAAGAATCAACCAAAACATCTCCGATACCATCCATCACCACAATTGGTTTAGTTGGCATTGTTTCTTAATTCGCGTTCTTTAATCAAAAATTCAGACCTGCCTACTACCACATCATGATTAACTACAATTTGGCCTTCAATTAAGCCTCTTGTAATTTCAGCGTTAAATTTGTCCATAGCCCCCACATCGACTAATTTCTTGTCGGTTATTCCATCTAAAGCAACTACATCGACTGCGTAACGAGTTCCAGATCTCACCAGTGCTCCTACTGGCACGACTATTACATTATCTTTAAATTCTGTTTCAATATTAATTGAGACTCTGATGCCTGCTCTTACCAGTGAATCCATATCAGACTGTATAGACACTTCGACAGGATGCATGGCCCTGCCTGAACTCATAATGTACGGCGCGTTACTTTTAGTAACAACTCCATATAATGTCTTGTGAGAATTGGACAAAGGAGTAATGACAACTGATTGGCCCTCTTGCACAGTTACTAAGTCGCTCTCGTATAAATAAGCAAGGACGTGTAGGGAATTAGGAGTCACAACCCGGAGCGCATTAAAGTTTGCGCTGATCGTCTCACCCTTTGTGATTGCCACTCCCATTACTGTGCCGTTGAAAGGTGCATGAAGCACTAAGCCTCTGAGCTCTTGCTCAGCCTTATCAAGAGCTATTTTCGCATCTAGAATGGAAACTTCTTTCTTAAGGATTTTGGCTGAATCTGGAGGTGCCTCTAATGCGTCCAATGATTCCCTAAAACTGTATAGCTCGTTTGTCAAAGTCGTTACTTTCTTAGCGGCATTATTTAATTCCTTTGAGCGGTTAGTTAAAGCTTGGTTGTAGCCTAATTCAGCTTCCCTAAGGTCACTCCATGAGGATTGAAGATCACCTTCAATAGTATCCATGGCGAGCTGTTGATCTTGCGGGAATAAACGAGTCCAAGTATTTAATGGCTGGGGGTTATTTACGCTACGGAGTATCTCTTTAGGGTTTTGTAAGAGCTCGGATGTTGCAATCTCTAGGCCATAAAATTTACGAAATAAAAGCGAATGGGTTTCTTGTAAATCTTCAAATGACAATAGTGCATCTTCTACCAATTTTTCATTCGAGGGCTGAACTCTTTCGAGCTCCACTTTTGCTTGCTCTAATGCATTTTCTGCATCTCGAATACGCAAAGCTGCTATTTCAAGGTCGTACTCATCAGGTCTAATCAGCAATTCTGAAAGTTCTTCTTCCGCCAACTTTAACCTTTTCTGGGCTTTGAGCAAGTTTAATTCTTTAGATTCTGGCTGTAGTCTCGCCAAAACTTGACCTTCAGTAACAACGTCGCCTTCCTTTACTAGTATTTCGGACACTTCTCCTGAAATACCAAACTGAAGATTTTGGTCTCGATCAAATACCAAATCCCCGGCCGCAGAAACCATAACTGAAACGTCACCTCGCTTGACCTCAGTGACGCTATCAAAAACTGGTTCAGGGGCATAAGAAATAGCAAAGGCTAATAACAGAGAGGCAGAAAAAACATTAAAGAGCAGTCTCGTTAGAAAGCGTAAATTTTTATATTCCAATTTTCCATGCCGCTGTTTTCGCATAAGGTGAAATTCTTTCCCCAAAATACAATCTAATACCATTTAACTCCACTCAAGTTACACAAGCGAAAATTAAAAATACACTGTAGACTCAACAGCTAATGAACAACCCTCTCCAAAATACTAACAGAAATAAAGCCCGGTTTTATTATGGTTGGTTTATCGTGTTCGGTTATTTGCTTTCTGGCATAGCTGGTTCAGGAGCTATTCTCTGGGGATTTCAAGTTTTTGTTAATCCCATGGCAGAGGATTTAGGTTGGAGTAAAAGCACAATCTTCAGCATTACAGTTTTTAGAACTGTAATTATGGGCGTCCTGTTAATTTTCCTATCACGGCTAATGGATCAAAAGAAATGGCCACCAATCGTAATGAGTATCTCATCGGTGATATTTGCACTCAGCATCATGGCGCTTGGCAGTGTAAATGAATATTGGCAATATTTCCTATTTTCTGTGGTTTTTGGAAGCATTGGCCTAGCAGGAGCTGGAGGTCAGCTATACCAAGCATTGGTTCCCAAATGGTTCGTTAAATATCGCGGGAAAGCCATAGCGTTTGGAAGCGCGGGAACTGCTCTCGGCGCTTTTATTTACCCAACACTCGCCAATATTTTGATTGACTCATACGGCTGGCGGTTTGCATGGGTAATCGTAGGTATTATTACTTTGATCCTATTGCTTCCTATTTCCTTGCTTATACGCAGATCCCCCGAAGACCTAGGACTTTTACCGGACGGTGACCTCCTAGAAATATCTAGTAAGGCCCAAAAAGCACCAAGCTCCGCTTCAAGCAAGGTTCAAGAAATTAGTTTTACCCCAAAAGAAGCACTAAAACAAAGAAGTACTTGGTTTATAGTATTGGCCACTATGCTCGTAACTCCAACGATGGTTGGATTGACCTCTAACTGGGCAATACATTTTCAATCAATAGGTTTTACCAGGACCGAAGCTGCAACTATCGTTTCGACTTATGGGGCTTCTTCTCTAGCTGCTCGAGTAGCCTGGGGGATTTTCTTGGACAAATATCCCATTAGAACTCTGGCCATTGTCCATGCTGCTCTAACTGCTGGGAGTATAGGATTTTTGTTATTGGTTGAAAGCTTTGGATTAATAGCCATCCTTTATGGAGTTACTCAAGGGCTTATCTTAGGGGGCTATTTGGCGATAGGACCGCTCATATGGGCGAATTTCTTTGGCAGAAATTATCTTGGAGCGATAAGAGGCACATTTGCACCTTTTCAAACAATTATGGCTGCTACAGCACCCTGGGCAATCGCAGCGGCAGGAGAAGCCTTTGGAACTTATAGGTACATTTTTATGATCCTATTAGCGTTCTGGATACTTAGCATGCTTTGTATGTACCTAGCACGGCCATTGAAACGAATCAACAATGGAATCAAAAGCTAATTTCTTGCCCCCAGTATTCCTCGTATGCTATTTTTTCAATTGCTTCTCTCGTCTTACTTCCATGACGATCTCTGCCCGTATTTGCCGGGTAGCCTAGAGGGATTAAGCAAGTAGGGTCAATATTATCTGGAAGGCCCAAGTAATTCCTAAATTCCTTCTCCATATATCGAAAATTAGTAGTTATTGTTCCACCCAGACCAAGAGCACGAGCGGCTAAAAGCAAATTTTGGATTGCAGGGTAGGTCTGTCCGAATGGACCTACAGTATGCGGACCTTCGCTTACAGGCCGCTGAGCACATGCAATGA
Organism: Chloroflexota bacterium; assembly: GCA_002719775.1. Lineage (GTDB taxonomy): Bacteria > Chloroflexota > Dehalococcoidia > Lucifugimonadales > Australimonadaceae. The sequence continues at coordinate 467 of PBEP01000007.1, read as the reverse complement.
TAATCACGGGGACATGCAGCAATACTTCATGGAATTCTTTACTTTCAGTAGCACTTGCCGGCCTAGGTCTTTTGTCTTTGCCAGCTCTTCTGGCTTCTTCAGCCATTTGTCCCGCTTGGTATACCAAACGGCTAATTTCTGCTTTGCCTTCAGTACTTCTGATGACAACCCATCGCCAAGGTTGTCGATTACCTCCGCTAGGAGCTTGGCCAGCAGAGCTCAAAACTTTTCTCAGCAAATTGTCAGGAATTGGGTCCGGTTTGAAGTTACGTATTGCCCTAGTAGATTCGATTGTTTCAAAAAAGCCTATTTCAATGTTTGAAGAAGCAAACATACTAACTCCATTATTCTGGTGGGCCACCCTGGACTCGAACCAGGGACCTCAGTCTTATCAGGACTGCGCTCTAACCACCTGAGCTAGTGGCCCCATACATGAGTATAGTCCATTCATAATACGGGCCAGCATA
>PBEP01000006.1 GCA_002719775.1 Chloroflexota bacterium | reverse complement strand
TGGTAGAGCACAGCACTGAAAATGCTGGTGTCCCCAGTTCGATTCTGGGCCTCGGCACCATTTTTTATAACAACCAAATAATATGGTGGTAGAATATTCCCGAGCGGAAGTGGCTCAGTGGTAGAGCATCACCTTGCCAAGGTGAGGGTCGAGGGTTCGAATCCCTTCTTCCGCTCCATTTTTTAACTAATCTAAAGGCAGCTTTAGGCCTTTAGTACTCATATCAATACTGTAAATTGAAGTTTGTGCGGTAACAAATAATGTCTGCATATCTTGGCCACCAAAGGCACAATTTGCAGGTTGTTCAGGAAATTCCAAAATGCCAATTAGGTTTCCTTTTACATCCAGAACTTGAATTCCTAGCTGCGTAGTAACGTAAAGATTTCCAATAGTATCTAATGCCATTCCGTCAGCTAATGTAGCATCCGGATATTCGGGGAAGAAAATTTCTTTACCATTCATATCATAAACGTAAGCTTTGTTCGGAATTTCTAAATGTCCCCATTCATACACATTCCTGCTGTTTCCTGGTGCAGATAATTCGATACACCAAATAATATTTGAAAAGCTATCCGCAACTAGTAAAGATTCTGCATCAGGCCTTAGAACAATGCCATTTGGTTTATACGCACCACTCCAAAGTCGAGATATTTCATTTTCATGGCTTACGTAGTAGACGGCTTCTGCATCTTGTTGTGGTTTTGAACCTGCGTGAGTAAATACGGGATCAGTGAAGTAAATTCCTCCAAATCGATCTAAAACCAAGTCATTGGGAGCATTTAAAGGTAAGGAATTATATTCGTTAACTACTGTCCTAACTGATTTTGATTGAATATCTACAGCACTTATCTTATTGCCCACCCCTTCGCAAACCAGTAATTCGCCACCCTGGGTTAATGCCATTCCATTGCCGCTTCTAGTTTGGGATCTGAAAGTTTCAAACTGCCCCGATTGCCTTAATACCTTTGTTGTATGGGTAGGGCAGTCGCTGAAATACAAATTAGAATCGTTGTCCCAGACTGGACCTTCAGTAAACGTGAAGTTTTCTGAATTATTTAAGCGTTTGGGTTGTGATCCAGGTTTAACTAAGTCTTCTAAAGAATTCACCTTTGCTCCTTAATAATAATTAGGGTTATTGAATTCGGGATTCTCTCTCGCAAACTCAATCATTCTGACAGCTAAATTTTCCTGAATTTGAATAGTTAGACCTCCATCTACCGTGAGTGCATGACCTGTTATGAATGAGGCATCCTCAGAGCAGAGAAAAGCCACAGCATTTGCAATATCATCAGGCACTCCTGTTTTACGTAGAGGGTACTGATTTGCCATTAATTTTAGTCCACTGGGATTTTTGTCCCATAATTGTTCTAGCTTTTCAGTAACTATGTGCCCAGGGTTTATAGCATTAACCCTAATTCCATCTGGACCATACTCCGTAGCCAGTTGTTTGGTTAAGCCTATGACCGCTGTCTTCCCAGTTTCATATACCATCCATCCTGGAGCATAGGCCAGCCCGTGAACCGAAGCCATATTGACGATGCTTCCCCCACCAGTTTCTCGCATGATTGGAACAGCATACTTAGCACCAAGGAAAATTGACTTCACTAATAGTGCAATTCCAGCGTCAAAATCTTCTTCTAAGGTGTCAATAGCGTTTGCACGGGTTGCCAGAGAACCACTGGGCATTACGACTCCGAATGCGTTATTGACAAGTATGTCCAGCCGGCCCCACATCTTGGTTGTATCTTCTATCATGCGGCGTATGTCTTCATGTTGACCTACATCCGCATGCACTGCATTGGCGGTTCCTCCCGCTTCTGTAATTCGTTTTAAGTTAGCTTGCGCTGCATCATCATCTATATCTGCGATAGTTACCTTGGCACCCTCAGACGCCAACTTTCTAGCAGTTGCCCCGCCAATGCCCCATGCGCCTCCTGTTACCACTGCTACTTTTCCGTCAAATTTACCCAATGAAGCACCTCGAATTTTGATGTTTAGATTAATTAGAAATTGCGTCAGCGCCAGCCTGCGCTATGTCTTCGTCAACTTGCGAAGCTGCACCACCGGCTCCTATTGCACCAACCAACTTGCCAGATTGCATAATAGGCACTGCACCTTGTTGGTATATGACTTTACCACCATACATTTGATTTACTGCAGCAAAAATAGGCATACTCGATCGTTCGGTAAGGGCTCCGCTAGTAGCACCGTTCCACAGTACGGTGGCCATAGCTTTTCCTTGGGCTGCTTCAGGTAGGAACTGAAAATTCGCATCATCCATACGAGCTATGGCTACAATTTGCGCCCTGTCATCTAGGACCGCAATTGCAACTTTAACGCCTAATTCATTGGATTTTTTAATACTGGCTGCTATAGCAGTCTGTGCTTGCTCTAATGAAATGCTCATGATTTCCTCCATCGATTCTGGTTTTGGCGATACTACACAATGTTTTATACAATAAACTACCAATTTAGATAAAGCACGGTTCAAAAGATTAGTACGCTTTGTAGTTTAGGTGTATAAATCTCAACATCAGTTTAAAATGTATGTATGCCGAAGTGGCGGAATGGTAGACGCGGCGGTCTCAAAAACCGTTGCCCGCAAGGGCGTGACAGTTCGACTCTGTCCTTCGGCACCAGTCAAAGCCTACACTCAAGCCTTAAATATCAATCCCTCAGACCAGCTAGCCTATCAGTATCGAGGAGATTCATATAAAACTTTGGGGAAGATAGCTGCTGCAAAGGAAGACTACAAAACAGCTCAGAAACTTCGGTAGTTCTATAAAAGAACTAGTATTTGCTTTTAACAAAAACTAAAGGTATGCGACAGATAGCAAGCAGTTGGGGAGGATTAGAGCACTCCATCGCATACCTTTCTTTATCAGTTCAAAAATCACCGGCATGCGAGACTTTTGGCTTTATCAGCTCGTGTATTGTGATTTTGCTTAAATAATCATCAACGGTTTTTTCGATTTCATCCCAGATTGTTTTTTGATTGCAGTACTTTGCAAAATTGCAAACCCCTGGATGTTTTTTGCACTTTAACGATTCTGGTTTTTGATCAAGTGCGTAAACAACATCATTCAATTTGATCCGATCAGGTGACCTTGCAAGTTCATGCCCTCCATTTGGGCCTCGCTTGCTTGATATGATTCCGTGTTTTTTGAGAATTGTTAGTACCTGATCCAAATAAGCCTCTGGTATTTTTTGCCCCTCCGCTATTTCTGAAGTACGAACTAACTGATTTGGGTTTTTCTGGGCTATATGTATCAAGGCCCTGACGCCATAATCAACTTTCATTGGGATTCTCATAAATTTCCTTAAAGTATGAACGATATAAATTATATGTACATACATAATATATTTTCATAGCATACTGAATATTAACAATAATATGTAGCAATTTTCAATAGATTGTTATGTACTTATTTATTTGTTAGTATGTACTTATTCAATGATATATCCAACCTTAGTGTTTGGTATTGGCGTATTACATTATTGCAGTGGCAACGACTAAAATGGACATAGCGATATTGGGTGCTGGGCCTGCTGGCTTAGGTGCTGCTTATAAGCTGGCAAAAAGACAAGTAGCTGGAGTAACTGTAGTGGAAAAGGCAACGGCCGTTGGAGGCCTTTCGTCTTCATTCCCAATCTCAGGTATTTTTGCTGACTTTGGAAGCCATCGACTTCACACAGAGTGCCGTCCTGATATTTTGGCAGATCTACAATTAATTCTTGGTGATGATTTATTGCTTCGCAAAAGGCGAGGCCGTATACGTTTGCAAGGCCGCTGGCTCGACTTTCCATTAAGACCGCTGAATATGATTAAAAAAATGCCTAAACATATGGCATTTGGCCTTTTATTTCATTTGCTTTTTAGTAAATTCAGGAAAAAACCTACTGAAAATTCCTCTTTCTCTGACGTAATGATGCGAGGAGTAGGCCCGGGACTTTGCCGAGATTTTTACTTCCCATACGCAAGGAAGATTTGGGGTTTAGAACCCGAAGAAATTTCATCTATTCAGGCATTACGTAGGGTTTCCGCGCGATCTGTTGGAGCACTATTGAGGAGAGTTTTGTCTTCTTTAGGGATTTTAGGGAAAAGTAAGGCTGCTTATTTTTATTACCCTCGGAAAGGCTATGGCCAGATTTCAGAAAAGCTTTCTGTTGCTGCAGAAGAATCTGGGGCAACAGTATTACTGGGAACCGAGATAAAGAAGATCATTCGTAATGAACCTTCTGGTTTCAAAATTTTGCTGAGTTCAGGTAAGGGCACATACGAAATTAACGCAGATCAAATTTGGTCTACTATACCGTTGACTAATCTAATAAAGCTTCTTGACCTGCCTGTTCCTCAAGATGTTCATCAATCTTTGAACCTGCTTGAGTCTCGAGCAATGATTCTCGTTTATTTGGCCTTTAACAAAGAAAAGGTCACAGATTTTGATACGCATTACTTTCCTGAAGAACAGTATTCCTTCACAAGAGTTTCAGAGCCCAAAAACTTTAGCGGGTTTGGGCCTATAGATAAAACAATACTTTGTGCTGAATTGCCTACTCAAGTTAACTCTAAAATCTGGAATATGTCCGACATGGAAATAGGACAGTCAGTTATTGCGTCCCTGGTCATAGCTGGAGTCTTGAAAGGTTCTGAAATCCCAGAAACACAAATTAAAAGACTACCTAATGCATACCCAATTTATAAAAAAGGATTTGAGGATGCCTTTTATTTAGTGGACCATTGGGTAGGTTCAATTGAAGGGCTAGTGACTTTTGGCAGGCAGGGTTTGTTTGCTCATAACAACCTTCATCACGTTTTGGAAATGGCTTATGGGGCAGTCGATTCTTTGCAAGAAAACGGCATGTTTGACAAAGAAAACTGGCGTAACCACAGAGTTTCATTTGACAAGCAAGTTGTGGTGGATTGATATGAAACGAAGCTACTCATCCCTGAACTTTATTGAACTATGGAGTCCTATAAGGACTATGATTGTTTTGTTATTTGCTACTGTTACTGCGGTCTCAGTAATTATGCTAGCAGACTTGTCTTTGATTACGACTGGAATCACAGGATTCGGTAAGGCACCGCTACTTTTGTTGGTTTTTGGTATTGCTTACGCTGGAGCTTTTTACCTTCGTGCTATTGCATGGAATATTTTATCCCCCAGCCTAGGTCAATTTAGAGCATTTTCTATCTTGCATGTTTCACTTTTTGCGAACCATGCAGCTCCAGTGAAAGTAGGGGAGGTTATTAGGCCAGCTTTATCAGCAAGGTTAGGGATATCAAAAACAGAATCAATTGTATCGTCTATCACCTGCAGAGCTTTGGATTTCATCTGTTTATTAATTATCGTTGCAGCCTTAGTGCCCTTGGGATTCTCTAAGCAAATTTTCGAATATAAATTTTTATCTGACTATTGGCAATTTATCGCTATATTCTCCTGTGTGTTAGCATTTGTAATCACTGAGCTTTTTATTTCAACACAGCTATTTAATAAACCTAGGGCGCTACTTCTCTCTTACATTTCTCAGCTTGGGCAATATCCATTCAGGAAGCTACTGAATTCATCCGTAGCGACTATGTTGAGTTGGATACTGGAAGGTTCAGTTGTGTATATTGCCGCGGCATCACTAGGCTTGGATGTAACGTTGACAGTAGCTATTGCTGCTACTGCTTTTACTCTTCTGTTTCAGGTTTTCCATGTTACGCCAGGTGGTATTGGTGTATACGAAGCCGCCATGACTGCCGTATTGGTAGCATTTGGTATAAGTCCAACGGAAGCACTTTCCATAGCTGTCCTAGCTCATGGAATGAAATTCCTATATTCATTTAGCGTAGGATTGATATTCACACTAATTGCTACTCGTAGCTCTTTAAATCTACAACTATCTATTCGTCCTCTACGATTGTTTGTCTCTGTATTATTTTTAATACAATTTTGTCTCATATTGGGTTTTTTCTATGATGTTCTTAGTGCACTTACCGTCACTGTTATAGATATTTCCTTACTAATCTTAGCAATATCATCGGTTTTGTTTCGGCAATGGCTTGGTGCATGGCGCCCACTGAAAATTACTACGGACTCCATTGATCTTTCAGGCCCTATAGTTGTAGTAATTCCTGCTTACAACGAAGCAAAAATTCTTCCTCATACTATTTCCAGAATATCTCGAGGGGTGGTCGATAAAATTATTGTCGTTGATGATGGATCGACAGATGGCACGGCAGATATCGCTGAGTTTCTGGGTGTCGACTATGTAATCAGGCACCCTGAAAATCGTGGACTCGGAGCCGCGCTCCGAACTGCTCTGGAAGCATCCAAAGATTTTAACCCAGTGGCAGTTGTTTACGTTGATGCTGATGGAGAGTACGACCCTGCAGAAATCGATTTACTAATAAAGCCAATTTTGGATGGCAAAGCAGATTACGTTTTAGGGTCTAGAACTATGGGTTCTAGAACTGGACAGCTTATATCCAGGAAAATTGCCAATAAAATTTTCACTGCATTACTACAAATTATTTCTGGACGCCGTATCTCTGATGGTCAAACAGGATTCAGAGCTTTTTCATCAAGAGCATTATTTTCAGCAAGAATAATTCATGACTATAACTACGCCCAAGTTTTAACTCTTAATTTGCTAAGGCAAAGAATGCGGCTTTATGAAGTTCCAATAACTTGGACAAGGCGATCAGTAGGCGTTTCGTTTATTAGGCCAGANTATTTATGGAGAGTTCCTCTAGGTNTTTTTAGAGAGCTGGTAAGTAGGTGAGGATATTTGTGATAGCAATTCAAANTTTTGAAATTCAACATGTTTTAGATTTTAGACGTACCGGCCGTGACGTTAAAACGGTCTTAAAAAAATATTAGGTTGGTAAGGGAGTTACAATGTTAAATTTTGTTAAGTTCAGCCTTTGGTCAAGATACTTGGCCATTGGAACTGTTTTGACCATGATGCTTTTNTTGATTGCATGTGGCAGTGATGATGGTGAGGACAGACCAGGTGCTGTTTCAGTAGTTAATGAATCTGGTTCAGTATCAGGTTCGGTCTCTGGTTCAGTATCAGGTTCGGTCTCTGGTATTTCTGGTTCAGCCTCTGGTTCAGCCTCTGGTTCAGCCTCTGGTTCAGCCTCTGGTTCAGCCTCTGGTTCAGCCTCTGGTTCAGCCTCTGGTACTCATGCGAATTCAGATTCAGGATCGGGTTCATTTGAAGCAATGGGTGCATATACACCAGTTTCTAATGTTGAAAGCCATGCAAATCTTTCTCTTGATGTAGCAGAAATTAATGGATTGCTCGGCGAGAAGCCAATTAATTGGGCTGCAGTGAAAGAGCTGTATGAAAACGGAAAGAACTCTAAGAAGAGTTCAGGAAACAGAACCCTTGCTGGCTATGCAAGGAATGAGGGTCGATCTGAAGCGATATGGGATGACTATACAGCGTTTTATGGTGACCAAACATGGCTTGATACTTTTGTGATGAGCGCAATTGATGGTACTGATGCTTTTGCCGGAACTTCGGATGCTGTCCGAAAACAGGGTGCACAAAAAGGCATTCAGAATCAAATCATGATCTCTTACACGATTCATGAATTAGTTGCAGCTATGGCTAAAGCCGAGGATAAGAATTTTGACCCTGCATCTGGAGCACCCCACAACTGGGATGAAGGATGGGCCTTCTATCACGGAGTTGATCCAAAGAATTCACCTTATGGTACAGCTGAAAAAAGAGGTGGAAACTTTGGGACTGGTACGGCAGTCAATGATGCTATTGCGGTAGCAATGACAGAAGGTGTAGAGGCATTAGTCAATAAAGATGCAGCAGGAGCTCAAGTAGCACTTGATGAGATTGTTAAACAGGTTCAAATAACCTATGTGCAAGCTACCATCCGCTATGGCTCCAAAGTTACTTCAGATTTGGCTAAAAACGATACTGAAGCTGCCAGAGTTCACCAAGCAGAAGGGTGGGCATTCTTTAGAGTTATAGAGCCTATGGCTGCAGCAGTTAATGCTTCAGCTGCTAGTGAGATAGCATCTTTGTATGACCTTACTGGNNCTCTGGACCCTGAAGCAGGCGCTAANATNAAATCTGCTATTGAGAAAATTTACCCATCATGGGGTATTTCNAGTANCGAAATCGGGGAGCTNCAGTAAGGCAAATGAGATATTTAAAAATATCCATNCTGCTCACACTGAGCTTGTTGATTTTTAGCACTATTTTCATTGCTTGTTCCTCTGACGAGGAACAAGCAGTGACTGTCTATTCTGGAAGAGCATCAAGTTTAGTTCAGCCAGTTCTTGAACAGTTTGCAGCAGATACAGGCATTGATATTAAAGTCAGATACGGTACTACCCCNGGAACAATATCTTTATTACTAGAAGAAGGAGAGAATTCTCCAGCTGACATCATACTTCTGCAAGATGCTGGTGCANTGGGTGCAGCTTCTAAAGCGGGCCTGCTATCTGTACTTCCTAGCGAGCTATTGCAAAGAGTAGATGAAAAATATAGGTCTCCTTCTGGGGATTGGGTTGGTGTATCTGGTCGTTCCAGGGTTTTCGCTTATAACACTGATTTGATAGATCCTGATAAGGATTTGCCAGATTCGGTGTTAGATTTCGTTAATCCTGAATGGGAAGGGCGATTAGCATGGGCTCCTTTAAATGGATCTTTTCTTTCATTTGTTACAGCTCTACGTGTTATTGAAGGAGAAAATAAAGCCAGAGAATGGGTCGAGGGTATACATGCGAATGATGTTAAGGTCTTCCCGAATAATATAAGTATACTTGCGGCTGTAGCCCGTGGTGAGGTTGAAGTTGGATTAGTTAACCATTATTACTTACATCGTTTTATTCAAGAGGAAGGTGAGGACTTTGGTGCCAGGAACCATTATGTTTCAGGTGGTGCTGGTGCTCTGGTTAACGTAGCAGGAGTAGGGATACTGAAATTGAGTAAGTCTAAAGATAACGCTACGGCGCTGGCTGATTATTTACTTAGTAGTAGCGCCCAAGAATACTTTGCTCAGCAAACAACAGAGTACCCATTAATTCAGGGAGTAGATCCTGTTGGTCAATTGCCACCATTAGGTAGCTTAAACCCTCCTGATCTTGACTTAGGTGATATCGACGATCTAGAAGGNACTCTACAATTACTTCGTGACGTAGGAGTGATTTCTTAGAAATGGAGCACAGCGCACTTTCCAAAAGTGCCCAAAGACAGCAGATGCCTCTTTTTAAAGGGGCACTCGCTGTCTTTGTTTTTCTATCTGCAATTTACCTTTTATCTATTGATATACGTGCATCATATGGAGCATCAATAACTGGGGATGAGCCTTTTTATTTAGTTACCACGCAGAGCCTTCTTAACGACGGAGATCTAGATCTATCAAATCAATTTTCAAGAAGCACCTACTCATCTTTCTTTGATCACGCCGATGGACTTTGGATGCAGTCGAGGAACGTGCCAGGAAAACCTCTTTTAAGCCCACATAATCCAGGCTTGTCTATTTTTTTGATTCCAGGGTTCTATTTTGGGGAATTATTAGGGTCTCAAATTCAAATGGTACTGATCGCGGGTGCAACATTTGCGCTTGCTTTTGTAATTGTTAGCAAATTGACAGGTAGGTGGTTTAGTACTTTCTGGTTGACTTTCGCTCTGGGAATAACTGCACCTTCATTCATATATTCTAGTGAGATTTACCCTGAGATACCGGCTTCTTTTTTCTTGTTGCTGGTCTTATTAATTTTAACTAATAGTAGGAGGGTTGGTGCCTTAAAAGCAGTGACCCTTACTATATTGATCTCTTTACTGCCGTGGCTCGGTGTGAAATACGCTGTGATAGCATTCATGCTTGGTTGTTATACGTTTTATTTGTGCAAACCAAAAGAAAAATGGCTTTTCGCTTCTTTTTCAATCATCAGTTTGCTGGCTTATGTATATTTCCATTTATCTACTTTTGGGGGTTTAACTCCGTATAACGTAAACATTGTGTATGAGGATATGAGTAGTTCAAAAATCTTTTTTGAACACTTTGTGTTTTCTGATCGCGTTTACAGGATATGGGGTTTATTTATTGATCAAAGGTTTGGGCTTTTCAGGTGGGCTCCTGTTTTATTAATTTGCATCGCAGGTATCCCATTGATGATGCGATCGAAATTTATAGGTAAATTAATGTTCGCCTTATTCTGTACTCAAATTTTCATAGCTTCTTTTGTTGTGATCACTATGATGGGTTGGTGGTTTCCTGGTAGAACCCTAATCACATGCATTCCTTTATTACTCGCACCGTTAGTTTTTGTTTGGACAATTGCACCTGTCNCTTTCAGGATTTTGATTATTCTCCTCATCACCCATTCTGTATTTATTACAATTGCTTTGACTATAGCTGGGTATAATAGAGATGTTGTTGTGGCTGTGAATCCTTACGAACTTGAAGCACTAGTATTTTCAGCAACCCAGTTGTTGTTTCCTGACTATACTTCATGGGATTTCCATACTTGGATTACTACTACAATTTGGATGCTCTTNTTCACTGGTCTAGCAGTCATTAGTAAGCGAATGNTCGTTGCATTCAGATATCACTTTGGGACAAAATTTNAACATGAACTATAGGTGNAGCTTTAGATTTTGTTATATGATGTGTACNTACTGAATAAATAATATTTATGTACNTATAAATTTATTGATTCATATTCCTAAATACCAATAATAGTACGGAGTNCTGGCATGTTTAATTTTCGATTTCTTTGNATTTTCCTTCTCGCTATTTCAGCATTANCTTTTGTCGCNTGTTCAGATTCTTCAGAGGCTAAAGNAANTTCCAAAANTACCTCTGNTACTGTATCCGCCATCCAATCAGCTACTCCAACACCTACTATGGAAATTGCAACACCAACTCCAAACTTTGAAACCTCTTGGCCTTTATCTATCAAAGATGCTCTTGGACAAGAATTGATATTTGATGGAGTTCCTCAAAAGATTGCCACTATCAGTCCAATGGCGACAGAAATGTTATATGCAATTGGCGGTAGTGCATCGTTGAGGGACAGGGCCTCTAATTATCCTATTGAAGCACAGGATATCCCGGACGTTGGTAGTGCTTATGAACCTTCTATAGAAACCATAGTTGCGAACCAACCTGATTTGGTCATCATAGAATCAATTACTCAAGCTAGGTTCGCTGGAATTTTGTCTCAAGCGGGTATCAAAGTAATGGCGGTTAAGGTGGAAAGTATTGAGGATTTAACCACCTACCTTACCTTGCTTGGTAAAATTATTGATAAACAGAAGGTTTCTGCTGATGTCATAGATGATATTGATGAACGATTATCTACAGCTAAAATGACTGATACACCCACAAGCATCCTTATCCTGATTGGNGATCGAGACAGGAATTTATATGCGGCTAGGCCTGAGTCTTATACGGGATTGATAGCTTCAACATTGGGATTAGACAATAAAGCTGCAGGGCTTCCTGATTCTGCTCCATATCCTGGTTTTGCATTGATGTCGACTGAATCTCTCTACAAAGCAAACCCAGATATTATTGTTACAATTACTCCAGCGCCAGAACCTGCACCAAGATTATCGGATAGCATTAAGGAGATACCTCCGTTTGCTGGGCTGAAAGCCATAAGAAAGAATAACGTCATAGAAGCAGACGTATCGTTGTTTTTGCAATCACCCGGGCCTAGAATTGTTGATGCTGTCGAATTTCTAAAGGATGCGTTGCCTGCTGAGTAGAATTNTCTATAATCGCCTGCTTCGAAGCATGNCTGTTATAACAGCCATNCTTGCNCTTGTTTTCGTNGGAATATTCGTGGGACCCTCTGATATGAGCATGGCTGATTCTTTTAGNGGATTNATTAGATCTGACGATAATTTCGGTACTACTGTAATTTGGTCTATCAGACTGCCACGGTTGGTTCTAGGATTCTTAGTAGGAGCTTCGTTGGGGCTGTCGGGTGTTTTGATTCAACTATCTGCGCGTAGCCCATTGGGAGACCCTAACCTTTTTGGAATAGGTGGAGGCGCTTCCATTTTCATCGCANTATCNATCATAGGCCTAGTTTCTCTACCATCGTACGGCATCTTTATTGGTTCAATTTTTAGTTCAATTCTGATCGCCGCTTTTCTCACGTTATTGATTTTGAACNGAGATTTAAGTCCTATTAAATTCTCTATAATGGGAATCGCTGTGGGATCCCTAATGCTGGCATTGGGAACTAGTGTCGTTGCCTATGGACAAGTATACCCCGCACAGGTCATAGCATTAATTTCAGGATCATTTACTACTAGTGATTGGACTACTATTTACTTCGTTTCAGGAGCCCTCCTAGTTTCATTAGTGTTGTGTTCAGCTTCCGCCGAGAAGCTTTCCGTGATCACATTAGGCGATGATCTTTCTAGGTCTCTTGGTGTGGACCCTGTAAAACTCAGAATTCGATTGATGGCTATTGCAGCAATTTTGGCTGGATCCTCCGTCTACGCAGCTGGACTTATCGCTTTTGTTGCATTAACAACTCCCCATATTGCTAGAAGATTAGTTGGAAATTCGCCTTCTAAAATGATATTTATGTCTATGTTGATGGGAGGGATGATCACTATTTTCTCTGACCAAATTGGCAGATTAGTTTTTGCTCCTGTAGAACTGCCTGTAGGCCTTACCACGACAANCATTGGNGCACCTCTGATGATCTACCTGATTTGGAGGTANAAATAGTGATTAAATTATCTGATGTGGGTTTTCGTATAGGAAGTAATAGCATTCTAAGTTGTATTAATCTTGACCTAGCTGAAGGCAAGTTCATTTGTTTAGTTGGTGCAAATGGCTCAGGTAAATCCTCTTTACTTAAATTAATTGTGCAAAGCTTAAAACCTGATCAAGGAGAGATAATTACTCCTAAGCCTGAAGATATTNCATATTTGCCACAAGCTTTAACNGATCCTCCTTATTTAACAATTAAAGAAGTGATAGAAATCGCGTTAAAATTTACTTCTAAAAACAAAAAAAATAATGACCAAAAGCTAACAGAACTATCTTATGAATTTAAGATATCTCATATTCTAGGTCGTCAATTCTCAGAAATTTCTGCAGGTGAAAAACAGAGAGCATGGCTAGCGTTTTGTATAGCACAGCGGAAAGCCGTAGCAGTTATGGATGAACCGTTATCATCAGTCGACCAAAATTCACGAGAAGATTATTTTAAAATACTGAAAGCACTTCCTGAATCAGGACAACGCTTGCTTCTAGTGACCCATGATGTTGAGTTGGCTTTAGCATATGCAGATCGAATAATCACAATGGAAAACGGAAAGATTNTATTTGATGGNAAACCCAATGGATTCCAAGGGCTGTAAATTCAAAANAAGTGCTGCTTAGGTTTTTTGATTTATGAAAGAACTACTCTATAAAAGTGAAATCGAAACTGCTTTAGCTGATTTGCACGGCTGGCATTATGTGAAAGGATGTATTGTAAAGACAGTCAAAACAGAAGNATTTTTGAAAGCANTTAGTTTCGTNAATTCAATTGCNAAGTTATCTGAAGAGCAAAANCATCATCCACAAATTAGTATAAATTTCTCAAAAGTATCGCTTTGTGTAACCACACACGATGCGGGAGGAATTACTAAAAAGGATATTGAGCTAGCAAGGAAAATCGATCACATAAAGCACTAGCTGATACTGTTAGTCACGAAAGTTAACATACTGAAGNGGGAGATCTAGGTTCATTTCTTTGATAAATCCAATTGTTCCTTGAAGATCATCTCGGTTTTTCCCNGAAACTCTTAGTTCATCACCTTGGATAGATACCTGGACTTTCAGTTTAGCGCCTTTTACTGCCTTTATGATTTTCCTACATGTAGGGTCATCTATTCCTTCACGAACATTGACTTCTTGCCGAAGACTGCCTTTAGTAGCATCCTGAGGTGGCATGTATTGAAGTACTGAAAAATCAACGCTACGTCGAGTGCAGTATGTCTCTAATGCCTGCTGCATTTGCCTAAGGAGCAGGTCATTATCAGCAGTAATTGTAATCTTTTGTCCAGTACGTTCGACGGAGCACATGGTGCCCTTAAGATCATATCTTTGCTTAACTTCTCTACCGACTCCTGCTATTGCATTGTCGAGTTCAACCATGTCAGTTTTACATACAACATCAAAAGAAGGCATAAGAACTCCTAATTTATACTAAGGTTATGGGGCAACCGCATGTTCACCAACGTGATTTTCTATCCATTGCTTCAATGGCACTTCATCATCATAAGTGAAACCATAACCAACTGGAGCTAAACCTGGGTTTTGACTGAAATTGGTGGATCTTTTACTGGGCTCGCCAAGCAGTTGCCTTCTTATTGGGTCAAGGTCCTCCCATGTGCTGGGGTCTACAGTCATTTCATCACTAGCTACAAGCCAACGATAAGAATACCCATAAAAAATCACCCTCCGAGACTGATCCCATACGTTATAGCTAGCCGTGTGCCATATTCTCCTATCAAATANAACGGCATCGCCAGGGCCCGCTAATACTGGAACTGCATTTTCAGGTAACTCATCAGTTTTAGTAAGACGTGGAAGCTCTATCTTATTAAACAGATGGCTTCCAGGTACTACGTAGAAATTAGCTCTACCTGTTTCAGTTGTATCACTAAGGCAGAACATTACCTTTAAAGAAATACGAGGCCTTGGCTCCCCCTCAAGTTCATCGTTCAAACGGCCTGAGTCTTGGTGCCAACCAAGAAATTTCTTAGACTCTGGGTCGGGTGGAGTATCAACCAAATATGAATGATAAAGGCGTATATTCCATCCTAAAATACCCCAAACTTTTGGTAGCGTAGTTGGGCAGTCTAGCAAATCTAGCAACGCAGGGTGTCTCCCTACGATATCTACATCGGACAATCTTTCACTAGATGANAGNCCGTGCTTCTTNCTGTACTCACTGTCGTATTCACCGACAAGATTATTGAGGAAGTCAGTTTGTTCAGGAGTAAGAGCATTCTTGATAGTTAAAATCCCGTCGCGATTAAAGATCTCATGCTCTTCTTCGGTTAATAAATGTTCTCTCGCAGAAATTTCCATAAATTCACCACTCAAAAATATGGGCTTAGCTTACACGAATTTAACGAGTTGAACTACTTTTNCTGGCCCTATTATCNAGACAATCAAGATACGGATCCAGTTTCNCTGTTATCTGTTCAACTAAATTTTCGANGTAGGGTATNAACCTTAAATNATGAGTTCCTCGTAGGAATTCAAATTATTGTGATGTCTTATTTAATCTGCATGAATTTTAAGCTGCTCTAAAACTGACACTTGGGATTCATTGAGACCATAGAACCAAACACCATCTACCTCCATCGAAGCCAAGTGCNGGGTGTTCCCATTTTTANTCCCAAAACCATGTAGCCTTTTAATAGGCTGTTTGCTAGAGAGCCTGTCAAGAATTAAATGCATAGTTGAAAGATGTGCGGCTAATTTATTATCGGAGTTTATTATGTACCATGGGGCATAGTCAGTTGAAGTGACACTGAACATCCGCTCTTTAAAATAAGTATAGAGGTGCCAATTTTCTAAGGCTGCGCGATCGTTAGCGCTGAATTTCCAATACTTGAGTGGGCTTTTTCTCCTCATCATGAAACGTGTAATTTGTGATTCTCTTGAGACAGAAAGATAAATCTTAATTAAATGAATTCCAGATTTAGTTAGATTCTCTTCCCATTCGTTGACATGTTTCATGAAGTATTTGTATTGCGCCATTGAACAATANCCCATTACAGGCTGGATCATAGCTCTCGAGTACCAAGACCTATCAAAAACGACTACCTCTGGAGATTTATTTATAATTTCCTCATGGGAGTGTAGCCATGTACGCATCTGGGTTTTGGTTGGTACCCCCATCACTACTAATTCAGAATGTGACGTATTCAAATTTTCTAAAAATGTTTTTGAAGTGGACCCTTTACCCGCAGCATCTCTACCTTCTATAACAATAACTAACTTACCTTTTGATTTGATCAAGGATTCTTGGAGTTGCAACAGGTCCATTTGCAGACCTCGTTTAACTTCATTGTATTTATGAGCATGAATTGANTCAGCAGCAGGGACTCTATATTCACGAGCTACTGTAGGAGGAATTGCTACTTCGTAAAAGCGAGAATTTTCAACCATGACAAACCAGAAAACTATTTATAACGCCTGNATCTGCTAACAAGTTAAACATTGAATTTAATCAGATNCTATTNTCTGTTTAACGTTTTTTAAAACTGATTCAGCATTTTAGTCGATCATGTCAAGTATGGCGGTCGCAAGGCCTAAAAATAACAAAAACCCTAGTACATCTGTGACNGTGGTGACTAGAACGGCTGAAGAAACTGCAGGATCTAGNTTAAAACGTCTGAGTAAGATAGGTANNCCCGAACCAACAATTCCAGCAACAATCATATTNCCGAACATGGCCACTCCTAAAAGCGTNCCTATCAGGAGATTTTGTTGCCAANCGGCTGCAACGATAGTAACNAGGATNCCTAGGAAAANNCCATTAAGCAAACCNATAGTAGCCTCTCNCATTANCACTCTTTTCCCTCTNCGCCCTGAAANTTCNCCCAAAGCCATNCTTCTNACAACTAGTGTTAGCGTTTGNGTTCCACCAATTCCNCCTTGACCAGCTACTACGGGNAGGAATACAGCTAAGATTGCAACTTTNCCAATCGTGGATTCAAATATGCTAATTACCCCNGCAGCTACAAAAGTAGTAGCNAGATTNATTGTGAGCCATGGNGCNCTGCTNCTGAAAGCTTGCCTGACTGAAGTAGAGGTTCTTTCNGGGGGAATTCCTGCCATTCTAAACATGTCTTCNGTGGCTTCANCTGCAGCAATNTGNCTNANNTCNTTNGAGCTAATGNCNCCAACTAGTTGNCCNTGTTGGTTGGTCACNGCTAGTTCTGCCAAGTCATAACGTTCCATTANTAAGGCACATTCTTCTTGGTCTGTATAAGTATTCACACTGGCNGGNANNGGCCTCATCAAATNTGAGATTNTTTCAGCAGTTCGAGAAAGGACNATACGTTTNATNCCTAAATANCCAATAGGNTTACCAGAANAATCAACAACGAACAGCACCCCTGGNCCTTCACTTTNTTCNACTACTGCNCTTAAACCTTCTAAAGTAACGCCCACNGTGGANTTNATATTCACNACAAAGGATANAGGTGACATGAGACCNCCAGCAGAGTCATCAGGGAANANNAAAAGATTAGCAACAGGTACTGAGTCTTTTAATTCTAAAAGAATGGTTTCTGACAGGTTCGCAGGCAAAGCATGGAGTATGTCNGCTACGTCTTCAGGAGGAAGAAGATCAAGTACTTTTGCAAATACTTCGTTAGAGACTAAGTTAGCCAATCTAGCTGNATCTACTGGATCGAGCTCCTTTGAGAAAGCAGCAATATCATCTAATTCCAGCAACGACAAAATTTCTAACTTTTCATCATTAGAGATTTCTGCAAAAGCACTTGCTTGATCAACTGGATGAAATTCTTTAAATGTTTTAACAGCTAGTTCAGTAGCTCCAGAATTGACTAGTGCTGAAATGTTTTCAACCAATGATTCTGTATTATTTGCAGGGAGGTTTTCAGAGTTATTGCTCATAGCTGATCCGCAAGTCCATGTGGACGATTACTAGATACCTTATAAATCCATACTAATTTTTGTATTCCCCGAAAGATTCTCTTAGCACATCGGATATTTCGCCAAGCGTTGCATATGCTTCTGCGCACTCCAGGATTAATGGCATTATGTTTGTACTGGAAGATGGGAGTGCCTCATTTAGCCTTCGTAAGCTGGATTCTACTAATGAGCTATCCCTGGTTGCCCTAAGATTGGAAAGTTTTTGTATTTGAGTTTTGATCTTCAGTTCATTGGGTTTAAGGATAGGCGGTATTTCTTCAATGCCTGATGCGTATGCGTTAATGCCGATCACTATTTTCTCATTGGATTCAAGAGCTATTTGATGCTTGTATGCAGAATCCGCAATTTCTGATTGTTGATATCTCTTTTCTATTGCATTAATCGCTCCCCCAAGGTTATCTATATGATCTATTAATACCTGGGCTTCGTTTTCGATTCTGTCAGTGAGATTTTCAATTAAATAAGAGCCCGCTAGCGGATCTACCGTTTTAGCCACTCCACTTTCCAATGCTAAAACCTGTTGAGCTCTAAGTGCTAACGTGGCTGAAGATTCTGTAGGTAACCCTAGCGCTTCGTCTCTAGCATTTACATGCAATGATTGAGTCCCTCCTAATATTGCGGCTAATGCCTGAATAGTAGTTCTAACAGTATTCACATCACTTTGCTGTGCTGTGAGCGTTACTCCGGCTGTTTGCGTATGAAATCTGAGCATCCAAGATTTTGGATCTTTTGCTTTAAATCTATAACGCATTATGTTAGCCCACATTCGCCTAGCAGCCCTGAATTTAGCTACCTCTTCGAACAGGTCATTTTGCGAAACGAAAAAGAATGAAATTCTTGAAGCAAATGAGTCAATTTTCATACCAGATTGTAGCGCCCGTTCTATATACGCTATTCCGTTAGCTAGAGTAAAGGCTAATTCTTGTATGGCAGTAGCGCCCGCCTCTCTCATGTGATACCCGCTTACGCTTATGCTGTTCCAATTCGGCACATTGTGGGCACAAAATTCCATCAAATCTGTTGTAAGTCTCATGGAATCAGAGGGAGGGAAAATATAAGTCCCTCTAGATATATATTCCTTGAGGATATCGTTTTGAGTAGTCCCTCGAACTTGGTCAAAAGAAAAACCTTGTTTTTTTGCTACTGCTAGATAAAAAGCCAAAAGTATTGGGGCGGTAGCATTAATAGTCATTGAAGTTGTCACTGAGGCTAGAGGAATGCCATTAAAAAGTTCCTCCATATCTTCCATGCTTGATACGGGCACACCTACGCGACCAACTTCACCCGCTGAGAGTTCATGATCGGAGTCATACCCAATTTGTGTTGGTAAGTCAAAAGCAACCGATAGTCCAGTTTGCCCTTGCTCTAAAAGGTAACGATATCTTTGGTTAGACTCTTCTGCCGTAGAGAAACCAGAATATTGCCTCATTGTCCAAAGACGGCCTCTATACATTTCACGATGAATGCCTCTAGTGAATGGAAATTCACCAGGAGTCTCTATAGTGTTGTTTATTTTTTTTGAGTAACTTTGAGGCCCGTAATAACTATCAAGTTCTAAATTAGAATCCGTTTCGACTTTTTCTTGGAATTTAAAGTTATCAGGTTCATTATTTAACGGAGTTACTCTCTGTGAATGTTTGTTAGGTTTTTTAGCCAATTTATATCTCTCTAAATAGCTGTTTACCTTCGATGAACCCAATGTTTGTCAAAATAATACAAAGCTCATCACAAATACTGAATGAATGTGAAAAACCAGCATTGCTAGTTTGTACAGTATATTCCTAAAATGTCTTAGACATAATTACTTTGTTTCCAAGGATACATATGGAAGAACGGTTAGTCTCTGGGGATCCACAAATCGAAGATATCAGTATTGAAAGCGGCATAAGGCCTCATTCTTTAACCGAATATGTCGGACAGGATTCAGTTAAAGAAAATCTGGGGATTGCTTTGGATGCGGCAAAGGCTAGACAAGAAGTTTTAGATCATGTATTGCTCTATGGTCCGCCTGGTCTTGGGAAAACTACACTTGCTCATATTGTTGCATCAGAGATGGGAACAAGCATAAGGGTTACTGCTGGACCCGCAATTGAAAGAGTTGCAGATATGGCATCTCTATTAACTCAAATTCAAGAAGGAGATATCTTATTTATAGACGAAATTCATCGCTTACCCAGAACCGTTGAAGAGCTTCTGTACCCTGCATTGGAGGACTTTTCTCTATCCTGGGTAATGGGCAAAGGTTTAAGTGCTCAGAGCATTAATTTAAAAATTGAACCATTTACTCTCGTTGGTGCAACTACTCGTTATGCAATGCTAAGTGCCCCTCTTCGTGACAGATTTGGTACTGTTTACCGGTTGGATTATTACGATGAAGAGTCTATGAGAAAAATCCTCCTTAGATCAGCGAAGATAATGAATATCGAATTGGATAATCAAGGAGCGCAAGAGTTAGCTAGGAGATCAAGAGGAACGCCAAGAGTCGCAAATCGTTTGTTGAGACGTGTACGAGATTTTGCTCAGGTTAGGGCGGATGGGCGAATCACCCCTGAGGTGGCCAATGATGCTCTTGCTTTACTGCAAGTAGATCCACAAGGGTTGGATGAAATTGATCATCGAGTCCTGAAGACAATCGTAGAGCAATTTAGTGGTGGGCCTGTTGGTTTGGATACGATATCTGCTGCAGTGGGGGAGGAGGCAGACACAATAATGGACGTCTATGAACCTTTCTTAATGCAACTTGGTTTTATTGCTCGCACGAATAGAGGGCGTGTAGCAACAAAGCTGGGTTTTGAGCATATTGGAGTTCCTTATCCTTCTAATTTGAAAAATGATGACGCACAGTCATCACTTTGGGGAAAGGAACAGAAATAGTGATGCACCAACTTACCTCATGTGCGAAACTGTCGTAATCTACCTTGGTGAATGTTTCCAAATATAAATTGCCCCGTGGTGCAGTGGTAGCACAGCAGTCTTTGGCACTGTTGACCCGGGTTCGAATCCTGGCGGGGCAGCCATTTTCACGAAGCAATAAATATCCCTACAGGAGAAATAATGGCATCACCTTGGCGATCTAGTTGGGTAAAAGCTGGCGGTATTAATACTCACTACTCCGAGGCAGGTGAAGAGGGTGAGCCTGTGATTTTGTTGCATGGGAGCGGGCCTGGCTCATCTGGAGCCGCGGGTTTCAGGTTCATGATACCAGCATTAGCTCCATTATTTAGAGTCTATGCTCCTGATCAGGTTTCATTCGGTAAGACTGATATGAGTAATCCAAGTGCTTGGCCTTACGAAGGTTTGCAAAGCTTAGTAAATCACACATCAGATTTTATTGAAGCTCTCTGCCTTAGGAATGTTTCAATTGTAGGAAACTCACAAGGCGCATACGTTGCTACAAAATATGCTTTAGACAATCCAGGGAAAGTTAAGAAATTATTTCTTATTGGTAGTGCGACCATTGCCTGGGCTATGGGAGTACCTCAAATTTTTACACCAGGTTTGAAGGCTTTGGGTGAGTACGACGGTACTGAGGAAAAGATGCGGCTTTTTCTTGAGTCAATTGTAACCGATCGTAGTACGGTCACTGACGAATTGGTTAAATCAAGGAATGAGGCATTTCATTTACCCGGTGTGCCAGAGGCTAGAAAAGTTTTCGAATCGACAAGAACCAAAGTTTCACAAGATCCAGAGTGGCATCAAAGGTATAGTCTGAAGGGGAGGCTGGAAAATTTAACTACTCCTACACGTTTTGTGTGGGGGAAAAATGATACATTTGCACCTCCAGAATTGGCTTATCAATTGCAACCAATGATCCCGAATATAGAAATTGAATTCATTGAAAATGCAGGCCACCAAGTACAGACAGACCAACCTGATTTAGTACATTCTTTGGTAATTGATTTCTTCAGCAACTAATATTTTTTAAGGACTTTTCGATGACACTCAATGAAAATTTGTATCAACTTTCTGCAACTAAGGCCGCTAGTTTGATTGGTAAAAAGGAAATATCACCTGTTGAACTTGTTGATGCTTTGTTGGACCGAATTGCTGAATATGATTCAAAGCTGCAATCTTTTGCAACTGTTACTGGCGATATTGCCAGAAAGCAAGCCAAGGATGCCGAAAGAGAAATATTAGCAACAGGGCCCAAAAGTCCTATGCATGGTGTCCCTTATGGGCTCAAGGATATTATCGACACTGCAGGAACCCCTACTGAAGCAGGATCCAAAGTTTACGAAGGAAGAGTGCCTGAAAAGGACGCACACGTAGTAAGGCTTTTCAACGCAGCAGGCGCGATCATGATCGGTAAAACAGTAACTACCGAGTTTGCTGGTGGACATCCATCAAAAAGTGTAAATCCATGGAGCGCAGCCCATACTCCAGCAGGGTCTAGCTCAGGTTCGGGAGTAGCAGTTGCAGCAAGGTTCATACCTGCTGCTTTGGGTACCCAGACAGTGGGGTCAGTATTGCGTCCAGCTGCTTACAACGGCGTGATTGGATTTAAACCTTCATTCGGTCGCATAGGAAGAACTGGAGTGATTCCTATGTCATGGAGCTGCGACCATGTTGGTATTTTAGTTAGAACCGTCCGTGATGCTGCTCTGGTACTCAACACTCTTGCTGGATATGACGCTGATGACGATGGGAGTATTAATCAAACTCCACCAGATTTCACAGCAAAATTAGAAAATAGCTCGAATCCTCCCAAAGTAGGCTTTATCAAGACTTACTTCTTGGATGAATCTGAGGAAGTTACAAAGCACGATATGCAGAGAGTCGCGGAGCTAATCGCTAAAGCTGGTGCAATTGTAGAAGAAGTTGATCTTGGGATCGACTTTGCAGCAGGTTACGATGCTCACCGTGTAGTCCAACAAGCTGAGATGGCCGAATGGCATCAACCGCTTTATGAAGCTACTCCTGATCTTTACCAGCCTATCACTCTGGATTATATGAAAAACGGAAGAAGCTTTAGCGCGATAGAATTCATTAGGGCGAATAATGTAAGGGAGCAAATGAGAGACGCAGCACTCACAGTTCTAGAAAAATTTGATGTTTTGATGATGCCAACTGCTAGTGGGCCTGCTACTTTGGGTATCCTTAATACAGGGGATACTAGATTTCAGAGTCCTTGGAGCTTTACTGGCTTACCTAGCATTGCCTTGCCTACGGGTCTCACAGCAGAAGGTTTACCAACTTCCCTACAATTAATAGCTTCGAAAATGGATGAGGTTGGACTTTTATCATCAGCACAGTGGATAGAAAAAACCTTGGGTGTTTCAATAGAACCGGACTTAAGCTAATTATGCTTTCGCAGCTATAGATTTCTAAGTTAAGGAATTTCCACCAAACCTTGGTTTAGTTTGTAGTGCTCAGCATAAATTCCGTTCTTATGTATCAGTTCATCATGAGAGCCAGTTTCGATTATGCACCCTTCATTCATGAATACGATTTTGTCAGCGTTTCGAATTGTGGATAATCGATGAGCAATAATTATCGAAGTTCTGTTCTGTAATAGCTGTTTGAGGGCTCCCTGGATGCGCTGTTCTGTTTGAGTGTCTACATTCGCGGTTGCTTCATCAAGTATGAGAATGCGAGGGTTCGAGGCTAAAGCTCTAGCAAAGCTTAGCAATTGTCTTTGACCTAGGCTTAAATTCTCGCCTCTTTCTTCTAGAACTGTCTGGTACCCATTAGGCATCTTTTCAATATACCCATCAAGGCCTATTATCGCAGCTATTTTCTTTACCTCAGTGCTAGTTAGGCCACTATTTTTGTACTTGATATTGTCTTCTATGGATCCAGTAAATAAAAATGGTTCTTGTAAAACGATGCCCATTTGAGTTGATAGAGATTCAAGCCTTGCATCTCGAATGTCGACTCCATCGATGCTAATGGTTCCTGATGAAACGTCATAGAACCTCGACAATAATGCAGCTATGGTTGTCTTTCCTGCACCTGTTGGTCCAACTAGAGCAACTGTCTGGCCAGGTAAAATTTCGAGATTTACATCATATAAAACTTGACTGTTCTTGGTATAAGAAAAGCAAACTGAGTCAAATTTAATGTGCCCTTTTATTTCAGGTAAGTGGATAGAGTCACCTGAATCTGAAATTTCTGGCTCAGTGTCAAGCAGCTCAAATATTCTTGAGCCTGATGCCATAGCTCTTTGTAATTGAGTCAGCTGCATCGTTAGGATTCTTATGGGATCGAAGAACCTTTGAACCCATAAGACAAATGCTAAAAATAAGCCAGCGTCAAGGGCCTGGTTACTTACCATCTGGCCTCCATAAACAACTAGGGATGCAAGTGCGATACCAGTGAAAAACTCAACAGTGGGCATAAGCGACGCCGAAACTTTTGTTGCGCGAATGTTGGCTTCTAAGTGGGATGAATTCAAAGAATCAAACTCTTTTAAATTTGACTCTTGGCGATTAAGTGATTGGACTACTCTCACCCCTGAAATATTTTCTTGAAGTGAGCCATTTACGGAAGAAATTGCAAACCGAACTCTTAGGAAAATAGGCCTGGCATAGCGTTGCCAATAAAAAACTATAGCTATAAGTATTGGTAATGCTGCCATCGTAATTAAGGCGAGTTTCCAGCTGAGTAGAAACATGATAATTACGATTCCCGTTAAGGCTAATAAATCGCCTATGCTAGTTGAGATGATGTTGAAAAACTCTTGGAGTTGCTGTACATCATTTTGAGCCCTGGACATAAGGGATCCGACTTTGTATTTACTATGAAAAGACATCGATAGTTTTTGAAGGTGTGTAAAAATCTCAGATCTAAGGTCGTAAAGAACATCCTGGCCCATCTTGGCAAGTAGCCACAAATGGCTAGAATTCGAAATATAATTAACTAATACTAGTGCGAAAAATATTGCTACTGCGGTGTTCAGCCCTTGCGTATCACCATTTAGGACATACCGATTAATACTTTCTCGAAGGACAAGAGGAATTAAAATTGTTACGGCTGTATAAATTAGCATAAAAGACAGTGTAAGTAGTGCTGTACCTCTTCGCCTCATTACATACGAAAGCAACCTTAGGATTACTTTGCTATCGTAAATTTTCGTCTGGTCTTCATCGATATCAAATTGGCCCCTACGCCATGATCCGCCCAGTCCAGATCCACCATGCATTAGTTCTGCTCTCTATCTGAAGTTTTCATCAAGAGGTCCTTAGCAACTGGACTTTTTTGCATTTCTACAATTTTGCTAAATTCTCCTTGTTGTTCAAGCAACTTTTGGGGCGTTCCTATTTCTAGAATTTCACCCTTTTCTAAGACAATCACCTTTTCAGCATGGTGGATCGAAGAAAGCTTATGCGCAACTATAAGCGTAGTCTTGCCTTTCATTACATTAGCCATCGCTTCTTGAATATTTGTTTCAGTTGCTGCATCAACGCTTGAAGTGGAATCATCAAGTACCAAAATTGGAGGATTAATCATAATAGTTCGAGCTATGGATAATCTCTGTCTCTGCCCTCCAGACAAAGTCATTCCCCTTTCCCCAATGACTGTGTCATACCCTTGGGGTAATAAGATGATTTCATCGTGGATTTGAGCAGCTTTTGCAGCTTGGATTACTAACTCATCATCAGCATTTTCCGATCCATACTTTATATTGTCTCGGATTGATGAACTGAATAGAAACACATCTTGCTGAACGATCCCTACTGTTTTTCTTAAAGAATAAATTGATATGTCCTTGATATTAATTCCGTCTATAAGAACAGTTCCGTGATCAGTATCGTAGTAACGTGCAAGGAGACTAGCAATTGTTGTTTTACCTGACCCAGGCCCTCCCATTATTGCGATTATTTCCCCTTGATTAACTTCAAAAGAAACGTTTGAAACTGCAGGTTGATTAATGTAAGCGAAAGTTACATTTTCAAAACAAACAACCCCTTTGACATCATTGATCACGATAGGGTTCTCTCTCTCTATCACTGGAGATTTTGCGTCCAATACTTCATATAACCGTTCGCCCGCAGAGATTGTTCTGGCAATGTTGTTAACTATCATTCCGAGTTGCCGTACAGGTTGTACCAAAAGACTAGAGTAGAAGATGAATTGGGCTAGTTCTCCAACGGTCAATCTGCCGTCAATAATTGCAGTGCCCCCAGCCCATAATAAAATACCTGTTGAAGCCCAAAATATCGTTTGCATAAATGCGGTATTTCGAGTTTGTATACGTTGAGCCTGAAGTGTGATTTCTTTTACGTTTTCAATTTGGCTACCAAACTTCGCTATTTCATAATTTGCACCACCAAAAGCTTTTACGACTTTAATACCCGCTAAATTCTCCTGAAGGATTGTTGTCATTACTCCCATTTGGTCTTGGGCTTTTCTCCAAATCAACCGCAATTTCCTGCTAACCTTTACTGCTCTAAATCCAATAATTGGTACAAAAGATAAACTTATCAATCCTAATTTCCAATCTAATATCAACATGATGATCCCAGATGTAAATACGAGAAGGAAAATCTGACCTGAACGAACTAAAACCATACCGATGAACATGCGTACGGCTTCTACATCTACTGTCGCACGTGACATTAAATCTCCTGTATGAGACCTGTCATGGAATGCAAAGCTTAGTCTTTGCAATTTGTCATACAAGTTGTTTCTAAATTCGTATGCAACTTTTTGTGATACTAGTTCAGCAAGGTACATATTTACGTATTGCATAAAGCCGCGAATGCCCATGAATAGTAAAACCATTGAACCTAAAAGAAGCAGTCCAGAAAATTTAATCCCGCCTATGGCTTGATCTATTGCCAAGCCAAGTAGCCAAGGAATTGTTATTTGTGCAAGTGTCGAAAGTATCAGCGTTAACCATGCCGCGAATACTTGAACTTTGTACTTGAAGGCTGTTTTTGTAACTCTTAGAAGTATGTTCAAAAGAAGCTCAGCTATTTAAGGTATCTTCATTATATAATCTTTTGCTGATCAACTTTGAATGGCTTCATTTATCTATGAGAACAAAAAATAAAATACTCCCCTATGCAATTAGGCCTATGAAATGGGATGACCTCAGCCAAGTAGCGAATATGGAACGAGAGGCTTTCCCTACGCTTTGGCCGGGTACTTCCTATCAAAGGGAAATGAAGAACAAATTTGCAGAGTATGTAGTTTGTGAGCATGCACACGAGAGAATTTCACTACCTTCAAAAAAAAATAAACGAAGGCTTTTTGACATTTTTCGCAAACGACCTTCAAATACGCCTGAATTTCTGGAGATGCCATTATTAGTAGGGTATATGGGTTTGTGGTACATGGCAGGAGAAGCACATATTGTTTCCATTGCTGTAAAAAATGATTTTCAAAAAATAGGACTCGGTGAATTGTTGATGATAAGTGCTTTTGAAATGGCACTCCGCCACGATTCTGAAGTTTTAACATTAGAGGTGCGAGTCTCTAACAATGTGGCTATTTCACTTTATAAAAAATTTGGATTGAAAGAAGTTGGATTGCGCAGGGGGTACTATTCTGATAATCACGAAGATGCGCATATCATGAGCACAGACTCACTTAGGTCAGAAAAAGTATTAGATAATTTCAAATCAATTGTTGATGCCTTTGAAAAAAACAAAGGTGAAACCGAGCGTAAATATTTGGAATAAAAATAAAATTGTTATTAAAATGTAGGATTGGATATGCTTCGGATACTTTTCGTACGACACGGTCGTACTACTTGGAATGTTGAGGGCCGAGTACAAGGTGGAGGAGACCTTGATGAAGTCGGCCGAACTCAAGCGATGGCCTTGGCTAATCGTTTGAGTGAAGAGAAAATTAAGGCAGTGTATGCCAGTCCCTTCGCACGTACTACCCAGACAGCAGAAATTATATCAAGCAAACATGAAGTAGAAATCCAAACCTCGCCTTTATTGAAGGATTTGGACTACGGTAAATACTCTGGGTCTTTACTAACCGATGTTAAAAAATCAGACCCAGAACTTTGGGTTAAATGGCGAGACTCACCAGATTTAGTCACGTTTGAAAATGGTGAATCATTGTCTCTACTAAGGGCGAGGATTAAAAAATTCATCAAACAGCTCGCAGTTGATTCAAGTGAGGGTAAAGTTTTATGCGTGACTCACGATTCCCCGATCAGGGTGATCGTGAGTTTGGCACTCGGATATGACGATTCTTTTCATAATGACAAATCCCTTGTCACGCCTCTGGCTTCTTTGACAGAAATTAATGTAGATTCTGATAAATACGAGATCATTGTTCGTCAAGATTCTTCACATTTGAAAGGTATTTCTGAAAATCATTAGTAAGTCACGACCGAATACAAAAAAAACCTTGAAACCCCGCAAAGTTCGAGGCATTGTCCCTTACACACTTCTCGAGACCTACCACCTGCTAGAAGAATTCTATGGTGAAGTAGAGCATAGGCCCAAACTTCCACCTGCTGATGAATTGATTTGGACAATTCTTTCTCAGCATACCTCTGATTTAAATGCGGGAAGAGCATTTGATGATCTAAAAGATCATTTCCCGAATTGGGAGTCAGTCTTAGAGGCCCCAGTTACTTTACTTTCGAGCGTGATTCGCTCAGGAGGGCTCGCGAACCAGAAAGCTCCTCGAATACAGGAGGTCCTGAAAATTATTAAGGAACGAGTTCATAGCTTTGACCTGTTTTTTTTAGCTGAAATGGAATTAGCCGAAGCGAAAGAATGGCTTACTTCTCTCCCGGGTGTGGGCCCCAAAACTGCAGCAGTCGTGTTGAGCTTCGCATTGGGGATGCCAGCATTTGCTGTTGATACTCATATTCATCGCGTTGCTAAGCGATTAGCTTTGATTGGTCCCAAAGTAAGCGCCGATGAGGCACATGATGTTTTGGAAAATTCAATTGAACCCGACAAAGTATTCCCTGCTCATGTTTATTTAATTACGCATGGTAGGCAGATATGTAAATCACTTCGTCCTTTATGTAATCATTGTGTACTAAAACCTCATTGTCCGAGTTATTCCGTAATGAAAGAGCAAAAAAAGATTTCTTTAGAACAGTACTTACCAACCAAGCCTACCTTGATACCCAAGCCCCTTTAAAATGCCCAAAACTAAGATAAAACCGATATCTGAGCATGACGAATTTGTAAGGGTAACACTTCATCGTCTTTGCTTGGACTTTAATTTGCCTATCCCGTTACTAGAATGGTCTCCAGGTATGATCCACACGCTAGGAAAAGCATTAAATGATCCACCTCGAATTCGTCTTTCTACTTGGCTAAACAAAGAACAAGCTGAGGAAACTTTAAGACATGAATTAGCCCATTTGGCTGTAAATTTTGAAAGCAAGAAAACCGGCCAAGCTCCTCACGGTATTGACTGGAAATGCTGGGCTGTAAAACTTGGCGCTATTCCAAAATCACGCGCATCAAAGCCACCTGCTAATCTTTTTATGATGCCTGAAAAATATCAAGTTCTTGGACTTATCTGTAGTAAGTGCGGAGAAAAATTTATACGGCGCAGGGTCAAAAAAAATCTTTACCACACCAAATGTGGATCAAATGAGGGTAAGCTTAAATTCATGGTCAAAGGCTCTTACGCCGAAATACAGAATTGGATCGCTATTGAGATACGTTAGATAAGAACGAAGCCTGATAGAAAATTGTACTCTACGTACACAATTCCTATTGGCAACATACTGCCGAACCTTTAGGATGCTAATACGGCGTTAGGCCGTGGAAAGGGGGTGGTCCAATAGTGTTACCAAGTAATATCCGCACTGTTGCGTCACCCGCTGCTCATCGGTAGGTATCGCTTAGTCGAACGATTGCTCAGCGATCTACCAGCTGGGGCCTATGATGGGCCTTAGCAGGGGCGCAGCAGGTGCGGCCGGTTTCATCCGGTGATTATCGGCGCCTCGTCCGTGCAATATGGACGAGGCGTTTTGCCTTAATATTTCTCAGGAGTGAAAAATGCCCGTTCGAGTTGGTATCGCTTCTGCTTCCACTATTGCCAAGCACGGTTCGAGTTACTTTAACCATTACCTTGATACAATCGAGCATCAGGGCTGGGACTCTTTATGGTTTTCAGACAGAATTGTAGGTCAATCTTGGACCCTCGACCCTCTCGTCGGAATGACAGTAGCAATATCAAAAACAAAACGCCTTAAAGTAGGAACCGGCATTTTGTTAATGTCTATGCGCAGCCCTGTTACTTCTGCACGTGCTTTGTCTACGTTGGATCAAGTTTCTAATGGCAGAATTGCTGCAGTAGGAGTTGGGGTAGGACAAGAGGCACCACTTGAGTATGACGCCATGGGAGTTAAAAAACATGAAAGAGGAAGAAGGTTGGATGATGCCATTCAATTGATGAGGCTTTTATGGTCTGAGGAAGTAACTCAATACCAATCGGAGTTTCAGAAGATCGATGGGTCATCTGTTCACCCTAAACCACTCAATAAAAATTTACCGATATGGATCGGGGGCAGGACAGAACGTGCCTTACAAAGGACAGGTGAATTAGGAGATGGGTGGCTGCCAACCCAAGTAACCCCAGAAGATTATGAGAGATCTAAATCTCTTATCCGTGGTTATGCTGCTAATGCAGGAAGGGCACTTGATCCTGATCATTTTGGTATTCAGTTAGGAGTCTATATAGTTGAAAACGGAAAAGTACCTGTAGATAAGGTCAGGCAATATTTGATTCACCGGAGACATGATGTGAGCTTGGAAGAGCTTAATTTGTTGGGAACCAGTGACCAAATCATCTCAAGGATGCGAGAATATATTGACGCAGGTGCAGATAAATTCGTTTTTAACCTGGCATGCCCAATTGAAGAAGTTGACTCTCAACTGGATTTGCTTTCAAAGTCTGTAGTTAAACAATTTCACTCCGTTTAAGGTAACTGAGGG
Organism: Chloroflexota bacterium; assembly: GCA_002719775.1. Taxonomy (GTDB): domain Bacteria; phylum Chloroflexota; class Dehalococcoidia; order Lucifugimonadales; family Australimonadaceae. The sequence continues at coordinate 14,897 of PBEP01000006.1, read as the reverse complement.
AACAGTATGAAAATAGGAATAATAAATATTACTGGCTATGCTGGCATGGAAATTGCCAGGATTCTTCACCATCATCCTGAAGCAGAAATAGTCAGTGTCACAGGACGTAGTTCAGCTGGGGAACTTCTTGGAGATGTGCTCCCACACTTAGCTGGTCTTGAAATTACAATTGAGCCTGAGTTATCAGGAAGCCTAGACCTTGTCTTTTCTGCTTTGCCCCAAGTAGCAAGTGCTGAAGCATGTGTACCCTTAGTGAAAAGCGGAATCAAGATTATTGATATTAGTGCAGACTTTAGGCTTAAAGACCCCAGTGTATACAAAAAGTGGTATAACTCTGACCATCCATCCCCAGAATTGCTCAAAGAGTCCGTTTATGGCCTTACGGAATTGGATAAAGAAGGAATCGCTGCGGCTAAAATCATAGCTAATCCTGGATGTTACCCCACTGGAGCGATTCTCGCCCTAGCCCCGGTAATAAAAGAAGGATTGGTCAGCGAAAATATAATTGTTGATGCAAAATCTGGGGTTTCTGGTGCCGGCAGGGGGTTTAGCCTAGGTACTCATTTTAGTGAAGTTAATGAAAATGTATTTGCTTACGCTACTGATGGACATAGGCACCTCCCAGAAATTACACAAGAGTTAGCAAGGCTGAACAATCAATATGAACCTAAGGTGATTTTCACGCCTCATTTAATTCCTATGACAAGAGGAATTCTAGATACGGTCTATGTAGATTTTGTTAGTCACGAACATGGGAGTACTAAACAGACTAACGAAACAATCGCATCACTTTATCGAGATTTTTATCAAAACTCTCCATTCGTCAAAGTTGTTAGTATTCCTCCTCAAACTAAGCAAACGTGGGGTAATAATAATTGTTTGATTTACCCTAAGGTGGATGAAAGAACAGGACAATTGGTAGTGTTTGCTGCATTGGATAACTTGGTGAAAGGTGCTGCAGGCCAAGCTGTACAGAATATGAATCTTATGTTTGGTATGCCGGAAGACTTAGGACTTCAAGGTATTGCAATTTATCCCTAATACACAAGACTGAAGAGAGGTTTTGTGCGACAATACCAAACATAGCAGTGCCCCTATCGTCTAGAGGCCTAGGACATCACCCTTTCAAGGTGAAGACCAGGGGTTCGAATCCCCTTGGGGGCACCACTTCTTTAAGTCTCATGATCCAAATAAATAAGTACCTTTCTATAGAAGAATCTGAACTTACTTACAGATTTGTTACTTCCCCTGGGCCTGGTGGTCAAAATGTTAATCGGGTTTCTACCACGGCTCAGCTTACTTTTAATGCATCTGAATGTGCTCATATTTCCGATGAAATACGTTTGAGGTTAAGGAAATTTGCAGGAAAGCGAATGAGCCATAGCGGGATACTTTTAATTTCAGCTAAAAGGTACCGCAGCCAGGAAAGAAACAAGCAAGATGCCTTGAAAAGGTTTGTCGATTTATTGAATAGAGCATCTGAGGCACCTAAGAAAAGAACAGAAACAAAGCCTTCTTTAGGATCAATTACAAGGCGATTAAAATCCAAGAAATTAAGAAGTGTAGCAAAGCAAAACCGCAGAATTTCGGATTTGGACATATTGTAGATCCCATTCAAAGCAGACAATTATTCATTAGGAGAAGATACATGCGACTAGAAGGGCAACGCGCTATTGTGACAGGTTCATCTTCCGGTATTGGCGAAGCTATTATGACGTCGTTTAGGAGAGAGGGCGCATCGGTAGTGGGTCTTGATTTAAACCCCTCTACAGATTCAATCAAATGTGACATTAGTGACGCTAAAGAAGTTGAATCTGCTGTAAATAATGCTATGGATAGGTTAGGAAGAATCGACATATTAGTTAATAATGCTGGATTCGGAAAACCTGGAAAACTGCTCGATACAGATTTGGCAGATTGGAATCGAATGTTTGAGATTAACCTTACAGGAATGTTTTTGGTTTCCAAGACAACACTTCCCTTTCTCCTTCAAGGCGACGGCAAATGCATCATTAACATGGGTTCTGTTGCTGGATTAGTAGGCATTAAAGAAAGGACGGCTTACTGCGCTACTAAAGGAGGCGTAATTGCTTTCACACGTGCAGTTGCCTTAGATTATGTTGAGGAAGGATTAAGGGTTAACGCAATATGCCCAGGCACTATTGATACTCCCTGGGTAGAGCGGATGACTTCCCTTTCTATTGATCCAAAAGCTACTCGTCTGGCTATGACTGCCCGACAACCCATGGGTAGGTTGGGCAGTGCAGAGGATATTGCTCAAGCAGCAGTTTATTTATCTTCAAAGGATTCAGCATTTGTCACTGGAACAACTATGGTTGTAGACGGTGGGATGACAATGCAATAGCGAGAATGTTGAACCCATATACATCAAATGAAATAGGACAGAGCGGTATCTTTTTGACCCAACTAGGTTTAGGAGGAGTATTAGTTGGAATGGATTCACACACAAGTGAGAGCGATTCTGTCCAAACAGTAAAAACAGCCTTAGGAAGTGGCATAAATTATATTGATACATCACCCTTTTATGGACATGGATTGAGTGAGCAGCGATTAGCTATAGCATTGGAAGGAATCCCAAAAAGCTCTTATGTTATTTCTAGTAAGGTTGGAAGAATTTTGGTTCCTGATAAGAATCCTGAATCGACCTTTTTTGACCATGCTCCATTTCGTCCAGTTTTCGACTTTTCATACGACGGAGTGATGAAGTCTTTTGAATCAAGCCTAAGCAGATTAGGGATCAGTAGCATAGATATTTTGTATATACACGATATCGATCGCTCCGAGTTTTCTTTTAGGGAAGCAATGAACGGTGCAGTCGTTGCATTAAATGAATTGCGTGAACAAAAAATCATTGGTGCTTGGGGCACTGGATTGAACGTCAACGATTGGACTAGCCATTTCATAGAATATGCTAATCCAGACATTTGTCTTTTGGCTGGGCGGTATACCCTATTAGACCAAACTGCTCTTTTAGAGACATTGCCAATCATGGAATCCCATGGAATTAAAATGGTGATTGGGGGTCCGTTTAATAGCGGAATTTTGGCATCAAACCTTTCGGAAGGGGCTACGTTTAACTATGAAAAGGCTGCACCAGAAATGCTAGCGAAAGCCAGGAAAATAAAAAAACTTTGCGATGAATTCGGTGTGCCTCTCAAAGCCGCTTCCTTGCAATTCCCGATGCATCACCCAGCCGTAATAAGTATCATTCCTGGCGCACGAAAATCTCAAGAAGTTTTGGAAAACATTGAACTGTTTCAAATTGAAATTCCTAATAATTTCTGGCAGGCTCTTCGAGAATCTTCTCTTATTGACCCCAATTCTGTTCTTCCCGTCTAGGATATTTTTTTTGATAAAGGCTAATATAAGTAATAATTTCAAAAAACCAGTTATCTGGAGGTAGGAATGCCCAAGTTCAAAGTCGTTGTGCAGCAAACAGCTTCTGCAAAAGGAGGAGTTCTAGATAATCTTGCTAATGATAATTTTGAAATAGAACGTGAAGAGTTGGAAGTTGTAGACGCTTCCCTTGTGGAGGTTCCTCCAGGGACTTCACTCCAAGACTATATAGAAATTGCGCGTGATGCTGATGCTATTTATGCACGCGGTAGACGCATTACTGCAGAGATAATCAATGACCTTAGAAAATGCGTCGTAATAGGTAATGCGAGTATCGGTACCGATGCTGTTGATGTTGAAGCTGCAACTGATGCAGGTATCGTTGTAACTAATGTTCCCGATATGTTCATTGAAGAAGTTGCAGATCACACTTTTGCTCTGCTTTTGGCCTCCGCTAGGCGCTTAAAACTGATGAATAATTTGATTCATGACGGAAGATGGAGTGAAGGAAGGCCTGAATTTTTGACTATTCCTCGATTATGGGGACAGACATTAGGTATTGTGGCGTTTGGAAATGTAGGACAAGCAGTTGCAAGAAGAGCACATGCATTTGGTTTGCACGTACTTGCTTACGACCCATATATTAGTGAACTTGAAATGACAAAGGAAGGTGTAGAGCCAGTATCACTCGTAGAACTCCTTGAAAGATCTGACTTTGTGTCCATGCACGCTCCTTTAAATGAGGAGACCAGAAAAATGATCTCAGTCAAACAATTTCAACACATGAAATCGAGTGCAATATATTTGAATAATGGTAGGGGGCCGACGACTGATGAAAATGCATTAATTGATGCCCTTCAATCAGGGCAAATTGCAGGTGCCGGTCTAGATGTCCTTGAAACAGAACCAGCCAATCTTGAAAACCCTTTGTTGCATATGACCAATGTTGTTGTTACTCCTCATATAGCTTCTGCATCATCTCGAATGATGCCTGAGACTAGGCGCAGAGCAGGTAGAGAAATGGCTACAGTTCTTTCTGGAAGATGGCCTAGGAGTGCTGTTAATCCCACTGTTCTTCCGCGTACAGACTTATTGAGATGGCAACCTTACCCGATGAGTAGGGGACCCAATAGATAATTCTTTTATTAGAAACCTAGGAGAAGGTTGATGTCTTGGAATGAAATAGTCGAGAGCGAATACTTTGAATTCATCCGTGCTGCTGGGATATTTTGCTTTTGGTTATTTGTTGCTTTGGTTTCTTTATTGATTTTTAGAGTAACCGCGAAAAGGATTGAATCACATCGGCCAGGCAGTTTGGGTTCTTTAGCACTAAGGTCTCTTTGCACTTGGGTAGTATTATTTTTCATACTACTGGGTTTATTTTCTTCATTTAGAAGTACAGATTACTTTGCCCAATGGGCTTCAAATATCGATAGAGCATGGAACGTATCTGTAATTCTATTGATCACACAAGCAGCTTTTACTACATCAAGGTTGGTTGTTAATTGGTACATCGACAATGTTGCTCCACGAACTAAGAACGGATTTGATGATCAAATATTAAGACTAGTGAGACGCCTGTTAAGGGTTTTTATATACGGGATTGGAATTTTAATAATCCTTGATGCGATGGGTCAGTCCATTAGCCCTATTTTAGGTGGTTTAGGAATTACTGGTTTAGCTGTTGCTCTAGCTTTACAACCTACACTGTCTAATTTTTTTGCGGGTACCTACGTACTTTCTGATGGAGCCATTAGACCAGGAGACTATATTGAACTCAGCGGAGGTCCAGCTGGCTATGTGATTGAAGTTGGATGGAGAACCACAAAATTAAGGACTTGGTGGAATACACTTGTTGTCGTGCCAAACTCTATTATGACGGACACGATAATTACTAATTACCAAGGCCCAGATCCTGCAATAAATGTATTGGTGTCCAGTGGTGTAAGTTATTCGAGTGATCTTCAAAAAGTTGAAAAGATTAGTCTGGGAATAGCAAATGAATTAATTGCTGAGAGCGAAGATGCAGTACGAACCATGGACCCTTGGTTTTCATTTGATTCATTTGGGGATTCCAATGTTAATTTCTGGGTTTTCTTGCAGGCCAAAGACCGAAATGGCAGTTTCAGAATAACTAACGAATTAATAAAAAGACTGCATGCTAGATTTGAGGCTGAGAAGATAGAAATTAATTATCCTGTCAGGAAATTAATTTTTCCGGAAGAATTTAAAGGGAACATCGACGCTAAGAGTCTGGGTTAATATTTAAAGTTATGGGAGTTCTTGATCTTTTCAATTTAACCGGCAAAGTTGCCATCATTACTGGTGCAAGTAGGGGCTTGGGTCGCTCAATGGCTTGTGCGCTAGCAGAAGCTGGTGCTTATGTTGCCTTGGTTGGACGTGATTTATCTGCACTCAAGATTTTAGAGGCCGATTTGGCAAATATAGGCACTGAGACACTTTTAATTAGTGCGGATGTTTCGAAAAAGAAAGAACCTCAGAGGATCATCAATGAAGTTTTATCTTGGAGGAGCAACATCGATATTCTTGTGAATAATGCAGGAACTGTAGTTAGAAGCAGCGCGGTCAACATCTCTGAAGACGATTGGGAAAAAGTCATTGAGTTAAACCTGAATGGTGCTTTTCGAATGGCTCAAGCTGCGGCTCGGGTAATGCTTAACCAAAGATCTGGGAAAATTATTAATATCGGTTCAGTAAATAGTGTCTTAGGCGCGCGCGAAGTGATTTCATATGCTGCAAGTAAGGGCGGTATTTTGCAGGTAACTCGAGCCATGGCTAGTGAGTTAGCTGCAAAAGGCATTCAGGTTAATTGTATACTCCCGGGCTACTTTGAAACTGATTTAACCAAAGGGATTCAGGATGATGAAGCAAGGTATGAGATGATTCGCCGTAGGACACCAGCAGGGAGATGGGGCAAACCAGACGACCTAGCAGGCGCAGTTGTGTATTTGGCTTCGGCAGCATCCGATTATGTCACAGGATCTACTTTGACTGTCGATGGCGGTTTCATTATCAGTGCATAAGGCATTCTATGAAAAATAACAAGAAAATTGAAGTTTTGGCATTTTGTGTTACAGGCACTTCGGTTGAATGGCTTGAACCAGTTAAGGACAGCCTTGATTTGGCTGTCAGCCCCGGTGGTATTTTCCTTGATTGGACAGAATTTGCGATTTCCTGGAGACTTCGATCTCAGGAAATTTTGACAGAAATCGCCAAAAAAGAAAGAAGCTGGCTAAACATGACAGAGGTCAACTTCTTGGCATTAAAAGAGCTCATTCCGGGTTCTCCGTTAGATGAATGGGATGACCTAAGGTTAAGGAATGTAAATCAAGCATGGAGTCAGTTGAGACCTTGGCCTGACACATTTCAGGCCCTGAGAAAATTGAATCAAACTTACAAAACTTTTGCTGTTTCTAATTGTGATGATGCAATGTTAGCTACAATAACAAAAAACCTTCAATTACCATGGGAAAATTTAATATCTGCCCAAAAAGCCCAGGCATACAAGCCTGAAGAAGCTTTTTACAAATTCGTAATTTCAGAAACGGGTGTAACACCCGACAAAATATTATTCGTGAGTTCAAGCTTAAGTGACTTACAAGGCGCATCATTATCCAGTATGAAAACCGCATACATCAAACGCGTTGAAGAATTTGGTTACTACGAAAATCTCAACTCAATTAACGAAGAACATGATTTTGAAATAGATGACCTAGTCCAACTCGCAAATCAACTGTAACTGCTAGCTCATCTTGCTTCTTAATAACTCAACATCTTCACGAGCACCTCGTTCTAAAACTGCAGTATCTCTACTGACTTCAAGGAAGCGGAACCCTTGAGATAGGCGCTTCACTGCTACCTTTGCGTTGCCTGCAATTCCTGGAACTACATTGTGCTTTTCACATGAGGCGAGAATGGAGTCTAGTGCGTCATTCCAATCTTTGTCAGTTTGGTCGGGAGCAGGGGACAAGCCGTAGGCTAATGACAAATCTGATGGGCCAACGTACACGCCATCAATTCCAGGGACGCTTAAAATAGCATCAACATTTTCGACGGCCTGTTTCGTTTCTATCATAACCATTAACACTAACTCGTTATTTATCCATGATTGGTAGTTTTGGACACCTGAAATCCCAGCTCGCCATGGTCCACTAGACCTAATTCCTTCCGGGGGATACCGCATAGCAGATACTGCTGCTGCAGCTTCTTCAGCAGAATTCACTAGAGGCACAATAATGCCATAAGCACCAGCATCTAGTGCACGCATGATCATACTTGGATCGTTCCAAGGCACTCTGATTAGTGGATTAGATCCAGAACTTTCAATTGCGGTAATCAAAGGTCGTGCACTCTCTAGAGTTAGAGCCCCATGCTGCAAATCGATTGTCATCCAATCAAACCCACCTTTAGCAAAAACTTCTGTTTTGAGTGCACCTTCTAAAGTAATCCAACCGCCTAGAGCAGTTTTACCTTCTTTTAATAGCTTTTTTAAAGGATTAGGGTTTAGCAAAATATCAACTCCAAATATAAAAAATTAATTAGGGTTAGTTACCTTGGAAATGGTAATCTGTAAAAAAGTTTAGGACAATCGTGGCTATTTTATCAAAACATTTCATTGGGAGTTAGGTATGGAACTTCAAGTTGTAAGTGATCGAGTGTTTCGTCTAGGAGAAGGTCCCCTTTGGAACCACAACGAGAAGACTATTTATTGGACTGATATAACTGGAAGAGGTGTGTTCAAGTTAAGTACAGAGACGAACGCAGTTGAGAGTGTGTTTGAAGGACAAATGGTTGGTGGTTTTACGTTTCAGCAAGACGGAGGCCTTTTGCTTTTCATGGAAAAAGGAAAGATTGCCAAATTGTACCAAGGTGAAATACAGATTATTTGTGAATCTCTGCCTGGTGAAGAGCACAATAGATTTAATGACGTTATCGCAGATCCTGAGGGGAGGGTTTTTTGCGGGACAATGGCCTCGACACCAGAGAACCCTGGATCTTTGTATCGCCTAAATACCGACGGATCAATCTCAAAAATTTTAGAAAATATTCAAATTTCTAATGGACTTGGTTTTAACAACGATTTAAACCTTCTGTACTATATTGATACACCTACTATGCGAATTGATGTATTTGATTATGATCGATACTCTGGAGAAATCTCTAATCGTAGGCTTTTTGTAGACACATCAGATCAACCTGGAATTCCCGACGGTATGACCGTGGATGCTAATGGCAATATTTGGAATGCCAGATGGAATGGTTGGTGTTGTATTCAATATAATCAAAATGGTGAAAAAACCGCACAAATTGATTTTCCCGCTAGGAAAGTATCTAGCGTCATATTTGGGGGAGAAGATTACAAAAAGATGTATTTCACAACAGCTAACCGCCCTCAAGGTGTAGATGAAGATGAAGGCCCAGAAGGAGGGAAATTATTTTCCCTCCAAACATCAGTTGTGGGAAAGCCTGAATTTTTATCTAGGGTAATGATATAAGTTGCGAGCTGGCGGATTTCCTAAAATATACTCTTCTCCAGCCCCGTCCAGAGGGTTGTATTGAAGTAGTGTTCGAGCTTTATCAATTGAGAAAATCTTCCATTTGTTGTCAGATGTGACTGCAAAAATTTCATTACCGATACTATCCGGAGCTTCAATTGCTAGTTTAAACGCTTGAACTGCATCTCTGTGTGAAAGCCAAAGAGAAAGAATCATAGGGGAAAAATTGGGTTCATCTACTGAAATGACCCAACCAATTCTGAGATGGATCGATTGTAGGCCGAAATAATCGTAGTAATAAGACCCAATAGCCTCGCCAAAGGCTTTAGAAGTTCCGTAATATCCATCAGGCCTGATCATGTCTGTTTCTAACACTAGGGGATATTGTCCGTGTTCCAGCGAACTAAACTTCCCTTCCATTATTAGACTCCAAGGCTTACTGAGGTAGTTTCCACCTTGGGCATGATTTGATGATGCGAAGATCACTCTCTTCACTCCTGCGCGCTTTGCTGCCTCATAAACATTGTAAGTGGCAATCAGATTATTCGTTAAATTAGATTGCCATGAACTTTCTGGGCTTGGATCTGCAGCCAAGTGAATTACGATATCTTGCTTTTCGAATGCGGGTTGGATTGCGTCTAAATCTGACAAATCACCAATATATGATTTTGACCCTTTTGTCTCATTTATATCGATTGAACTGAAGTTATATTGATCGTTGAGATGATCTATCAAGATTGTTCCTATCAAACCAGCTCCACCGGTTACTAGGATGTTTTTTATTTCATTCATATATTCACCTAGACCTACGTATTTTCGCTGATTAGGGAATTAAGAAACAAGAGACGTTCTTGGAAATTCCCCCATGAACCTAGTACCGATGCTTTGAGCGTCTGAGTCTCTAAGGGGGCATGGTGCTCAAGCTCACAAAAACCTCCCCCGGCAGAATTAAAAAGTTGAATTGCAGTACCTACTGAACCATCAGGTGGATAATCGATGTAAGTTGCATTAGGTTCTGCAAATGCTATTAGGACTACCAGACCACCAGGATCTTCTCTCGAAAATGCTCCAATTGTTATTTTGCCGCTATGATCCGGTGACAATCCAAGCTTCCAAGCTTCAGTATTTGATTCTGCTGAAATCCATCCACTATTGAAGGATGGGGGACTACCAAAATACCTAACCGGCGAGTGAGCAGAATGGACAAAAATATCTGATGGATGAGGAACCATTATTAGATGCCATGAGGATAAATATTTTTCTGTAATTACGCGATCATGAATGTTATACCCACAGTAGGGCAAAGTTGATTTAACTTTGATCGAATTGAGTGGAGAGATTTGCCTTATCATTTTTGAACCCAGGAAGGTCTGTTCGAATTCAATTTGATCCCCATTCGTGACTGATTGCCAACTTCCAGGATCCATTCCATCAGGTAATTGCATAGTAGATATATTTTCCCCATCCCAATCAAACACATCTAACTGAGGAGCTAACCACATTCTGTCTCCACCTTCGATTTTCATGCCTAGAGTTGGTGTAGTGTCACCCTGCCACAATAAATTCTCTCCTTTTTGATTTAGATGTAGGGCAGAGACTCTACCAGCATGCTCGTTTACTCTGTAGTGCCCTTTTCTACTATTGAAAACCCATGATTTATTGGTCAAGAAATCACCTTTTCAGTAGTTGTTCGTACTACTGCATCACTTCTTTTATAAACCTCAGGTTTAAGTTGGACCCCCAATCCTGGATTGTGAGGAGCATGAATGTAACCATTTATCACCTCCGGAAGCCCAACTGATACATCCTTGTACCAGCCAGACATAAAAGCCCGGACCACTTCTTGAACCATTGCATTAGGAAGGTTCATACAAAGATGGATGTTGGCAGCAAGAGTGAAAGGACCCACGCAATCGTGAGGAGCAACAGGCAGCGAATAAACTTCAGCCATTGTTGCAATCTTTCTTGCCTCAGATATCCCACCTGTCCAAGTGACATCTAACATGGCAATATCCAAAGCCCCTAGCTCAAACATTTCACGGAATCCCCATCTTGTACCTATTGTTTCACTTGCACATACGGGAATACTTGTGGATTCTCTGAATGATGCTAGTGCACGAGGGTTATCCATTGGGATTGGATCTTCTATCCAAACTGGCTTGTAATCTTCTAAAGCTTTTGAAATTCGAATTGCAGCAGGTAGACTCCATAGGTTATGTAATTCAGCTGCAATTTCGATTTGATCTCCGACAGCTTCACGGATTTTTTTAAACGGCTCAAGACCTTTTTTAAGATCTTGTAAACTTATATGAGTTCCGCCGTTTTGCTCTGCAAAATGATCAAATGGCCATATTTTCATTTGTGAATAGCCTTCTGAAATTAGGCTTTTTGCAAGCTCTGCAGGATGGTTCAAAAAAGCATAAAGATCCTCATAGGGATGTTGGGAATCACTACCCTTTGCTGTTGAATGGTAGCCTTCGCCCCATTCACCTTGGTACTCGTAGCCCGCACAAGTGTTATATACGCGTATTTTGTCTCTTGTAAGACCTCCAAGTAATTGCCATACGGGAAGATTTGTTGCCTTTCCAAAAAGGTCCCATAGAGCAACATCCAATGCGGAAAGTGCACGAACTTCAACAGTCTTGCCCATCATTAATCGTGGCTCTCGGTGCAATTTATCCCAGTGTTTGTCTATTGCAAGCGGATCTTTACCCAATAATGTGGCAGCGCCTCGGTCATGTATGTATGACTCAACAGCCTCGGGGGTATCATAAGTTTCACCGTATCCTACTAATCCATCGTCAGTATGAAGCGCAACGAATATAGCCCTAGGATGATTTGCTAATCTAATAGTATCAATTTGAACGAGTCGCATAGCCTAATTGTCTGAATGAGGCGTGAAGACTACTTTTAAGGAAAGGTCTTCACCTTTCCCTTGAAGTGCAAAACGTTCTGATATTTGGCCATAGCCTACTCTGGTAGAGATAAACCCTTCTAGCTCACGTGGAGCTGTAGCTACCCATTCAGCAGTTTCTTTAAACTCTTCTGCTGTGTAGCAAAATGATCCAACCAGGTGCCTTTCTGCAACAGATAGAGCGTAAGAATCGAAAGATAGTGTAGGTTCGTGCATTCCTAATAAAACCATAGTTCCTCGAGGCGAACAAAGACTCAGTGAGTCGGCAAGGGTTCTGGAAGAACCTACAGCGTCAATAACAAATTGAGCTCCGAGATCACCGCATAGATCTTTAACCCTTGCAGGCAAATCATCATTTATAGGATCGATTGCGGTAACGTCTAAGGCTGCAATTCTATCTCTTCTTTCAGGGTTGGGCTCTGAAACGATCACTGGTCCAGTCCCAAGTCTTCTTGCAGCAAGGACAACAGCAGTTCCTATTGGACCTGCTCCAATAACAAGTAATGGTTCTCCTGGGCCGATGCCGGCACGTTTTGCAGCGTGATACCCAACGGACATAGGTTCAACTAGAGCACCCCATTCAGGGTCAACTTTGTCGCCGATAGAGATCAAATTTTGAATAGGCGCAATCACATAATCGCTAAAAGCACCAACGACGCTGGGAGATACTCCAAAAATTAATCGATTCCTGCAATGGTGATTCAGGCCAGCTTTGCAAAAATCACATATTCCATCTGACATAACAGGATTTACTGCATATTGCGATTGGTCATGCCATCCTTCCGGATATTCTGTATTAGGCCCAATATCTGCAATGGTTCCTACAAATTCATGCCCCATTATCATCCCGGGAACCCTTCTACCCGTTTCACCAGTGTATCCGTGGATGTCAGAACCGCAAATTCCATTAGCAGTTACCTTGACTAGAGCTTCTCCTTGCTTTGGGGTAGGAGTTTCACGCTCCTTGATGGATAATTTATTAGGCCCTTCATAAACTACTGCTCGCAAAGTGCACCTCTTTTTATAGTCTTGGAGGAGCGAGTATATCCTAAGCCAGTTGTGAGGTATAGAAATGAATGAACTTATTAAAATGACCGCAGAGCAGGCAGTTGAAGCTTTAAAAACCAAGCAAGTAAAGCCCGAAGAATTGATCAATGCAGCTATTGATAGGATTCGCGAGACTGATAGTTCGATTAATGCGTTGCCGACTCTAGCTGAAGAAAGGGCTAGACAGCATGCAGCCTTACTAGAAAGAACATCTAGTGACAATTCCAAGAGAGGATACCTGCATGGACTGCCTATAGCAGTAAAAGACTTAAAAGATGTCTTGGGCGTCAGGACTACTAAGGGCTCAAGAGCTTTTGAAAATAATATTCCTGAAAGATCCGCTTTCATGGTTGAAAATTTAGAGGATAAAGGAGCCATAGTTCTAGCTAAGTCAAACACTCCTGAATTTGGAGCTGGTGCGACAACTTTTAATGATGTTTTTGGGCGTACACATAACCCCTGGAATATAGCTATGACCTGCGGTGGATCATCAGGAGGTACTGCAGCTGCTTTGGCAGCTGGTCAAATTTGGCTAGGCACAGGAAGTGATCTTGGTGGTAGCCTTAGAATACCAGCAAGTTTTTGTTCCGTGGTTGGAATTAGACCAAGCCCAGGCAGGATAGCAGCAGGACCTAAAGATAATCCCTTTGCAACTTTGTCGGTAGACGGACCAATGGCTCGTAATGTTGCCGATCTGGCCTTAGCACTCGATGCTATGGCGGGGGTTAATAGTTCAGACCCTCTAAGCCTTCCTGCTCCTGAAATTCCTTATGCTAATTCTGTTAAAAGCCCAATATTACCCCGAAAGGTTGGATATTCACCAGATTTAGGTATATCTACAGTTCATTCAGAAGTTAGAAGGATCGCAGAGACTTCAATTGCACACTTTGAACAGATAGGATCGCATGTTCAAGAAGCAGCAATGGATCTTTCAGGAGCAAAGGATGTGTTCCATGTCCTTCGTGCTCATCAATATCTAGGATCTTTAGGGGAGCTCGTTAAGGAATCAGGTGATTTAATTAAGCCTGAAGTAATTTGGAATGTTGATCAAGGTAGAGACCAAACAGTTGAACGGGTTGCTTCCGCAGAGAGAGCTAGAGCAGATATTTTTTATAAAACAGCATCATTCTTTGACGAATATGATCTTTTAGTTACACCAACAGTAATAGTTCCTCCATTCAGCGTCGAACTTCGATACGTTACAGATGTTGAAGGAGTTCATTTTGATGATTACATTTCTTGGCTTGTAATGTGTTCTTCGTTAAGCTTGACTGCGTGTCCTATTATTTCTTTACCTTGTGGTTTTACCGAAGAGGGTTTGCCCGTAGGTGTACAGATCATGGCACCTAGAGGGCGTGAAGATTTACTGCTTGGTGCAGCATCACTTTTCGAACAATCAACAGGTTTAGGTGATATTGTTCCGATCGACCCACGTTCACCAAAATGAATGAGGGGCATAAAAGCTGTTTTTTGCATCCTTATAGATCAAAAGATAAAATTCTGATGTTTTGCGTAGAGAAAGCTTTGATAAATGACAACTAAGAAACACAAATTTCAAATAAAAAGTGAAAAACTCCTTGAGTCTGCGGGGATCTCAATTAACGGAGAGAATCCTTGGGATATGAAAGTTCATGATGATCGTCTTTATGCTAGAGTTTTTGCAGAAGGCTCACTTGGTTTAGGCGAAGCATATATGGACGGCTGGTGGGATTCTGATCAATTGGATGAATTGATATCTCGTTGTATGGCAGCCAAGCTCACCGAGCAAATTCCAAGAAATTTAAAAACTTTAATGCTCTACACTCAGGCTCGTTTTGCAAATAGGCAGAGCAAAAGCAGGGCTTTCATCGCTGCTGATGTTCATTACGACTTAGGAAATGACCTGTTCGCTGGAACTTTCGATTCACGCTTAACTGGATCGTGTGGATATTGGGCAGAAGCTGACGAGTTGGATGCTTCTCAAGACGCAAAACTGGATTTGATATGTAGGAAAATTGGCCTTAAAAAAGGAGACAGAGTATTTGATATCGGTTGTGGCTGGGGTGCATTCATGGGATATGCTG
>PBEP01000005.1 GCA_002719775.1 Chloroflexota bacterium | reverse complement strand
CCTGGACAAATCAAGAAGTTCGCTTACTAAATCACTCATCCTGTTAACTTCACCATGAATTCGCTTCAGGTAATCTTCAGCCATTGAAGTATCCCTGAATGCTCCGTTTTCTAGTGTTTCGACTAGTGCTTTCATAGATGCTATAGGGTTTCGTAATTCGTGCGAGACATTGCTAACGAATTCACGCCTTGTGGTGTCCATCCTTTGAATGGTGGTTAAATCATGCAGTGTCATTAAAACGTTGCCTTCGTTTGTGCTATTTAAAGGAACGGCTAAAGCCATTACTAACCTTCTGCCTTCCAATAATTCAATATCATTCTCACGGCGCTCGTTTTTAGAAACTGACTCCATGGCTAGTTTTTGCAAATCGTGATCCCTTAAGATTCCAAATGGTTCTTGTAACCCAAGCATCATACGAGCTGCGCCGTTGGCTAGTACTATTTCTTTTCCATCAGAAATCACCATAACCCCATCTTCCATAGTCTCTAAAAGAGCCCCTACTTTTATGCGCTCGATATCAAGATCTTGGACCATTGACCGAACTGTATCGGCCATTTTGTTAAAGGTTTGAGAAAGTTCAGGGAATATTTCAGCATCTCTTATAGAAATCCTGTAATTTAAATCGCCCGCTGAAATCATACGGGCTCCTTCCAAAATGTTGGATATTGAATGATTGGTACGACGAGCCTCTCTGATTCCAAGAAAAGCAATGAACAAAGGAGGCAGTAAACCAAATACGAAAATAATCAAGGAGAGACCCAGATTAATATTGATAACGCCATTGAATAGCAGGAAAAAAACTATTACAACAGTGCAATAGATGATCGTAAAGCGCCACCAAAATGATTTTACATAGTTCATTCGTCTAAGCGGTAGCCGTAACCCCTGATCGTAATTATCTTCTTGGGCTTGCTTGAATCCTCTTCTATTTTCTCACGTAACCAGCGTATGTGCACATCTACAGTTCTCTCATCCCCTACATAATCATTTTCCCATAGAGTATTGAGAAGCTGCCTTCGGGTGAAAGCCCTTCCTTTACTACGCATCAGGTGTGCTAGCAATTCAAATTCACGAGGGCGGCAAGGGATTTGCATTCCTGACAAGGTAACAGTATGTGATGACACATTAACCTTAAGTTCGCCTGAAATAAGGATTTCCTCTTCAGCTGTACTGGCATATTGTATTTGGGAGGAACGTCTATGTAATGCTCTGACCCTAGCCATTAATTCCCGCATGCTAAATGGTTTGGTAACGTAATCATCTGCGCCAATCTCAAGGCCTACGACCTTATCAACTTCCTCTCCCTTAGCTGTAAGCATTATTACTGAAACATCTGACTCTTTCCTAATTGACCTGCAGACGTCTAATCCACTTATTAAAGGCAACATGATGTCTAGTACAATTAGATCAGGCATTTGATTTCTTGCCTTAGCTAGACCTTCTACTCCATCTGAGGCAGTCAAAACTTGGTAGCCTTCTAGCTCTAAGTTATAAGCTATGGCATCTCTTAAATTAGCTTCATCCTCAACTACAAGTACTTTCGCTGACATGGGTATATTCTATATCTGATCTGCCGTCATGAATTCATTTAGAGGTACTATTTATAAACCTTAATATTTGGATAATGTTATTTTAAATTCACTTACATGGTTCCTTTAATACGTGAAATATATACTGGCCCTATCTAAACGTTATGAAGTTGGAGTTAATGATGATTTCAGTTAGGAAAATATTTCCTGTCAGACATTTAGCCGCTGCAGGACTAGTGGCCATTGTTCCCTTACTTGCCGTTGCGTGCGGCTCTGACACTACGTCAACCTCTGCTGCTACAAATAGTGATACAAGTTCGGGCACTGGCACCAGTACTGATCAAACATATGCCAAGGACACACTGACTGGGACTATAGAAATTGATGGTTCTTCTACTGTCTTTCCAGTCACTGAAGCTGTTGCTGAAGATTTCAGGCTATACGAACAGTCTGATGTGCGTGTGAATGTTGCTATCTCTGGTACAGGTGGCGGATTCAAACGCTTTACCACTGGTGAAACTGATATCTCTAATGCTTCACGGCACATCAAAGAAAAAGAGCGTGATCAAGCCAAAGAGAATGGTATAGAGTTCATTGAGATGCGTGTTGGAACCGATGGATTATCAGTGGCTGTTAACCCTGATAACGACTTTGTGGATTGTCTTACTGTTGAAGAATTGAATAAGATTTGGGCACCTGGATCCTCAATGAGTAACTGGAATCAGGTGAGATCTGGCTTCCCTGACCGTCCATTAAGGCTTTACGGACCAGATACCGATTCTGGAACGTTTGATTACTTTACGGAAGAAATTAACGGTGAAGCTCAAGCTTCTCGATCGGATTACACAGCTAGTGCTGATGATAATGTTCTAGTTCAGGGCATTGGCGGGGATCGTAATGCACTAGGGTATTTCGGGTACGCATATTATATTGAGAATTCAGACAAGATAAAAGCAGTAGCTGTTGATAATGGAAATGGATGTATAATTCCTTCTCCAGAAACTATTGCGGACGGGTCTTACACTCCTCTGTCTAGGCCTTTGTTTATCTATATAAACGTAGCTCGTTTAGAGCGTCCAGAGGTTATGGCTTTTGTAAACTACTATATGGAAGTTGGTGCAAAATTGACTGATGAAGTTGGCTATGTAGCCGCTGATTCATCAATTTATGAAGCTAATTTAGCTGCTATTAAATAAACTGCTGTTGAAGAGAAAGCCAACACCTCCGTCAACAAATACATCAGCGACGATTTCAAGTGGTTTTACCGCTTAAGATCGTCGCTGACTATTTCATCCACTATTCGTAAAAATATTCTAAGCTATACTGATGAAGAATATTAACGCTAGGAGGGTTCTAATGTCTCTTACTGAAGAAAATATCGTATTGATTCCAGATTTGATGAGCAGGTGGGTACGTCTGCCTAGTGGATCTTTGGCGCATTACGTTACTTCTGGAGATACAGGCCCATCTGTTTTGCTACTTCACGGTGGAGCGACAGGTGCCTCGGGTAGTGCAGTATGGCGCAATATTGCTCCTTTCCTTGGAGAAAATGGATTTAGAGTCTACTGCCCCGATATGCCAGGCTTTGGGCTTGCGGATACCCGATCAGAGTACCTCCCAAATAATGGGCCAATCAGTCATTTGAGATTTCTTAGTGAATTTGTCGACGCTTTATGTCTGGATACTTTCCATATTTCAGGAAACTCTATGGGCATGATGAACACTATAAATTATATGCTAGCCAACCCTGAGAGAATTGAAAGCTTTATTTTCATTAATGGAGGAATTGGTAATTTAGTAGACGCTGAAAAGCATGTTAGCTCAGGTATTTCCTTACCTAGGTTTGAGGGTGATGAACAGTCTCTTCGTAATCATATGAAACCATTAACCTATAAAAAAGTTGACCCCCCTGATGAAGTAGTCCAAATGCGTTTGCATGCTGCCAATAATCAAAAAGATTCTACTGCAGCATATAGAAATTCAGGCAGAGCGATTAGCTCTAACCCGAACCTGAATCAGCTTTTCAGCACTAAGGATCGTTTAGATGCGCTTGATATTCCTGGGATTTATCTATTTGGACAACAAGACGATTTATCACCAATCGAAAATGGATATAACCAAGAAGATGCACTACCCAACGTTCAATTCTTTTACCCTGATGAATGCGGGCACGTAGGACAACAAGATCAGCCAGAGATGTTTAAGAAGGTGTTCTTGGAGTTCTTTGGCGACGGCAAGGTAAGTAGACAAACCGCAGAATGGGCAGGAATATCTAAGAGGAGACCTGAGCATGCGAACTTGGTTGAACCTTAAAGCTCCTAAGTTACCTGTTCTCCCATTATGAACTGACGTACGGCTTCGTTAAATTCTTCAGGTTTTTCCCAGTGAGCCCAGAATCCAGTTTGTTCTAATAATTTGAATTGTGCTCCTGGTATAAGGGATGCTAGCCTTTGGCCTGCGTCTGGCCCATTCCCTTCACTTCCATCATTCCAGACTACTAAAACTGGCAGCCTGATCGAGGAGATCTCCTCTTCAGAAGCCAAATATTTGGCTCCCTTACCAGAGGCGTAATAATCGTAGACCCTGATCATACCGTCATTTGTGCTAGGCCTTAGATAATGAGAGAGCCTTACATCGACAAGCTCGTCGGTGACTTGTTCAGGGTGATCTCTGTGCATAACCATTAATAGCCGTGCTCTTACCCCATCCCAAGATAAATTTTGCAATAACTGTTTACTTCTCTCGACCATTGAAATTCCACCTGCAGGTGGAGCAACTGGGGCTTTTATTGATCCTTCTTTGAATCGCATAGCAATTCCAGATTCAAAAATCACGCCTTTTAGTCTTTCAGGATGCTCTAATATCAGAGGAGTCATACCACTTGCGCCACCAGCTTCTCCATGGATCCATACTTTTTCAAGATTAAGCGTATCCATTAGGTCTAAAATTTCGTCGCTTACTTGGGCATTCATGTGATCCCACATAGGAGGAGCATCTGTCATTCCGTGCCACAACATTTCTACCCCGATTGTGTGGAAATGCTTGCTCAAGGGGACAACATTTCGAGCAAAGGTTTCAATGTGCCCCCCTCCACCATGAAACATCAGTAAAGTTTCTGAATGTTCCTTTCCTGCTTCTGCAATTCGAATTCGGTATCTTTTTCCTTGCACAAATCTGATATCTGCACCCAAAAAATCTACCCACATACTTGTTGGACTGTTTGGTCTCGGCATTTTTGTCTCCAAATATTTAAATAATCATATTGCTTTCATGAATCCCATAGCGTCGTTAGCTTGGTCAAGTCCACCTTTATATAAAAACCGTCCTTCTGGTGTTTCTATTGCAGCAGCAAGGTCATCAAAGTCTAAAATAACTATAATTTCTTCTTCACATGCTACTCGCACATGTGATTTGGAATGTTCAACAACAAACTTTGGAGCTGTCCCAAAAACATTGCCTAAGCCTACTATAAATTGACAAGACGGCTCCAGATTTTCTAAAGCTGAAACGTCACGCATTTTTGCTGAATCAATAATAAGGAAGGAAGATTTTTCACAGCTAAAAAAGGGACGTTCGGGTAGATTAAATGAGATGTTATTCAAAGCAGCTCCTCAACGTAATCATAAATTAATGAGTTCATCATTGGGGACTGATTTCACATTGTTTTGAATTGCTTTTAACAACTCATTCAACCCTAACCCTGTTTCAGCAGAAGTAACTACGGCTGTAACTCCTGAGGATTTAAAAAATGAACTCAAATTAGATTTCAATTCTTCATCTAGTTCATTATTTAGTAAATCAACTTTGTTTAATGCAATTATTTGGGACTTACTATCGACATTTAAGTCTCTAAGGACATCTTCGACTACGTTTACGTGCTCAGGAGCATTAGGATGGGAAATATCAACAACATGTATCAAAATTTCAGCCGTGAAAAGCTCTTCTAGAGTAGCTCGAAAAGCAGCTACTAAAGCAGGAGGAAGCTTTTGTATGAACCCTACAGTATCAGTGAGTAAAAATTGCGTTCCATTGGGTAGATTAATACGCCGCGTAACAGGATCTAAAGTGGAAAATAATTGATCTTTAGCAGTTACTTCTGCTCTACCCAATGCGTTTAGTAGAGTACTCTTTCCAGCGTTCGTATAACCTACTAACGAGACCATAGGGATACCAGATCTTTGCCTCTGTCTTCTATATTGCTCTCTATGCTTTCTTATATCCTCTAGGTTTGATTTAAGTTTTTGAATTCTCCTGGTCGCCAGCCTTCTATCGGTTTCTATTTGAGTTTCGCCCGGTCCCCTGGTACCGATTCCTCCCCCTAGCCTTTCAAGGTGGCTCCATTGGCCAGCAAGCCGTGGCAGCAGGTATTCTGCTTGAGCAAGTTCTACTTGCAGTCGGCCCTCTCTAGTTTGTGCGTGTTTGGCAAAAACATCGATAATTAAAGCTGCACGATCTATTACTTTGAGATCTGAGACGGTTCCTTTTTTGGCAAATGCTTGCTCTAAATTCCTTTGTTGAGTGGGAGTTAGTTCATCGTCGCAAATTATTGTGTCGAAGTAGACTTTCGATCGAATATCTTTCAGCTCTTCGATCTTCCCTTTTCCCAAATATGTAGGCAATTGCCTTTCCAGTTGCTGAGAAGTAATTCCTACTACATCAGCTCCTGCTGTTGATGCTAGCTGGGCTAGCTCATCCAAAGAGTCACTAACTGACCAGGTTGGGCGTTTACCTTTCAAACCCACTCCTACAAGGAAAGCTCTTTCTTCGTCTGAGTATGTAGGTATTGTTTTTTGCTTAGCTTTGGTTATTTTCAGTACCCCATAGACTATAAATAATTAATTACTGGGTCTAAGATTTTTCTAACATCGCACCCGATAAACGGCTAAGCCCTTCCTCCACACGGTCATCAGGAGTGGTTAAAGATAGGCGTATGTACCCTTCTCCGTACTCGCCATAGCCTCTGCCTGGAGTTACAACTACAGAATGCTTGTCTAAAAGTTCAGCTGCAAGCTCAGCAGATGTCCAGCCTTCTGGGCATTTCGCCCAAACGTATAGGCCTGCCTTTGGTGTTGGAACAACCAATCCTATACCGTTTAAAACCTCAACCATTCTATCTCTACGTTTCTTGTATATATCGTTATTAGAGTTGATCCACTCAGGGGTAATATTTTCTAAAGCCTCTATCCCCATGTACTGTACTGCCTGTGAAATGCCAGAATCTAAGTTTGATTTAACTCTCAACAGTCCATCAATTAGTGTTGAATTCCCCACTGCTGTTCCAATTCTCCACCCTGTCATGTTGTAAGTTTTGGATAAAGAATGAAACTCTATTCCTACATCTATTGCACCCGGTGTTTGCATAAAGCTAGGTGCTTCATAACCGTCAAAAGTAACCTCAGAGTACGCAGCGTCATGGCAAATAGCGATGTCGAAGGCTTTAGCAAAATCTATTGCCTTTTTGAAAAATTCAAGATCTGCCAAGGCTCCAGTCGGATTATTTGGATAATTTAGCCACATAACAGTGGCTTTTTGGGCTACTTCATTTGGTATTTTGTCAAAATCAGGAAGCCAGCCATTCCTTTNTTCTAACGGCATCATGAAAGATTCTCCGCCAGCAAACATCGTACCGACCGAATAGACTGGATACCCAGGATCTGGCACTAAAGCAATATCCCCTGGATCAATAAGACATAAGGCCATATGTCCTATACCTTCTTTTGCACCTATGAGAGGCAACACCTCTTTTTCAGGGTCGAGTGAAACACCAAAGCGAGATTCATACCACTTGCCTATAGACCTACGTAGTTCTGGTAATCCGTCGCTTTCTGGGTATCTATGATTAGCAGGATCTTTTGATGTTTTGATCAGAGCATCTACAACTTGATTTGGCGTTGGGATATCAGGGTCCCCGATTCCAAAACTCACTACGTCTGCACCTTGTGCTTTCTTTTCAGCTATCTTTCTACTAATTTCCAAGAAAAGGTAAGGAGGCAATTTATCCAATCTATCGGCAAGGTTCATTTTTTCTATCCTTAAATATATTTCGCATCAGGAGCTTTGGTTTTCAACACAACACTAAAAAGCACCAGAAAAAACTTCAACAATCGGACCTTCCATTGTTGCAGATCCGAAACCATCCCACTCAACCACCAATTCTCCNCCAGGGACTTCAACGACAACCGANGCATCTACAAAATCATGCAAACGNGCAGCTACCACCATNGCAGTTGCTCCTGTGGCACATGCGAGNGTTTGCCCTGAGCCTCTTTCCCATGTACGAGATCTTATNNGNCCCCTGTTTAGTATATTTACAATATGGAAATTAACTCTNTTGGGNAAGGCTTCGTGATTTTCAACCAAAGGTCCAATTTGCTCCAAGGCAAACGCTTCAATTGGGGTATCTAANAAGCAAGTTACGTGTGGATTNCCTGTGGATACCCCAGTCAATTTGAAATGCTGGNCNCNGAGCGTCAAATTAGCATCAAANACTAGGTCNTNTGGGTTNAGGGNTAATTTATCAATTAATNGTTNATTNAGAAAATAATAATCATTNNTNCCTAAGTTTGTTTGNATTATTGGTATGNCGNTTGAAGCTAAAGANGGNACNCCCATNTCAACACTTGCACGAATAATTTCGCCATTCTTTTCAATCAGNGTTACAGGNAAAATTCCAGCACCAGTTTCAACANGAATCGAGCGCGAAGNTTTGGAAACTAGATGGTTATCAACCACAAACTTTGCAAAACANCGTATNCCATTCCCGCACATTTCAGATTCTGANCCATCTGCGTTCCACATTCTCATTCTTACATCGGCTATATCGGATTTAACAGCAACAATTAGGCCATCACTTCCTACTCCAAAATGCCTGTCTGAAACAAGAGTAGCGATTTTTGACCAGTCTTCATTAATTTCTGTCCCGTCAACAAAAATATAATCATTTCCTGCGCCGTGCATTTTAGTGAACTTCATGCCTAGATTCTAACACTACAAAGACAAATTGGATTTTTTGTATTTTGATATCAAATCAGTTGGGATTTCTTCTGTAAATTCTGATGGGGTTGCCATCCAATTTATGCGAGGATCAGATAGCTTAAACCATGTCATTTGTTTTTTGGCTAATGATCGATGTGCAGCCTTAGCCAGATTAAATGAAGAAGTAAAATCAGCTTCTCCTTCAATGAATTTAACTAAGTCTTGATATCCAGCGCTTGTAAACCCTGGATCTCTGGATGTGTAACCTCGGCTCAAAAGGGATTCCACCTCTAAAACCCACCCATCCTCAATCATGGAAGTGGCTCTATTTTCTATATTGTTTAAAAGGTTTTCTCTACCTGGCCATAGGCCAAGGATATAAGAATCAAAGTATGTTTCTGATTTACTGGAAAGCGTAGAAAAAAGCTGACCAGTGAATTCGAAAACTTCTAATGCTCTAATTACCCGCCTTGTGTTGTTAGGGTTAATTGACTCAGCAGCAGCTGGATCAGTATTACTTAATAATTGATGTAGGTGCAACCTGCCCTTTTCGTCACCCAAAGCTTCCATTTTTTTCCGGAAGGGTAAATTAGGCTCTACTCTAGGTACATTCCAGCCTTCTGCAAGTGCCCAAACATACTGACCACTACCTCCAACTACGACAGGTAATGAACCTCTTCCTAAGACAGAACCAATTGTGGAAGTGGCTGCATCTAAGTAATTTGCTAAGCTAAATTGTTCGTTTGGGTCAATTAAGTCAAATAGATGATGGGCTGCCTTAGATTTTTGTTCATCAGTTGGTTTAGCTGTGCCGATATTCATGTAACGATAAGCTTGTCGGCTATCAGCATTGATAACCTCAATATTTAGGATTTCAGCAAGGTTCACAGAGGCGGCAGTCTTACCAGCACCAGTAGGGCCTACAATAAAAATAATTGTGGGCCTGGATAATATATTTTCGGGCTGCGGGTTTGTTTTATTTACCATCAACCATTGACTTTGCTATCTGGATAAAGGCATTGGCGTCAAGGCTTGCACCACCAACTAAAGCGCCATTGATATCCTTTTCTTTTGCAAAATCAATAGCGTTATCAGCATTTACGCTTCCGCCATATAAAAAGGGAATTTCACTTATTTCTTTGCTAATTTTTTCGGAAAATTGGTTACGCAAAGAGCCCATAATTTCTTGAGCGATTACTGGCGAAGCGGACATTCCTGTGCCAATAGCCCATACTGGTTCATAAGCGACGACAACTTGTGAAAGATTTTCAGGTTTAATTCCAGCAAGGCCCTTTATTAGTTGATCTAAGCAAACAGAAAGGGCTAGGCCGGCTTCTCTTTGTTTTAATGTCTCGCCGACACATAAAATAGGTGTAATTCCTGATTTAAGAGAGGTTAGTACTTTTCGGTTTATAAAATCATCCGTTTCGCCAAAAATTATACGGCGCTCAGAGTGTCCTAAGATTACGTGGCTACAGTAGTTCTTAATCATTAGCGCAGATACTTCTCCAGTAAAAGCACCGCTTTCCTCTGGATGGATATTCTGAGCACCTAATTTAATAATAGAACCAGAGAGTAATTCAGAAAGAAGAGTAATAGAAGTATAGGGAGGAAAAATAACACATTCAGTATTTGGAAATTTAACTAACCCTGCTTTGAGACTCGAAACTAAATCGATTGATTGAGCAGGATCCAAGTTCATTTTCCAATTACCGGCCACAATAGTTTTCAATTAATCGAATCCTAGGGTCCAAATTTTGATAATTTGCCCGAGTGGGCCATTGCGTGTGACATTATGTACTTTGCCTCAAAGACACCTAATGATCCTTGGCGAAGTTCGCGTTCATTAAACCTTGAAACACCTTCACCGTGAGTCCACTTTGAGTGAATCAAGAATGGCACAGGGTGCCAGGAGTGAGCACCCATTATTGCTGGAGTTGAATGATCACCTGCCAAAATTAAAACGTCAGGGTTGAGTTCAAGCAATTCTGGAATATAGCTGTCTAAAGTTTCTATAGCTGTTACTTTTTTATTGTAATCACCATCTTCCCCAGCAGAGTCGGTAAATTTATAGTGTAAGAAAAAGTAATCATGGGCATCCCAACAATCATTTAAAGTTTGCACTTGTGAAGAAAAGTCAGGACCAGTTTTGATAACTTTCATACCAACAATTGATGCCAATCCACGATACATTGGATAAGCTGCGATTGCAGCTGGGTTTAGCCCTAAGGAATCTCCAAAGCTGGGTAAACTAGGCGCGTTTGCCCATCCTCTCAATAACAACGCATTAGCAATAGACTCATCGGCAATTTCTTTAAATGCATTAGCGGTGAACATATTTACTGCTTGAGCAGTAGCGGAAGCGTTACTTTCCATTGCCTCCACTTTAAGAGGAGGGACCCCAGTAATTTGGGGATCTGTTTCTGAGATTTTTTCTGAGAGGTTTTCACCTCTTAGTCTCAAAACAAAACGATAATCGAGTACGTGCTCTACAGTTACTTCAATTCCCGGTACGGAGACTTTGTTTAGCCTTTTAGCTATTGGCGCAGCTTGATCGCTGGATATCCGCCCTGCCCTTCGGTCAATTAAGTTACCTTTCGAGTCAATGGTTGCAAAATTTCCTCGCGCAGCAAGATCACCTGCTTTCAATTCAAGGCCAATGCCCATCGCCTCTAGGGCGCCTCTTCCAATCAAGTATTTTAAAGGGTCATAGCCGAATAGAGCCAAATGGCCAGGCCCGCTTCCGGGTGTGATGCCCGGAGCAACTGGTGTAGAAAGCCCACATGCAGAATGCTGTGCAAGCCTGTTTATATTTGGTATTCGAGCAGCCTCGAGCTCTGACTGTCTAATATTGCCACTAGCTAGTCCCCCTAGTCCATCTGCCACAACCATTAGAATCTTAGACTCGGTGGTTTGAACTATCTCTTTCAAATAAGGAAAATCAATCAAAATTTATCCACGCTTATCCTCTAATGAAGCTATACCCGGCAATTCTTTACCTTCAAGGTATTCTAAAGAAGCCCCTCCCCCAGTAGATACATGGGTAATTTTCTCAAACAAACCAAAAGATGCAACAGCTTCGGCTGTTGAACCTCCACCCACTACAGATACGGAATTGGACTTTGCAATTGCTTTTGCTATAGCGAATGTTCCTTGCCTGAAGGCCTCAATTTCAAAAACGCCCATTGGGCCGTTCCAGAGTATGGTTTCCATGTTTCCAATTACGGACCCATACTCATTTGAAGTAATTTCCCCTATGTCAAATATCTTCGTTCCTGGTTCAATGGAGTTTACATCAACGGATTTGGATTTATCGGGTTCGTGAATGTTCGTTGAAACAATAACATCTTTTGGTAGACATACTTTTACTTGGTTTGATTCTGCTTTAGAAAGAACACTAAGACAAAAGTCGATCAGTCCTTCTTCGACACTTGAATCACCTGTTTGTTTTCCAAGGGCCTTAAGGAATGTAGCTGCCATTCCACCGCCTATTAGAATAGTATCTGCTTTCCCTAAAATTCGTTCAATAATGTGAGTCTTATCGCTGACTTTTGATCCACCGAAAATTGCAACTAAAGGACGCTTTGGTGAGTCTAAAACACCACCTAGAAATTGTATTTCCTTTTCCATGAGAAGGCCTGCTACTGAAGGTATATGGTGAGCTATACCCTCAGTAGATGCGTGTGCGCGATGTGCAGTTCCAAAAGCGTCATTAACGAATACATCAGCAAGGCCGGCAAGGTTTTTTGAAAATTCTTCTGAATTTGTTTCTTCTTCCTCATAAAACCTTAGGTTTTGAAGCATGATGATTTCGCTTTTATCCATCTGATTCACCATGGAAGTAACCTCTTCCCCTAGAACTTGATGGACGTAAGTGACTGAGGAACCAAGCAATTCCGAAAGCCTACTTGCTATTGGGGTTAGCTCTAATTCTTTGTTTGGCTTTCCATTAGGACGGCCAAAGTGTGTAATCAAAATTATTTTTGCACCAGCGCTACTTAAATAATTAATAGTTGGTAGTGAGGCACGAATCCGAGAGTCATCTGAGATAGTGTAAATTTCGTGGGAGTATGGCTTCATTGCTACAGGCACGTTGAAATCAACCCTGACAATCGCAGTTTTACCTTCCCAATTAACATCCTTGATAGTTTTCTTAAGGCTCATTTTCAGTCATAGCATTCACAATTTCTACCCAGCGATTTTTGGCTTCAAAGCCCAAGTCTAAAGAGTCAACAATTTGGAGCAAATTTTCTTTAGCTTGTTTCAATTTAAATTCAGTGTATTGCTTGGAACCAGCATTTTCTAATATTTGACGTAACTCAGGTAAATCCGATGGATCCATCACTCTTTTGAAATAGATTGATCCTAGAGATTTCTTTTGTGCAAGGGTAGCATTTTCTAATGCATTAATTACTGGTAGAAGCTTTGATTTATTCATTACTCTGAATGAAATGGAATTAGGGTTTGTAGGCCACAAATCAGAAAGGTCAGTTTGGATTTGAATTGCAAGCGCAAGTTTTATAGCAAATTCCCTTAATACGGGCTGATAGGAATCACTTGCACTAGCCATCATGGCACCTAATTGAATCGCACTGCTTAACAAAGATCCGTTTTTGGCGACCACCATTTGTTCGTATTGGTTTTCACTGACATCTAACCTTTCTTGGAATGACAAATCAAGAAACTGACCTTCGTAGTAATTCAAAGAACACTGGTCAGTGTGAGAAACTGCCTGAACGGTAAGTTCAGCTGTTAGCCCAAGCTTTTGCAGTCCAAATATTGATAACCTGGACAACGCATGCAAACTGTCGCCTACATTAATTGCTTGGGCGGGCCCCCAAACCCACCAAACAGCATCTCTAGAGTGAGATGGATTTCCTACTGTTTGCATTTCTTCATGCACACTAATTGAGTTAACAAGCATCTCAATTGCGGCTCCTGCGTGTTCTGAAAGAACAGAACCCCCAAAAGTGTTTGCGCTTTCCATGCATAGCGCACCATATAATCGCGATGGAGTAGGGCCCACTTCAGGAATTCCGTCTTTACCCAACCAGCCTAGCTGGTATTGCATCATTCGATAAAGTGGCAAATTTGGAATGTCATGCTTTTCAAAAATTTGACGCATTCGTAGTTCAACTTTTTCCTCATGGTCTATGAGGATGGAAGGTATACCCATTAAATTTCACCTTCTAAAATTAAAGTTGAAACAAAAGATTCTAAAATTGATTTTTTTATTAAGCCCTCTCTAAGTATAGAGAACTCACCAGAAACCACACTAACGATTGTAGATGCTTGGTTAGATTTGGATTTTCCTCCATCCAAGATCAAATCGGTGCCGGATCCAATTTGTGTATTGACTTCAGCTGCGCTTAAGGTGCTTGGTTCGCCATGAATATTTGCGCTTGTGCCTATAATTCCCGCTTCAAATTCCTTGGATAAATTTAACGCACAAGGATGGTTAGGTATTCGGACAGCAATAGTCGAGTGATTTGCAGTTACCTCGAGCGGTATTTTTGCATTTTTCTTTAACACCAAAGTCAGTTGTCCAGGCCAAAACTTCTCAGCAATCTTGTAGGCTAATGCTGGGATTTCTGTTGCAACATTGGCCAATTGATCCATTGATCCTATCAAAATCGGCACTGCGATTTCACGACTTCTACCCTTTACATTAAATAGCCTTACAACTGACTGAGGGTTAAGTGTATCTACACCTAATCCGTATACTGTATCTGTTGGGTATGCCACTACCTTCCCTAGCCTTAGGTAATCAGCAGCTAGAAGTCTATTTTGTTTATTATCTGGAATAATTGTCATAATCAGGTTCGATTTATTTAAATTAAGTATATAACAAGCTAATGTCAGGGAAATATGAGGTAATATTCACCTTAGTATGAAATATTAATTTCGATTGATATATTTGATCAGAAGTCATATAGGAGGATTTAATGGGAGACTCTTCAGTTAAAGACGAAAGCCATCGAATCTCTTCAACTGATGATCTAGAAGTTTCAGCCTACTTAAAGATTTCACAAGAAATCAAATCTGATGATAACAAAATCAAAAATTCTTTAGATTTACTAAATGATGATCATGAAAAACCTGAAACGATTCTGATTATAGATTTTGGATCTCAGTACAGCCGCTTAATTGCCAGACGTGTCAGAGAAACACATGCATATTGTGAAATTATTCCCCATGATTCGTCTCGTGAAATCGCAGAAAAATTTCATTTAAAAGGGATTATTTTATCTGGCGGACCATCAAGCGTTTATGAAGCAAATGCTCCCTTAGCTCCTGCTTGGGTTTTCGATTCAGGCGTTCCAGTTCTGGGCATTTGTTATGGGATGCAACTAATAGCACATCAACTCGGTGGTGTAGTTGCAGAAGGCCGGGAACGTGAGTACGGACATGCAGTTATACGACAATCTGGTGATTACTCGCTCTTATTTGATGGTTTAGCTGAGGAATTGCCAGTATGGATGAGCCACGGCGATAGAATCGATGAGTTGCCTGCAGATTTTAAATCAATCGCTGCTACCGAGAATTCTCCCATTGCTGCAATGGGATCGCCAAATAATATTTTTGGTATTCAATTCCACCCTGAAGTTGTGCATACTCCCCAGGGTTCTGAGATTTTGAAGAATTTCATTTATAAAATTTGCAAATGCAAAGGGGATTGGACACCAGGGAANTTTATAAGTGACACCATNAGTAGGATNAAGAATCAGGTAGGAAATGGCAAAGTAATTTGTGCTNTATCTGGTGGTGTTGATTCNGCTGTTACTGCGATGCTCATTCATAGAGCAATAGGTGANAATCTNACTTGCATATTTGTAAANAACGGACTNCTNAGGCGNGAGGAAGCTAGCAGGGTTAGGGNCGTATTTGAAAANCACCTAGGCCTGAAGTTAGTGTACGTGGATGCTAGCGACAGATTTTTATCGGCGTTATCCGGCATTAGGGACCCTGAATCCAAGCG
Organism: Chloroflexota bacterium; assembly: GCA_002719775.1. Taxonomy (GTDB): domain Bacteria; phylum Chloroflexota; class Dehalococcoidia; order Lucifugimonadales; family Australimonadaceae. The sequence goes on along the minus strand of PBEP01000005.1, from coordinate 48,234 downwards.
TATAACGATAGGAAATGAATTTATCAAAGTTTTTGATGAACAAGCTAATAGTTTAGGTGTGGTTGATTTTCTTGCTCAAGGGACTCTTTATCCAGACGTAATAGAGAGCCAAACTCCAGAGTCAACTGCATCTCAGAAAATAAAAACTCATCATAATGTGGGAGGTTTGCCAGAGCATATGCGGTTGGAATTAGTTGAACCNCTTAGGTATTTGTTTAAAGACGAAGTAAGGCTAGTNGGTAAAGAATTGGGGATGCCCGCTGAAGTTCTAAACAGACAACCTTTCCCAGGCCCTGGGCTCGCTATAAGAGTTATTGGTGAAATTACTTTTGAAAAACTCGAAACCCTCCGAGCAGCTGATTGGATCGTAATGGATGAAATCAAAGGTGATGGGCTTTACGAACGGTTGTGGCAGTCATTTGCAGTGTTGACTGATACTCTCACGGTGGNAGTAATGGGNGATCAGAGAACCTATCAATATGTATTGGCTATTCGTGCGGTAACNAGTGATGATGCAATGACGGCGGATTGGGCAAGAATTCCCTACGATACTTTGGCAAAAATATCCAATAGAGTCGTTAATGAAGTACCTAATGTTAATCGGGTTGTTTACGATATAACTTCAAAACCCCCTGGGACTATTGAGTGGGAATAATTTTCAATANGAAAGTGAAANCTCTTGCTTAATCGCAATAAAATGAATGTNTTAGTTTTGGGTGCTGGAGCAAGAGAACATTCNATTGCATGGCAACTAGCCAAAAGCCCNNANAATCCTATNATTTTNTCACTACCAGGGAANTCAGGCACTTCTCAGCTTGGNACAAATATTNCCGGCGATATGACAGATCCCNGTTTTGTATNTTCTNTTGTACAGTCTTTCATGATTGACTTGGTTATCATTGGCCCTGAGAGTCCATTAGTAGCAGGAGTATCNGACNATCTCAGATCTAAAGGAGTAAAGGTATTNGGGCCTTCCAANGCTGCNGCCCAGATAGAATCGAGTAAAAGTTTTGCCAAAAACTTGATGGTGAAATCTGGAGTACCCACAGCCCGGTTCGAAGTTTTTTCAGACGCTAAGTCTGCTACTCAATACATCAAACTACAAAAAATGCCTATCGTAATTAAAGCTGACGGTTTAGCTCAAGGTAAAGGGGTNGTAGTTGCGGATGATCATCAATCAGCTTTGATTGCTCTAAACTCNGCAATGCAAGTNGGGNCTAGTGTAGTCATAGAAGAATGCTTAGTAGGCAAAGAAGTTAGCGTTTTCTCTTTCACCGATGGTGTTCGAATAAGTCCGCTGGTTGCTGCTTGTGACTATAAGAGAATAGGTGATCANAATACNGGCCCAAATACTGGAGGAATGGGAGGTTACAGCCCCCCAGAATTCTGGAATTCTGANTTGGAGCTTCAAATTCGAAAAAACTGNATTGAGCCGATATTGTTTGCCCTGGACGAAATTGGTGCTACCTATCAAGGNATTCTTTACTGCGGGATCATGTTGACTAATCAGGGNCCTCATGTCATCGAATACAATGCACGATTTGGTGATCCAGANGCTCAAATTTTNCTCCCNAGNCTCGATTCTGATTTTTTGGAGATTGCAGAAGCAGTATCTGAAGGNAATCTTAATGGGATAAAAATAAAGTGGAGTGATAGTCACACGGTTGGTGTTGTATTGGCATCCCAAGGTTACCCAGGAAAATTTGAAACGGGGTATGAAGTAGTCGGTTTTGAAAATCTCGAAGAAAACACATTCGCATTTCATGCCGGTACAGAGACATGGCAATCAAGCGTATATACAACCTCAGGTAGGGTAATAACAGTTGTAAGCTTAGCTGGCACTCGGGAACAAGCTAGGATGAGTGCTTACAAAGGCGCAAGAGAGTTGAATTTCGCGAATTGTTATATGAGAAGCGATATAGCGAGTACCTAGGCTAATTCAATAAATCTTTAGCCAATAGCTTCATCATGTTCTCTCGAGAATCACCACCTCCAAAAGCTAGNACGTAAGCACGTTCCAGCCCTTCANCTTTAAGTTCATGGAAGCGATTGAGAACTTGTGATTCGGTGCCATTAATAGTAAACGTATCGCATAAAACCGTTTTAAGCTCTTCACTGACACCTTCAGGTTTTTCCAACTTTGGAAGCTCTATACCCATTTCAGCAATTGGGTCGTTAAAAAAGCCAGTAGATACCCAGAAAAACACAGCAGGCCAGACCCTGTTCCTAGCTTCTTGAGGATCAGGATCGATAGAAACAGACAACACATGNGAAACTTTGTAATTATCTAAGCTCTTTGCTGCTGATTTAGCGCCATTTTCTATATGAGAAAACGCCCTAGCGCGCAGATTTTTGGGGATGCCAGCTAAAATCATNGCTTCATCACCAAATTCACCTGCTGTTNTTAACGCTTTGGGNCCACTCCCCGTTACCAATATAGAAGGTGGNGGGNTAACAGGNTTTTCGATATGTGCATCAGGGTTGGTGCCAAAAACTACAGATCCACCAGAAAGTAATTGGCGTACCTCGGCAAGAACTTCTCGAAATCTTGCAACAGTTGCNGGCCGNACACCAATATTTGCCACGGAAGAATCACCGGTACCTATCCCAAGTTTAAACCTCCCAGGGCCTAATTCATTAAGAGAATTGGCCAAGCAAGCAAGGGTGAAAGGATGGCGTGTAACAGGATTGGTAACGCTGGTATAAAGCTCAATTGCTGTCGTAACCTCTAGGGCTTTTGCAATTGTGATGTAAGCATCATGGCCATGTTCTAAATGGTCTGCTATACCCACTCCCGAAAAACCTATAGATTCTGCGAATTGGCAAAATTCAACCTGAGTTAGAATAGAGCCACTTGTTGGTGCGCCTACATGAAGTTCTAAAGACATTCGTATTTCCTTTTTGTATCTATTTTTTGATTCTACCCCATTTAGAATAAAAAAATAGTGATGGACGCTATGTTAGTTTCTCACGCGTGCACGTATCTATGATTGTGTATATCAGAGCTTTAGTCACTTTCATGAGATCTGGTATGTAGCTTACACCCATCCCTCCAAATCCTTGCCAGGCTTCTGGTGTTGTTGGAACTGGAGGGAATCCAATTCTTGCTAAGGGTATTCCTAGGTTCCTAATTGCTGAGGCATCTGTTTGGCCGCTGGTGTTTAGCCTTACTTTATGACTAGACCCTTCACTAAATTCCCAACCTCTCATTGAAGATTGAATTATCCAATTCGATGGATCGGTATGGCCTGCAGGGTACGCTGCGATCATTTCCCATTCAATATCCAGATCTGGGTTCGCCGTGACAATATTCTGAACTGCTTTAGCAAATTCTGCCTTGACTTGTGATGGTGTNTGCCGAGGAGTACATCTCATGTCAATATAAATTTCTGTAACAGCAGAAGGGAAAGATGGTTTATTTGGCCACCCTGCCCTTACAGCGGATATTGCNCCTTGGGGTGAACATANACCAGAAGTATTCTGTGCCTGATACTCTGGAAGCCATTTTTCAAGTTCAAGTATAAATTTTGAAGCATGTACCACAGAATTCCTAAAACCTGGAAAGCTACGGGTCATGCCCGCATAGCCCATTTGGCCATTGACTGTGACTTTGAACCAGCATAGTCCGACTTCCTCCCATGAAACTGCCCATCCTGGCTTTACAATAATGCCAAAATCAGATGTAACACCATGGTTAATCATGTAAGAGACNCCACTACCAAGTCCGTGTGCTTGCCTTACTTCACTTNCATCTGGCTTTGAGGGCATACCACCGCCACAAGAAGCCCAAATCAGATCCCCTTTTAAGGGTGCACCTGATGCTTTGATGACTCTCACCGCTTCTGCAATTGCTGTAATCATTCCCTTTGGATTTGAAGAACCAAGCCCTATAACATCACCATTGTCCGCGATATAAGCTTCTGGCTTCATGTCTGGCCGAAGTTCAGGCCCAACCCATGGGACATCACGAGAAGGAATAGAATCAAGGTGAGTATCTACAGGTGCGTATAACATCAAGGATGAACCGTCACCAGTACCTTTGATCGTACCAATGGCGTTTCCTGAATCACTATCCATAGATTGATAGAACGAATTAAGGCCAATAGATTGCATATGGCTAACTAGCCACTGATTTGCCTCTCTTTCGTAGCCAGTTGGACTATGGATACTTGTGAGTTGAAGATTGAATTGCCTCATTGCCTCTTCATCAATCAAGCTGATTGCTGAGTCAATCCACCTTTTTTGATCATCAGAAATCAATTCTTGCTTAACTTCAACTTCTGTAGCTACGTTATCTTTCATATTCCAGTTCCTCGGTAGATAATGAACAAATACACTGGCTGAGTCTAGACCTGTGGCTATTCTGGGTCAACTAATCACTATAGAGCCTGTTTTAATAATTATTTAATCTTAAAATTTTTTTTTCGAAGGAGATAAAATTGCCTAAAGTAGCGGTTATTATCGGCAGTAAGAGCGATCAAGAAACGATGCAAGCAACTGTAGATTTGCTGCTTGAACTTGGAATAGAAGCGGAATTAAAAGTTGCTTCAGCGCACCGTGATCCTGAAGCAGTTGCTGAGTATGTTAAGAAATCTGTGGAGAATGGTGTAGAAATTTTTATAGCAGCAGCAGGTGGTGCAGCAGCACTACCTGGCGTTGTCGCCTCNCATACGACTTTACCCGTNATTGGNGTCCCTCTTACAAGTAGCGAAATGAAAGGTATTGACTCTCTGTACTCCATTGTTCAAATGCCTCCAGGNATGCCAGTTGCGACTGTAGCTTTAGGAGGNTGGGGAGCTAGGAATTCTGCAGTGCTTGCCGCTCAAATTTTAGGGCTAAAGTATGATAAAATCGCAGAGGCTAACAAGGCCTATAGGCAGAGACTTCGAGAAAGGTAATTCTTGCTAGCTAATTTTTTATACTTATACCGATCTAATTCTTGTAATAGGTGGCTATTTAAATGATTCCCCGATATTCACGTCCAGAAATGAATAATATTTGGACAGACTCAGGTATGTATGATCGGTGGATGGCTGTTGAATTAGCTGTTTGCGAAGCTTGGACAGAAAAAGGAGTTATTCCTAATGAAGACATGGAACTCCTTCGTGCTGCTAAGTACGATCCAGAGATAATGGCCNATGAATTTGAGCGAACTAAACATGATATAAACTCCTTCATTTGGTCAATTACTCCTTCTTTGGGNAAGGAAGGTAGNTGGATACATTTAGGTTTAACTTCCAATGACGTTAAAGATACNGCNCTTGCCNTGCAGTTGCGCGATGCATCTAAGATTTTGCTAGTTGAAATAGAGCGTTTTATGGCAGTACTGGCTATAAGAGCAATTGAGTTCAAAGACACCTTACAGATGGGAAGATCCCATGGAGTCCATGCTGAGCCAATAACCTTCGGGCTGAAACTTGCTTTGTGGTATGAAGAAATGGGCCGAAATAAAAGTAGAATGCAAAGCGCATTAGAGCAAATTTCAGTAGGTAAGATATCAGGGGCTGTGGGAACACATGCAACTGTTCCATTAGATGTTGAAGAAGCAACGTGTGCAGCGCTGGATTTAGTTGTTGCCCCTCTTTCAAACCAAATTGTGCAACGCGACCGACATGCTTTTTTTGTTACTACGCTTGCAATAGTAGCTGCTTCACTTGAGAAATTTGCTACTGAAATAAGATCTCTACAGAGAACTGAAGTACATGAAGTAGAGGAATTTTTTGGCGAAAATCAAACTGGTTCTTCAGCTATGCCTCACAAAAGAAATCCAGAGCTTTCTGAAAGAGTATGTGGACTGGCTAGGTTGATAAGAGGTCATGCTGTTACTGCGCTAGAAAATGTAGCCCTTTGGCATGAACGGGATATNAGCCATTCTTCAGCTGAGAGAATAATTCTTCCTGATGCATGTCTTGCATTAGATTATATTTTGGACCTGTTCACTGGTGTGGTGAAGGATATGCGNGTCTTTCCTGAAAAGATGATTTCNAATATTGAATCAACTAAGGGGTTGGTTTTCTCTCAACGCTTGATGTTAGCTTTAGTTGAGAAAGGTATGCCACGCCAAGATGCTTATCGCTTACAGCAATCCCATGCNCATANTACATGGGATGAAGGAACNGACTTTAGGGAATTAATAAAAANTGACTCAATAGTNTCNAACTATTTGAACGAAAAAGACCTTGAGGGTATATTTGATTATTCCTATTACACTAAACATATAGACGCAATGTTTGAGAGAATTAACCTAATTTGAAGGTGAATAATGGCTTTGCTTGAGACACATCTACCTAACATCCTTTATAGGGGTAAAGTTAGGGATACTTATGATTTAGGCAACAATTTATTNTTGATGGTTGCTACAGATAGGATTTCAGCTTTTGATGTGGTATTACCTAGCGGTATTCCTGAAAAAGGCAGAATTTTAACTAGAATATCAAAGTTCTGGTTTGACCTTACAGAAAACGTAGTTCCTAATCATTTAGTATCACTTGCCGATGATCGCGATACACTTGGTGATCTGAATGAACATCCTATTTTAAAAGACCTTCCTCCAGAGATCGCTACTCAGTCAATGGTTGTGCATAAAGCTAAACGCATTGATGTTGAGTGCGTAGTAAGAGCGTATTTAACAGGATCTGCTTTGGCCGAATACAAAAACAGCGGGACTGTTTTTGGATTACCTGTTCCTTCAGGGTTAGAGGATGGTGATCGGTTACCTGAACTTATGTTCACCCCCACTACGAAAGCTGAAACAGGGCATGACGAGCCGATGACTGAATCTGAAGTTGCTGAAATGGTTGGTGGAGAATTAGCAGGTAGATTGAAACAAACGTCTTTTGACGTGTTTAGCCTTGCTCATGACCATGCGATTTCAAAAGGAATAATAATTGCAGATACGAAATTCGAATTCGGCATTGTTGACGAAAAGTTGACATTAATTGATGAAGTTTTAACTCCTGATTCGAGCAGATTCTGGGATGCTGAAGGCTACTCCCCTGGCAAATCACAACCTAATTTTGATAAACAATATGTTCGCGATTACTTAGTTTCTGCAGGCTGGGATAGGGAACCACCCGCTCCAGAATTACCTGAAGAGGTGATTATCAAAACTAAAGAAAGATACGAGGATGCATTTTTCAGAATTACTGGTAAAAAAGTTTATTAAGATTCTTAATGTATAAAAGCATGAACTCAGAAGGTCAGGATAATAAATCNAGNAAAACTCTAGCTCGCGAGGCTAGAAGAGTACGAGCTGCTTCTAAGAAGGCTCGAAAAAGAGTGCTTGTAGGGATTCTTGGTGGTTCAGTTGGACTAGCATTGATCGCAGGATTATTTGTCCCTCAGTTAGGCCAAATGGGCCTAAATAGAACTGTTGACGAAGGTCAAGCTGATCAGATAGATATTATTGCTGGTACTGAAATNCCAATACAGGAATCTGAAGAATACGACCGAGGTGANTCACTCCCTTCTTATAATTTNCTACCACCAACATCGGGTCCAAAGTACTCTGAACTAGCGCCATGGGGTGTTAGTAATACACAATTGGATGATGCATTGGTAGTGTCGAACCTAGAACGAGGGGGTGTTGTATTCAATCATAATCTGGCAAACGAAAATGACATCTTGCAATTGACTGATTATGTTAAAAGCTTGCCTGGTTTCCCTGCATGTATCATTCAAACTCCTCATTCTGCAGTTCAGTTGGGTTCGATAACGATGACTGCCTGGGGCTGGACTCAGACCTTTAATTCTATTGAACCAGAGGGAATGAAAACCTTCTTTGATGCTCATATCAATAGAGCGCCTTTATATTTTGATGAGAAATGCGGTTTAGAGGAATAAATGCATTTCAGAGCTGAGATCAAGGTAGAATTAAAAAAGTCAGTGAATGACCCNCAAGGTACAACGGTATTAAGTGCTCTGCATGCGCTAGGATTNGAAGGGGCTTCNGGCGCTAGAATTGGAAAATTNATTACTATAGATCTTGATTCCAAAGACCGAGCATCTGCTCTGGCAGACATTGANCAAATGTGTCAAAAATTATTGGCAAACCCTGTAATCGAATCATATGAAATAAGCATAACTAACAGCTAACCTATTCCGAAATCGAGCCTTTAGTACTAGGTATTTGCCCTGCCCTCGCTGGGTCTAGTGACACAGCTACTTTCAAGGCCCTTGCTAGTGCTTTGAAAGTAGCTTCCGCTTTGTGGTGTGCATTGATACCTTCAAGAACCGTTGCATGTAAGTTTAATTTTGCTTCTGTGGAAAACGATAGCAAAAAGTGACGTACTAAATCCCCTGGCAAGTCGTTGATGGTCGAATCGCTTAGATTTAGATTGATTGAACCATACCCTCGCCCACTGAGGTCAACTACGACTCTCGCTAGCGCCTCATCTAATGGGACAATTGCGTGGCCCATCCTCGTGATCCCGGAACCCTCACCCAACGCTTCATTAAATGCTCTTCCAAAGGCAATTGCGGTGTCTTCCACAGTATGATGCCAGCCAGTTTGAAGCCAATCTCCTTTGGTGTTTATAACTATGTCAAACAACCCATGCTTAGNCAATTGAGATAACAGATGATCCAACATGCCGTTACCGGTACTAATATCTGACACGCCCGATCCGTCTAAATTAATAGAAACCATGACATCCGATTCATTCGTTTTTCTATTACAAGTTCCTTTACGGTTACTCATTCTCTTTTATCGCCTTTTCTAAAGATGCAATTAGTTGGTCAGTTTGGACTGAATTACCAATACTTATCCTAATAAAATCAGCCAATCTACCGCCTCCGAAGTATCTCACGAAGATGCCTTTTTGGGCCAGTGATTCATATATCAACTTACCTTTGTTTGGAGGTAGTTCACAAAGAATGAAATTTGCATCTGATTTCCATGGTTTCACACCGTCGATCAGAGAGAGCTTCTCTGACATCCGGTTACGTTCTGAAATAATCAAATTTGCTCTTTCTTTTAACAATTCGGCATCATCAATTGAGGCAAGTAAAGCAACTTCAGCAGCTTGACTCACGTTGTANGGAGGTTTAGTNCGCAGGAGTAATGAGGCCAATTCNGGAGCCATCAGACCATACCCAATTCGTAACCCAGCTAATCCTGCCCACTTACTCATTGTGCGCAGTATTACCANNTTTTCAAATTCGTTAATAAGGNNTGATGCAGAAATTCCNCCAAATTCAAAGTATGCTTCGTCTACTATTACAAGCTTGTCGGTTTTCAGAAGACGCTTAATAGTATCTATTGAGGCCGAATTAGAAGTGGGATTATTGGGCGATGCGAGAATAATAATTTTAGCAGCCTTTGATTCACTTGCNGTTATTACTTCAGGAAGNTTGATTTCAAAATTAGAGTCTCTTTCTATTCGGATTACCTTAGCTCCGCAAAACTCAGCAACAAAAGAATACATTCCGAATGTAGGAACACTATCAATAACTATGTCATCGGGGTCTAGAGTAACTCTAAATAACATATCAATTAGTTCGTCGCTTCCGTTACCAACTACAATATTCTCTTCGCTAAGGCCAACGTAATTTGCCACGGCTTTTCTCATCACTAGTTGAGCGGGGTCTGGGTATATATGTACTCGAGATATGTTATTAAGTGCATATGCCGCTTTTGGTGATGGCCCAAAAGGATTTTCGTTGGCATTTAATTTGACAACATCTTCTTCCAGTATCCCAGCTTTAGCCGCAAGTATCTCTGGCGGATCAGCAGCCTCGTAAGGCGCCAAGTTTTGAAGATGAGATCTTATTAAAGAGTTTATGATCTTTTCGTTCTTACTCATTATCCAAGCCTTGATTTTTTGAATCTCTGGTTAATCGCAATTCAACTGCATTCGCATGAGCAGTTAAACCTTCTTCTCTTGCAATTGTTGCGGCTGAAGTCGCAAGTTTATTAAATCCCTCATGCCCTAAACGAACAACAGGCATTTTCCTTAGAAAGTGATCAACTCCGAGGTACGAAGAAAATCGTGCAGTCCCTGACGTGGGCATAGTATGACTTGGACCCGCAACGTAATCTCCTATTACCTCAGGAGAATACTCACCTACAAATACGCCTCCTGCACTTTTAAGCCCTTTGATGCAATTTTCAGGGTTTTTCAGTATTAAACAAACATGTTCAGGAGAAAATTGGTTTATCAAATCAGGTGCTTGGCCTATGTCATCTAGGACTACTGCAAGGGCTTTATTTGCAATTGATTCTTTGGCTATTTCGTAACGTTCTAATTCGGGCAGTTGTAAATAAATTTCTTCAATTGTTGCTTTAGCTAAATTGACATCGTCTGTAATCAAAATAGGTATAGCCAAAGTGTCGTGTTCTGCCTGTGCTAGTAAATCTGCTGCTAGAACAGAGGGTGTAGCNGAACTATCAGCTACAATTAGAGTTTCAGTGGGTCCATAGATTCCATCTATACCTACGTCCCCATATACCATTTTTTTTGCAGCAGAAACATACGTTCCTCCAGCTCCACATATTTTGTCTACTTGAGGAATTGACTCAGTACCATAAGCCATCGCAGCTATTGCTTGGGCCCCTCCTACTTGAAAGAGCCTATCGGCTCCTGCAATTTTTGCAGAAGCCAAAACTGCATCAGTGGGATCTGGAGTACAAACAATTACATTGGGTACACCTGCTACTTTAGCAGGAATTACGTCCATTAAAACTGCAGATGGGTAATTTGCAGTTCCCCCAGGAACATAAATACCTACAGTTTCAATAGGAATGATTTTCTCTTCGTATTCCCCAGAAATAGATGACCACGGTTTGGGCATTGATAATTGATGAAAATCCTGAATCCGTTTAGCCGCAACTTGAAGTGATTCTTTGAGGTTTGGGGGTAGAATTTCCAATGACTTCAGCCAATTGGCCTGATTAATTTCTATGTTGGTGAGTTTTTTGCCATCAAATTTTTCAGTAAAGCGCTTTATTGCAGCGTCTCCACTTACTTTAACTTGAGCAAGGATATCAGTAACTGTTTCGAGAATAGCATTATCAACGTCCTCGCCGTTTTTCCTGTTAAGGGCATTAATTCCCATTTCATAGCCGTTAATTATCTGCATCATTCTAAATTTCTATTGCAAAATACCTTTAAATGCTGAGTTTCACAGACAACTGATCATAAATATTAGTTCCGTTCACTGAACCTAGATTATCGAAAGCATTTGTAATTCTACTTAACAATTCACGTGTAGCTTCAAGAGCTGGTTCACGCGACCTTAACGAATTGGCGTTTGCGATTAAACATCCCTCTGAATTGATGACTGTTCCGTCTGCAATTGTTTTCAAGTGATTTTCCCTTATCGATGTGCCCGTAGCAGTGATATCAATGATGAAATCAGAATAGTTCATAGCCGGCGCAGCTTCTAGGGAGCCTGATATTTGAGGCAGATTGAAAAAGCTTACACCGTGCTGAAACAAAAACCTTTGAGCCAATCTAGTAAATTTGGTTGCAACTCTGAACTCTCTCCCCGATTCGCGAAACTCAACAGATAAGTCTGCAATATCGGCCATGGAATCTACGTCCACCCAAGATGAAGGAACCGCGACTACTAATTCGCATCTCCCAAACCCTAAGTTTGACAGTGCTAATACTGTATTGCCGCCTTCTATTCTTCTTTCTTGGAAATCATCGTATCCAACGAACCCCAAATCTACGTTTCCTTCTTCAACCTGAAAAGTAATATCCCTAGCTCGTTGCAGAATAACTTCTATTCCGTCTATGTTAGCTAAAGAAGCCACATAACTTCTTGGGCTGGGTCGAATTAGCGGTACTCCAGCAGCAGCTAGAAATGTTTTTGTAGGCTCATACATTGCGCCATCACTTGGCACGGCAATTTTTAAGCGAGTGTTATGGCTATTTGGCTTGGACATTTTGCTCATCTATTATTCCTTCCTTACCAATACGCATGACCGTCGCTATGCCTCTTGCTTTGGCATATTTTGCAGTTTCACCGTAATTTCTTTTAATCATATCGACTTCTGCAAATATCCCTTGAGCTCGTAGTCTTTCTGCTGTGGCAACCGCTTGGCTGAGTTCTGGATCATCTGCAGTTACGAGTACACGTTGAGGAGGTTCAATTTCTTCAAGCCCAAATGTTTCAGGGAGTAAACTTTGCACCCTTTCAAGGTCGTATGCAAAACCAAGAGCTGCTACATCTTTTGTGCCACCCAATGCTTTGACCAAACCATCATATCTGCCTCCTGCGCCTAATATTACATTTTTCCCAGACCTAGAAGATTCAATTGTGAATATCACACCGGTGTAATAAGCAATATCTTGTGCCAAACTAAGGTCCATAATTATTGCAGAATCGTCGAAGGCATAAGGCTCAAATGCAGTAACCATTTTATCAATTGGTATTAAGAGCTCGGTCGGTATTTTGAAATGATTGAAAAGATACTCTAGCTTTGCTCTAGACTTGGTAACGGATGCTTGAGCACTAATTAATTGTTCCGCGAAGTCTAAAGCGTGCTTTAGGGCGCTTGGGTCTTCAATTTCCCGTAGTTTTTTCAAGTAGCGATTCAATATTTCATCTTTAGATCGTTTTCCTGTTGGGGAATTGGCTATGTCTGGGAAAAAGTCACTTATTATGCCTAATGCTTCAGAGTCATCAAGGCCGCCGATAGCTTCTAACAGAGATTTTGCACTAGCATCTTTCACNTTTGAAAGTACTTGAGCTTTGGTTTTTANCTGTGAAGAAGTGGATCCATTTTTCCTTAACTCTTCAAGGTTTTTTATAACAAAAATACGTGTACGTTCATTCAAACCTAAAGATCTGAATACATTATTTAGAACTTCGGCGTGTCCGAATTTCATTCTTATATTTTTAACGCCTAATTTTGTAATGCCTTGAGCCGCAAGTGCCATAATTTCAGCATCGGCATATTCAGAATTAACTCCAAATAACTCCGCTCCCAACTGATCGAACTCGATTGTTCTTAAAAGTTCAGGGACTTCTGAACCTTCATACCTAAATACNGGACCNGAATACTGTAGGCGCAAAGGTAACATTGAGTTGAATTTTTTAGCTATAAATGCTCTNACAACAGATGATGTGAACTCGGGCCTTAAACTAACTTTTCTGCCTGNNGGATCATTAAAAGTGTACATTTTCGCTGCNAGCTCTCCTCCAGATTTNCGAAGNAATANCTCAGTTGCTTCTAATGTAGGAACATCAACAATNTCATANCCTCTTCGATTNAGAAAAGTTTGCAAGCGTTCCCTAATAACGNCTAACCGNTGAAANGAAAAAGGATCACGATCCCTACTCAAAGNCATTTAGAACTCCATGGGTGATTGAAACTAACACCCCATTTTAAANTGTTTTGNCAAATAAAGTTAGGTTGGNTAGAGTCAATAATGACCTAAATTGAAATGCTAGCATCAGTTTCTACTATTAAATGTGAATTTCCTGAAGGATCAACTAGTTCAATTGCTCCAGTTTTATCGACCTTCCTGACTGTCCCAGTTAAAAGCCTGCCATTAACAGTAACATTGATATTTTTGCCGACTATTCCGAGCATAGAGGAATACTTGGCATTTAAACTTTGAATGCCACCCTGCCAAAGCAAATTAATTTCGCGTACGGCTGTTAGAGCGAATTTATTGATATCAAACACTTCGCCAGTTTCTCTGAACAAACTAGTTGGGGGAATACGAAAATCTGATACGTCTTCATGTCTGTTATTGATATTAACTCCAAAGCCAAGGACACCTACACCATTATTATTTGTGCTTATTTGAGACTCAACGAGNATTCCCGAAACTTTCTTACNTCCGACAAGAACATCATTAGGCCATTTTAGCTGGCACTCAATATCAGCAACTGCCTTAATGGATTTCGCTATAGCAACACACCCAATCATTCCAAGCGTTGCTATTTTATTTGGCGAACCCTTAACTATNATGGATCCCATTACAGACTCTGATACTGGACTTAACCATTTACGNTTAAACCTACCACGNCCTTTAGTTTGGTACTGTGCTAAGAAAGTATTGCCATGGGATTTTCGTTCGTTTGCTAACAACCACCCAATGTCCATTGTTGAAGTTACTTCATCAAAATTGACAANGTGATTGCCCAATTCCAAATTTGGATCAAATCGTTCCCATAGAATTTTGTTGTAGAGGTTANTGTCGATATGAGGCCTCCATACACTGGTATAATAAGAATATCACGTTAAAATACCTGTCGGTTTTAAGTAAAAGCGGGAGTAACTCAGTGGTAGAGTGTCAGTTTTCCAAACTGATTGTCGTGGGTTCGATCCCCATCTCCCGCTCCATTTTTTCAAAATTGAGGAATCTTCACTTTATCTACTTTGAGNGCAATCATGGGTGCAACTAACGATATAGCTAACTACGTAGCCAGTGGCTCATACCAAAATATACCTAGCAGTGCTTTAGGTTTTGCTAAGCTTCTTTTCATGGACACATTAGGAGTTGCAGTTGCCGGTTCAAATCTGCCTGCAGCTACTATTGCTCATGATTATGCAATTAAATTAGGTTCAAATTCTGNTGAAAAAGCACATGTTGTTGGAAAAAAACTGACNCTTGCTCCATCATTNGCTGCCTTAGCGAATGGAGTTAGCGCNCATACTTTAGATTACGATGACACATCATTTTTGACTGTGGCACACTCAAGCGGATCNGCAGTTCCNGTNCTTTTGGCGTTAGCTGAAGAGCTTNATTCAAGCGGCCAGGATGTAATTGAGGCNTTTGTATATGCGCACGAAGGTTTAGCGCGTTTAGCGTTGGCAATTATGCCAACGCATTACCTTCATGGATGGCACACAACTGGAACCCTTTCCACTCTTTCATCTGCATTAGCTGCTGCTAAGCTCATGAAATTCAACGCTGAACAAATTGCATCGACTTTAGGAGTCGCGAGTTCCATGTCTGGAGGAATGAGGGGCAATTTTGGAACATTCACTAAAGCATTGCATACAGGTATGGCAGCTTTGCATGGGATGATGAGTGCCAATTTAGTTCGTTCAGGTTTTACTGGTAATCAAGAAATCCTCGAGCATAGGTATGGATTTTGGTCACTAATGGCAGGTGCAGATAACGTCAATCCTTCATTGACAGAAGAAGCTGTAAAAAATGTTGAAAGATTCTATTTGGACGACCCTGGAGTCGGTATTAAATTGCATCCGTGTAACAGTGCAGTTCTAGCGGGAATAGGAACTGCCATTAAGCTTTCAATAGAAAACGACATCGACCCTGATGAAGTTGANCATATAGATTACGGNTATATGCATGTGGCCCGCGGGATTGTTCCATTTGATGATCCAAAAAACTCACCAGAAGCCCAATANAGTATGACTCATGCAATTGCAGCCTCAGTTGTCAAAAGGAATGCTGGAATAGAAGAATTCTCTGAGGCTGGGGTTGCTGATCCGCAAATAGCGGCAATGAGAAAAAAAGTTAAGCCATATGAGCATGCTGAATTCCTTAAATTCTCTGACCCTCACGATGTTCCTGCCTGTGTTGTCAGCATACATATGAAAAACGGAGCGGTTTTTACGGATTCACTACGCAGGCCAAAGGCATATCCTGGAGGCGAGGCAGTGGCGAAAAGCGAAGTTGTCGATAAGTTCAAAGTGAATATTGAATCGGTCCTTGAAGGNAAGTCCGCAANAGCATTTGAACTTGCTGACAATATTGATTCGCTGACGAACTTATCTGAATTAATTGATTCTCTTACAAGCTAAACTAAGTCCACAGGGCTCTTTAGAACTTCAGGTGATAGTTCAATTATTTCTGAAATCATTGAACTTACTTCCTTTGCAATAAATTCAAAAAATTGCATTCCCTTTTCTGCGTTTGCAGCTGCAGCGTTGCCAACCGCCCCTTCGGCGTTGAGGTCTTGGGTTTGCCAACCAAATGAAAGTGCACTGCCTGTAGGGTTAACAAACTTATANTTCTTTGCAAGGTCTTTACCAAAGGAATCGAAATTCTGAGCAAATTCCATTTTCACTAATGAGGGCCACTTGTGAAGCATCAGTGAGGTCTCGACTTCTCCTCCGTGGATTCCATACTTTAACTCTTCATCCTCGAAAAGGCCCTCGGGTGGCTGTANCTTGAACCAATGTANTGAATGAGCAAGTAAATTATGCTCTGCACGTAACTTTCTTAATACAATATCGGCTATTCCAACTTGGCCACCGTGGCTATTGAAAAACAACACTTTCCTAAACCCTGATTTCTTAAGAGATACAGCTATTTGGATCCAGTATTCAATTAGAGTTTCTGCTTTAATTGATATGGTTCCTGGGTACGCTGAGTGTTCAATACTCATGCCAAAATTTGTATTTGGAAGTACCAAAATTTTGTTGTTTGATGGATTTAACTCAATCACTCTATCTAATAAGGAGTCGTTTAAAAGCGCATCTACACCAAGTGGCAAATGAGGGCCGAGTGCTTCTATAGCACTTACGGGAATAATCGCAACTGAGTCATAACGACCCTTGATGTCTTTATAATTTATGTCTGAGAGTCGAAAATTATGTGCCATGAGCATTGCACCTATTTAAAAATAGCGCTTTTGGTTCCACTTCCTTGTGCACCTTCCCACCATCCTCTCATTTTCCCTGGGTTCATTAAGCCTTTCGGGTCAACTGCTTTTTTGAAATCTAACTGCAAGGGATCAATTACTTTCATCCCCCCATCCTCTAAAATATGTGTATGCGGGTTGAAAACGGGTATTCCATTTTCTTCGTGGTATTTAATTATTTCGTTTAATCTATCTTCCGATGTATAACGAACTAACTGAAGGCCTGCAAGTGCAAATTTACCATTCCATAACACAGCCTCAAAGTGCATTAAGAGTTCGTTTTTAAAATAATCTTGTGTCTTCTTAATCATTGTGAAGTTATCATTTACTAAGAAAAGAGACTGGAGGTAAGTAATACCAGGATCCCTGTTGATAGCATGGAGGGTTGTGTGGTTCCAGGTAAATTCGTATAGAGGGCGCTGTTTGCCTTTTTCAGGGTTATTTTTTTCGTAGACCAGTGTTCCACCTGACTGAACTATTAGTTTTTTCATGTGATCTAAATCTGAACTTTGAACCATGGCAAAGCATGAGTGTTCTTTTGTTGGGATGTTGAAATCAGGAAAGTAATTTGTTACCGGGGCTTCAAAGATTGCAATTTCTTTCGTATTGATGTTATTTGAATGAGCCAATGCTTGAGTGAAATACAGAGATTGATTGAAATCAGGGAAAGACACTATTACATCAGTCCACGCTCTGCTTTCTGCTAGGCCTATTTCTAACTCAGTTATGATTCCATTTGTTCCGTAAGCATGGGCAGCTTTGCCAATATCTCTACCTTTCAGCGTAAGTATACGAGGCTCTCTTTCCATGGTAATAATGCGTAGAGATTTAATATTATCTGAGTCTGCTAAATAACCGTGCTTTATTGCGCCAACTCCTGTACTACCTCCCGCAATAAAGCCACCTATTGTTGCTGTTCTTTTTGTGGAAGGGTATAGCCGCAATTCCTGGCCAGTTTTAAGTGTTTCTCTTTCAAGATCTACCAATTTAATCCCAGGTTCAGTTAATACCGTACTCTTTCGAACTTCTTTCACATTTGATAGGCGTTTAGTATCTAATACCACTCCTCCTTCTAATGGCATTGCTTGGCCATAATTACCGGTGCCAGCGCCTCTTATTGTGAGAGGTAAATGCAAATCTACGCATGCTTTTATGATTTCTATCACTTCTTCCTCTGTTGAAGGTAAAACAATTACATCAGCCAGTATTCCTTGAAGCTTTTCTTTCAGAATAGGGCTAAACCAATAAAAATCCCGAGAGCCCTTACGAAGTGAAGAAGGGTCTAAAGAATGTTCTATCCCCCCTATTGCACTAATAAATGAGGATATCGTGTTAAGGCTGGTATCGCTGGACTTAGCCATTGGAAATTAAATNCTGGGAAATGTCTGAAGATGTTTCCAACATTAAGGACCCATCTTCAGATATTTTGCATTCATAGCGAAGACCATCACTTGTGTTCATGGTGAACTTTCCTTTAACCATTTCCTCTACTGTAATTAGAGAGAAAGCGTTCAAAAGAGGATCATGGATTAACTCAGCAGCACCTTGAAATAGCTTAGAAATGACTATTCCAGTTCCGACTACAGTTGCATTGGCCGACTTTGCAATTTCCAACAACCCTTTAAGGGTGCTGCCCCTAGCTAAAAAGTCATCTATTATCAGTAATCTATCTTCGGGATCTATTAGGTNTTTGGCGATAGATATCCGCGAATCTTGATTCTTTGTGAATGAATAAACTATTGAAGAATGCCTATTTTCAGTGTTCGTTTCAGGAGTAACTTTTTTTGCAAAAACTAACGGAATATTTAGGAAATCAGCCGTGTAAACTGCAGGAATGATTCCTGATGCTTCTACAGTTATTACCTTCGTTGGCATCATCTGTGTGAAGTGTGTTGCAAAAACCCGTGACGCCTTTTTTAATAAACCTATATCAACTTGATGGTTTAAAAACTTGTCTACTCTTATCATTCCGCCATCAAAAACTTTACCTTCTTTAATAATTCTTTCGGCTAGTTCATTCATTTGATAGCTATACTCCAGTACCATTTATTATTGCAACAGCGTCAACTTCTACTAAGCATTTATCATTAGCAAGTCCCGCTACAAGTATTAGTGTACTAGCGGGTGGCGGATTGGGGTTTAGTTCTTCCCTGATTTTCCTTACTGGTTCAATATTTTCCCGTCCAACAATATAGGTGCTGGTTTTAACAAGATCTTTTAAGTCTGCACCTACGTACTTTAAAGCAATTTGTATGTTCTCCCAGACTTTCCTGTACTGCGCAGTTACGTCCTTAAGTCCAACGACCTCTCCATTTTTGTCTAGCGGAAGAAGTCCTGAAATGTGCAATAAATTCCCCGATTTAGCGACCAGCGAGTACATCCCTTTGGGTGGTGAGTAAAGTTCAGGTGGGTTGAAAAAATCGTGCTGCATTTCCCCTCTATTGATATTATGAGATTAACGTGTCCAAATTGATCATTTCATATACCATTAATCTATCATGACTTCCCAGATTTCTAGCCATATAGAGCAAAAACAATATGCTCTACAAGCTACTGCAGCTTTGGCTTCAGCATTACCCCCGCTTAATTCAGCATTAATTTTTGTTGCCCTGGTGCCAATCAGAGACCATTTTCATATTTCTACTGGATTAAGTGCTTGGCTTATCACAGCTTACTTTATTGGCAGTGCCGCAACACAACCTGTTGGCGGCAAATTAGGTGATATTTGGGGGCGCAAGCGCGTATTTATAATCGGCCTAGTCTACATGGGACTAGCTTCATTCTTTGCTGCAATTTCACCGACTTTTGAATTGTTATTGTTTTTTCGCATAAATCAGGCTATTGCAGGAGGTTTAATTGTTCCAAATGCAATTGCGCAATTACGTGAATTTGGACCGGCTGCAACAAGAGGTAGAAGCTTTGGTCTAGTAGCTGCNGCAATAGGTGTTGCAACAGGTATAGGGCCAGTATTAAGCGGACTTACTATAAGTTTCTGGGGCTGGAGGTCGGTTTTCGCACTAAGTTTCCCTGTGATTTTAGTTGCATTAATTTTGGCTCTTCGAAGCATGCCTCGTGACAAAAAAGTAAATAACAACAGTAGACTACAAATAGGAAGCCCGTTACTTATGGTCGGTTTTTTTGCATCCTTATTACTATTTGGTAGATTTCTGGGCTCTGAAGAAACATTTACCATTACTTCAGGCTATCAATACTTAATTTTCGCTGTTCTATGCGCTTTTGTTTTTATTTTTTGGGAACGCCATACTGATAATCCTTTGATCAATATGGAAATCTTTGATAGACGTTCAGGCTATTTACCAGGAGCAATCACGATACTACTTTTGAGCATCTGTACTTTTACCAGCCTCGCATATATACCTATTTATATCCAAGATGTTCTTGGCAGTTCTGAAAGAAACTCTGGATTTATACTNGGAATNGTTGCAATTTTCACTGTCGGNTTTTCCCCTATTACAGGTTTGATTTCGGATCGAGTAGGTAGNAAACCTGTCGTATTGGTNGGAGCATCAATATATTTAGTTTCTGCGNTTATGGGCAANGNATTGACCGATACNACANCGTGGCCTTTCCTTATTTTGATGATGTGTTTCTGGGGAATGGGGCAAGTTTGTGTTTCTGCTCCAACCGAAGCAGCAGCTATGGAATCNCTNCCTCCTAGACTTGCAGGTGCNGCAGCNGGNATGTACCCAACAATGAGATACGTNGGAGCTATAATAGGNACTACATTTNTAGCAGCGTGCTTGGGNTCATCAGGTTTTTCNGACCTTGNACGNTTGCATGCTCTGACAGCATTTTTGACANTAGCAGCAATTGGCTGNTTNNTTGCTGCATCNCGACTNCAGGGCANNGATAAANAANCCNAAANCTAACTTTTNCCCTGATTAGGNGGAANAGGTAGAGGACGNATCAGGAAAATNAATAGAGCTGCTATTAACCATAGAAANAGNAGTCCNATAAAAACNCTTTCGTATGANCCAAAGCGATCACGAAGNAATCCGATNCCGAGNGGACTCACAGCCATAGCNATCGACACGAAAGGTTGNAANGNNCCTAAAATTGCACCAAGGTGGTTTCTGCCATAATAATTAGCCCAAAGTANAGGCTGTAGGGCNAGTGCTCCNCCNAGTGTNATTCCTTGTAGCGCCCCATACAATAGAGCCATAGAGCTATTATTNACTTGNAGCAANACGAATATTGCCAAAGCCGTTACNACGGCTTGAGCGAAGCTCACATTCCTAATATGAAANCTTTCGACAAGGAANCCCCATAAGAANCGAGAAATAATCGAAAATACTCCATAAGTAGTTATNACNCTTGCAGCCACNGTAGAAGATAGNCCGATATCACGGAAATGGGGAGCCCAGTTTGAAGTAAGNCCAACAAGAGTGGGNGCTGTNACAACCATTACTCCNACAATNAGCCAAGTTGTTTTGTNCTTAATNNCTTCTTTNGGNGTATAGCTGTACTCNTTNTNTGNTCGAATGNGATTATTTTCTGTANNTAATGACGCAGNNCTAGNTTNAACAAGTCTCAACTTCNCCNTCAGGCAATAANCCTAAATCCTCAGGAGCCCTTCTAACTAATAATGAAATAGGNACAAGGAGGACTAAAGATGATGANCCTAATACAAACCATGCCANNCNCCAGCCAAATGANTTTATNAGGAATTCAGCAAATAGAGGATAAATCATAGCCGAAACCGCGGTCCCCATGCTTCCCATGGCAATAGCTCTAGCTCTTCTCTTAATAAACCATTTAGGCACAAGCGCAAGGTGAGCAAAGCCGCCAGCAAATGCAAATCCGAGTCCAGTCACTATTCCAAAACTAGCCATGAAGTGCCACGGTTCTTTGGAAAGTCCATTGAGTATCATCCCTGTGCATAGCAAAATGCTAGATATGGTCAAGATGATTGGAGGCCAGCCTTTTTGATCCATGAGTCTTTGAAAAATTGGTGGCAAAATTGTTAAGAAAACTAAGCACATAGTAAGAGGAAGCAAAAGTGTTGCTCTGCTCCAGCCAAGGTCCTCTTCCATAGGTACGATAAACACGCTGAATCCAAAAACTAGTGGTCCTCCAGCAGCCATGCCTGCGAGAAAATAAGCAGCAACAATTAGCCAACCGTAGTAAAAAGGGAGTTTTTTTGATAGTTCTGTGGGATTTAGAAGCAGCATGAATGAGTAATGTATCACATAAAGAAGAAAGCGCCCTCAAGGGCGCTTTCTTCTTTATGACCAACTACTTAGTTTCTAACCAAGTTCACCTAAAGCAGTGAGTGCCAAAATTCCACCAATGGCAACTAAAAGGTAAATGATACGTGAAATTAGGTTGCTTTCACCGAAGCTTGATCCAGTAATGGTAGCCACTAAATCAAACTTGAATAGCGCAACTAAACCCCAATTTATAGCACCTACCGCGGCCAATATTACACCAATTAATTGTAAAGTTTCCATGCCAACTCCTTTTTGATAGCACATCTAACCACTAAGTGCTAATTAATGGAATACGTTTCAGTGTTAAGATTTGTTAACGAAAAGCAGCACGAGGTTCGAATATGTTTGATGATCAAGCTACAACCCAGGAAAGCTACTCTGAAGTCTACAAATTGAAAAAAGAGAATTTATCTGAAGCGACTAGAGTTCTAACAAATGCATTTTATGACGACCCTCTTCTGCGATATGTTTGCGAATTCGAAGGTAATAGACAAGGAAAAACTTCTTACATAATTAAATCAGTTCTTTCTCTAGGCATCCATTATGGAGAAGTCTGGGCGGTAGGTAACCCTGTAATCGCAGGAGCTGCAATCTGGATGCCTCCAGATTTTAAAGGAATCTCTTTATTTCGATCCCTAAGAACTGGCATATTTTTTGAAAAGTATGTTCTTGGAAAATCCGCAGCAAAAAGATATTCGCTGTTTAACGCTACTACCGATGATTTGCATCACAAAATTGCGAAAATGCCACATTGGTATCTATTTGTTATCGGAATAGAGCCATCGTTACAAGGAAAAGGACTAGGAACCAAATTAATTAAACACATGCTGGCACGTACAGACGAAGAAAAGGTACCTGTTTTTTTAACTGCACCTAATCCAACCAACATAGGGTATTACGAAAAACTTGGTTTCAATGTGATGGGAAAAGCGAAAGTACCGGGGAGTAACCTCGTAGTTCCAGGGCTTTTACGCCTGCCTAGTGAGAATTTTGATTAGCGCCTAACCCAACTAGAGCCAGTATCTGTTGGGTCAATGCCCTCAGCTATTGAACGTCGAATACTTTTACTAGCAGCGCTTATTTTTCTAAACAAGCCTTTTATTGTGCTCATGAATTCCTTTCAAAAAAAAACCCTCGCGAG
The DNA here is from genome assembly GCA_002719775.1 of Chloroflexota bacterium. GTDB lineage: Bacteria > Chloroflexota > Dehalococcoidia > Lucifugimonadales > Australimonadaceae. The sequence goes on along the minus strand of PBEP01000005.1, from coordinate 25,290 downwards.
CTGAGCTCCGAGGGGTTTAGCGTGCCTTGCCTGTGTAATACTAGAAAATACTAGCACTCACCACAAGGGACTCACTTGCCCCTCGGGTATTACAACAACAGCACATCAATTTAATTAAATTGTTCACAGGAGTACCCTAAGACCTATTGTAATGGCTGTCAACTGCGTTTACTCATGAAGCTGCGATATACTCCTCCATACAACCAATACTCGGAATAAATTTATGGAAAATTCAAACAATCAAGACATGCTCGCTATAGAAAGGTTACTTTCTGTAGAGGAGCGCCAGATTCGAGATAGCGTAAGGGATTTTGTGAACGCAGAAATTGTTCCTATTACTAAGCAACACTTTCGGGATGCCATTTTTCCTGAGTACGTAGTTAAAGGCATGGCGGGTCTAGGGATTTTCGGAGCTCATATTGATGGTTACGGTTGTGCAGGTGTCTCACCAGTTGGGTACGGGTTGATAATGCAAGAGTTGGAAAAGGCAGATTCTGCTATCAGGTCTTTCGCATCCGTCCAATCATCATTGGCTATGACTGCAATTTGGCTGCATGGTTCAGAAGAACAGAAGAATCATTGGTTGCCGCTGATGGCTGAAGGCAAAGTGATAGGTGCATTTGCTTTAACAGAACCTGATCACGGCTCTGATCCTGGAAGCATGACCACTTTTGCATCACCTAACACCAAAGGTTGGATCTTAAACGGTGAAAAATTCTGGATAACAAATGCTTCAAGAGCTAACGTTATAGTTGTTTGGGCGAAAACCCCGGACGGGATTAAAGCATTCATTGTTGAGGCGCCTGTTAAAGGCCTTTCCGTTAGTGAAATCAAAAACAAGCTCTCACTCAGAATAAGTTCAACAGGAAGCTTGGCTTTTGAAAATATTCAACTGAGCAATGATTCTATTTTGGAAAAATCCAAAGGGCTTTCGTCGGCATTACAGTGCCTTAATTACGCCAGATTTGGTATCGCCTGGGGTGTTATGGGAGCTGCTGAAGCATGTTTAACTGAAACTTTGAACTACACTATGCAGAGAACTCAATTTTCTAGGCCGATAGCTGCTTATCAGCTTGTGCAATCCAAACTCGCTGACATGTATACAGAACTTTCAGTTGGCCAATTATTGGCATATCAAATTGCGGATAATAAAAGATCTGGGACCCTACATCACTCGCAGATTAGCATGGCAAAATACAGAAACACTCAAACCGCACTTGATATCGCTAGGACTTGCAGGGATTTACTTGGGGCAAGTGGGGTTCTGGATGATTTTGTGACAATGAGACATATGATGAACCTTGAAGCCGTAAATACTTATGAAGGAACAAGGCATATGCACCAATTAGCAATCGGTAAGCATTTAACTGGAATAGCTGCATTTGATGGGTGACTAAATTATAACTTTTAAGAAAAAACAACTAGTGTTTTTGCTTGCCATGGCACCTTTTTGTCTTCTTTTTACTATTTTGGCATTGGCATTAGTAGAAACTAACGGAAATCCTGGGGGACTAGCTGTAAATGAAAAACCGGGAGAGGTAAATATAGGTGGATCATTTAGTGCACCTGATTTTTCTATTACTACTTTAAACAACGGCCCCATTCTCTCTAAATCATCTCTGGAGGGGAAATTTGTGCTAGTCGACTTTTGGTCTTCCTGGTGTCCACCGTGCAGAGCTGAAGCCCAGTTGCTTGCTGATTTGTACAGAGGTTATGAAGAGACAAACATAGAATTTATTGGAGTAGCAGTTTGGGACACTCCTGCTCAAGTTTTACGGCATATTGAAAAATATACCGTGGAATACCCAAATTCATTAGATCTCAAAGGCGAAATGGCAATTAGCTTTGGTTTAAAGGGAATTCCCGAAAAGTATTTATTGAATCCCAATGGGGATGTTATTGCAAAATTTACTGGCCCAAGTTCACGAGAACAATTGAGCCAATTCATCAAGGAAAATACAGATATTGATGTACCAAAACAGCCAAGTAAAAATTGACAAAATTGTAGACCTTGTCGTTCGTTGGTATGGCAAATCTGGCAGAGACTTGCCTTGGAGAAAATCAAAAGATCCCTATTCTATATTGGTCTCAGAAGTAATGTTGCAGCAAACTCAAGTTGACCGTGTGGTTCCTAAGTTTATGCAATTCTTAAAACAATTTCCAAACCTGGAATCATTGGCTGAAGCCCCTGTTGCTACCGTCATACGATTATGGGAAGGCCTGGGTTTTAACCGGAGAGCTATAAGGTTGAGGAAAATAGCAGAGATTTTAGTTAGAGAGAATTATGCAGAAATCCCAGAAAACCCTAATGAATTAAGGCTGCTTCCAGGCATAGGGCGATATACATCGAATGCAATAGCGTGCTTTGCCTATGGCAAGTCTGTCTCTTTAGCAGACACGAATATATACCGAATATTGAGTCGTGTTTCATACGGTATTAAACCAACGACGAGGGCTGAAATCGATAAGTTGATCGACAGCTCTTTACCTTTCGACTCCCCTTCTGATTTTTATCAGGGCTTAATGGATATTGGCGCGCTTTACTGCAAATCCAGCTCCCCTGAGTGTTCAAATTGTGTTCTCATCAGCAAATGTAAAGCAGGTCCTGAGTTTTTAGAAGCAAAAATCCTTAACCCACAAAGCTCGGTTCCTTATTACCCTAAGCAAAAACGATTTAAAGGTTCAAAAAGATATTACAGAGGTTTGATTATTAAGCAGTTGACGAAACTCGGGCCTGAAGAGCAAATAGGAATAAGTGACTTAAAAGAAAGAATTGCTCCAGAGCTTATGGATTACACAGAAGATTGGTTTTTATCAATCATAAAAGAATTAAATGATGAAGGCCTGTTGGTCGTAGAGGAAGGGACGTACTCTAGACGTGTAGCCCTTCCTTTAACATAAAATCTGCCAATAGCTTTTCCACAGGTTCTCTGAGCTGATACCAAGGCTCTCTAATATTTTCGAAATCCAATGAATCCATTTTCCACCATCTGCGACCGCTGGGTGTGATTAATAGGCTTTCGAGCCACGCACCTTCATTTTCAGGAACAGGAAATTCAGCGTCATAGGCTATAAAACATGGCAAGCCAGAAGCTTGCCATGTTGCAACTAAACGTCCATCAGATGCGATAGCGACTGCTTCAGTACGCAAAGCTGATCTTTCTTCACCTTCTTTGCCGTGAAGCAATTCCAAGAGGTTTTGAGCTCGCGCAATGTCACTCGTTCTTTCGTTACCAGTTTGACGTTTGGTCAATATGCTTGACCATTGGTTATTTAAAGAAGGGATTTCGATTCCTCCATCGCTTGATATGACAGGCATAGGGAATAACTTTGACCATTCGAGTGCTTTGCGTATGGCAATTGCAGTGTGACTAGTGCCCTGCTCTTCATCTTCAGGGCCTATATTCTGTTCATGGCCTTTTAATACTCTCACACGGAGGTTTATCAATAACGCTTCTAGCATCTTTGATTTAGCAGGATTAGTAGTGCCTAGAAGAATTTGATTCATGTGCTTCTTCCGAATTCTTTTTCTAGAGTCTTAGAGTCAATCTTAATAGTAGTTGGCCGCCCATGTGGACAATGATCAGGGTCACTCCTGAATTCTAGAGCATGTAAAAGCTGCTGCATTTCAAAATGTGTAAGACTTTGCCCTCCCCTGATAGCACTGTGACAAGCAATTGATGCGGCAACTCCCCATTCAGCATCTGTAATTTCATTTGATTTATTAATATTGGGGTGACTTAATAATGCTATCAATGATTCAGCAGCTCGATCCAGTTTTAAAGTTTTGGGTATTTCCCGCAAAACAACGGAAGTCTCATCAAATGGTTCAACATCAAACCCATAAGACTTAAGTAGTTCTTTAGAATTAATTGCTGTTTCCATCTGATCCTGGTTTGTTTCAATTATTAAAGGGTCTAGAAGAGGTTGTGATGCAGAATCAACACTGGACCACTTTCCTATCAGCTCATAAAAAATTATAGATTCATGTGCAGCGTGCTGATCTACAATAATGAGCCCATCTGGAGCTTCAGCCACAATGTAAGTAGAACCTATTTGACCCAACGCTTTAAGGTTACCAAGAGGTTGATCGATTACTTCATTAATAGTTGGGTTCTTTTGATTTGGAGTTACTGAAAAATTGAAGGAAAGATTTGGGGTAGTAAAAGTAACTCCTCCAAGCCTTTCAGGCATTAATTGCGAGGGATTAGACGACGATTGCTCTAAAAGCAACTTGCGAAGAGGCTTTTGTATACTAATAAAAGCATCACTTTCCTTTAAAAACCTTACCTCTAATTTATTAGGGTGAACATTCACGTCTAATTCTTCAGAGGGCACTTCTAAATTAATTACACAGATGGGGAACCTACCCTCCATTAATAAACCTCTGTATGCTTCAGTTACGCAAACATTTAAGAATCTGTTATTTACTACTCTTCCATTGACGAAAACCTTAATTCCTTTTCTGTCACGCCTATGATACTTCGGTAGGCTTACGATGCCATTGGCCCTATAAGGCAAACCTGAATACGATTCAAATTGAACCATCATGCTTGCATTCTCGGATCCGTAGATTGTTGTGAAAGAATTAAAAAGAGTAGATCCGCCCTGAGTATGGAGTATTGACTTCCCATCAGATTTCAATGAAAAACCAATAGAGGTGTTTGATAATGCAAGTCCCTCAACCACTTGTTTTATGCGTGCAGCCTCTACAGCTGAGGATTTCATGTACTTTAGCCTGGCTGGAGTCGTTGAAAATAATGCTTCAACTGAAACAGATGTGCCTGGAGACATTCCAATTGATCCTTGTTTTAAAATTTGACCAGATAAAACCTCAACGAAATAACCTTCATCACCTCTTACACGGCTAGATAAATTCACTCTACTAGCAGCTGCAATGCTGGCCAGCGCTTCACCCCTAAACCCAAGAGTCTTAAGAGAATTCAGGTCAGAAATTTCAAATAATTTGCTTGTAGCATGGCGAGTTAAGGCTAAGTTTAGATCTTTGGCAGGGATACCGATCCCATTATCACGAACACGAATTGATTCCAGTCCACCCTGTATGATTTCAACTTCTATTATTGAAGCATTTGAATCAACAGAATTCTCCACAAGTTCTTTAATGGCTGATGCTGGTCTTTCTAAAACTTCTCCGGCAGCTATCGCACTTGATACTTCATTTCTCAATTTTTTAATTTGCATAATCTAAGTCAAATAAGCCTCAAAATAATCCTAAGTTTACTCAAAAGATTAGAAAAACTTGTATAAATAAACTACTAGGAATATATATTATCTAAAATAGGAAATAATTACTCGTCTTTGCATTTTAATTGTGGGTTACTCAATAATTAGCTAGTATTCCTTCATGATTGATGAATATCTTTTACTTATCATTCGATGGTCTCACAGCATTGCTGCAGTCGCATGGATTGGGGGAGCAATTTTTTACTGGCTCGTCCTTAAGCCAATCTTCAAACTTAAAAAAACCGACATAAGCTTTACCAATAAAGTTTCATCTGAATTCAATAAACTTGTAAAATTATCGATCTGGGTCCTCGTAATAACTGGCGGTATTTTGCTGACTAGCAGACTTGCTGAAGAAGTTGCAACTTTTCAATACGTAATCATTTTATCTATCAAGATATTCTTGGCTTTCGTGATGTTTTTCCTAGTATTTTCCATTCGAGTACCTACGAGCTCACCAGATGGCCTTCAAAAAAATAAAGCTGGCCTGAATTTCTACTATCAAATCAACAAGCCGTTACTCGTAATGGTGCTTGGAATTATCATCTTTTTCCTATCTGAACTTCTTCAATTGATTGTAGAGCAAGGCTTGGTAAAATAGCCAAATGAAACAACAACTTATTTCAATATTAGTATGCCCTGAGGATAAGTCTAAATTGGCGCTGACAATTTCAGAAGAAAACGAAACAGAAGTTTTATCTGGTGACCTAACTTGCACTGAATGCGGGACTATTTACCCTATCAACGAAGGGATCCCTAATTTATTGCCAAGAAGCATCAGGGATCTTTAGATCATAGAGCAAAGTTAATCCTGAATAGGGCTTGGCAATCGGCCCAGGATCGCTTCTATCCATTGTGCAACTTCAAGTAGTTTTTCTTCTTCAAAAGGTTTTCCAATTACTTGAATTGAAAGTGGCAAACCCTCACTTGAGATTCCATTTGGTAATGCTATGCTGGGAAACCCTGTAAAGCTCCAAGGACTTTGAAATCGAGTATCACCAGTACGACTAAGGTCGCTTGGCGGTAGGCCACTAGCAGTTGGAGATAAAAGCACATCAAATGATTTAAGGGCGTCTAGGGCTTTAACTTGCATTTCAGTCCTTATGCTTTTCGCTCTAATATAATCTATGGCAGTATGCGGAAACCCAGATCGTATATATTCAAGTGTTACTGCTTTATATAGACCAGAGTATTTAAGGTAAAGATGCTCATGCCACTCTGCCATCTCAGACTGCTGTATTACACGCTGTGCCTTGTAACCCTCAGGGAAATTTATATTCAGTGAAACTTCCTCAACTGACCCACCATTGTTTGCAATGCAACCTACAGCACCTAGAGTGGATTCCCGAACTTCTTCCTCTGACTCTTGAATAAAATAATCTTTCAAGAAACCAATCCTAGGTTTGACTGCGCTAATTATTGACTGGTTTTTTGGGGTTACCGAGTTTGATTTTTCGGAACTTTGTTTATCTCTGGAATCATAGCCATAAATAGATTGCAGAACCAACCAAGCATCATTAACGGACTTGGTGAATATTCCTACTGTATCGCAACTTTGAGATTGAGGAACAATCCCTGTTCTGCTAATCAACCCGAATGTAGGCTTAAGCCCTATAATCCCGTTGTAAGCTGCTGGTCTCAATACCGACCCTACTGTTTGAGTTCCAAGCGCATAAGGTAACATCCTAGAAGCCACAGCTACTGCTGAACCAGTACTTGAACCTCCAGGAGTGTGATGAGGATTCCATGGGTTTTTAGTACTAGGTGGGTGCCCGTCTGCAAATTCAGTAGTTATTGTTTTGCCAAGAAGAACTGCTCCATTCTTTTGAAGTAGTTCAACTACTCTGGAGTCTTTTTCAGGAACTCTCCCTTTGTATATTTCTGATCCTGCTTCGGTCAAGATGCCCTTAGTATCAAAAATATCTTTTACTCCGAATGGGATGCCGTCAATTATATTTACTTGCATTCCCTTTTTGCGTCTTTCGTCTGACTTTTGTGCCTGTTTTAGGGCATGTTCTGGTGTGAGCAAAGCGAAGGCACCTATAGCGGGCTCTGTCTTTTTAATGTATTCAATTAATGATTGAACTAACTCTACCGAAGATATCTCTCTGCTATCTAATAGATCAGAAAGCTGTTGTAAGGAAAACTCAGTAAAGCTTTTTTGCATAGAATCATCCTAATTAGGCATTAAACGCTAGTAAGTGCCACAATTCTTGAAGATCATCTTTTTTTTCAAGGGTCCAAAGCAAATTGATCAAGGTTTGTGATTCCGACGGTCTCATTATTGTTGAAAACAGGTCAAAAGCTTTTGTTTCTACCTCTTCTTTTGTCATAGGATTATCAGCGGTGCCTCTTACAGCTGAAATATGCTTTTCAAGAACCTGACCATTTTTCAATTGGACACTAACAGTTGCGGGCCTCTTTGCCTCAAGTTTTGAAAATGCAGGATTCCCTGAAAGGTGTACTACATTCATCAATTCAACCACATTAGCAGAATTTAGCCTTTGGTAAGAGTGAGTTGCCTCGAAAGATAGAGATCCTTGATCAAGAATAATTACAGCTAGTGCATACTGCAAATTAACATCTGGCATTGTACGAGCATTCACTATTTTTGCACCTAAAGGAGGCAATAAAACGTCAATTCGAACTACGTCAGCTGATGTGAATTTATGTTCATTTACAAGTTGAACCATAGCTTCTGCAGCAGCTTGTATGGGTGAGCCAACAGAAAACTTTTTGATGTTAGTTATGCTAATCTCGAAATGAGCCCCTAAGGTTTCTACTGATTCCGATAGATCACTTTGGTTGGTGCAAAAGGTGTCTAGGAAATTAAAATCACCTGTAAATGCATTTTCCTCACCAGTCATCCCTGATTGAACAAACATTGCAGAGGTAACCCCGTTACGAGCACCAACTCCTCCAAAGACAAACGCTTTTTCTACATGCTCAGGGTCTCTTTCCCAAGTAATTACACCAGATGCTTGTTGGACTGTGTAAGCAAGTGCATATCTACACTCTTGTTCGTTTAGGTGAGCCAATGAACTCGCTGCAGCTGTTGCGCCGAACATGGGACCTATAGCATGAGTAGCATGTCCATGCATTCCCCTGGAATTGATTCCTCCCATAGCTCTGCCAATCCTGCTGCTGATGTCATAACCCAAAGCGATAGATCGAATCAAATCCTCCCCAGAAGAACCTTCTCTTTCAGCTACGGCTATTGCCGCGGGAATAACTGCACAGCCAGGGTGAGTTAGAGAAGGAGCATGGGAATCATCAGTTTCGTTAGAATGTGCAAGCATGGCATTAACCATTGCAGCGTTCGTTGCTGTGGTTCGGAAGGCGGTGCAAGCTATTGTTGATTCAGGTGTGCCCCCCTGAGTAGAGATGTATTTGATTGCTGCTTTTCCTGGCTTCAAGGCACTGCCAGTCACAATGGCAGCAAGAGTATCCATGAGATGGAATTTAGTTTTTAAATGTACTTCAGGTGTTAAAGGTTGTTTTAGCGCCTGAGATATATACTTTGCCATTTTGGGTAATATTTGATCAGTCATTTATCCCTCTAAGTTGCGCGACCTTGAACGCCTGGTCCCATGTCTTTTATTGAAACTAGATCTGGCCTAACCCAACCCCTAGCACCAAATTCTGGTTGATTGACTAAACCTGGGCCATCACTCCCTACGCTTTGGAGCCTATCATGCATTGAAAGGTTTATTGAAGCCATAACTTCAGCTGCAAGCTCTGATTCTAGCCTTGCTAATACTGGACTGTTTTCTGAATGGCCGATTAAATTAATTTGTTCATTTGGGTCAGTTTGCATATCGAATAACGCATAATCGCCAGTGTTGTACTTATGCAATTTCCATCTTCCATCGAAGTTCATCCATCCATGCCGAAGCATCCCAAATATCCTGTCACGCCCAGAACCCTCTTTTACTCCGTATAGTGAATTTGAATCAAAGTACGCTGGTATTTCTGCTCCTGAAGCACTGAGAATTGTTGCGGTTATATCGCGGAGTTCAACTAGGGCAGGCTCAGATTTCCCAGATTCAAAACCTGGGCCTGAGATCATCAATGGTATTCTAATGGCACCTTCGTAAAACGCACCTTTCCCTATTAAGTTATGATCACCAAGCCAGTCGCCATGGTCTGATGCAAAAATAATCAAAGTATTGTCTAAAATACCTTTGGTCTCTAGCGACTGAATTATTTGGCCTACCTCATAGTCTATTTGCTTGACTAAAGTAGCATAGTGAGCCCTGATTTTCTTTTTACTCCATTCAGGAAAATCAGAATAATCAACACCGTTCCAAGGTTGCTTATTCTGATTGATATTTGCTTCTCTAATAGAGGGAGTATTCATGGGCACGGCTGGAATAGAATCAGGCATGTCATTGGGATCATATTTGAAATCAAAATCTTCAGCAGGGTCATAAGGGCAATGGGGGCCGGGGAAACCTACCATCATTGCAAAGGGTTTGTCAGTATCATGCATTTCGATAAATCTGCAAGCAGCTTGCCCCACAAAATGATCAACAGAGTGACTCCACGGGAGCAAGCTAGTAATCGCTCCTTTGTTTTCGTGATACCCCTCGTGTTCATCGCCACGATATTTTCTATATCCACTGGATTCTAGAAATTCTGCATAGTCATCCTTAATGTATGGCCATCGTTTGTCCTCGGCTATTACTCTGTGTTGGAAACCAAGTGAGGAGTCCCAAGGATAAAAATGCATTTTCCCCATTGCTGCGGTCTTGTAACCAGTTGTGGAAAGTATTTCTGGCCACGTTGAAAAGCCTGCGGATTGATAATTAGGCCTGAGAAAATGAAAGTTGTCAGTAACCCCATGCTTGATAGCATTAATACCCAAAAGAAGCGAAGTGCGCGCGGGAACACATAGTGGGGATGCAGAATATGCATTCTGATACTTAACGCCGTTCCTTGCTATCGAATCAATATTGGGAGTGTCAATGAAGGTAGATCCATATGCAGATAAAAAGTCGAACCTAAGTTGATCAGGGAACAAGAAAACAATGTTTGGTAACTGCATGCTAATTCCTGAGTTCAGAATTGAATTTGTAAGAACTACGGAGCTCTAGCCATAGTATAGTGTAATTTAAAAGTAATTCGGTATATCTAAGGAGCATGATGAAAATTACTTCAATCAAATCTTATCCAGTCATGACATGGCGTCCACATCTGTTTGTTAAAATTGAGACCGATGAGGGTCTTCACGGAATTGGTGAAGCAGGGCTGACATGGCATGAAATGGCCGTGCATGCCGCAATCAACAGATTTTCCTCTTTGCTTATCGGTCAAGACCCAATGAGAACACAGCATCTCTGGCAATTAATGTTCAGATCCGGATTTTTTCCCGCAGATTCTGTCGGATGTGCCGCAATATCAGCAATTGATATCGCATTATGGGATATCAAAGGTAAAGCTATGAATCAGCCAATATACAACCTTTTAGGGGGCTTGGTACGTGAAAAAATAGCATGCTACCCACATAACCAAACATCCTCTTATGACAATGATTTAGACGGCCTTTTAGAAAATTGTAAAAAAACTTGGGATGAAGGTTGGAAGTTTGTTCGTTGGGGTATGCCAATTATTGATCCTAATGCCGTAAATGGACCAAAGTCAGTGAGAGAGAGCATTAAACAAATCACAGCAATTCGTGAAACTCTAGGAGAGGAAGTCGAAATTTGCATAGATGTTCACACGCGCTTAGAAGTGCCAGATGCTATTCGGTTTTGCCGTGAAGTTGAACCATTGAGGCCATTTTTTATAGAAGATGCACTTAGGTCAGAGAGCCCTGAAGCTTACCGCTTACTGCGAAAACATGTGAACGTGCCCATAGCTGCCGGAGAGCAATGGAGTACTAAATGGGGTTTTCGTGCAGCAATTGAAGAAGAATTAATAGACTATGTTCGTATGGATTTGTGCTTAGTTGGAGGGATCAGCGAGGCAATGACAATAGGAAGATGGGCAGAGGCACATTACATTAACATTGCACCACATAATCCTCTCGGACCAATTAGCACCGCCGCCGCCGCCCATGTTTGTTTTGCGTCTAGTAATCTAGGAGTATTAGAAATGGCAAAAGAACCAGGTACTGTTTTAAACGACATTTTCCCGACACAGACCCTCTTCGATTCAGGACATGTCATTCCATCAAACGAGCCAGGGCTTGGAGTCACCCTGGACGAAAGTGTACTTGCTAAGTATCCCTTACCTACTGACGGGTTTGCTCCTAGATTAACTAAATCAGATGGATCAATTGCAAATTGGTAGCGTTGAAATTGTATGACCTATAGAAATTTATGCTAACAAAAGCATTTCAACCGTTTCGTTATCGAGACTATCGCCTGTTTTGGGTAGCAGGCGCTTTTTCTAACATAGGGATGTGGGCCTTAGTAGCAGGACGACTCTGGCTGATGCATGATTTAACTCGCTCACCTTTTATGCTTGGAGTAGTTGTGCTAGCTGGTGGTGGACCTTTTTTACTTTTAACCCTTCTGGGTGGAGTTGTAGCAGATAATACTAATCGCTTAAAAATGGTGATTTTCACAAGATCCGGATTTGCAATTCTGGCATTCTTAACCTGCGTATTAGTATTTTCTAATTTGATCAACCCAACGTACTTAATTCTCATTTCTATTTCAACTGGAATTCTGCTGGCTTTTGACCTTCCATCAAGGCAAGCCATGCTAGTTGGTCTGGTTCCAAAAGACCAACTAGTTAATGCAGTTGCTGTTTACTCAATTGTCACAGCAGGCTCAGCAATAATTGGTCCCAGCCTCTTTGCACCATTGGTTAACTTTTCGGGAATAGGAAGCTTATTTGGATTAATTGGCTTTATGTATGCGCTTACAGTATTGCTCTTATCTTTAATCAAAACAAAGCACATAGCTATAAACCAAAAAACCGGCACAGAATTCCGAAGGGGCATTTTAGATGGGGTGATCTATACATTCAGGCACCGAAGTATCCTACTGATCCTATCCACAGGCATAGGCGTAGGAATGTTTGGTCTTTCTTTTGAAACCCTTTTTGCCAGTATTTGCGGAGGAAGTTTTTCACGGGAACGTATACGCATATGGATCTTTGCTGTTATCTATTGGAGTAGGAGGAACTATTGGGACAGTATTCCTTTCTGTGATGGTAGGCAGAAGTGGAATTTTGCAAATCCATTACGTTTCAGGAATTGGGCTAGCATGCTTTCTCATTATTTTCTCTTTTGTTGAACATTTACAACACGCATACTTAGTCGTTGGATTAATTGGAATGTGTAGTGTGATTTTCTTGACCTCTAATAGCACGACCATACAAAAACTAGTTGATGATAAATATAGGGGCAGAGTGATGAGCCTCCATCAAATGACTTGGGGTTCTACTGCTTTAGGTGGATTCGTTGTTGGGGCAATTGCTCAGTCCACTAGTGCTCCTTTTTCAGTTAAAATTGCAGGTTCTTTAGTCCTGTTGATAATTATTTTCTCATTACTGGCCAGAATTCGTGGAAAAACTAGTCATTAATTCAGGCTTGTAAATTGTGTATCTGTTAATAATGGAGTCATATGGCTGATATAAGTCAAATAGGAATCCTAACTCCTGTACTTTGGGAAGATGGGCATAATTCCGGTAAATCACTGCTAAAATTCTTTCAAAAAGCTGATGAATTAGGCTTTGGCTCTATTTGGGTACCTGACCGACTTATATCAAACGGCCCTGCCTTTCCAAGCCCATTAGTTTTACTCTCAATGGCTGCTGCAGTTACTAAAAGAGTAATGCTTGGCACTTCAGTTCTTATTGCATCTATTAGACACCCATTAGAAATAGCTCAGCACGCTGCATCACTTGATTCTCTTAGTGACGGCCGTTTCATTCTTGGGTTGGGAATGGGAGGAAGGGTTAATGAATTTACTTCAATGGGCATTTCGCAATCAGACCGCCTTGGCAGGTTCTTAGAGTCTGTATCCCTGTATAAAGCTCTACTGAACGAACAGGGGAAAGTAATACCTGGGAAGCATTTTGCAGTTGAACCTTTCACCCTCCACCCGAAACCTAAAAGCTCAATACCTATATTATTTGGTGCCAGAGCTGACAAAGCGCTAATCCGAACTGGCCAGCTCAGCGATGGTTGGATTCAAGGCGGAGCTGGAACGGATAAGGAATTTCTTATCAATTGGCAAAAAGTCATGCAGGCCTGCTATGAAACAGGTAGAGACCCTTCTGATTTGTTAAATGGTAAGTTGATTTATGTAAACACAGGTAAGGATATTCGACGTGTAATTGCTGAAGTCGAGACACAGCTTCATAGATACTATGGGGATGCTTTAGGCAAAGAACAAGTTTTCGCAATAGGATCAGCTGAAGAAATAGCAAATAAAATAAGATTATATAAGAATGCTGGTTTGCAGATCCCAATGTTAGGGCTACCTCAACCAGACGTTGAAAAGCTTTCCTTTATTGCAGAGGAAGTGGTTCCGCTTATCTGAACCAAATATTAATTTAGCAACCGCTTCGTTTCTTCATTAAATGGATAGTATTTACCCGGAGAAACATTTTCTGTTTCTAATTGGTGTTTAATAGCAGCTTCCATTAGTTCATGGCGCTGTGCTTGTTTTACAACTTCGCCGACCAAGCCTTTTGGTATGACAACTACACCTCCATCATCAGCAGTTAAGTAATCGCCAGGCATTACGAGAACCCCACCACATTGTATATTGACTTGATAATCTGAAGGCAGAATATGCGATGGCATGGTCATGTTTGTTTCTTGTGATGCAAAAACCCCAATATTTAATTTCTGCAAAGCTTCTAGGTCACGAATTCCCCCATCGGTCACTACTCCTGCACTGGCTCTTTTGGCTAAACGGGAAAGCTTAATATCACCTGCAGCAGATGGCGCTCCAGCCCTCATAGTGTCCATTACCAGAACATCATTAGCGTTGCAAAGTTCAATGGCTTGGTATTCAGCACTACCCTCCCCTCCAATGACCTTTGACCTTAAATCAGGCCTAGAAGGAACAAATCGTACTGTAACTGCACGACCAACAAGCTTTTGACCTTTTATCATTGAACGCACTCCCAGCATTTGAGTGTTTGTGTAGCCCATTGCGTCAAGAACATCTAAACAGGCAGCCGAAGGGATTAGCTTCAACGCATTTATTGTTTCCAGGTCCTTATTCATTTTAATTCGCGTCTGCTGGAGCCCATCCCCAAGGATGAGGACCCCAATCTAATGACACCATGTCTCCTTTGATAATTGTGTGAATTGGAATAAGTGCATCTTCTCCAGTGAAAGGATTACCTTGAGCGTCTTCGAACTTCCATTTACCTTTTTTGTGAGACAATATTGAGATATCTGCATCACTTCCAACTTTTATGGATCCTATAGTTTTTTCCATTTTTACAGCTTTTGCCGGAGCTATTGTTACCATCTTGATAACTTGTTCTAGTGAATAGCCTACTGCCATAAATTTCGACATGGTTTCAGTTAAGCCATGTATGGGACCTTTTCGCCCATTTAAGGTCAAATCTGTGCTGATCGTGTGTGGATGAAAATCTTGATTCGAAATCATCTTTGCGACTTCAAAATTAAAGTTGCTACGCCCATGAGCAGGGTCAAAAATTACACCATTAGCCTCGGCCTCCCTTAACTCAGGAAGTACTTTACCGTTGGGGTCTAACACTCCACCAGGTACGGATGTGCAAATATGGGTGATTATATCCCCTTCCTCTAAAGTCTTGAGCACGTGCCGCGTTAGGGTTTGTGCATTACTGCTGTGACCAATTAAATCACCAATGTGTATCATCAGAGGCAATTTAGCCTCACGGGCTGTTTCCTTGGCAAGACTAATTAACTCATAACCCAAATCTTCTACAGCTGGCCCTACCAATCGAAGCTTTACTCCTTGAATTAAATCTTTATAGTCACTAGCTAGCTGTATTGTTGCATCCTGATCTACGTCCTCTAAGGTATAAATCTCTGGTTTTCTGAGGGCTTGACCAGGAATCCCAAACTTTCCTATGTTTAGCATCGATAAAAGCCGAGTTCTAGACTTCCCTGCAACGTGATGTAAATGCACACCAAAATTCCATGCACCAACAGTACCAGCATCCAATACCGTAGTGACTCCAGAACTGACACCTGCTAAATCAGGCGGTCCTGAAATCTCATTGACACCAGGAGTGGCAGCACCTTGGATGATATGAACATGCAGATCAATCATTCCAGGGATTACTAACTCCCCTTTCAATTGCATTACTTTTCCTGGATTTTCATCCTCTAAATTGGGGCCTATAGCAGAAATAAGTCCATTAGTAACGCCTATATCTAAATAGCCGTCCGTATCTGAAGCCGGGTCTATTACCCGACCTCCTTTAATCAAAAGATCAAACATAGCTCCTCCATTGCTTCATATCACCGTTGTACGCCATGATTAGCTCGTGGTCAAGGTTTCTTGCCTAATTTGGGAATTGACAGGTGCCCAGAGCGTGTATAATGGCACTAGAGTATTCAAATTCGGCAATTCAGCCGTAACATACTAGCCAGGAGGCACATTATGGGAGAAGTTCTTGGAATTGGAGTAACTCACTATCCTCCATTCATGAGTGGTAAACCTGAAAGTTATGCAGGCATTTTGAAAGGAATTATGCGTAGTCCTAACGTACCTGACGAAATGAAAGACCCTGCTAATTGGCCATCAGGTATGCAGGATGAATGGAATAACGAAATCGAAAGAGCTGAAGAGCATCAGTCACAGCACAGAGAGGCTTTTTTAAAAGTCCGAGCAGCTATTGATGAGTTTAAGCCCGATGCAGTATTCGTATTTGGAGATGATCAGTACGAGAATTTTAAAGAAACAATCATTCCTCCATTTAACATATTCTGTGCGCCTGAGTTCCCTTCAAAGCCTTTCAGGTCTGAGCAAAACTTATGGGGCATCGACCCTGAAGAAATAGTCAATTACAAAGGTGCAAGCAGCCTAGCTAAGGAAGTAGCTAACGAACTTGTTGAAAGGCACTTCCCCGTTCCTTATTCATACACTCCGAGCACCCTTCATTGGGACCGTGGCCTTAGCCATGCGTTTATCAATGGTTTGACATATTTAGACTGGGACCATGATAACGAATGGACATACCCCACCATTCCTGTGGCGGTTAATTGCTATGGCAAGGTTGTCATATCAAATCGGGGTGGTTCTGCAAATATTCAAGATACTAGGAATGACGAAGAAAAAGACGTACTTATTGACTTCCCAGGCCCTCAAGGACCAACGCCTAAGTCTTGTTTTGAGCTGGGTGACCACTTACGAAAAATTTTAGAAGAAATGCCAGGTAGATATGTCATCATGGCATCTTCAGGTTGGTCTCATGCATTTTTGACTACCAAACACCATTGGCTCTGGCCTGACCGTGATTTTGATAGGGCTAGGTTCGAAGAGCTCAAAGCAGGAGAGCAGTTTAAATGGGAAAACCTCAATAATGAGGAAATTGATGACGCAGGTGATGCGGAATTCAAGAATTGGATTTGCTTAGCGGGCTCAATGAAAGACAGAACCCCTGAGATTGTTGATTATATGGAAACATGGATTTTCAATTCTCAGAAATGCTTTGCCATATTTCGTCCATAATTAAGGTACTATAAAAGGGCCGCTTAGCGGCCCTTTTATGCCCTATGCCAAAATCAATAAATAAAAAAATAAAAAAACCTTCACTAAGCATCCTCAGATTAATTGTTTTCTGGCCACCTGTAGCAGTAGCACTTGCATTGACTTTAGTTACTCCTGTCTATCTTATACTTCGTTCATTTGGTGCATACAATAGCTTTATCGAGTTAATGTTTAGCGCGAATACAATTTCTATATTCCTGCGTACGTTTATATTAATTCTGTTAGTCACATTTTTTTCTTTGTTAATTGCGCTACCCGCAGCATGGTTGACTGAAAGAACTGATTTACCTTTTCGAAGAACTTTCCGGGTGCTAACTTCACTACCATTAGTCGTGCCGAGTTATGTGTTTGCGCTTATATTAGTGATGTTTTTAAGTCCAAAAGGGATGCTTCAGGACTTACTAGAGCCCTTTGGAATAAACAAAATCCCAGAAATTTATGGACTGCCAGGTGCAGTGCTGTCTTTATCTCTTATTACATTCCCCTATGTACTTATTCCGATTCGCGCTTATTTAGCCAGAGTAGACATCTCTGCAGAAGAGGCCGCAAGGAGTTTAGGCTACTCGGGTTTCAGCTTGTTCATGTCTGTAACTTTCCCAATGTTACGCCCTGCAATAGTGGCAGGATCCTTGCTTGTTGCACTTTATACACTCAGCGACTTCGGTGCTGTAGCCTTGATGAGGTATGAGACATTTACTTGGTCTATCTTCATACAATATCAAACTACATTTAATAGCCCTAATGCAGCCGTACTCTCTCTGATTCTTGCGTCTTTTGCTTCAGTTATTTTGGTTGTGTTTTGGATAGCAGATAAAAAAAGAGAATATTATAGATCAACCCCAGGAGCCGACAATATTGCCACTTTGAGTAAGCTTGGCAAATGGAAACCCCTATCTATTTTCTTTATGTTTTCTTTGGTAACTATGTCCCTTTTATTGCCTTTTGCCATCTTATGTTATTGGGTGATTAGGGGGGTTCTTGCTGGAGAGAGAATTGATTCGCTTTGGGCTCCTGCAGCTAATTCAATAACGGTTTCAGTTTTGGCAGCAGTACTTTGTGTACTAATTGCTGTGCCTTTAGCCTACATGTCAGTTAGACAAAAGAATCGATATGCAACTGTTATATACCAATCTACCTATATTGGATTTGCTCTGCCAGGTATAACTATTGCTTTAGCATTTGTTTTCATTGTTGCATCCTATATAACACCACTTTACCAAACTGTAGTCGTACTTCTATTTGCATATGTGACTCTCTTTGTTTCCGTTACAGTCGGTTCAATCCAGGCTAGTCTCAGACAAATAAACCCTAATCTAGATGAAGCTGCTTCAAGTCTGGGAAGAACTCCAACCAATATACTTCTCTCTATAACAGTTCCATTACTCTGGAAAGGGGTTTTAGCTGGAAGTGTTTTAGCATTTTTGCTAACGATGAAGGAGCTGCCTGTTACATTGATTCTAAGTCCTATAGGGTTCACTTCTTTGGCTACAGTTATTTGGTCTGCTTCTGAAGAAGCGTTCTTTGCAAAGGCTGCTGCACCAGCACTTCTTCTGGTATTACTTTCTTCAGTTCCATTAGCGATCTTTGAGGTCAAAAGGTCTAAGAGTTGAATTTCACTGCATGAAAAACTGACCAACAATTCGATTGAACTTTTCTTGCTCGTCTAGAGAAGCTCGAAACCCAGAGTCAGTAAAGCAATAATATTGAGTATTGGGGATCAATGTTGCCATGTGCTCAGCTAATTCCACAGGAATAACCGCATTTTGGTTTGACCCCACTACTAGCGCTTTCGCTTTTATAAATCCAAGGTCTTCTTCAGTTAATATTGAACGAGGAGGGAAGGTTAAATTTTCATTGCTATTTATGAGCTTTAAAAACGGATGATTTTCAGGAGAATTTGAAAGCATCCAATTTAAAGTTCGGGAAGACCATGAAGAATCTAGTACTGCTAACTCTGGATTCCATTTGACCCCAGTAACAGAAGAAAGAACGAGTTTGTTAACCAAATCCTCGCGTAAAATTGCCAACTTTAGTGCTATCCATGCACCAATGCCTAAGCCAACGATGTTTACTTTTTGCAATGAATACTGGGATATAAAAGAAACAACTTGGTCTAACAGCAAGGAAGGCTCTAAGCCTTTTTCATTCAAAATTTTCTGGTTGCTTGTTGGGTGTTCAAAAAAATCAAAGGCATAAACCTTGTAACCATAACTTGCTACAGCTTCAATATTATTAATGTAGTTGTCTATGTGATCCATAAACCCAGGGAGAAGCAAAACAGGAAACCCTGTACCGGCCTGCAGCACTCTGGTATCAGCGTTTATAGTTATTAACTCTATAGGTACAGACAGAAGGCTACCCTTTTAGCAGGCTATAGCTTAGAAGCATTAGGCCAGTCCCTGAACCAACGACACTCTGATTGATGTCCGTGCCACCCATTATCAGCACAAGAACAAGGCGCTTCAGCAATACGTTCGTAGCCTAGTGCCATCAAGTGATTTTCGAATCCATACCAAAATCCTTGACCCTCATCAATAGAAGAAAAACCTGCGAATTCAGCATCTATTACTTCATTCGCTGTCGGGGACAAAGCATATTTTGGTTGTTTCAGCATAAGAATTGACTTTAATTAAAACCTTTATGCATTCTTAATAAACCGCTTACCTAGGAGTCCATAGAGAACGACTAAAGCGACCGCCCCAAGGGCTATGATTTCCCACAGGGGATCCCTGGTGTTTAGGTAGGTAAACGTCCATACAGGAGTAGTCATACCGATAATTCGGATAGGCCAATTTTGGCGAACGAGGAAGAACCCAGCCAAACCTGCTTGACCTATAATTATTGTTACTGCAGTCAGTGCAAATATATGGAAAAATGTCGGACTGAAGCCATCTACTAAAAGTAATTCAGGGCCAAAGAACAACAAAAATGGTAAATACATTGCGCCACCAGCAAACAATGTTGCTTCTATGCTCGCTTTTAGGTAATTAGCTCCAGCCATTTGGCCAGTGACTAAGACTGTTGAAGCAACTGGCGGATTGATATTAGGGAAGACTAATGCTGTGTAATACATGACATAATGTGCAACTATCATTTCAGCATCAAGTCTCACTAATGCAGGTGCGAGAAGCACAGCTGTGATTACATACACAGGCAATGGTGGAAGTCCTAATCCTAAGAAGTAGGAAGCGACAATTGCTATGATCAGAGTCAGTACTAATGAGCCCTGTCCCCAGTCGGCCATCTGAGAAGCAACGCGCAAACCCAAACCTGTTTGGGTAATAGCGCTAAGCATCACATCTAAAGTAGCAGCAGCCATAGTGATACCAGAGGCCAGTATCGCAGCTTGTACGATATTCCTGCGAGCATTTTTCCATTCCTCTTGCGCATTTACAATTCCAGCTCTAGACAATAAGTAAAAGAATGCCCACAGGGCAAGAGTTACGACTAGAGTCCAGAAAACAGCTAATTGGATTGATAATCGCTGAACTAATAGATAGATCAAAACTCCCATTGGAATTACAAGTTGGGTCATCTGCATTAAGAATTGCTGCCGTGGTATGACAGGAATTTCAGATTCTACTTCCATCACGATTCGGTCTCGTTGGGCCGAAAAGACAATGTATGTTGCCAGTCCTAAGTAAAATAAGACTGCAGGAATAGCAGTGATGATTATTATGTCAAAGTAGGTTTTGCCTACGAAGTCGGCCATAATGAAAGCAGCAGCTCCCAAAATTGGAGGGGTTATCCCACCAGCAACTGAAGCCACCGCTTCAATAGCTGCAGCCTTTTCTGGCGTATAGCCAGCCCTTTTCATCATTGGGATTGTTACGACTCCGGTGATCCCTGCATTGGCAGCTCCACCACCCGTGAAAGTAGCAACTGTGCTGGAACTTAAGACGGCTACAAGCCCAGGTCCTCCAGAAACACGTCTGGTAATTCCACGAGAAATGGTCCAAACAAAGCCGATTCCCCCCGAAGATTGAAGGATTGACCCCATTATCAAAAGCATGAACAAGAAGCTAAACGAAAAGTTGATGATGGTCCCACCAACAGCCTGAAAAGCAAGTAAAGATGTTGCGCGGCCAAAAGTAGTGTCTGCCGTACGAAGAACATCAGGTAGCCATGACGCATTGCCTGTGTAGGTGTAAAAAGCAAATAGGCCGGCCGTGACAGCAAAAACAGGCCCGAACATAATCCATGAATAGTAGAACGTGACTATCATAAGCAACATCATGAATACAACTTGGGGACCAGATGCAAATCCAAGCTTAGCAAGAATTTCATGTTGCGCTGTGTAAATGTAAATCAGCGCGCCCCAAGCAGCAAGCTGGACAATGACTATCCATACTACCCGAATTTTTGTTGGGTTCCTTCGAATGAATGCCATCGAAATAATAAAGGTGGTTAAGCCTAAGTGAATTAATGGACCAGTGATCAGTCCAATCATTGTCCAGACGTTGTACATGGACAAAAGCACAGTAGCAACTGCAGCAACAAATATAGCCCAAGTAATAACTTCTCTTAACTTGGTGTTTTCAACTTGAACAACTTGCGCCGCTTCTTGTTCGGTAGCTTCTTCCATGACCCACCTTTTCTAATAATTAGTACTGTGGTTAGCATAGAGGAGCGGCAAAGCCACTCCTCTATGCGAAGTTTAGAATGCTAGCTCTTTTTAGAGACAGGCAACCTTGCCATGACCCTCAGCTTTGGCGATCTTCTGCTGAGCTTCGTGGCCTTTCACACCATACTCAATTCCTTCTTCATCATAAAGCTGAATTGCGCCTGGGTGGAAGTATTCACCACCAACGACCATATTGGCCATTTCATTCTCTAAGTACACGCCATTCTTGTGGAAATCTTTGTACTCAAAACGATGGTCATAAATTGTCCTCATAAGCTGGTAAACAACTTCTTGTGGAACCTGAGGTGCAGCCATGTAACCAGGTGTGTAGGCAACATAGTTGACTCTGGCTTGTACAGGGCTGTAATCCAAGTTTAGCTTCTCTTCAAAAGCACCAGGGCAAACAGCATTAGGTACCATTGGGATACCGCTTTCTTCCCTAGCTTTAGCGAAGAGTTCTTCGCTACCATGATTCAGCAAGTAGGCTCCACGTGTTTGCATTGGCTCTGCTGCACTTGAAGTAGTCCACTGGTCAATGATTCCTATTGAAACACAGTCGATTCTTCCGTCAATGTATGCAGCACGGGCCTGGCTGGATGAAGCTGTAGTTTGAATGTCTACGTCATCCCACATACCAGCTGCCTTAGCAAGGGCTTCTACTAGTACGAAGATTCCGCCACCAGGAGCACCCATTGCAACCTTCTTTCCAGCAAGGTCAGTAATTTCCTTAATTTCTGGATCAGCACAAACTACGCCGACCGAAGAGTTAGGGGCATAGTTGAAAAGAGCCATTGGAGGCTCAATTGGACCAGAAAGTGGTGGCAAACCTGCTGTGTACCTACCGATGTCATTCTGGTTTGCTGAGAGCAGCGTGTAAGGTCGTTTGTCAGGCTGTTGCTCATAAGTCAACATTCCTTCAGGACCATTCTGCTCAATAGCTCGAACCCTTACCCATGGGTGGTTTTTGTTGATGATTTCACCAGTTCCCACACCCAAAGCGTAAGAAGACGAACCTTGTCCGCCTACCCATATGGTTAACTCATACGGCTCGTCACCCAGGGTTGGTGGTAACGGCGTTGGCGTCGCAGCAGGCGCAGCAGCAGCAGGGGCTGCTGGAGCTGCAGGCGCAGCATCGTCATCAGATCCGCATGCTACAGCCAGCATAAGCAAAGACGCGAGAGCTACAAGTAATAGACTAAGTCTCATAGACTTCCCTCCCCAAATTACCTTTCTGTGGGACCAGAGCCTAAGAGACCCGGAAAACCACATCGGTTCATAGATAGGCGTAATGTAAACGCCAATATATCTGTAGTCAAGCAAAATTTGGTCTTCCAATCAAAGAATTAAGACGTTTTACCTTTGATCAAGGCGAATATCGGTCTGGCAACTATCATTAGAACCATGCTGATTGTTAATAAAGCTGCAGTTACCGTTAAAGCTGTCCCAAAGGAAGTAGTGATATTCGAATCACCTTGGGTAATTAGAAGTGCAGTTCCGAGTGCAGCTCCTAATGACTGACCAATATATCTTCCTGAAGTCGCCATAGCAGCTGCACTTGCTAGTGCAGTTTGTGGGACGTCAGCATAAATTAACTTCGTTGAAGCTGGCATAAATAAACTTGCTGACAGCCCGAATATCAAAAGAGGGATAATAACTTCAAAGTGAGTTGGAGAATCCCCAAGTCTAGTTGATAAAACTAAGCTGATTATTGCAATTGTCCATCCCGAAAAAATAACGGGCAGAGGCCCTATTCGGTCTGCTAAATATCCACTTACCGGGGAACAGAATGGCTGAACAACATTAAGAGCAACTAGAATTACGCCTGATGCAGCAATTGTCCACCCAAGACCATTCTGAAGATAGAACGGAAACAGGAGGTTCATGGCGCCAAATGCTACGCTAAAGCATATGATTGAAGCACTAGCCGAAGAGAAATTCCAACTTCTGAAAAGGTTTAAGCCGAGTATAGGCAATTTGGCTAAACGCTCTGAGCGAATAGTAGCGAAAACGGCTCCAATAGCTAGGATGAATAATGTAATCCCAAGCCATCTTAAAGATGCACTCCTGAGTAATTGAACTGAAATTATCAAACCCACCATTGAAAGAAGAAAACCAACAGCTCCTGACCAATTTAAATCGCGAAGAGTCCCTTGTGCTCGTGTTTGGTACTCGTTAGTGATTAAAAAGATTGTTATAAGTGATTGCGCTAGTACGTAAATAGCAATTCCAATTATTGCCCAGCGCCAACTAAGGCTCTGCCCAATAAAACCACTATATAGCGGACCAAGGAGAAGGCCTATAGAAGCTAAGCCAGAAACAAGACCTATCACTCGACCACGGTACTCTCTGGAATAGGCTCCAAAGACGATCGCTGAAACATTATTTAAAGCAGCTGCAGCTGCAAACCCTTGAAGAAAACGAAGTAAGAATATTGGCCATAAGACTGGCATAAATGCAATGGCTGCAAGAATTAGGCCTTCTATAGCAAAACCCCAGGCAGCTAAGCGTTTATGGCCAAGGATATCGCCTAGCCTACCCGCGGTTAAGGTACTACCCGCCATACCTAATGCAAAAGCTATTATGGTCCATGCTATGGCAGCAGAAGAAACACCAAAGTCTGAAGCAATCGTCGGTAGCAGGTTTGGCCAGGTCGCTCTTTCCATCGCCCCAAAGCAAAAGTACAAACCACCAACCAGCATCGCTCTGGCTTTAAAGTTGAATTCCATCATACCTCCAGAGCAAGAGTGCTATTAATTATCCAGTTTTCACCACCGAAGGTGCCGTAACTCCATTACCATTGGAATTTGATCCATTTTGAGAGACAGATTGTTGTGACACTTTTGGTTTAACAGGGCCTCCTTGATGATCAAAGCATCCCACGTCGATAATGCTCCCACTAACTTGAACTGAATCATCAGATAAGAAATAAGAAATAGCATATGCCACTTCCTCTGGAGAAGTGTTACGGCCTGAAACTGTATTCTTCCCTGCTTCCGTGATGTACGGGATATCCTCTGTCATTCCGGTAACCGGAGCTCCACCAGGGATAACCATATTCACTCTAATGTGATCATGAATATAATCATATGCTAGAGCCATACTGAAGGCGTAAACTCCACCCTTAGATGCGCAATAAGCTAGAAGGTCAGACCTTCCCCATTGGGATCCAGATCCGATATTTACAATAGAGCCTCCACCCCCGGATATCATATGGGGGAGCACAGCTTTAGTCATTAGGTATACGCCTTTTAAATTAACATCGATTACTTTATCCCAAATATCGACATCAGTTTCTAAAAGTTTTCCACTTGGATGGATTGCTGCATTATTGACCAAGCCGTCAATTCTGCCGTATTTAGACAACGCAAATTCAACAACCCTTTTGACATCCTCAGGGTTAGAAACATCCGCTTCCAAAAGGTCAGCCTCTAAACCAAGGAGATCCAATGCTTCTTGAGTTCCAGTAGTTCCATCAGCAGCCTGGCTTCCAATTTGTTTTGAATCGAGTCCAAAAGCTATAACTTGATGGCCTCTCTCAGATAGAACTTTTGTAATAGCGCGTCCTATCCCGTAAGTCCCACCGGTAACAATAGTGACTTTCTTTTCTTGTTCTGCTGACTTTATGGCAGGTGCTCCAGCGCTTTGCACCGGACGATGTCCCCATACTGATGGGGCAATGTGCTTTTGCACTGTCCATTTACTATCATCTATCAGTCGCCCACCGTATCCATACTCAATATCAAA
>PBEP01000004.1 GCA_002719775.1 Chloroflexota bacterium | reverse complement strand
TTCTTAAGCTTTTAAAAGTAAAATACAGAAGTTGTGTAATTCTAATATATGTCCCAGTAGCTCAGTTGGACAGAGCGGGTGCCTTCTAAGCACTAGGCCGCGGGTTCGAATCCTGCCTGGGACGCCATTTATACGAGCTTTAATCGTTCCTTTAGCTCCAGTGCAGAGTTATTAACCTTTTTAACTGTCTTGCTTACATCAGTATCGACTAATGCTCCGTTGCGTTTTAAAAAGTTACCAGCCACGATTACCTCTGTTACGGCTTGCGGTTGGCCTGAGAAAACAATTTGATCAACCCAATTCCAGTCAGGTCCAAAGTTCATGGAAGTCGGGTTAATGAAAATAAGATCAGCAAATTTTCCCGCTTTTAGAGAACCGATTTTATCCTGAAGTTTCAACACATTAGCACCACCCATAGTTGCGAGCCACAAGGCATCTTGGGTTGAAGGAAATACGGATGCACTATTGGATCTAGCTCGCTGTAGACCAACTGCCATTTTCATATTAGTAAAGAAATCTGGAAAATCATTTGTCCCTCCATCTAATCCAAGGCCCATAGCAAGTCCAGATTCTTTCATTTCAGGCAACTTCGCCACGCCGGAGCCTAGTCTCATATTTGACAAAGGATTATGCGTGATTCGTGCAGAAGAAGTACCCAGAAGTTGAATTTCCTCACTACTCAAGTGAACTACATGATCTGCTAATAAGCGAAAATTAACGGCTCCGGACTTTTGCAATGCCTCAAAAGGTTTTTGATCAATCTGCTCTGGTGATTCAAGCAAATGCACATCGAAACTCAGATCTAGTTTTTCAGCAACTGAAAATGTATTAGCTAACTCTTCAATGGACTCAATGGCTGGATGTGCACAAATGTGCAGTAGCGCAAAAATATCACCATCTACCATATCTTTGATTTCTTGCGCCCTCAGGTACCTTTCTGGGTTATTCTGGCAATAGAATCCATAACCAAATCTCAACCCCGAGTCAGATAATGCACTGAGATTCGCTTCTACAAAATTTTCATCAAAGGCATGAGACCAATCTAGGACTGTAGTTACTCCTGTTTCGATAAGGCCAAAAGAACCCAGCCTGACTGCGTGGTATACATCATTTCTGCTAAGTCCTGCTCTTGCAACGGCAAAAACACATTCTTCGAGCCATCCAGAAAGTCCTTGGTCGAGTCCACACCCACGAATCAACGTTTGCCAAAGATGGTCATGGCAATCCACAAACCCGGGCATTACAATTTTGCCACTTGCGTCGAGAGTCTCATCTTTAGAGCCTGGTAAATTCTTACCAACTTCTACGATTAAGCCATCTTCTATACGGATATCTAAGTCTCTGCTCAAACCTAGCTTCCCTAACCCAATGCTCGGTTCAAGAGTTAAGACTAGAGAAGCTCCTTTAATCGTAAAGTTGTTTCTCATTGATAGCACCTCTTAAAGTAAGTATGAGGAGCTAGAGCCAGTTAGTAAATCCCTCTATTGGTGTGCGTGTAGTGGTTGGTTCTTCATCGGGGTATCCGATCTCCAACATTGCCACCATCTCCAAATCTTGAGTTGCCCCTAGTAGTTCATCCAAGCCCTGGATTCGTGTGACTTTACCAGTTTCAATAGTTACTGTGATCCCTTCAGCAAAGGCTGCGAGGGACATATTCTGAATTCCCATTACGACCGATGCGTAATTCTCTCGTGTTACAAAATCGTTGTCGCCTTTAAGGTTATAAACATATGCAATTATAGGAGGCTCAGTGATTTTAGCTTTATACGCTCCTGATTTGGCAGTGTCATTGGTTTCCTCGAGCATTTGATCATAGACAAGCTGAGCAAGCGATTCACGAATTTTCGAATTTTGCTCTAAGACAAAAAACCTCCAAGGCTCCGTTAGTCTATGGTTTGGAGCCCAAGCTACTGTACTTATTAGTTTGCTTAAAACATTCCGTGGAACTGCCTTATTTGCAAACTTCCAGGCTGATCTTCGCTTGAATATAGCCTGATAAACTGAAACGTCAGTTTCTGGAATCCTTATAGCTGTAGATTCTTCTTTTTGATTTGTCATCGTTTTCTCTTTGTTAGTCCAGACAGAAATTTTCGTTAGTATATACTAATATAGCTGGCGTGAGTGCTTTCGGACAAAAGATCAAGCGTTATAAAATTCTTTCGCGTTGCCATATAAGAATGCACTCATTTGATCTTCGCTTATTTGCCCAAGGCATTCCAGTGTATATTTCAAGACCTGTTCGTAAGGCAAAACTGCTGCACTCACTGGCCAATCACTTCCATACATAACTCTACTAAATCCAAATAACCTAATTATTTCATCAACAAATGGTTTGCTGTGCGCTGCCTGAATATTTTTAGGGTCATCTTCTGAAACTAAGCCTGAAATCTTTACGTATACGTTTTCATTTTTTGCAATTGACTTCATCAACGTACCCCATGGTTCACGCTGACCTGCAGCAATCAGAGGTTTAGCTATATGATCTATGACAAATTTGGCGTTTGGATAAGCAGATGCGATTTTGGAAATAGCGGGTAGATGCCTCGGTTCAACCAGAAAATCATAGGTCAGTTCTTTTTTCTCTAACAATTCAAAGCCATTTGCAACATCTTCACGAAGAATCCAATAATCGTCATCCTCAAGGGGAAGCATAGACCGTACACCTTTAAACTTCTTGCTTGCTTCAAGGCTCTCTAAGTCTTTTTCAAAATTTTTACTAGCTAGGTTCAACCATGCAACGACTCCCAATACGAAAGGGTTATCTTCAGCGATCGAGATCAACCAGTCAGCTTCTTCTTTTGAAGGGTGTGCTTGAACTAAAATTGTTCCTTTGACACCAGTTTTAGACATCAACGGTCTTAGATCTTTGGGGTGAAAGTTATTTTGATAGAAAGAATTGCCAGAAATGTGACTATAATCACGTAACTTATGGTCCCAGAAATGCTGATGGCTATCTATGATTTCCATAGTTCTCCTTCGCTGACCACATGGCAGTGGAACGATATTTTAAAACATATTTCAGCAGACTTTTACATGTTTAGATGATTCTAATCCACATTCAAAAGAGAAAGTTTAATGGGCAGCAATAATACCTAACCAAAATCAAGCGCTATAATTGAATTGTTAGTAATAAGGTCCGTAGTTTTGGTAGACTCATTAATACAAAATAAGAATTATATTTATAAACTTTGACTTCAGAAAATCAACCCTTCCCGCCCGTCTATGAATCTTCTTCAATTTCAATGAAACAAGAGAAATCAGGACAGAATCAAGGTAGAAGCAACTTATTGTTTGTAATTGCTAGTGGCCATGCTATGAAGCATATCTTCGTAGCAGGTTTATTTGTGCTAATGCCTGAAATTAAACAGACTCTGGGTCTTAGCAATTCATCTTTAGGCATTCTGGGCACCTCTAAATCTTTGGCGGGTGGACTAGCAAATGCTCCAGCCGGGTTCATAGCTGATCGTTATAGGCAGTATTTTTCACCAATCCTGGCCGGGTTATTCGTGTTTTTGGCTATATTCCAAATAGCTCTTTCACGTGCAACAGGTTTATTTGACGCAGCGGTTTACGCAAGTGTTTTATCAGTAATTGCAACTGCGTGGCATCCACCTGCAATTGGAGCCCTTTCGCATGCCTTCCCCGAAAGAAGGGGTTTAGCCATTTCTGTGCATGGCACAGGAGCTAGTATAGGCGAGGCACTTGGGCCTCTTTTAGCTGGTTCTTTATTGCTAACCTTAACATGGCAATCCGTACTTCAGTTTTCTGCAGTTCCTGCTTTGGTATTTGCTTTATTTGTTTGGTTAACTACGCGGAAATTTAAAATTGACTCGGACACAGCTTCCTTACAAGATTACATATCTCATTCAAAAAATTTACTTAAAAATCGCCAGCTTTTATTAATCCTTTTAATAGCTGGAGCTTTTGGTGGTTGCCAAGCTGCGATGTTTGTATTTCTGCCGGTTTACTTGAGAGAGGATCTTGGGAAATCTACATTTGTAGTAGGGCTCTGGATAGCATTTTCACAAGGTATAGGTGTAATCACTCAACCAATAATGGGATACCTCTTAGATAAAATCGGGCGACGTCCCGTGATTGTTCCTGCATTATTTGTACTATCAGCAAGCCTTATTGTCTTGTATTTCACCAAGGATGGGGTTTTATTTTTATTATGCTTGGGCTTGGCAGGTGCTTTTCTTTTTTCAACTACTTCGCTACTAGTAACCGCAGCTGTAGATGTAGCGGGGAATGAAGTACAGGCAACTACCGTATCACTTGTTTATTCGGCGCTTTCTATATTTACTGCATTGGGGCCTCTTGCGGCGGGATTTTTAGCAGATGAGGTGTCAGTCAGGTCAGTATTTCTTCTAGCAGCGTCTCTGGCACTTTTGGCTTCAATTTTAAGCCTACTTTCAAAGATGGACTTTGATTCCCGCAATAGCTCATCTATCGAGCAGTGATTATTGGTATTCTCTTAAAATCGCCTTCGCTAATTTATCCGCATCGTGATGGCTCAAATGAATTGGGTCACTAAGGTCAGCGCTTATTTGCTTACCATTAAAGTTTTCTAAATTCAACGGTACTACTGCATCTTGCTTAAAAGATGGGTCAATTGGCAATGGATTATTGTTAGTTAAGAAATGGGTGACTGTCACACTGGTGAATTTTTGAAAGGTTTCTAGGTGATCCTGTGCCGAAAATCCTTCGGTTTCTCCAATTTGTGTAGCTATATTGCATACAAAAATCTTTTTTGCTTTTGATGAATTCACAGCTTTTGATATCTCTGGTATCAAGAAGTTTGGGATTACGCTTGTATATAAACTACCAGGGCCAATTATTATAATCTCGGATTCTTCAATTGCAGATAAAGCTGCTGGATTAGAAGTAGCACCTTCAGGCTCTATCCACAATTGATTGATTTTTTCACCAGATTTACCAATAGCAGATTCACCTGTCAAAACAGCCCCTTTGCTGGTATTCGCCTTGAGTACTATGTTAGGAAGTCTGGTAGAGGGCACTACTTTTCCTTTCAAAGCTAAAATCCTGGCAGCGGATTGTAGAGCATCATGAAGATCACCATCATGAGCAAGGGCTGTTAATAAAAGGTTACCCATACTGTGCCCATGCAAGTCGCCTGCTGTATCGAATCTAAAAGAAAAGAGTTCCTCGAGCACTGGCTCAGAATCTGCCAGAGCTATCAAGCATTGTCGAGCGTCACCAGGAGGGGAAATACCTAATTCATCTCGCAATCTTCCTGAACTACCACCATCGTCTGCAACTGTAACTATTGCTGTCAGGTTTTCAGAATACTGTTTTAGGCCACGTAAGAGTGTGGACTGTCCCACGCCTCCTCCAATAGCAACTATTCGAGGTCCGCGTCTTCTTATCCTACGAGTTGCAAGATTTTCGATTAGACCTTCGCCCGAGTTAGCATAAGTTGCACCAGACAAGAGGGCCCGGTATGTTTGCCAAGCTCCAAGTAAAAACACAAATATCCCAATCAGAGCAAAAAAAGCGCCACGCCAAACTAATGGGACTACCCCGCTCAAAGTTATTTTCCGTCCAAAATTAACCACTCCGCTGGTAAAGTCCATTGATATTTCTGTGATTGAAGTAAAAGCAAGAGCAAAGCCGAGTGAAACCCAAATGGCACCTAGCAATGATAAAAAAATCCATCTTTTTAAACCAATTCCTGGTGTAAGGAACAAAAAGAATCTTCTTTTGAATACAGATGAATTCATTGAATTCTGTGGCGTTTCAGTAATTTTACTCATTCTGTTATTTTTCTATGCTTTATACCAATGAGCGTAACTCTATATTTAGGTTGTGGGAAGGCTATATACTTGCTTCTAGATTCGTTCAACGAATAAAGTTTACACTCCAATCCATACTTTGCTATTTTTATAATTCAGGGTCTTGGTAAACTCTCGACCTTCATCAGAAGTTTTCATATTATTGGCAAGAGGTACTTGAATGCGCATAGTAATTGGATCTGATCACGCGGGACTAGAACTAAAGAGCGTTGCCGCATCATGGATTTCAAATTGGGGTCACGAAGTACTTGATGCAGGAGCGTATGAATTTGATCGTTATGATGATTACCCTGACTTTGCTGAAGCAACAGCTATAGCGATAAAAGAAGATCGTGCGGATCGCGGAATCTTATTATGCGGGAGCGGAGTCGGGGCAAGTATTACCGCAAATAAAATCCCTGGCATCAGAGCCGCAATGTGTCACGATAATTATTCAGCTCACCAGGGTGTAGAACATGATGATATGAACGTTCTATGCCTTGGGGCTCGTATAGTTGGAATTGAATTAGCAAAAGAAATAATCAGTACATTTATTGAGGCTAAATTCACTGGCGAACCAAGGCATGTTAGAAGAGTAGCGAAAATTTCTGCTATAGAGGAAAAACATAAATAGAATGGCTATTGGCGCTTCTAGGAATTCCCCACTTCAGAAAGCTCAGTCATTGGGTCAGTCTATTTGGTGTGATGATATTAGCAGGAATCTGATTAAGTCCGGAAGATTAGAAGATTTAATTAGTAGAGGGGTCACAGGATTAACAACCAATCCTACCATCTTTGAAAAAGCTTTAAATGCAACCCATGATTATGATCTTGATATTGCGCGACTAGTTGCTAGTGGAAAGTCAAACAAAGACATATTTGAAGAACTTTCTATTTTTGATGTGCAAAAAGTAGCTGATGCTTTAATGGAAATTTATACGGACTCTAATTACACAGATGGGTACGTATCTTATGAATTGTCACCAAATCTAGCTGATGATACTGCTGCTTCAGTTGAAGAAGCCTTGAGGCTTTTCAGTTTGATAAATCGCCCTAACCTAATGATCAAAGTACCGGCTACATCTTCTGGCATTGAAGCTTTACGCAAGCTTATTTCTTTAGGGATTAACACTAACGTTACACTGATTTTTAACGTCGATACCTACGAAGCAGTAGTCAGGTCTTATTTGTCCGGGCTTGAGGATTTGGTTGCGAATGGTGGGGATCCTTCAAAGGTATTTTCGGTTGCGTCATTTTTCCTAGCACGTGTAGATGCTGCAATTGACGGAGTTCTTAAAGCCAAAAAAGGAGCCGCGGGCAATTTAAATAAATCAGCGATCTCAAATGCGAAAATTGCATACCAGAAATTTACGCAACATTTCAGCTCACCCGAGTTCAATGCGCTAAAGTTAAAAGGCGCGATGGTGCAAAAACCACTATGGGCTAGCACAGCCACTAAAGACCCAGGCTTGAAAGATACTTTTTATTTTGAAGAACTGATTGCTGAATCCACAGTGATGACGATGCCTGAAGGTCTTTTGAAAGCAGTACTTGATCATGCGCAAGTTGAAAAGGTGATTTCTCCTGATTCGATTGACCCTCTTAAACAAATTTCTGAGATCAAGAAACACGGCGTTGATATTGAAGCAGTAACCAGTGACCTATTAGCAGCTGGATTAGAGAGTTTTGCAAAGTCTTACACTGAGTTAATTACGACTATCGATAGGAAAAGGCATTCACTTAATATTAAGGGCTATCAGTCTTTATTTTCACACTCACAGATTTTGAACCCAGCCTATAAACAGATTGAACAAGAAAATATCATTTCAAGGATCTGGTCCCATGATCATAAATTATGGCATGAGTCACCACGCGAAATCATTGATCGCCTAGGTTGGTTAGAAATCACAAAAGTGATGACACCTAGGATTAATGAAATATGTTCATTTGCCCATGAAATAAACCAGTCTGATTTTGATTATGTGGTACTTTTGGCGATGGGTGGTAGTGCATTTGCACCCGAGCTGTTCAGCCAGATTTTCAAAGCGACTAGAAACCATCGAAAATTTTATATGCTGGATTCAACTCATCCGGATTGGGTTAAATCAGTTTCTGAGTCGATCGTTCTTGAAAAAACCCTTTTTATAGTTTCATCCAAGTCAGGTTCTACAATTGAAGTAGACTCCTTTTATCTTTATTTTAGAGATTTGATTGAACAACACGTTGGATCAGAAAATGCTGGCAAACATTTCGTTGCGATAACAGATACCTCGACTCCACTTGCTCAATTAGCTAAAGCTCAAAATTTCAGGAAGGTTTTCTTGAACCCCGAGAACATAGGTGGGCGTTTTTCATGCCTTTCTTTCTTTGGACTAGTACCTAGCGCATTACAAGGCATAGATGTTAAATCAATCATTACTAACGTAGAAACAATGATAGTTAAGTCCAAGCTGGAAGATTTAGAGCTGAATGAACCAGCTAGACTTGCCGCAACAATTGCAGCGTTTTCTGCTCAAGGCATAGATAAGTTAGTGATAATTACTTCACCTTCATTATCAACTATGGGGGTTTGGACTGAACAACTGATAGCAGAAAGCCTTGGCAAGGAGGGTGGTGATGTAATTCCAATTGCGGGTGAACCTTTATTAGACCCCGACAGTTACGGCAATGATCGTTTATTTGTGTACATCAAATTAGCAACTGACGATAACAAATCGAAAGACCTTCAAGTTGAAAAACTAATGGATTCTGGAAATCCAGTAATCTGCATAGAATTGGAAGGCCCTGCCCAAATAGGCGCAGAATTATATAAATGGGAATTCGCAACGGCGGTGATTGGCGCACTTAAACACGTACATGTCTTTAATCAACCCGATGTCCAGGCAGCAAAAGATTTTGCTCAAAATGGATTAAATTTTTATATGAAAGAAGGGCAACTTATAAAGGCGCCTGAAGTTTTGTCAGTAGTAGATCTTTTTTCGCTTGCAAAACCTGGTGATTATGTATCTTTTCTGATTTACTTATCTCAAACATCTAGCATTGATACGGCTATAAATAGAATACGAGAAGTTATCGCTAAAAAATTCAAACTTGCTACCTCTGCTGGTTATGGCCCTAGATATTTACACTCAACTGGGCAACTTCACAAAGCTGGGCCTAATAAAGGATTATTTATTCAACTTGTAGAGCCAGATTCTAATTCATCAAACGAAGTTGATATATCTGGAGCAGGCTATTCCTTCAGGGTGCTTAATAATGCTCAAGCCAACGGTGATTTAATTGCACTTGTCGAACAATCCAGAAGGGTTAGTAGGGTTTTTATAGCTGGAACACCAGAGCAAACAATAGAAGCACTATCAAACCAAGTTCTGTCGGTAAATGTCCCCTCTTAAGAGTAGAGAATTCTGATGCTCGAATGTAAGCTCTAACCATGTGTGGCATATTTGGATACACAGGGAATAAATCAGCCTCTGATCTATTACTTCAAGGCTTAGGAAGGCTTGAATATAGAGGGTATGACAGTGCGGGTCTGGCAACTGTTTCTGAAAACGGTGGTCTCGAACACCTTAAATCAGGTGGCAAGCTAAGCAATTTAATTAAACTCATTGGTACTGAACCCCTAACAGGTAATTGCGGAATTGGGCATACAAGGTGGGCCACACATGGTGAACCCAATGATTTAAATGCTCATCCACATGGAAACTCTTCAGCCGACCTTTTTACAGTACACAATGGAATCGTGGAAAACTATTTTGATTTGAAAGAAATGCTTGTCAAAGAAGGTCACAATTTTCTATCAGAGACAGACTCTGAAGTTATTCCACATCTCATTAGCCATTTTATTGAGAAAGGTTTTGGATTAGAAAAAGCAATTCAGCAAACAGCATCTGCTATTAAAGGTTCTAACACCGTTGCTGCTATTCATTCGAAAAACCCTGGTGAAATTATAGCATTCAGGGTTGGGAATGCTGGTGGACTAACCATAGGGATAGGCATAGACGAAATGTTCATTTCAAGCGACTTGCCAGCACTTGCAGAACATACGAACACTGTTCATTTTCTAGCATCAGGCCAAGTCGCACTAGTAAATTCCAATGGAGTCAATTTCACTGATTTGGATGGTAATAAAGTCAACCTTGAGACCCATACTATCGAAAAAAATACTCTATTTGCAGAGAAGGATGGTTTTGACCATTTCATGCTTAAAGAGATTATGGATCAGCCTGAATCATCAATGAGTTCTCTTCGAGGTCGGCTTCGATTTAGCCCTTATAGTGTCTTGGTCCCTGAGGTACCTCTTACCAGCAAACAAGCTCAAGAAATTAAACGCGTGGTTCTTCTTGGTATGGGTTCCAGCCTTCATGCTGCACAACTAGGAGCTCTTTATTTAGAGAAATTTGCTCGAATTCCTGCAGTGGCTGAAGATTCATCAGAGTTTCGCTACCGCAATCCAGTTATAGATAAATCCACATTAGTTATCGCGGTTGGCCAATCTGGAGAAACAGCAGATACATTGGAAGCAATGAATCATGCGAAAAAGTACAACGCAAAGATCATATCTGTGGCTAACGTAGAAGGTAGTCAGGCAACTCGAATAGCAGAAGGAACAGTAATGATGCACTCGGGATATGAAGTAGGAGTTGCCTCTACAAAAACTTTCACTGGTTCATTAATCTGTTTACTTTTAATTGCACTCCATTTAGCAAATGATAGGAATTCTTTATCTAAAGAAGAGTTATCAGAGCTGACAGAACAGCTGACTCATCTACCTCGATTAATGGGTGAATCAACTCAACTCAATGCTGGTACATTCAGTAACTTAGCAAAGCTTTACTCGAAAATGCGGCGATTCTTGTTCATTGGTAGAGGGCTGATGGTGCCAATAGCTAGTGAAGGTTCAATGAAACTAAAAGAAATCAGCTATTTGCAAGCAGAGGGAATGACCGCTGCAGCTATGAAGCATGGGCCTATAGCATTAGTAGACGCTGAAACACCTGTAATCGCACTTGCTACTAACAATGAATACAGGATGAAAAATATTGGAAATATGAATGAAGTCCTAGCCCGAGGTGGGTCGCTAACCGCCGTAATATCCTTAGGTGATGATCAACTTGAATCACTGGTGACTAATGCTCTATTTGTTCCAAAAGCCCCAGAAATTTTGGAGCCAATTATTGCAACTATTCCATTACAACTTCTTGCATACCATATTGCTGACTATCTTAACCTTGACGTTGACCAACCGAGGAATTTAGCTAAAAGTGTCACGGTGGAGTAGAAGGAAACAGTGATTTACAAAGAATCTCAATTTATTGAGTATGATGAATTGAAGAGGATTATTTTAGAACCAGAAATTTTTGTAAAACAAATAAACATTTTTACAAAATAATACTAATTGATATATTAACAAAATGACCAAAATAAAATTTATTGATCTTTTTGCAGGCATTGGTGGTTTTCACCTTGCGCTTCATGAATTAAAGGCAGAGTGTGTTTTTGCTTCCGAAATTGATCCTTTAGCGCGCGAATATTACATTAGAAATTTTAAAAAAATATCTCCCTCATTATTTTCGAATGGATTCTTCAATGAAGATATACACGATGCTGAATCAAGCAAAATTCCAGACTTTGATATTCTTTGTGCTGGATTCCCTTGTCAACCTTTTAGTCAGATTGGGTATAAAAGAGGTTTCAAAGAAGAATACGAACAAAGAGGTAATTTATTTTTCGAAATAGAGAGAATAATGAATGATAAAAAACCCAAGGCGTTTTTTTTAGAAAATGTCCAGCATATTATGAATCATGATAATGGGCGAACATTTAGAATAATTGAACAAAGGTTAAGGAATATGGGGTATTCATTTTATTCAAAAAAAGTTCACGCCTGTGACTTCAACCTTCCTCAATTAAGACCGAGAACTTTTATGATAGGTTTCCTAAATGATGATGATGAAATTTTTTCATTCCCAAGGCCTATAAAACTCAAAAAGACAATGTCAGATATTTTCAAAGGGCAATGTAGTAGAGAAATCGGTTTCACGCTGAGACTGGGTGGAATGGGTTCAAGCATTGATGACAGAAGGAATTGGGATTCTTATTTGGTTGATGGTGTAGTAACAAAACTTCAACCAGAGCACGGTAAAACAATGCAAGGATTTCCAGAAAGTTTTATATTACCACCATCACGTACTAAGGCACTAAGGTTACTTGGAAATAGTGTTGCCATCAATGCTGTTCATGCCGTAGCAAAGCAAATGATTCAGTATATGACTGATAAATCTTCATTCTATTTGAATACTCAAAGAAAACTGTTATAAATCTATTCTGACTTTAATGACCTAATTGTTAATTTGATTGTATGAGCAATAATACTAAGATTTTAAATTCTATTTCTGAAAAACAATCATTTATTGATGTGTTCAAAGATTCATATGAACTTGAAAATATGGATTATGAATCTCCTATGCAATACTTCTCTTTTTTTTGGGGAAAATATGAAGTTTTTAAACAAAAATATTTAATTGAGAATAATAAGCCTATAAATAATGTTATCAATGGAATCATATTTGAGGCGATATTTGCATATCTACTTGATCGTGAAGGTCTGTTAATTCGCTCTCATGATGAATCTATTGATGGAATAAAGTTCGTGAAACCTGACTTTCTAGTAGAGAAGAATAATATGCTTATTTTCTTCTCACTAAAAGTATCTATGCGAGAAAGGTGGAAACAAGCGGATTGGGAATCTATACAGTTTAAAAAAAAGCATCCCAATTCGAAATGTATTCTTCTTACTGCCGATAACAAAGATGCAGATAGGATTTCAATGTTCATTGCTGATCTAGATTTGGATGAAATTTTTTCTGTATTTTCACCAAGTTTTGATACATTATTCCAAGCAGTCCATCTA
The DNA here is from genome assembly GCA_002719775.1 of Chloroflexota bacterium. Classification (GTDB taxonomy): domain Bacteria; phylum Chloroflexota; class Dehalococcoidia; order Lucifugimonadales; family Australimonadaceae. The sequence goes on along the minus strand of PBEP01000004.1, from coordinate 20,428 downwards.
CTATGAAAGCTAAGTACAGCAATAATGTGACTAGTGTTACACTTAAAGTCATAAGTGGAGCAAAACATATGCTAAACCAGTTCAATTCAGTCAAGGTTGAGTAAGGTGATTTCCTCTGAAAACAGCGTAATTCTTGTAGCCATAGAAAATGAGCTTCCAGAGTCGCTTATTCCCGATTTCAAAGTAACTTATACTGGTGTAGGCAAAATTAATGCAACGATTAAAACTATTGAATCCATTGAGAAATACAAACCTGAATACATTATCAATTACGGCTCTGCTGGTAGTTTAAATTCTACTATTTCTGGCTTGGTGGAAGTCACGACTTTTAAACAAAGGGACATGGATGCCACGTCACTTGGCTTTGCCATAGGAGTGACTCCATACGATAAAGTTGAAACAATTTCACACGGTAATCACGGTTTATCTTGTGGCAGCGGCGATAATTTCGTGACTGAAATACCTGAGCTGTATACAGATTTGGTAGATATGGAGTCTTATGCAATCGCAAAAGTTTGCCTTATTAACAAGGTCAGCTTTTTATGCTTTAAATTTATCTCTGATAGCGCTGACCAAAACGCTCCTGATAGTTGGTCAAAAAACATGACAAAGGGTCAGATTCTTTTTAGGGATTTATTGAACAGTCTCAAATGAATTCTTGAAATCAGCGACCGTAAGTTTAATTCCTTCTTGCAGCTTCACTATAGGTTTCCAGCCAGAAATTTCACTGAAGTTCACTGCATCCAAAGAAATTTTAGCCACGTCCCCTGCCCTAGGCGAAGCATAGTTAAAAGCTTCTGAAAAGTNTGTCTCTCTAGCAATTAAATTGGCTAACGAATTCGTTGATGTCTCGATCCCTGTACCAATGTTGTAGGANCCTTGTAATTGAAGATTCATAGCCAACATGTTGGCTGNTACTACATCATCGACATACACNTAATCGCGAGTNTCTTCGCCGNNACCAAAAATCACAGGAGCCTTGNCATTCAANATTNGTGCGATGAATATCGCTATGACACCAGCCTCACCCTGGGGTGACTGTCGAGGTCCATAAACATTGGAATAGCGCAGTGACGTTGATTTAAAGCCATAAACTCTGCGATAAAAGCCCAAATAAGTTTCAACTGCAGCTTTAGAAGAACCATAAGGAGATACAGGCAGAATAGGGGCAGTTTCATCAGCAGGGATTTTTTTTACTTCACCGTATAATGCTCCTCCAGTGGATGCAAATATAAGGTGTTTAACTTCTGTATCCACACATGCTTTGATAACGTTCAGTGAGCCTAAAATATTATGTGCTGCATCAAGCTCGGGATCTCTAATCGATGCTGATACGCTTATCTGAGCAGCATGATGATTAACGAAGGAAGGTTCAAAGCTTTTGATTGCTTTATTTACGGCTTTGAAATCCCTTATATCAACATTGAAAATTTTTACTTTTTCAGGGACATTTCTATTAGTGTCATAATCCAGAACTGCCACTTCGAAATTATTTTCCAATAATTTATCGACTATATGGGAACCAATAAAGCCCAGACCCCCCGTCACCAGAACTTTGGTTCTAATCGGCATCTGCTTAGGTCCTTCTTCGAAGTCTTCTAGCTGAACTACGTGATTTTGTTGGTGTTTCCTCAGATGCAGCTGTCAATATTTGTGGGGGTTTCAATCTTCTATATAGAAAAGAGCCCAGACCCAACGCAAACATAAGAACAGATACAATTTGGGCCATGGGTATACCTGCCTCCTCCCACGGTCCTATTCTCAAAAACTCCAAAGAGAATCTTACAATTGGATACCAAATTAAATAGAAGCTTAAGATATCTCCCGTATTTACTTTGTGAGGGATTTTCCGAGTAATGTAGAGGATAAATACAACGCCCAAGAAATTTAAAGCTGACTCGTAGAAAAATAATGGGTGAAATCGCTCAAAACCAATAAATTCTGAAGCTTGGTACGCTACTTTCGCTTGAGGTATAAAGATTCCCCAAGGTAGGTCTGTCGGTCTCCCAAATAATTCTTGATTGAAAAAATTACCCCAACGACCAATAGCTTGGCCAATCAAGAACGTAGGAGCACCAATGTCCAACCACAAGATCGCACTCATAGCTGGGTGTCTCCTTACAATCATAGGGAGTGAAAATGGCATGGTCGAGAATTTCTTGGGTTTTGTTTCTAATCTTGTATATAGCCATAAAGCAAAAACAGCACCAACAAAAGCCCCAAAAATCCCAATTCCACCATTCCATATAGCAAAGATGTCGCCAAGGTTTTCCCGGTAGCGTGGCCATTCTTGCTGGTCGAATACGTGGTAGAGCCGTGCTCCAATGATACCTAGTACAGTACCTAGCATTGCTATGTTAACCACATGAGTGGGGTCTTGTTCGTAAAGCTTCGCTTGAATTTGTCCTACTACTATTCCGGCAAAAAGTCCAAGCAGGATCATCAAAGAATAAAACCTTAAACTGAAAATACCGATATCAATTCCTTGCAAAGAAATGTCCAAAAAATACCTCTGTAGTGTTGATTATAAGGATTCTAAATCAAATCAATTTTAATGAGACTATGGTTTAACCACAGTCCCGTCTGCCCTTCTTACAGTATCCCAAGATCCGCCATATTCACGCGGTTTAAATGGGAATTTCTCTGCCATTTTCTCATCTATATCAATACCTAATCCTGGTAATCCATTTGCCCACATCATTCCTTTTTCAAGAGTTGGTATTCCTGGGAACATTTCGACGGTGTTACGTCCCGGAATTGCAACTTCCTGGATGCCAAAATTATGTGTATTCAAATTCAGCATCATATTTGCTGCATGGCCTACTGGTGATGTGTCGTTAGGCCCATGCCAAGCTGTTCGCACATTATATAGTTCTGCCATAGCTGCAATTTTTCTAGCGGGTGTAATTCCACCAATTTGTGACATATGAATTCTTATGAAATCAATTAAACGTTCTTGAATCATAGGGATGATCTCATGCGGGTTGTTCCATAGTTCTCCCATAGCTAATGGCGTTGAGGTTTGAGCTCGAACCATTTTAAAATATCCATTGTCTTCAGGGCTAAACAAGTCCTCAAGGAAAAATAGCTGATACTTTTCGCATTCTTTAGCAAACCATACACCAAGAATAGGAGGGATTCTTTCGTGAACGTCATGGAGGATTTCCAAACCGTACCCAAACTTGCTCCTTAAATAATCAAACAGTCCTAACGCAGAACGAAGGTATGGCTTCGGCTCAAATATGCCACTAGCATGTGCCACAGGTAAGTTATGAATTCTTTCAGTCCATGTTGTTGCGACAATAGGTCCTTCTAAAACATTCTGAGTAGATAATCCCGTAACCGTATTCTGAGCACGGTCAGTTCCATACGTTGAATACCCTTTGGTCGCCATTTGGACTCTAATATGATGAAACCCTTCATCTATGTACCTTTGTACATTTTCTCCCACTTCTTGAAGTGATTCACCTGAGGCATGTACATATACAGGAGCAGCTTCTCTTGATCTACCCCCTAAAAGATCGTACACTGGCATATTAGCCATTTTGCCTTTAATGTCCCATAGTGCTTGATCAATACCGGAAAGCGCATTATTCAAAACAGGCCCGTTTCTCCAATACGAAGAAACATACGAAGATTGCCAAATATCTTCAATATCTGAAACGTTCTTATTTTTTAAAAAGGGGGCAAGGTAGTCGTTGATTGCTGCGTAAACTGCCGTAGGTCTTTGGGTGAAAGTTGCACACCCTAATCCATATAAATCAGGCTCGGATGTTTCAACTTTCACGATTACCAAACGGGTGTTGTCCGGTTCCGTCAAAATAGTGCGAATATTTCGGATGGTTACTGCAGGCATGAGAAAATCCACTAAATCAATAAGGGCCCATAAGGGCCCTTATTTGAAAAGAAATATTTCTATCGCTCTTTACCGAGTCGATACATACGTGTCCCGCATGCAGGGCATTTACCTTCAGTAGCGGGACGCCCATTCTTCATGGTCACGGTTTTTGTTTGATCCATTTCAACTTCACCCCGGCATTTCATACAGTAACCAATCATGGACAACTCCCTCCGTAAATTTAATTTTCCGCGCCAGTTCAGATGCTAGGATTCCTCTGTAAGGACAGTCAAGTGAGAATTCATCGATTTTTATCCATCCATGCACTGCTTTTGTTTTGCGAATTCCGAAAACAAAATGAAGAAATTTAAATGAACGTAAATATCTAGCTGCAATGATGCGAAATACATGGTTCTGGATCGAGCAAAACCGAAATTTTATCTCTTGGATTCGGTAAGTATTGTCTCATAGGATAATGGGAATTTAACTAAGAGGTGCACTCTGGGAGTACTATCAAATCAACAAATTCGGGGACTAATCAACAATATGCCTCCGTTAATTAGTGAATACATTGATCTGGAATCGCAAGTCCAACCAAATGGTTTTGATGCAACTTTGCAATCAATTGCCAAATTTGACTCACTTGGAATTTTAGGGATGTCAAATCAAGAAAGAATCCTACCAAATGTTGAAGAAATCTCATTTGACGCCGAAGGCTACATTCATCTCAACCCAGGGTGTTATCTAATTAGATTGAATGAAACCGTCTCATTACCAAATTCAATCATGGCCTTAGCTAGGCCACGTTCTAGCCTTCTAAGGAGTGGTGTTTCAATCCACAATGCTGTATGGGATGCTGGTTATTCAGGGCAGTCTCAAGCATTAATGGTTGTCTACAACAAACATGGATTTAAGCTTTCCAAAAACTCGCGCATCCTCCAGTTAGTTTTTATGGAACTTGCTAGCGCAACAACGACCCCATACGAAGGCAACTACCAAGGTGAATCAGCTAAAAAGAATACAGGTTGATGTTTAGAAAAATAGGCTAATAATTCAAAATTTGATCTAAGGCTTCACATACAGTAGCTATTTCTTGTTCGTTCATCGATGTGTAGAAAGGTAAAGCAATCGTTTGCGAAGAAATTTCTTCTGAGATTGGGAAATCTCCAGACTCAAACCCAAATTTCTCGCGATAAAAGGGCAACAAGTGAATGGAGGGAAAGTATGGCCTAGAAGGAATGCCTCTTTCTAATAATTTAGATACCACCCCATCTCTATCGATACCAGAGTTCAAACGAACTACGTAAACAAACCAACTCATTTTAGTAGTCTTTTTAGATATCTGAGGAGGGTTAACTCCATTTATTTCAGCCAAGTAATGAGAATATAAATTTGCAACTTGGTTACGCTTACTCAATATTTTTTCAATCCGATTCATTTGGCTCACGCCTATTGCTGCGCTAAGTTCATTGAGTCGGTAGTTATACCCTAGCCTACTGTGACCAAGCCATCCATCAAATACATCCCTTCCTTGATTTCGAAGTGACCTAAACAAGGAAGCCCATTCATCATTGTCAGTAACCGCTACTCCGCCTTCACCTGTTGTTATCTGCTTATTGGGGTAAAATGCAAAAATACCAACATCTCCTAAATTGCCTGCTGGTCGCCCTTCATATCTAGATCCAATTGCCTCTGCTGAATCCTCAATTAGACTTAAATCATAGTCCCTAGCAGTTGTTTTTAACTGATCCATTTCAGCTGGTTGCCCGAACACATCAACGGCTAAAATTGATTTCGCTTTCCCTAATTTTTGATTACGTAGCTTAGGGGGGAGCCACTTGTTCCTCATATTGGAGCTCGAAGATAAATCCTTAATTGCCTCAAGTACTTGCTTGGGATCTATATTAAAGGTGAAGGGGTCTACATCAACAAAGACTGGAACAGCGCGTTCATAAAGAAGAACATTAGATGAAGCTACGAAGGAGAAAGGTGTGGTTATTACCAAATCTCCATCTTCAACACCGGCTGCGATAACTGCTAAGTGTAATGCGGCAGTACCACTAGAAACGGCCACTGCGTGTTTTGCGCCAACATAATCTGCAACTAATAGTTCAAAGCTTTCGACCTGAGGGCCTTGGCTTAATCGGGAAGTTTGAAGCACGTTTTTTACTGCGCTTATTTCTTCAGCTGAAATATCTGGAGAAGCCATTGGAATTTGCCTATTGGTGCTCATCAAAGCTCCTGAATACTATATCCCCACAAACTGCAAGGCTACGAGTTAGGCGAGGAGAAAGTTTTTTCCTCGCCTAACTCAATTTAATCCTATTGGACTAATACTCCCCTTTTAACGCTATTGCGTCTTTAGGTACAACATTTCCTTGTAAATCTACTAAATCAGGTTTGACTGGAACCCTATCTGAAACTCCAGCCCAATCAGCAGTTTCTTTGCTGACTTTACCAAATTTGAAAAATTCAAAAATTGCTTGATTGAACATTTCAGGTTGGTCTGATTGGCCCTGATGGCCACATTCATCAGGATAAAAGAACTGAATGTTGTCAAATCCTACATCTTCTTGTTGAAAGCCATTTTCAAGTGGGATCAAGACGTCCTGTTTCCCGTAAAGATATATCCCCGGTATGGTCAGCTTATTAAAGCGGTTTTTTGTTGAAAGTTTTTGGGCCAAATTCGGATCACTAGCAACCAAGTCACGAGCTGCTACGTTAGCTGCATGTGATTCCTTTTGACGTATTGCAGCATCGTTACGCATCTTAATAAGCTCAGGCCAAATGACGCCTTGCTTGTAAATGATCCCTTCCATCAAAACACGCATGCTTTCTTCAGTTCCGTCCCAATCAGGTCGAATGTAAGCAGGGTTAGGTGTGAATTTTCCATCTTTTGGGTCCACGCGGTTTGCAGGGTCAGTCAAATCTCCAACTCCCCCTGCAATTAAAGCAAAACTAATAACACGATCAGGGTACGCTTGTGTAAACTGAACTGAATTATTACAACCCATAGAGTTACCTGAAATATGGGCTTTTTCTATACACAAAGCATCCATGAAATCCTTTATGAATTGCACATGATCCAGTGTGCCTAATTTAGGCCAATACTCTTCGCGGGTATCCGCATGGCCAAATCCTGGCATATCAGGGCAGTAAACCCTAAATCCATTTGCACCTAAAAATGGGGCCATAAATCGCCAACCAGCAGTTCCTGAGGAACCGTTGATTCCCCCATGAAGCAAAATCACCGCAGGTCCAGTATCTCCGGAAGTCATGTAATGTGCTTGCGCACCATTACCTAAACGAACCCAACGGCTGGCCATTCCAGGTATATGAACAATTCCTTCTTCGGTTAGTCCTCGACTTGATGATTCTGGGCTAATTTCCGTAACCATATGCTCCTCCTCCAAAGCGCAATTTCCTATGCTATTTCTAAGCTATGAAACTTATTAAGTCAAGGCGACCTGTAAGCCGGATCCTGTACCCCTAAAGGGTGGTGGTCATCTATCTAGCTTTGCCGTTACCGACAAAGTCGTGCAGCCTACCCGGAAACGCGTCTAGGTCCGCATCGTTTCCCTATTTGGCCTTGCTTCGGGTGGGGTTTGCCAGCACCGGCGTCACCGACGGCCTGGTGCGCTCTTACCGCACCGTTTCACCCTCACCAGTAATTATCTGGCAGAATTGTTTCTGTGGCACTTTCCGTAGCTAAGCTCCTGGGTGTTACCCAGCACCCTTCCTAGTGAAGTCCGGACTTTCCTCCCAAATGGGCGACCACCCGGTCACCTTGACTTTGCTATTATAGATCACCTAGCCTCTTGCAGTAACATCTACATTCCCGTGCCTTATTGTAGCTTTAAGCATGAGAGTGTTGATAATTTTTATCCGCTCTGAAAGTTCTAGGTTTTCCCAGTTTTCCTTCTGGATCTTCGCCTTCGAGCTTTCAATTACCTCATCTAATTTGAAACCACTTTCTGTAATAATTGCAGCCATTTCCTTGAGTTGGCTTTTTGTGCTCTCAAGCTCTTTCAGAGCGGGTTTTATTCTTTCTAAGGGAACAGCCCCACTTGCAGCCATTCGGATATAATCAATATATCGACGGTCGATCGATTTTATTTTTGAAGCACTGGCTTGAATTTCATGGTCAGTTAAATTAATTGATCCTTGATCTGTATTTAATTTATTTTGCCTTAATTGATTGACTACTTCTTCTTCAATTACCCGGGCTTTCACAGTCCTATAATCACATTGATTTCTATTAATTCTAGATTGGCACTGATAATAACGATATTCCGATGTTCTTCTGTCTCCATTTTTAGTATTCCAAGCTTGCTTCCTAAGCACACCCATCATCCTTTGACCGCAATTACCGCAATATAAAAGCCCTGATAAAAGAAATGATTCGTTCTTAAATTGCCTACGGCCAGGGCTTCTACTCGCCATTTTGTCTTGTACTTGCCTAAAATCAGCTGGATCAACTACAGGTTGATAATTTCCAGTAATTCGTAAACCGAATCTCTGATATGTACCAATGTATGAATGGTTTCTTAAAATATCCCGCACAGTGACCATGCTCCAGCGATTACCGCTTCTTGTTCTTTTTCGTGCGTCATTTAATCGTTGAGCAATAGTCCTTACACCAATATTTTCTTCCAAATACATCTTGAAAATTGATCGAATAATTTCAGCTTCTCGTTCAACTAGTCTGAAACTTCCATCAAACTGAACCATAAATCCGTAGGGTGGCTTGCCTAACCCTAAACCCCTAGCAGCCTTGGCTTTCATACCTTCCCTTATCCGTTCTCTTCTGCTGCCAGTTCCTGAGCCGCTCAAAATTTTCATAGCTGACTGCAGGGGATCCGGGAGATTCTCATCATCACATATTACTTGGCAATGGAGTGCGTCCAACTCAAGGATTCGGTTGACTTGTTCCTGTAAAGAATCACCTAAGTGGGACGCATCAGGTACCACAACTAAATAGCCCACAGATGTAGAGTTAATATGAGAAATCATTCTTTCAAACTCTGTTCTGCTATTTATGTCCTTATCATCCCCAAAAAAGCCCAAATTCGCATGATTTCCTTTTTCGCAAAATAAGGCGAATTTCTGAGAGAATTTCGTGAAACTCTGTTCACTTTTACCAAATGAAATATAACCTAAAGCCCTCAAATCATTACTCTGGTAGCAAAATTAAGCCGCAGCTTGTGCATCGGGTCGAAGTAGAATCGGATCTCAAAGCTTGTACTTGACGTGCTGGTAATACGACTAAGCAAGATTCGCACATATTGTTCTTAACCCTTGCTACTCCTTTTCCTTGCGGATGCCTTGATCTCACTTGATCGTATAATTCAAGCGTATCATTTGGGATTACTGATACCATTTCGTCTCTCTGGTTTTTTAATTTACCTGTAGATTCCAAAACAGAAGCCAGTTCTTGATTAAGTTGATTTTGTAAAGTATCCCAGGCCGATTCTGCAGATTTAAGTTTTTCTTGAATTCCATCATGCTGAACCTTAATAGGCTCTGACTCTTCTAGAATTGCTAGTAGCTCATCTTCATGGTTATCTTTTTGTCTTCCAAGCTGAGCAATATCATTTTGCAAATCCTGAAGCTCTCGAGGGTTTGCAACTTGACCTCCGTATAGCTTTTGCTCCGCGGTAGAAATTCTAGTAATTAACGATGAAATTTCATCCTCGGTTTTTTTTTGCCTAATGTTGATTTCATTAATTTTTATTGAGAGGCGGTCTAGCACTTTCTGAACGGCTATAATTGCCGCCCTGTCGCCAAGTTTTTTTCTAATATCGTCTATGCGTTTCCCTTGAGTATTCAATTCAAGGTCTGTAAATTGCAATTTGTAAATCAGAGAAAAGTCTGGCATTTTAAAAGTTACTTAACCTAAATATACCTAATTAGTCTATTTAAACAAACCTAACTTGTCCATAAAAATAACTTCATTTTTGTATTGTCTCAACTGAAGAGTCCAATCTGTCTCCCCAATCTATCCCAGTCCACTTGCTTAGTGATTTTGTAATCAAATCACATACTTGATTGGTGTTGGTTATTTGACCTGTAATAGAAAAAATTGATGTCATATCCCTCCCTAATATTCCACATGGAATGATAGGGTCGTATGCTTTCAAATCAGGGTCAATATTTAAAGCAAAACCATGGCTAGTAATTCCTTTAGAGATTTTCACGCCAATAGCTGCAATTTTTCCTTTGCTAGTCCATACTCCGGTCAATCCTTCCTCTGTCCATGCATCAACTGAAAGATCTTTCAGCGTATTAATTATAGAAAGTTCCAACATTTTCACGAAAGATTTCGGCCCTAAACCGACTTCTGATAGAGAAATGATTGGGTAACAAATCAATTGTCCTGGCCCATGGTATGTAATTTGCCCACCTCTATCTGTATGAAGGAGTGGAGCATCAAGTGGTCCCAATAAGTGATTTTCTGAAAATCGCCTACCAACCGTATAGACTGCGGAATGTTCTAAAAAAAGCAAGGTATTTGGGAAAGCCTTACTAAGCACCCTTTTTACTACATTAGATTGAAGTCTCCAGGCATTAGCGTACTCAACGTTTTTGCCTAGCCAAAAAGACTGACCAGTAAATTTCATTTGGCACCCATAAACTCAGTAAGCTAACAGATTTACACCAAAATTTTGCCTTAATGATGAAAAAGGCGAAACCCTGAAAGAATCATTGTTATTCCATAATCATTACACGCTTCAACAATATCTGCGTCCCTTATGGATCCACCCGGTTGAGCAATAAACTCTACGCCGCTTGCAGCAGCACGATCGACATTATCTCGAAACGGGATAAACGCGTCTGAAGCCATGGAAATTCTTTTCATCCCGCCTATCCAGTCAGCCTTTGACTCAAGAGAAAGTCTGTTTGGAGTTACTTCGAAAGATTCAGCCCAAATACTTAATTCTCTATGTGACAAATCATCTCGAAGGTAGCCATCAATAGCATTGTCTCTCTCTGGACGGCCTAAATTTTTACGAAATGGCAAACCAAGTACATCAGGATGCTGGCGAAGGCGCCACAAATCAGCCTTTGTTGCTGCTAACCGCGTGCAGTGAATCCTAGATTGTTGTCCTGCACCTATTCCTATGATTTGACCATCAACAGCAAAGCATACTGAATTCGATTGTGTATATTTTAAGGCTGTCAAAGCTACTACCATGTCTCTTATTGCATCATCTGGAATTTTGCCAGGGTCATTTGCTATTTTTCGCAAGTCATCAGGGTTAGCCACAGTCATATTTCTCTTTTGTTGCATTATGACACCAAAAACATCGCGTGATTCTATTTCTGGAGGTTTGTATGAATCATCGATTTTGATAAGACAGTACCGCCCTCCTTGTTTTTTTGAAAGAATATCTAATGCTTCTGGACAAAATCCTGGAGCGATAACACCGTCTGAAACTTCACGCCTTAACAATTGGGCAGTTTGTTCATCTACTACATCACTAAGGGCAACCCAGTCCCCAAAAGAAGAAATTCTGTCTGCTCCCCTTGCGCGAGCGTATGCCACTGCCAATGGACTTAAATCTATATCAGCTACAAAATATGCAGCTTTTAAATCATCAGAAAGCGGTACTCCGACTGCGGCTCCAGCAGGTGAGACATGCTTAAAAGAAGCTGCTGCTGGAAGGTTAAGAGATTTTTTTAGCTCACTTACCAATTGCCATGAATTTAAAGCATCAAGGAGATTGATGTATCCAGCATCACCATTAATTACTTCAAACGGCAAATTATCATTTTTTGAAATGGCATGGGCAGGTATCTGATGGGGATTTGTCCCATATCTCAACTGTAACTCTTTCACCATTAGCACCTACAAGTATAAATTTATTAATTCAATATTGACGAAAAATCATGATGCTCTAACATTTTTTTCAGTGAAGATAAGAAAATACCAGCATCATGTCCGTCACATACTCTGTGGTCAAAACTGAGACACAAATTAATTATTGATCTAATCGCTATAGCATCAGATTCAGTTACTACTGGCCGTTTTACGATAGCTTCGGTTGTAAGGATCGCCGCTTGGGGATGATTTACTATAGGTACAGAGATAATAGAACCCAGAGCACCCGTATTATTGAAAGTGAAAGTACCCCCTTGAACATCATTCAGTTCTAATGTTCCATTTCTAGCAGCTGAAACTAGGCTATCAAGTTTCGTTGCGAACTCGGTGAAATTCATTTCATCTGCCCTATGAATCACGGGCACTATAAGTCCTGATTCTGTGGAGACAGCGATACCTAAATTTACAGAACTAAACTGCTTGATTGAATCTACAGCCCAGGAGCTATTTAAAGTAGGGTTCCCCGACAAAATCTTTGCAGTAAACCATCCAATAATGGCTGGGTATGACAAATTTACTGAATGCTGCACCTTAAAATCATGTTTATGCTGATTTCTCCAAGATACTAGTTCTGATAAATCAACTTCTATCATTGTCCAAGCTGAAGGAATGTCCCTAACTGCTTTTGACATATGCTCAGCAATTGTACGTCGAATCGACGTAAGCTCAATTCTGTCTGATTGGCCTCCATTTTCTCCTTTTATCTCTGCAAATCCACCAGAACTGGTATCAGTTCTGGAATTTGACCTTCCTTCCTTAAATTCTAAATGTGCTAAAACATCAGACTTTGTCAATCTTCCGTCTCGACCAGAACCCTGAATTTCTTCTGGGTTAAGCTGGTATTGTTCAATCATTCTTTTTACAAGAGGCGAAAGGCGCTCTGAGTTGATGGAATCGGCTTCACCCTGAACAGAAGGATCATTAGGATCATCTGCAAAAACGGAATCAACATCAGGTCTGCCAAGCCCTCCTTCACCGGATCCAGTAGGACCTACCGAACGAACTTCTTCTAAAAATTCACCTACCCTAGCTCTTCGTTCGGCCTCTCTGTCAAAATGGATTTCTTCTTCGTTTTCAGTTGCTTCATCTTCAACTGGATTATCTTGGGCTCCATCAATTTCTAGTTCTGCGATAGGTTTGCCCATCTCAATCGTATCGCCCTCTTCTACGAGTATCCTTAAAATTACGCCTGAAAATGGTGCAGGAACTTCCATATTTACTTTGTCAGTGCTTACTTCAACCAAAGGATCATATTTTTCAACTCGATCCCCAGGTTTAACAAGCCATTTGCCTATTACCCCTTCTGTAACAGACTCTCCCACATGAGGTAATTGTATTATTGCTGGCATTTTAACTCTCGATACATTTTAAATTTAAATCAGTGATTAGTATGCCAACAATTTACGAGTAGTTGCAAGGATTTTCTCTAAACTAGGCATATATGCTGCCTCTAATGTAGGGGCAAAAGGCATCGCTGGAATATCCAAACCAGCACATCTCATTATAGGAGCATCAAGTAGGTCAAATGCCTTCTCGGAAACAATTGCACTAATTTCTGCACCAATACCACCAGTTAGATTGTCTTCATGTAACACTAACAACCGGCTAGTTTTGGATACTGAATTTATAATCGTCTCTGTGTCCAGTGGGCGAATTGAACGTAGGTCAACTATCTCTATCTGAATCCCCTCTTTTTCAAGAACCTCCGCTGCTTGCAAGGCATAATGAATTGTGAGGCCATAACTAACGATTGTTGCATCATGCCCTGCTCTCTTAACATCAGCAGATCCTATAGGAATTGAATAGTCAGTATTAGGCACTTCTCCTCTAACTGACCTGTAAGTACGTTTATGTTCCAAGAAAAGCACAGGGTCATTGTCCCTTATTGCAGATTTCAACAATCCCTTTGCATCAAAAGGTGTCGATGGAGCTACTACCTTCAAACCAGGAGTGTGAGCAAAGTAAGCCTCTACAGATTGAGAGTGGAAAAGACCTCCCCTAACTTGACCTCCATAGGGGCTTCTCACAACCATAGGCACGTGCACTTCTCCTTTTGTACCATACCGAGCCCTTGCTGCCTCACCTACAATTTGGTTCATTGTTGGCGAAATAAAATCTGCGAACTGTATTTCAGCAATCGGCCTCAAGCCAGCCATTGCTGCGCCTACAGCAATACCTGCAATCCCCGATTCAGCCAAAGGCATATCGATGACCCGCTGTTCACCAAATTCTTCTACAAAGCCTTGTGTTGCTAAAAACACACCACCCCGCTTACCTACATCTTCTCCCATAATAAACACTGAAGCATCTCGAGCCATTTCCTCTTTCATAGCATCTCTAACTGCCTCTATAACGTTAATGATTGGCATCATGTTGATCCTTGGAAATGGAATTGTTGTCATAAACATGCTCAAGTACGTCATCTGCCTTGGGATAAGGTGCTTTTTCAGCAAATTCAGTAGCACTATTTATTTTTTGTTTTGCAGTTTTGATTAACTCAGATTCGATCTTATCGTTCAGTACACCTTTTGATAAAAGTAGATCTCTAAGTTTTTTGAGGGGGTCTCTCTGCTTGCTTTTTTCGATATCGAGTGGTGTACGATAAGTTGAATCATCATCGTCACTTGTATGTGGCAAATAGCGCTCTACTTGATATTCAATCAAAGTTGGCCCTTCGCCTTCACTAGCTCTAACAGTAGCCTGGGCAGTTACATCAAAAACTTGTTGTATATCTGTTCCATCAACGGTGTAACCTGGAATGCCATAAGCCTGAGCCCTATCAGCAACATTTGTAATAGCCATCTGTTGCTCGATAGGCACAGAAATCGCATACCGATTATTTTCACATAAGAAAATGACTGGGAGCTTGTGTATTGCAGCAAAATTCATGGCTTCATGAATTTCACCTTGACTTGCAGCGCCATCTCCAAAATAAACGGCAGTCACAGTAGGCAATTTGTTTATTTTAGAGGCTAAGGCCCAACCTACAGCATGGGGAACATGCGTTCCCACTACATTAGAAAGGTTCATGAATCCTTTTTCTTTTGATGCACCATGGAGTGGGAATTGGCGTGCGTCAGAAATTGGTTCTCCTTCTTTAGCTAAAAAACCTAAAAGAACATCCTTAGGCGTCAAGCCTTGAGCGACACAAACACCCATATCTCTGTAGTAAGTAAAACAAAAGTAAGATTCGGCAAATTCACTAAGTGCCTTAACACTTCCTAGTTGGGCAGCTTCATGGCCTTGAGATGAGGCAACAATGGCAGCTTTTCCTTGTCTATTGAGTGTCCAAACTCGCTCATCTAAAGTACGAACCAATATCATTGTCTCGTAAATATCTAATAGTTCTTCAGGGTCTAATTCGCGCATGATTATTACCGTTTGGGTTTTCAGTATTTAGAGCATATAGATCATATCTGGCTACATAAATAGAAATTTTATCTCTAAAAGGTAGAATATGGCCATGAATAATAGATTTGAAGTCATCGTCCGAGTGCATGAAGTCGCTCTAAAAGGCAAGAATAGACCTGTATTCATTAATGCTTTGGTAAGGAATTTAAAGCAAGCTACTCAAAATATGGGAGTTGCTGATGTTATTACTGAGCACCTATTAATTAGAATGAAACTTGAAGCAGAAGCTGATTGGGATTTGATCAGAAAAGCTATATCAAGAGTACCTGGGGCGGTAAAGTTTTCTTTTGTAAGAAGTGTAGCTGCAGATTTCGATGAAATTGCAAGCGCAGTTAATTCATTAGTGAAAGACTCAAAATTTGAAACTTTCAGAATAACTGCTCACCGAGCTGACAAGAGATTTGAATGGTCATCAAGGGAAATGAATGTCAGCTTGGGTGCATTGGTTGAACACATATCAGGTGCAACCGTTGATCTGAAAAATCCTCAATTAAATATTCATGTAGACATACTTTCCAAAAATGCTTTTGTTTGGGCAGGTGATGAGGAAGGAATGGGAGGGTTACCAACTGGGACGGGCGGAAAAGTTGCAGTGCTAATGTCAGGTGGGATTGATTCCCCAGTTGCAGCATGGCGAATGATTAAGAGGGGTTGTGAAGCATCATTAATACATTTTCATAGTTTTCCCTTGGTCGAAGGTAGATCAAGAGAAAAAGCAATGGACATAGCCTCCAGATTAAATGATTTTCAATTAAAAACCTCTTTGCATTTAGTTCCTTTTGCGGCTTTACAACAAGAAATTATATTAAGTGTACCGGGACCATTAAGGGTCGTGATCTACAGAAGGTTTATGCTTAGAATCGCAGAGAAGATAGCTAAGATGAACAATGCGAGTGCTCTGGTCACTGGAGAAAGTTTAGGTCAGGTTGGTTCTCAGACGCTTAGAAATATGTCAACAGTTGGCGAAGTAGCATCTCAAACTATATTAAGGCCTCTAATCGGAATGGATAAATCCGAAATCATCCAACAAGCTCAAACAATAGGCACATTCCCAATTTCAATTTTGCCAGATGAAGATTGTTGCACGCTTTTTGTACCGAAATCGCCGTCTACAAAAGTAAACAATCGAGAGGCGCGAATTGCAGAAAGTGAATTAGACATCAATAGGTTGGTCGACGACGCAATCAAAAAAAGCGAAACACTTGAATACAGGTTGAATGAAAAACCAATTCAAGTTAATAACTCAGAAAGTTAATTTATTGATTTTCTTCGAGGAATTTTCCTACAATTTCTGCAAATTCTGTGGGCTTTCTTGCTGGTGGGATATGTTCACCATTAGCCACAAGTACTAATTGGCCATTGGGCAATAATTCTGCAGCTTGCTCGCCATGCTCAGGGCCGATTATATGATCATCAGCCCCCCAAACTACCAATGAAGGAATTGAGATGTCTTGAAGTCTATCTGGAAGCCAAAAAGCTTTTCGAATTTCAGGATCATTCACATATCTCAAGATTTCAGTATATGCTGCCGCAGCTGTGTTGTGTTTTGCTGCACGTGATACCTGTTCGTCAACCATTGATTCGGTAATATCTAGTGCATCTGCAAAAGTTCTTTCAAGGCTTCTCTTTAGTCCTTCTCTGTCGGGGATTTTATAATCCTGAGCAGGTGTTGGAGCTATGGAATTTAGCCCTGCCGTATTAGCTAAAATTAAGTGAGATACTCTCTCAGGGTTTTGATGTGCCACTAATGCGGCTACCCAGCCGCCAAGTGTGTGCCCAACGAGCACAGCCTGCGGAATGCCAAGTTGATCCATAAAGCCAGTAGTCAAAGAAGACCAGGCTTCAAATGTATAGCCCTTTTCAGGTCTATCTGAAAGCCCCCAGCCAAACCGGTCAAATGAAATAACACGGTATTTCCTAGCAAGAAGTTTCATTGTAGGAATAAATTGGTCACATGAAGCATCAAACCCAAGCCCTGATTGAAAAATAATCGGTTTACCTGAACCTTCTTCTATATAACGAATCTGGTATCCATTTACTTCAACGTAGTGATTTTGACTTAATTCAGGCATATTTACTCTCCATGCAATCAATTTGTAAATTTACAACAGTAGTATAAATTTGGCACTCACTATTAGGATTAGTGTATCTTCAACGCGGATACTAAGTAAACGGAGTCAATATGGTAGGTCCATTAGCTGGAATAAAAGTTCTTGATTTAAGCAGAATATTGTCAGGACCATTTTGTACTGCGCTACTAGCCGACCTAGGAGCTGATGTTGTTAAGGTAGAAAAGCCACCAAAAGGAGATTTAGCTAGAAATCTTGGCCCTCAAATCAAAGGTGATTCAGCATACTTTATGAGCGTGAATCGAGGGAAAAGAAGTGTAACTGCAGACATATTTACGAGAGATGGTGCTGAGCTCATAAAAGCTCTTGCTATCAAAGCAGATATTTTAGTTGAGAACTACACGCCTGGAACAATGCAAGATCTCGGTTTAGGGTTTGACCAATTAGAAGCTTTAAACAAACGCTTGATATACGCCTCTATTACTGGGTTCGGACAAAGTGGGCCATATTCGAACAAACCAGCATTGGACGCAGTAGTGCAGGCTATGGGTGGATTAATGAGCGTGACGGGTGAAAAAGAGGGTCCGCCTTTAAGGCCTGGCGTTTCGCTCGGAGACAGCTTGGCTGGTATTTTCACTGCTCTTTCTATTACATCAGCACTCCATCAGCGCAATGTAACTGGATTAGGCCAGCACATAGACATCTCTATGTTGGATTGTCAGGTTACCCTAAGGAAAATGCATTTAGCCGTTACTTTGCCACGCATGAAGTTCCCCAACGGTTAGGATCCCGGCATCCTTCTGCGGCTCCTTTCCAAAGCTTCGCTACCCAAAATGGCCATATTGTGATTGCGTTGTTAAACGATGATCCTGTGCAGTGGGAAAAAATCTGTAATGCGGTAGAACTAAGCCACCTCGCTGTAGATGAAAGGTTTATCAACAATTCAAAAAGAGTTGAAAATCGAGCACAACTCGAGTATGAATTTGACACCAACCTGTCGAAAAAAACTACAGAATACTGGATAGAAAGGTTAGATAAAGCTAACGCTCCTGCAGCTCCTGTTTTAGACATAGACCAAGTCTCAAAAGATCCACAGATTAGATTTCGAAACATGATTAGCACGATACCTCATAAAAACCTCGGCACATGGCAAGTCGCTAACTCTCCTTTTAATTTTTCTAATGCAGAAACAGGTCCAGCTGGACCTTCCCCTGAATTAGGAGAGCATACAGAAGAGGTTTTGAGTGAATGGCTCGACAATTAACTAGCGATCAACATATTCTAGTATGAATCGTGCACTTAATCAGTTTTACCTGGTTGCATCTTATTTACTGAGGACACTCAATGGTCGAAGATTTCAATAGGATTACCGTAGAGCCACTAGCAGGATCTATTGGGGCAGAAATAAAAGGGGTTTATATATCTGAAAGCCCCGATCTAGACGTAATTTCAGAAATCAGAAGTGCATTTTTAAAGTACAACGTTATTATTTTGCGCGATCAGGATATAACTTCTGATCAGTACATGAACTTTGCAGAAAAATTTGGTGATCCCAGCGAATATCCTTTTATACAGGGCTTACCAAATTATCCTTATATCAACCCCATTATTAAATTGGAGGATGAGAAGGTTAATTTTGGAGGCACATGGCATACTGACACTGCTTACCTAAATGAACCTCCACTTGGTACGATGCTTTTGGCAAAAGAAGTTCCTCCAACAGGTGGGGATACTATATTTGCTAATCTGTATTCCGCATATGAAGCATTATCAGAAGGCCTCAAAGAAGTTCTAAATAGTATGAATGCGATTCATAGCTCACT
Organism: Chloroflexota bacterium; assembly: GCA_002719775.1. Lineage (GTDB taxonomy): Bacteria > Chloroflexota > Dehalococcoidia > Lucifugimonadales > Australimonadaceae. Next base: position 1,405 of record PBEP01000004.1, on the reverse strand, counting down.
GAAAGCGGATGCCTCAAAAACTCGAGAGGATCGGATTAAAGATAACGGCAGGAAAGGCGCAGGTGAGTTTAGCTCATGCAATCCTGTAATTAGGACTCACCCCGAGACAGGAAAGAAGGCAATATACGTCAATTTAGGTCATACTGTTCGCTTCGATGGTTGGACTGAAGAAGAAAGCAGGCCTCTCCTTGAATTTCTTTACGGACATTGTATAAAACCTGAATTTACTTGCAGAATCAAATGGGAAGTAGGTTCATTGGTATTCTGGGACAACAGGTGTTCGCTACACAACCCAGTCAATGATTATCATGGATACAAGCGAGTAATGCACAGGATAACACTTAAGGGTGATACACCTGTGTAATAAAGGGGAGGGATTGCTCCCTCCCCTTTGAACTAGTCATTATCTAGGAAATCAAGAACCAACCTATTAAATTCCCCAGCATGTTCAAATTGCGCCCAATGGCCACATTTCTGAAATGCAATAAGCTTAGATGTAGTGATAGCCGCTAGAAGACGTAGGCTGTTTTCAAAAGGAACAACCCTGTCATTGAATCCGTGAATAATCAAAGTTGGAGCAGTGATATTCCCAAGCAATGAACTTATGTCCCTTGAAGCATTGGATGACTTTGCGCGAGCCTCTACATGTGCCATGTTGCCTACAGTAGATTGATACCGCTGTTCCAGAATTTCATCAGAAACTGTAGATCCATCATACAACATTATATTAATGAGTTTCCTGAATCCTTCCACAGAGGGGTCATCAAAAACCTCATTCAAAACCTTGCTACCTTCTGTGGGTTGTTGGTTGAAAATGTTCGCGCCGCCGCCTGAGCCAGAGCCCATAAGGACCAGCTTTTCAATACGATCGGGGAAGTCAACTGCAACATTTAATGCTGTTGCTCCACCCATTGAATTCCCAACTAAACTTGCTTTCTCTATACCCAGAGCGTCCATTAAGCCTACTACTGAATTACCATTAACTTGGGATCTAGTTTCCCCTTCATTAATGACCCGAACATCAGTTTTATTGTAGCCGGGCTGGTCCATCAAGATAGCACGGTATTTCTCTGAAAATGGTCCAACATTTCGAGCAAAGTTACTCCAAGAACTTGCTCCTGGACCACTTCCATGTAGAAAAATAACAGGATGTCCAGATCCAGCCTCGTTATAGTGAACCTTAATATTGTTAGAAACAGCACCAGTCTGTACAAATTTGCTCGTTGCCGCTTCGGTCAAAGTAACTGTCGCCATAATTAAACTCCCTATTCTTATCTACCTATGATGCAGGTGCTCCAGCGCTTTGCACCGGACGATGTCCCCATACTGATGGGGCAATGTGCTTTTGCACTGTCCATTTACTATCATCTATCAGTCGCCCACCGTATCCATACTCAATATCAAA
>PBEP01000003.1 GCA_002719775.1 Chloroflexota bacterium | reverse complement strand
TGGAAAATTCAAAATCACTTAGCAAGGAAGAAATTCAAACAGAATTAGATAATAATGCTCAGGGGATTCTTGGTTATGTTGTTCGGTGGATTGATCAGGGGATCGGGTGTTCCAAAGTGCCTGATATTAATAACATAGGCCTTATGGAGGATAGAGCCACTTGTAGGATTTCCAGTCAACACATAGCAAATTGGCTACATCATTCCATTTGCTCAGAGGACCAAATAGTTGAAACCATGAAGAGGATGGCTGTTGTGGTTGATCAACAAAATTCAAGCGATCCGCTTTATCAACCTATGGCTCCTTCTTATGATGGATTTGCTTTTGAAGCCGCTTGCAATTTGGCTATTCAAGGGAGGGTGCAGCCCAGTGGTTATACTGAACCCCTGCTCCATGCAACGAGGCTAAAGTTTAAAGCTAAACCGAAGTAGAATTATTTATTGGTGCACTTCTCCTCATGACCAATATGTCGGTATAAAAAATGGATCAGGTTACGCACCTAAATCCTAGATTACTAGTTGAACTATTTGTTGTATTACTTGAACGAGCTGCAATCCTATATCGATTACAATAAGATTCGTGGCATAGGAATGATCCACCTTTAATTACTTTGGATTCACCTTCTGGTGGCCCTAAAGGATTATTGGCACTTCTTATTTTAGGGTAAGATGCACTAAACCAGTCATTAGTCCATTCCCAGACATTCCCAATAACGTTGTACAGCCCATATCCATTGGAATTGTAAGAATCCACAGGAGCCGTAGAAAAATACCCGTCTTCTAAGGAATTTGCTTCAGGGAATATTCCTTGCCAAACATTGCACTGGTGCTCATTCTTAGGGGTTAGTTCATCACCCCAAGGGTATATAGAATTCTCTAATCCTCCCCTTGCTGCGTATTCCCATTCAGCCTCTGTCGGTAATCGTTTATTTGCCCAAGTGCAATAATTCATTGCATCATTCCATGAGATATGGACAACTGGATGATCGCCTCTATTTTTTATGTTCGAACCAGGGCCTTCAGGCCTTCTCCAATAAGCATTTTTCACAGCACACCACCAAGGAATAGGTGAAACTTGGTATTCTATTTTGGATAAATTTACTCTTGATAACGACTTGCTAAATACGAAGGACCAACCATACTTCTCAGCTTCTGTTTTATAGTTTGTGTCGGTGGTGAATCTTTCAAAATCTGAATTTGTCACAGCGTATATATCAATACGGAATCGATTCAAATTAATTTTTTTCTCAGGTCCTTCTCCATCATTAGGAAAGCCAATATTTGAATTAGTTCCCATGGTAAATGAACCTTCAGAAAGCAAAACCATATTATCTGTTGAGGTTAGGTGATTTGCTTTAACCAGTTGTTTATGAAGTCGTGAATCGGGATTTGTATTTTCAGGTGTACAACAACTCATAATCATCCAACAATTGGAATCTTCTCAATTTCACTTCTCCAATTTAGGGCTTCAAGTTCTAAATCTTTTGCTATTTCAGAATACTCATTCTTTAAATTATTAGATTCAGAAATATCTTCAGCTAGGTTACTTAAAAATACATCAGCTACAGGCTGATCAAATTCAACTAATCTACCGTTTACTACGAGTTTCCAGTTATCTTTCAAGATAGCAGTTTGATGGCTTTGGTCTCTTTGGGAACTATGTGACTCCCAATCACTTTGAAAGCTATCTTGTTCCCAATAAATACTACGGCTTAAAAGAGGCGTTTTATTCTGTAAGTGTGACCTTATGCTAATTCCGTTGAATTCGTAGGAGGATGTGTCCACATTTAAAAAGTCTAGGACTGTTGGCAGGAAATCCATGGACATACACGCTTGGTTTGATGACCAATCACCAGCAATCTTATCAGGGAAACTTATTATATTTGGGACTTTAATTCCCCCATCAAAAAGGCTGAACTTATGTCCTTTTAATTTACTAGTTGAGCCACCATAGTAAAGATCTAGGGACCCGTCTAACCAGTTCCTTGATTCTCTTGAAGGCCCGTTATCGCCTGTGAACATAATTACTGTATTGTCGAACAAATTATTTTGTTTCAAGAAAGTAATTATTTCTCCTATAGAATCATCCACAGCACTTATCATCGCAGCCATGATTTGTTTATCCCAAGGTAACTCAGGGAATCTGTCTACGTACTTTTGAGGTGCATGCATTGGGTAATGTGGCGCGTTGTAAGGAACATACAGAAAAAATGGATTTGCTTTTCTGATTGATGCGTTCAGATATTCCATTGATTTTTCTGTTATTAGTTCAGTGAAATACTCTCCATTCCTCCATATTTCTACATTGTCTTCCCAGAGATCATGAACAGGGTTTGAATTTTTCCCTTTTTCGTTTGGATAGTTCATCCCCCAATAAAAAATATGGGAGTAATAATCAATGCAACCAGCTAAATGTCCAAACCATTTATCAAATCCATGATTGTGTGGGCGGTTTTCTTCCAATACACCAAGGTGCCATTTCCCAGCCATATAGGTATCGTACCCTGCATCTTTAAGAATGGATGCGATAGTTTTAGTAGTATTTGGAAGTCCCGAAGCAGTCCTATGCCCCCCAAGTATAGATCTAACTCCAGCGTTTCCTGGATATTTTCCTGTTAATAATGATGCTCTTGAAGGGCTACATACTGGGCTATTCGAATACCAATTATTAAACTTTACTCCAGTCGCTGCCAGTGAATCGATATTGGGTGTTTTGATATAGTCAGAGCCTTGGCAACTCAGATCCCCATAACCTATATCATCAGTTGAAAAAATAATTATATTAGGCTGTTTTTCCATTGATTTGTACCTCAGGGCAGTGCCAAACTCATGCATCGGACTTTTTATTTATCCGCAAATTTTACTAGCGCAGTTTATCAAAAAAAGTTTTGCTCTCTCAAAATAGCTAAGGGTTATTTTTTCGTTTTTTGGGTTTTGTCTTAGGAATCAAATACTGTGATTCTCTTGCATAGGTAATAATGCAGGCACCTTCGCGCATTTCGTAAACGTGTGTCGCTACCGTGTTGAGTATAGTGGCGTCGTGAGTTGCGCAGATTATTGTGCCATCATAGTTATGTAGTGCTTTAACCAGACTTTCATGGGTTGCTTTGTCCAAATGGTTTGTCGGTTCATCTAACAACAGGACATTAATCGGCTGAATGAGGAATTTTGCCAAGGCTACTCTGCTGCGCTCACCCCCGGATAAAACGGACACGGATTTAAAAACATCGTCGCCTTTGAATAAAAATTCTCCCAAGACCTTACGGACTTTCTCCTCAGTCGCCTCCTTGGCGGCCGACTGCACTTCTTCTAAGACAGTTAGGGCTGGATCTAATGCTTCGTCTTGGTGTTGCTCATAGTATCCAGGCTTAGCCCGTTCCCCCCAGCGCACGTGGCCTTCCATTGGGTCAATCTGCCTCATTGCAATACGCAAAAGTGTACTTTTGCCGCTGCCATTTGGCCCAACTAATACTACTTTTTGACCACGTTCAACAAAAAGAGTCGCATCCATCAAAGCAAATTCATCGCCATATGCCATGGAAACTGCGTCAATCGACAACACTTTTTGTTCAACTCTACCATTCGCTTTAATGCTGAACTTAGCCCCAACTTCAGCACGGGGGCGTCTAATGATTTGCACCTTACTCAGTGCATTCTCACGACTCTTCACCTGTGTAGCTTTCGTTGCTTTGGCGCGAAAGCGATCTATAAAAACCTTCTGAGCTTGCAGTTGACGTTCCTGTCGAACTGCAGCTTGCTCTTGTCGCTGTCGTCTTTTTTCTTTCTCTTGAATGTACTTCGTGTAATTACCAGAGTACGATGCCACGCCATGATCCACTAACTCTAGTACTCGCATGATCACCTTNTCTAAGAAAGTACCATCNTGGGTCGTNATAACAAGCGCNCCTTGATATTCGCGGAGTTCNTGCGCTAGCCAATCTTTAGTTCTGTTATCCATATGGTTGGTTGGTTCATCTAACAGCATATGGTCAGGCCGCTGGACCAGCACTTTTGCCAGAGATATACGCATGCGCCAACCCCCGCTAAAACTTTCACAAGTTTTAGAACGGTCCGTTTTCTTGAAACCAAGGCCATTAAGAACCCGATCAATACGAGCCTCNATCTTATCCCCATCTAGGAGCTTAAAGCGTTCATAAAGNTCCAAAGACTCTTCTATCATTGACTGTTTAGGGTCATCTACACCTGAAAGTTTTGACTCCAGTTCAACTAANCGNTGAGAAATGGATANNTCCTCTGGAAAGGCAGTCCACATCTCCTGNATTAAGGTATTNTGAAGGCCAAAGCTGGGTTCCTGNTTCAGGTATCCCAAAGATCCATTGCGATAACCAGCATCACCAGTTGTTGGTGAATCTTCACCTGCCAATATTCTAAGCAAAGTAGATTTACCNGCACCATTNGGCCCTACTAGGCCTACTCGTTCNCCATGAGCAATATTGAATGAAAGTCCCGTAAAGAGATCAAACCCTCCGAACTTTTTAGTGGCGTTTTCTGTATAGAGCATATGATGGTTGCTTAGGCNGGTTTCNGCTAATGTTTTTTACATTCTATCTTTTTAAAAAAATCCGTAAAAGTTCTACGAGTCAATCACTTATANAAGGAACATCTAAATGTATAAGTTCATACCTGCTAGAATTCTTATACCATGCATTTAATCCGTATTTCTTTCATATCCGTATTTNTAATTGTTTCGATCTACCTCGGCTTGTCCTGGGNAGTTGCAGACCAGTCCTTAATAGCAAAGCCTCGCGATTTGACATCTACACCCTCAGAATTTGGAATTAATTTTGAAACAATCGCTTTTCATCCTTTAACTGAACCCGACATAGTTCTTAGAGGATGGTGGATGCCGCATGATGATTCTAAGGCCACCGTAATTTGGGTTCATGGTTTGGACAGCGCAAGGGATGGGCGTATCGAATTACTTGCTACCCTACACCGTAAAGGATATTCAATACTGACATTCGATTTAAGGGGCCATGGAGAATCCGATAAAGTCGCGATTGGTGGTGGTGCCTACGAGCATAAAGATGTTCAGGGCGCAATAAATNTGGCNAAGGANATGGATCCGGGGAAACCGATAATGATGNTAGGAATAAGCTTTGGCGCAGCCTTAGTTATCCTTACTGNTGATGNAGATCCTTCAATCCANGGCGTAATNGCAGATAGTAGTTTTGCNAGTATTCCTGAACTCATCAGGGAAGAAGTGTCTGCAAGAACTCCAATACCCGAATGGGGAGCAGCTATACTAAAACCAGGAGTTATTTTTGCTGCTAAGTGGTTCAAAAATGCAGATATTTCTAAGGTCTCACCGGAGTTGGAAGTTAGTAAACTTCCTTTTCCTCTTGCATTAATACATTGCAAAGCTTCTACCAGGGTACCTTTTACTCACGCACAGCGGATACTTAAAAATGCACCTGAAGGCACATCAACACTTTTTATTGACGGCTGCGAGCATGCAGAAGGATATGATGTAGATAAATCAACTTACGTGAACTTCGTTACTGAATATCTCGAAAGTCAATTATCTCGTAACTGATATTGTAAATTATTGCTGATTTAGCCCTAAACCCTAGGTGATATACTATATGCACTCGGTTGGTCATCTGCGAGTGGGTTCTTGGCGGGTATTGGTTCCTCCGACATTGTGTGCAAAAGACACAATCACCCTATATTTTTATATGAGTTATTCATNTTCAATGAATAACAGGAGACTCTATGCCCTCAACTTTTCTTCAACTTGGTGTTCCAGAATTTATTTGCCGTGCCCTAGCTAAATCTGGCATTACCGAGCCATTTGAGATCCAAGCTGCAACATTGACCGATGCGCTCGCAGGAAAAGATATTTGTGGTCGAGCCCCAACAGGATCAGGGAAAACATTAGCGTTTGGAATACCCTTAGTAGCAAAAGCACGTCGCGCTGAACCTAAGCGCCCACGTGCAGTAGTTTTAGCACCAACACGAGAACTCGCAGAACAAATAGCAAATGACATTCGAAAATTCTCAGGCCCTGTTCGTGTTGGCGTTGTGTATGGTGGAGTTGCGTACGGTAACCAAATCAGAACTCTCAAAAGGGGTGTTGAAATTTTAGTGGCTTGCCCTGGTCGTCTCGAAGATCTGATCAATCAGAAGGTTGTTTCACTAGCAGGAATTAAGAAAGTTGTCATTGACGAAGCGGATCGAATGTCCGATATGGGTTTTATGCCCATAGTCCGTCGACTTTTAGACCAAATTCCGGATGATCGTCAGACTATGCTTTTTTCTGCAACATTAGATTCTGCTGTATCAAAACTAACAGCAGACTATCAACGCAGTCCTATTAAATATGATATTGGACATGCAAATTCTGATGTGGTACCTGCAAGTCATTTGTTCTGGAAAGTTGCTAGGCATGATCGGCAAGCAATAACAGCGCAAGCAATAACAGCTTCTTGGCCTTCTATTGTTTTTTGTAGAACGCGCAACGGCGCTGATAAGCTCGGTAAGTATTTAAACAAAGAAGGAATTCCTGTAGCAATTATCCATGGCGGACGCAGCCAGANTCAACGCACCAGAGCTATAACTGATTTTTCTAACAACAAGGTCATTGCATTAGTAGCTAGCGACGTAGCCGCTCGAGGNATTCATATAGACGGTATAGCTTCAGTTATTCATTATGACATTCCTGAAGACTCCAAAGCTTATGTNCACAGGTCAGGNAGAACAGCACGCGCTGGNGAAGGNGGGGCTGTATTAACACTCGTTCAACCCGAACAANCCAAATCAGTNAGCCAAATTCAACGCTCAGTAGGTTTAAAAACAGGCTCTACTGATCCTGATTTTGATACATTAAGGTCCCTGCCTTCATCGGGTGATTCTGTTATGCACTTAAGCAAAGCAGATTCAGAGCACGAAACAAGAAGATCCTCCAAGGTTTCACGCTCGGTGGTCAAGAGTCAAAGCAACAGTCACACAAAAAACAACGAACATCGAACTAAAAATCGACGATGGGGAAAGAGAACTGTAGAAACTAACCCTTTTGCTCATAAAGCGAACAAGGGAAGACGCAGAAATCAATCTGATTTTGAATTCGCTACACCAAAGAGACGGCCGTCATTGGGTGATTCTGTTATGCACTTAAGCAAAGCAGATTCAAACGTCCAAACAAAAAGAACATCCAAGGTTTCAAGCTCTCTGGCCAAGAGTCAAGGCAAGACTCACACAAAGAACAACGAGCATAGAACTAAGGATCGACGATGGGGGAAAAGAGGTGTGGAAGCTAAGCCTTTTACCAACAAACAGAATAAAGGAAGGCGCAAAAACCAACCTAAGCCTCAAAGCTCACGGGTGAGTAAAATACATAAACAGTCACTTTAAATACCGCAATTATAGCTTTAGTATTGAACACGTATAGGTAAATACAAAAGCAGGACGGTAATCTGGCACAAACATGAAACATGGTATTAACATCACAAATTTTGGAGATGGCTTCNCCCCGAATGCTCTTGCAGATTTGGCACACGAAGCTGAAGAGTCCGGCTGGGATGGTTTTTTTATATGGGATCACCTAGCAGCTTTCAAGCATAGTGATAAGCAGCTCTTATCAATAATAGATCCATGGATCACACTTGCCGCNATAGCNATGCGTACGAATCATATTCGTATAGGNCCTATGGTTACTCCAGTTCCTCGNCGAAGGCCNTGGAAGCTNGCACGTGAGGCAGTNACGTTAGACCATTTAAGTAACGGGCGTCTCAATTTAGGTGTGGGACTAGGTTTTCCTGATTGGGATGAATATGAGCAATTTGGTGAATCTGGAAACACAAATATTCGTGCAGCCAAGTTAGACGAAGGACTAGATGTTTTATTAGGGCTCTGGAGCGGAAGGCCTTTTAATTACAACGGCGAATTTTATGTTGTTAAGGGNGCTACATTTCACCCANCCCCNCNTCAGNTGCCAAGGATACCAATATGGGTCGCNGGAACATGGCCGAATAAAAAACCGATACGCCGTTCTGCACGCTACGATGGAGTTTTCCCTATTTCTTCTGACTTAAAGCATGACTTGAGAGTTGAAGATGTTAAAGATATTGCGAAGTACGTAAATAGCCACCGTAAGGAACATAGCCACTTTGATATAGTCATCTCTGGAACATCAATTAATGAGAGTCTGGAAAAATCAATAGATAAAATAACCCGATTAGAAGATGCAGGTGCTACGTGGTGGCAGGAGAGGTTTGGACCGTGGGTTGGTAGCATCGAGGATATACAAAAAATAGTTTGGAAAGGACCAACAAGGTCTGCGTAGTTCATATAGATAAGAACAGATAATTCTATTGCGTTTCAAGTTTCCATTGGAAAATCCATTTACGCTTACCTTGCGATTCAAGGACTAGGTGCTCTGTTTCCTCGTGTGATGATAGATAAAATGTGATTGGGTAATCCCCTCGTGCAGTTTTTAATTTTGCCCTACAAACTGGCATTCCAGAAAGTTCTTCTTTTTTGATGGGGTGTTCAACGATTTCGTAAATATCAATGGAATCAGAATTTTCTGGGAGCTCTGTTTCTTGAGGTGCAATTAAAGCTGCATCAGAAATTTTTAAAGTCATTAGCTTTGTCCCTAAGCTAATGCAAGTTTGAAAAGTTACCTTTTGAGATTCATTGTTTTGTAAGTCTCCAATAACTTTATTACTCCCAAGTGACGTAGGGGGGTACACACCGTTCACCTTGATATCAACTACGCCGCCTGTACTAGATTTCAAGTAATCGCCACTACAAGAGTGTATAAAAAGCACTAGACATACGAGTAGGAACAGTCCCACTAGAGTGTACTTTCTCATTAATACGATCAACTGCAACAGATATGGTTTCATTCAACCAAACTCGGATCCCGGGTTGCCCTTATGCAAAGAAATAATCTATTTTTTGTACTTTAATAAATTGGCATAAAAGTTTTCTAGATAAGGCGATAGTTCTTCAACAAACGCAATTGATTCCCTTGATCGAGGTGGAGCGGAATTAAGCATGTCAGTGGCTTCTTGCAAAAGTGATTTCTCGTCAAGTTGTGTAAATTTCCCTTCACGATAAACAACATCTCCATCGATCATAACTGTGTGAACATCTGAACCCCTAGTTCCATTAACTAACAGTGCCAATGGATCAATTGCAAACTCCAAGTAACCTGATCCTTTGCGTTGCCAATCCACAGTCACGACATCAGCTTTTTTACCCACTTCCAGCGTGCCAATGTTGTCGAACCCTGTAAGCCGAGCCCCACCAGTAGTAGCCATAGCAAAGACATCATCATCTCGGAGCGTTTTCGTGTTTAGGAACGGTTTACCATGAAGCTTCGCAGAAAGGGCAAGCTCCTGAAATAAGTCATCATCATCATTTATAGAAAGTCCGTCTGTGCCAATTGCTAAAGGCACCTTTGCTGTATTCATATCAACAATAGGTGCTCTGCCATTACGGAGCCTTAAGTTTGAACTCGGACAATGGCAAACGGAGCAACCATGATGGGCAAGTAATTCGATATCTTGTTCATCAAGCCATACGCCATGAGCAAATGAGAGACTTGGTCCCAGTATTTCCAAATCATTCAGATGTTGAACTGCAGAATTCTTGAACATTATTTGATCTGCCGAACTTTGGTACGGAGTTTCTAGTAAATGCATGTGAATTCCAAGGTTACTTTTTCGCGCTTCATCACTTGCACGAATCAAAAAATCGTCAGTTACCCAATAGACTCCAACTGGGCTGATTAGGACTCGGGCTTTATCTCCCATCACATCAACAGCAGATCTAATTTCTTCAACAAGTCCAAAGTAATCATCGTGGCTAGGCAACTGAGGTGGCAGCAATCGTTTTGCTCGTGAGGCAAGTTCACTGGGCAAACTTGAATAAAAAGAAACATCATCGTAAGTATAAAAGGATCTCTCGATGTATGCGGAAGAAAATGCTACGCGCATTCCAGAGGCAGCATACCCTTCCACAGCTTCTAAAACGCCCGGGCCCAAATGATTATGAAGCGTAGTTGTAGTACCTGACTGAATCATCATCAATGCTGAAATCAGAGCTCCCAAACGAGAGTCCAAACCTAAGCTACTGCCCGATAAGTTAAGCAACCACCGCTCAAGAGCGTCGTCTTGAATTCCGTCAAGATAGGCCGCTGATCCACGGCCATGGTGATGAGCATTCACAAGGCCAGGAATTACAATGTAATTTGATCCTCCAATAATCTCGTCTACTGAGCCTAGCAGGTTTATTTCCTGAAATTTTCCAACAGCTTCAACCACGCCATTTCGTTGAAGCAATGCTCCATCGCTAATAATNTGGCCNGGTTTGACAACTAGATATTTTCCGCGAACTATGCTGCTGGACATCGGTTAATTCTATGAAAGCTTCAGTGGTTAATACAACTTAATTTTAATTTCTATTCAGTGAGTATCTCGATATAACTATGTATAAATATACNCNTGNAAATTAATNANTCTACTTTGAATNCTGTNNAAATACTCCTAAAATGGTNGACGTGANCCGTATGGCATCTCAAAGAATCACAAATTTAGACTTCATCAGNGGCATTGCTGTTTTGGGCATATTTTTGATGAATTCTGTGTTCATGGGCTTACCAGACTCCGCTTATTGGAATCACTCTTCTGCAGGTATTGAAGACACCATCGATTGGATATTAGTAATTTTCACTGAGATTTTCGTTGCACAAAAATTTATGGCTCTTTTTTCAATTCTTTTTGGTGCAAGCATTGTCATTTTTATAGAAGGTGCTGAAAGACGTAAAAGCAAAATGCCAAAAGCTCTAAGCATTTGGAGGAATTTTTTACTTTTATGCTTTGGGATGTTTCATGCAACCTTTTTATTTGATGGAGACATATTGGTTATTTATGCTCTATGTGCTCCAATAATAATTGTTCTACGCAAAAGGAATTTAGCAATATTAACAACCTTATGTGCAATGTTTATGGTAATACCGATCCTTGCTTCCTTTTTCATGCAATACGTATTCGACGCAAATGGCAATTTGATCGAAAGCCTAAGAGGTACAGAATTTTTTGCAAATGACTCTTCTGGGTTAGGTGCATATTGGTTTTCAGCTAGCACAGACTACGACGTGATTGGGTTATTTATNCTACTAGATGNTTTTTTTAGAGCTGCAAGCATGATGCTCTTAGGCATAATTTTGTATAGGCTAAACGTACTACATGGAAACCTAAGTACAAAAATCTATCAAAGAATNGCACTCTACGGACTATTGATTGGTTTGCCATTATCCACTGCNAGTATCGNNTGGCTAATCGTAAGTGATTACAGCCCGNCTATAGCACTTTGGGGGTTTATACCAAACAAATTAGGNATTATTCCATTAGCTCTTGCTTATGTAGGATTACTNTCAATCATTAACAACAAAGTAAATGAGAAAATCGCTTCTTATATTAAAGCTTGCGGNAAAATGGCNCTCACAAATTACATCACACAAAGCATTCTNGGGTTGATATTTTTTCAGGTAGTTTATGCCAAGGATGATTTTAGTAGAAAAGAAATTANCCTGTTNGTNTTTNTTGTCTGGACTATCCAGTTAATATGGTCACGTTACTGGCTTAGCCGTTTTAGCTACGGTCCTTTAGAGTGTTTTTGGAGGAAATTAACGTACCTAAATTACTCTAAGGTTGTTAACTAAAGCCTAATTTTGGCTTTTCTAGATACAATAATTGTGAAGAAACTATGAGCAGCATTAAAGCCTTTAAACAAAAATTTAACTTCTATGGATGGTACGTAGCTGCCATACTGTTTTTCTCATGTGCCCTAGGAGTTGGCTCTAGGCAGGCGTTTGGTTTATTTGTAGATCCCTGGGCTCAAGATTTTGGNGTTAGCGTATTCACAATTTCAGCGATCGCGTCTGTTGGCTGGGTAACAAATGGTTTAGCCCAACCTATTGTTGGGAAACTAACTGACCGTTATGGCGGTAGGCAAGTCATGGGCATTTCCATGCTTGTACTTGGTCTAGCAAGCGTATTGCTTGTAATTGTATCCAACATATGGGCATTNGCNTTTTTCCACTCGATCATTATTTCATCAGTGGTCAGCGGGATAATGTTTACNCCTGCTGCTGTNTTANTAGCAAAGTGGTTTTTAAAGCGACGCGGNACTGCAATGGGCATTGTTACTGCCGGCGGATCTATTGGCTCGATGTTACTAATACCCTTCATGGCGTACTTGCTAGTGTTGGGTGGTTGGCGTTTATCTATTTTAGCAACTGCTGCAATGATGCTTCTCATAGCATTCCCCTGCTTGGTATTCATTGTAAGGAATAGCCCTCAAGAATTAGGTCTNAAGCAAGATGGNGATCATGGAAAAACCAAGGCTGNCAGTTCTCCTCAAATCGAANCGAAAGGNCCTCTAACNGTTGAACGCTGGCCAGAGTGCTTCCGGTCATCTCCNTTATGGTTGCTCGGTNGTAGNTATGTTGTATGCGGTGTTACAACTGCCATGGTTGGAGTTCACTTTGTTCCGTATTCGACTTCTGAAGGAATTAACGTAAGTGTAGCTGCGTGGGCTTTTGGNCTTCTCAGTTTACTTAATTTAATTGGTGTGCTTTGCGCAGGTTGGTTATCTGATTTTATGCCAAGGAAGAATTTACTTGGTTCAATTTATTTAATCCGTGGACTTGCATTTGTTTTCTTGGCCTTTATGCCAGCATCCTATGGAATATGGGTTTTTGCAGCAGTTGCTGGNATTTCTTGGTTAGCAACAGTTCCATTAACATCAGCCCTNGCAGCAGAAATTTACGGCCTNAAGCACGTAGGAGTAATTNTTGGTCTGCTCACAATGGCTCATCAATTTGGTGGAGCCATTGCCGTGCTGCTGGCTGGTATTTCATTCACGTTTNTAGGTAGTTACATACCAGCNTTTATTGCTGGNGCNCTTCTTCTNGTNTTCGCAGGGTTTTCAAGTTTNAGTGTNAGTGAACGAAAANTATCAGTTAGATATCAACCAGTGAAAATAGGACTAAATTAGAAGTGATACCTACTCTTCATCAAGGCGAAGGTGCAGAATCTGAATTACTTGAAGCCGTTTTTGGTGAAGTAGTTCATTTTTCACCATTTTCACCTTCTATTACTTTAAGCTTACTATTAATACTCTTACTCTTAATACCAATCGTTACCTCATTATTAGTTTTGAGGCGTCATCTGGAATTAAAGAAGCAAAGGAATAATTTGAGGTTATAGTGATAAACCAAGAGATGAAATCAATAATTACTTCAGCCGTGAAGAAATACAGTTGTTTNGCTATTGAAGTAGCAAAGCAAATTGCCAAAAACGCTGAAACTGGTTACAAGGAATACAAAACCTCTAAGCTTGTGAAAGATTGGTTTACGCATTATGAAATCCCATTTTCAGATAATCTTGGTATTACTGGTGTCAGAGCAAATTTAAATTTTTCCGACGGGCCTAATATTGCCATGTTAGGTGAACTAGATTCACTTGTTGTACCAAGTCATCCTGATGCACGCTCTGAAACTTCTGCAGTTCATGCNTGTGGNCATCATATTCAAATTGGCGCACTGCTAGCAGTTGCATGCGCTCTCAATGAACCTGNGGTTAGGAAAATGATGACNGGGAATGTGTCTATGATCGCTGTACCTGCGGAAGAATTTATTGAGATTGGTTTTAGACAAGCTNTAAAAGACTCAAANGCAATAGAGTTTTTTGGAGGCAAACAAGAGTTGGTGAAATTAGGAGTGTTTGATGATGTAGATATCGCTCTGTTGACTCATGCCACAGGAGATACAATCAATGATCGTCCAATTATGGTGGGAGGGAGATCAAACGGTCACTTAGCCAAGGANGTCAGGTATATCGGTAAGAGTGCCCATGCTGGAGCCGCACCCCACCAAGGAATAAACGCCCTTAATGCTGCAAATATTGCTTTAGCTGCAATCAACGCAAATCGCGAAACGTTTCTGGATTCAGACTCTATTNGGGTTCATCCGATCATTACTAAAGGTGGTGATGTTGTTAATGCTGTACCTGAAGAAGTAAGGATTGAGATGTACATAAGAGGTAGAAATATCGATGCGATCTTGGATGCGAATAGAAAGGTCGACAATTCCCTTAAAGCNGGCGCAATGGCCTTAGGCGCAACAGTAGAAATTAGGACTATCCCTGGCTATCTTCCATTGGAACCAGATTTTAAGCTGTCATCAATATTCAAAGAAAACGCCATTGATTACTTAGGTACAGAAAACGTAGGTGTTGTACCTCCAAACTCTTTGAATAATTCAGGCTCAACAGATATGGGTGACTTATCTTGGATGATGCCTACAATTCAGCCATATACTCATGGGGTTTCCGGGCAAATACACGGNGACGATTTCGAAATCAATGACTGGGATTCAGCAATCACTACCCCTGCAGCTATAAGTGCGATCACAATTGTGGATTTGTTATCAAACAANGGGGGNAAAGCAAAAGAAATTATGAANAACTTCAAGCCGAGGTTTTTAAAAGAAGAGTATCTNTCAATGCTTCGATCAATAAATAAATTCGAATCTTTTCAAGGTTAACATCTAGGGTTTTCTGATGAAAGAAATACTGATTGACCGCTCGAAATCTTTAATCGAAGAACCTGATAAAGGACATAATCGTTTTCACCCGAACATCCGTCCAGTCATAGAAGTAGATGAAGGCGAAGAAGTTTTAATTGAGACCAGATCCGCTGCCGATAACCAGCTATCTAGGCACAGTTCAGTTACAGACTTAGTTAATACAGATTCCCGACGCGCCCATCCGTTAACTGGACCAGTCTTTATAAAAGGTGCAGCACCTGGAGATTTATTGGAAATTGAATTTCTAGATGTGATTCCTGGAGATTGGGCTTTTACTGGCATTCGACCAGGTCGGGGATATTTGCGAGATTATTACCATGAGCCATTCCTAGCTATATGGACCCTCAAAGATGGATGGGCTACTTCAGAACAGCTCCCTGGCGTAGTAGTCTTCGGAGCTCCATTTATGGGTGTTGCAGCTGTTGCGCCCTCACTGCAGCAACTTTTGCTATGGAACAAAAGAGAGGTGGAATTATCTGAAAAAGGCGGTTTAGTTGCTTTACCTGATCCTACTAGTGCCATTCCAGCAATTGAACCGATAGCTAGTAATGGATTGAGAACTGTACCACCGCGTGAAAATGGTGGAAACATGGATGTGAAGCAAATGACAAAAGGGTCAAAGCTTATTCTCCCAGTTAATGTTGATGGCGCGCTTTTTTCAACTGGTGATGCACATTTTGCTCAAGGTGATGGGGAAGTTTGCTTGCAAGCTATAGAAATGGATTCAAGCGTAGTCNTTAAATTTAAGNTCTTTAAAAAAGGTTCATTTAGCTCTNANATCCNCTGGCCAATNCTTTCCAGAAGCACATACTTCTCTGATCCAATCTGGGGCATGCCTAAAAGCTTTATTGCGACAATGGGGATGCCTATCCGGGAAGATGGTTCCAATGCAGGAGAAGATTTAAATACAGCCTGCAAAAATGCCTTACTACAAATGATTGAACTNTTGGTGAGTCGTGGTCTNACCAAGGAGCAGGCATATGTTATCTGTAGNGTTGCAGTAGATCTTAAGATTTCCCAAGTGGTTGATGCACCCAATTTTATAGTAACCGCGATTCTGCCTGAGTACGTAATTGATGGTATTTAAAGCGCAAAAACCGTCTATATTTTCAGCATAAGGAAATNCGTGTAATTAGCATCTAGGAAAGTANTATGAAAGCATTCACATTATCTGATTTAAAAGATTCAGTGCCCAATTTAAAAGGAAACATATTATTACCTTCTATTGAAGGTCCAATAAAAATATTTCGTGATTATTTGGGAATTCCTCACGTCCAAGCTACCACAACTCATGATGCATTTTTTGGCCAGGGGTTCGCAATAGCACAAGACAGATTATGGCAAATGGATTTTGACAGGCACCGTGCAGAAGGTCGTACTGCAAAACTCATTGGGAAATCAGGTCTTGATCTGGATATCACCGTCCGGAGAATGGGGATCAAAGCAAGCGCACAAAGGGATTATGAAGCTGCAAACTCACAAACTCAATCAATGCTCAAAGCCTATTCAGAAGGAGTGAATGCATTCATAAATTCGTGTGACGTACTACCAATCGAATTCCGGCTATTAGAAATGAACCCTGCTCCATGGGATCCAATTGACTGTCTNGCAGTTGCAAAAATTAGACATGTGTTCATGGGCAATTATGACTTTAAATTATGGAGAGCAAAGGTTCTATCTCAAGTTGGACCTAAGTTCACGAAAATGCTTTATGAGGTAGGCGATCCTGGAGACCTAGTAATCATTCCTTCAGGTGAAGTGTTTACTGGGGAAAGTAACTATGGGAGTGAAGTTCTAGATACAAATGGTGAGTTGCTTGAAATGGCTAGAACGTTAGAGACAGNTGAAGGTAGCAATGCAGGCAGCAATAGCTGGGNATTAGCGGGGCACAAAACAGCAACAGGNAAGCCTTTANTGGCAGGTGACCCTCACCGCGCTCCTGACACTCCNAATGCTTATGTTCAAAACCATATAGCCTGCCCAGATTTTGATGTTATAGGGCTCTCTTTTGCCGGGGTCCCTGGCTTTATGCACTTTGGCCATAATNAAAAAGTGGCCTGGTGCATTACTCATGCTTCAGCTGATTATCAAGATTTATTTATAGAAAAGTTAATCCAAGGTGATTCACCAAAATATGAATTCAAAAACGAGAAATATCATTTAGATATCAGGAGTGAAATTATCGAAGTTAGGGACGAAGATTCGGTAGAAATCGAAGTTGCTTCGACTCACCACGGCCCTGTGATCATTGGTTCTGTAAGCCAAGGNNTTGGNATTAGTTTTCGACANAGTGCNATTGCTGAACATGAGNCNTGGGCTGAAGCAATCTTGGANATGTTATTAGCTAGAAACGTTGATCAATTCGAAGAATCTATGCGTCACTGGGTAGACCCGTGTAACAATTTGCTAAGTGCCGATGTTGATGGAAACATAAGTTACCAAATGCGAGGCAAATTACCTGTAAGGTCTCGTGAAAATTCCTGGTTGCCAGTTCCGGGTTGGAATGGGGANCATGAATGGACAGGGCGTGTCCCGTTTGAAGAAAATCCCAGNCTACGGAATCCTTCAAACGGATTTATTGTCACTGCGAACAATAGAATTANTGGCCCTCCCTANCCTCANTATATTTCCNTAGATTTTTCTCAAGATCATCGTGCTAANAGGTTATTAAAGCGTATAAGAGATCTCGGGGCTGCGACTACTGCAGATATGGCATTGATGCATGCCGATTCCATCTCAATTCCTGCTCAAAAGCTGGTCCCNCATCTATTAAAACTCAAACCNTCGAATAATCTCTCATTNCAAGTATTGAGNATCTTAGGAGAATGGGATTATTCGATGAACCGTGATCAATCCGCAGCTGCTATGTATAGCACCATTCTTACCGTTTTGTTAAATAAATTTTCTTTATCTTTATTAGGTGAAGAACTTACAAACGAAGCTATTGGAGGTGCAAACCGTGGAGCTCCTTCTTACTTGCGTAATTTAAAATCTCTTGTCCTAAATGCAATTGAAAATGATGAAATGACTCTTTTGCCTGAGGGTCAAACTTGGTCTTCTATATTGGAAGATGCCTTATCTGANGCTACTTTAAAGTTGCAAAATTTAATGGGTGACGACCCACAAAANTGGCAGTGGGGATTACTACATAAGACAAAACACTCACATCCTCTAAGTCAGGTTTTCCCTGAGATGGAAGGAATGCTTGACCCTCCAGCTATATCATGCAGTGGGGATGACGATACTCCGCTTGCTGGGACTTATAACTTCGACGGNTCTTTTATTTTAAATTCAACTTCTCTGGCACGTTATGTGTATGACTTAAGTGATTGGCAAAATTGTCATTGGGTTATCCCTTTAGGTTCCTCCGGTCACCCNGGTAGTAGTCATTATTTTGATCAAATGAATCAATGGGCGAGCATTGGTCTATATCCTATGCTTTATGATTGGGGNTTAATTGAGTCAACCAGCGAAACAGTGCAAGTGATANACCCTNNGGATTAGAATATCCCCACCAGAGAAGGCAAATGGTAGAAGAAATTGGGTTTCTAGATGTACTTTATTCAACTAGATCTATTCGNCTCTTTAAAGCCGAAGATGTTTCCACTCAATTAATCCGAAAAATTCTTGAAGCTGCAACTCAGGCTCCCAGCGGTGCAAACAAACAACCATGGAGGTTTCTAGTAATTCGCGACTCAGTCCAGAAAAATTATTTAGGANCAGCCTACTTAAAGGGGTCAGCTGAGTATCAGGGCATATCAGTAAACAAACTTTTAAGCGAAAAGAATCAGAGTCCAGTAAATTACTTAGCTAGTCATTTTTCAAAAGCTCCTGTGCTCCTTGTCGTATGTTCAGAATGCTTGAATGAAGGCACTGACAGTAACTCCTCTTTAAATTTGGGCAGTTCAATATTTCCTGCGGTACAGAACATACTTTTAGCAGCTCGTTTTTATGGGCTAGGTGGAGTGATTACGATAAGTAATCGTTTTCAAGATCAAGAATTGAAGGATGCACTTGGTATCCCAAAGGGTTGGTCAATATCCACTGTTATACCAATCGGCTACCCCGAAGGGAAACACGGCGCTAAAACTCGCAAACATGTAGAGCAGGTCACTTTTTCAGACTGGTGGGTTTCTCAACCTAAATTTTGAATAGCTTTTCAGGTGGTTGTTTTAATATTTTCACAAAATAATAATTTAAACTACCTTGATCAACTTCTATATCTTAATGTGATTAAGTAACAATGATTAAATACTTACTATTATTCGTTATTTCTTTAATATTTTTATCAGGGTGCTCCAGCCCTGATAATCCAAAGATGTATCCCGTTACTTCTAATGAAGCGCCAACCGGCTCAGGAAAATCAGTGCAGTCTGTAGTTAACCCTCAAAGCCTTGAGACAATTGCCAGTTCCCCGGATACGAGCGCAAACCCTGAAAAGGAAGGACGCCAAGAAATTGAATATTCTACCCCAACTCCTCTAGATATTAACCAAAGTGCGACTGATCCTGATCAAGTATCTACAAAGAATACTTGTAGTCTANCTGGCGGTGAGGNAGTANATAGTGGATGGGCAGGTAAGGACAGTGGCTCCAACTATTGCAATCAGTGCATGTGCATGGAAGGTAAATTAGCTTGCACCAAANTGGCTTGTCCAGTTTTAGAAGTTGNAAACAACGAAAAGAATAATCCCGTCACTACCACTAATTCTTCATACCCCATTACATCACTTATATGCGCGGACAGTTCAGGGCCTGATTGCAGCAAATTACGACTGGGGGATAACTTCCTAAGCACTGCAAACCNAGCAAAAGGCCATTTGTTTTCATGTAGCGGTAAAAACCCGGATGCTCCAGGAGCAAATGCAAGCAAAATCACATGGATAGATCTTATATCTAATACCTGGGATTTCTTTAAGAAACCTTGGCTCCCAGAAGGAAGTTTCAATCCTGGAAATGGAGAATATTCTGAGACAACTTCTGAAAACAAAAGNAATATCACGACCAATAATTTGCCATTAGACGGGAAAATTGGAGATTGGCCCATGACGAATTACCATGAATTAACAGCAATAGACCGGAACCCTGGCATACCTAAAGCAGAAATCATTAACTTTGAATATCCTCTTTCCCCAATCGAACAGGTGAAACCTAGCTGCGTATCACTTGGAGCAATAGGAATCGCTAAAAACGGAGTGGTTATTTATAGCGCTGTAGACGCAAGAGGAGAAGATGCTGTTGCTAGAGAAATTGTAGACATATTTGGGGGACACCCCGCTCAAAGTAGTTATCATTATCATTTTGTTCCTGAAAGACTCGATGACACTTTCTTCGAAGACGGACACTCGGGTGTTGTTGGGTATATAAANGATGGTTTNCCNATTCATGGATACAAAGGANTGGGAGGGCTAGAAGTTAACAATGACGCCCTAGATATTTGCCATGGGCACAATCATGGCGATATTGGATACCACTACCATGCTACGATCGAATATCCATATACGATAGGCTGCTACATAGGCACTCCTACTTCAACACATGGAGCTCAATCTGGAATGGATCAATCTCGAGAGAGACCGCCCCGCCGGAACCGTTAGGCCAATAAACAATCAGTAATGCGTGCTATTTGCTTTAAGTATTTATGCTATCAATAAACAACTTACATCTGAAACTTCTAGCATCATTGACTAAAAATTAGAGATCAAAGCTTAATTCGAATTTATGACTTAAGTCTTTGAGATCATTGAATACATTTTCATTTAAAGGAATGCCTGATTCTAATCTTTTGGCTTTATTTTCAAATTCNGGTTCACCAGGCATGTAAATTTGCTCTACTNCTTTGATTTTTTTAGAAGATTTAACGTCCTGCACCAAACTTGAGANTTTCTGACCAAAAATCTCAAGCGGCATAAACCTCTCAATATCAATTGCCAAATAAAATCCATTTGCAATCAATGGATCTTGACCAAAGTTAACAAGCGCTGGCATTTTAAGGCCAAAAAGACCACCCGAGAGCACTCCTCCAAGGATCTCAACCATGGTTGCAAGTCCAAAGCCTTTATATCCACCTGCCCATTGTAGAAATCCACCATGAATAACCTGCTCAGGATCAGTAGTTTCGTTTCCGTCTTTATCAATTCCCCAATCACTAGGAATGGTCTCACCTTTTTTTGCAGCTAGCCTCAGTTTTCCTGCTGCAACCATAGATGTTGCCATATCCAAGACTATTGGCATTCCATCAGTTGATGGAAAAGCAACGCTAAAAGGATTAGTTGCATATGTAGGTGTAAGGCCTCCGAATGGTGGTACGATCGTTGGGCCATTATTCATGGCCATACCTATAAATCCCTTTTGAGCCGCATGCATGGTGAAAAATCCAACCATTCCAGTGTGTGCCATATTCGATGCAGTTACCGCACCTACTCCAAAGTCTCTTGCCTTATCGATTGCGATGCTCATTCCTTTGAATGCCGTGAGCATACCAAAGCCCATATCACCATCTATTGAAGCNGTAGCACCTGAGTCTTTTAGAATTTTAATATTTGGAGACAAGTTNAAAAGGTCATTCTCAATCATTGATATATACCCAGGAAGTCGAGTAACGCCGTGTGATTCAACACCACGCAAATCAGCCTCAACAAGAACTTCTGCTACGAACAATGAATCTTCTGGTGAAGAGCCTACAGATTGAAGCACTTTTGCCACATAGGATTTCAAATTCTTTTCTCTTACTAAATAGACATGACCTTGCGCTTGATCAACCATTTTTACCTCTAATGNTATTTAATAATGCTTGTTCAAAATCAATCATGACCTTACTCTATATGAAACAAATGAATAAGTTGTGCTATGGATAATATTTTCGGNGTTCTATTTGGAATTATAGCTATTAGTATTCCCTTANTGGTAATTGGAAGTGCTGTTTTCCTGTTNCTAAAATTAAGATCNTCTAGTTCTGTTTCTATTTCATATCGCATTGTTCTGAGAGTATATTTTTACATTGTACTAACGATCAGCGTTGTGATTATTTCTTTAGGCGGACTTGCCACTCTCATTAATGTCGGTTTNGGTGAAGCAGTTGACCCTCAATTCAGTTACGGCAATGTCTATCGAGATCACAGTTACGAGCTTGAGCGTATAGCAAATAATGACCAAATAGAACAAGATTCTGAGAGTGTTCTGAGCCTTGATGAAAAATTGGACCTTGAGAAGAAATCAAACCTGATTAACGGTGTAAGCGTAACCCTTATCGGGTTCTTGATACTTGTTGCGCATCTTTTCGGACGTCGATGGGTAGAAACTGCAGATGAAAGCCATGATTCCCTTCGAAAAGTATATTTAATTGCCGGATTGTCAATTTTTGCTGTAGCTTCCATCACATCTTTAGCTTCTGCTATTCCAGAAGCGTTNCGTTATGTNCTTTTGGAAGTGAACCAAGGAGAAGAATCTCCAGGCATGGCCTTATCCATATCATTAGTTTCATTGCCNATTTGGGCTTATTTCCTGCTAAATACCATTCGCACGATGCGCTCCAGCGAAGAACGCTGAAGCTTACTCCTGAANGTTGCTTTTAAAGAAGNCCCATATCAGTTCAAATAAGCCACCTTCAGTGTTCCAGGGAATTCCATGGTTTGCTTCCGAGATTCCATAATGGATAACTGTTTTATTATTTTTACAGTTAGCGAAAGTGATTTTCTTGTTTCCTTCTAGTGTTAATACTTCCTCTGGAATAAGGTCACACTCGTTGTACGCTCCCCAGATATAAGCACTCTCTTCGCCCCCAAGAAATTCATGGCCCACCCTAGATATACCTCCTGAGTAAGGTATAGTTGAGTCTTGAATACCAAGAATTTGGAGCACAGATATAGGGGCATTCCCTTTTATCGGTTCTTTCTCTTTTATCAGTTGTGTAACAATAGACGCCATGGCATTAAAGTAATTTGTTTCTATAGCTAGGCTCTGCGCCATTCCTCCGCCATTGGAAGAGCCGAGGACAAAGCGATTTCTATGGTCAAGCCCGTGAAATCGATATAGCTCTTCAATCAGCAAACTTATAAATTCAACATCATCCGCATTAGATCTTTCTTTACCCAGATTCCATGACTTCAAATACCCCTGAGGGTAGACACCAATAAAATCATTATTCTCTACAAATTTTCCCAGGCTCCGAATCCATTTATCTGGGGCACCTCCATTTCCATGAAGAGCAATAACAATGGGGTAACGCTTCGACGTGTCNAAATTTGCAGGAGCGTGGATTAAAACCTTCCTTTCAATNTTTCTATCGNCCANTTCTTGGGTTATAAANATTTCTTGGATTCCTCCTTGGAGTTTTTCTAAACTAACTGAATCTTCTACAGGGGTTTGCGTAGGNCTGGNCGTGTATATCGGCTTAGGGTTNTGANTAATAGTAGGGNTAGCTNTTAGATTTTGGGNCATNACGGCCTCTTGNNGTGTGGGTTTTTCAATTTNGGCAACCNCAGCTTTTTTGGTTTCAGTAATTTGTGNTGAATGTNGAGATGAAGAACANGCCGCCAACAAANCTAATAAAGCAAATAGGTAAAATACATNAGATTTGAGCTCNAGGTATTTCCTCATTCAACCTTACTCCTGCAAATGAAGCTTTTGCTTAACTCCAGTAATGCGATCTGTGTTGAATTATGGTTAACTAGTCACCATGACATTGGAAGAGATTATCATCTCCGCTTTCAGGCTTTTTGGAGCTCTGCTCGTACTCCGATGGGCCCTCTTAGGTTCAATTACTGCAATTGCCATAGATCTGTCAGATTTATTTTTGATGAATCTACTTGATTTAGGTGGTGTTAGGAATTACCAATCATTAGACAAATGGCTCGACTTGAGTTACATGATTTCTTTTGCTTGGGTTGCTCTGAAATGGCAAGGAGCACCCAAAACTATTGCGCTAATTTTCCTCTTCTACAGAATCATTGGTGTTGGGATTTTTGAAGTTACCGGCCATCGTGATGCATTAATCTGGTTTCCTAATTTATTTGAATTTTGGTTTATTTTCTATGCTGGCGTTATCCGCTTTAAAGCAATGAATTACGGTAGTTTTCGCTCACTTCTTATAATGTTTTTTCCTTTTGCCCTTTTGAAAGAATTTCAAGAATATGCATTGCATGGTGGGAAATGGCTGGATCAATACCGTGCTGTCGATGTAGTGAAAGATTCTTGGTCATGGATAATTCAGCACATTTAAAAGTTGTGCTGAATTACATGTGGAATATATGTAGTCTCCGCTCGTATAAAAATACAATCCTTTCAATTTATATATTCATTAATTAAGCTTTAGTGACGGAGAGGTGCTGGAGTGGCCGAACAGGCACGCCTGGAAAGCGTGTAGGGGCGCAAGTCTCTCGCGGGTTCGAATCCCGCCCTCTCCGCCATAATAATTAGAGGAAGACAATTAGAAAATACTAAAGGGTTGACAAACCTAATAGGTATTCGCGTATTTTGGAGATATGGAAACTAAGTCATTAGAAAAAACCCCCAAAGGTAAAAACCAAAAGCTTGTTATTGTAGAGTCACCTACTAAAGCCAAAACTATATTCAGGTTTCTGGGTGATGAATTTAATGTAATAGCTTCCATGGGTCATGTCAGAGACCTACCTGATAAGCGAATATCGGTCAATCCTGATGATGAATTTAGTGCTGTCTACCAGATTACTCCTTCTGCAAAACCTATAATCTCTGCTATTAAATCCGCCGCAAAAAGCGCTTCTGCAATTTTCCTTGCAACAGACCCGGATCGCGAAGGAGAAGCTATTGCATGGCACCTTCTCGAAGCTGCTGAAATAAAAAGACCTGTACAAAGGGTTGTTTTTCATTCGATAACTGAAAGTGCGGTTAATGATGCCTTTGCGAATCCTAGGCAAATAGATATGAGATTGGTCAATGCCCAGTTTGCGCGTCGACATATAGATCGACTAATTGGATATCCGACCAGCAATTTGTTGAGAAGGTACGTTCAAAAAGGTAGCTCGGCAGGTAGAGTCCAGTCACCTGCTCTAAGAATGGTAGTAGAGCGAGAGAAAGAAGTTAAGGATTTTATTCCAAAGGAATATTGGGTAATTAACGCCCAATTTTCAACAAAAGACTCAAAGTTGTTTTCAGCTGCACTAGCCAGAATCGGTGGTAAGGCTATAGCAAAGCCTGGGATTCCAACAAAAGAGCAAGTAAATAAAATTACACTTGATTTAACGAACGCTAGTTACAAAGTCAATTCCTTAAACAAAAAACCTACAAAACAAGGTCCTTCTGCCCCTTTCATAACCACTAGCCTGCAAAGAGAAGCTTCCAACAAGTTGAGGTTTGACCCAGATAAGACGATGAGAATCGCGCAGCAGCTATACGAAGGAATTGATTTGGGACGCCATGGAGCGGTAGGGCTAATTACATATATGCGTACTGACTCACCACAAGTTGATCAGAGCGCCATTAATGAAGTAAGGAATTTCATAAAAACTCAATGGGGTGATGAATATTTACCGAAATCTCCAAGAATTCATACCAATAAGCGTAGCCAAGCAGTTGCAGCGCAAGAAGCACATGAAGCGATAAGACCCACTTCTGTAAACAGAGCACCAGATGATATACGGCAATACCTTAAAAGTGATCAAGCTAGATTGTATCAACTTATCTGGAATCGCATGGTCGCTAGCCAAATGGCCGACGAAGAAGGCTTTACCACTACAGTTGAAGTGCTAGCTTCTTCGAATTCGCAAACTTCTTATTTATTTCGCAAGTCTGGTTATTCAGTTGGGTTTTTAGGTTTTAGTACTTTATATAAGGAAGATCCTGCTGAGGTCGAAAGTGGTGAGGAGCTTGAAACCAGTACTCAAGAAATTTTCCCCAAACTTTCTTTAGAGCAAGAGCTGAATTGTAAAGGTTTCAACCCAAAACAGAGCTTTACTAAACCACCAGCACGCTTCACTCAAGCCAGCCTAATCAAGTCATTGGAGGAAAATGGGATTGGTCGGCCTAGTACCTATGCAAGTACGCTTTCTACAATAATCAAACGCAACCAGGTTGAAATTAAAGACAGAAGGTTGACTCCTACTCCGCTGGGAGAGGCAATATGCACGCAGCTAACAAGTTATTTAAGCAACTTAGTTGACTATGACTTCACAGCAAAATTAGAGGGCGACTTAGACGAAATTGCAAATGGTGATAGTGAATATTTAGAGATTATGAATCGGTTCTATGGTCCTTTTAATGAGTCTCTTGAAAATGCAAAAGAGAATATTCAACGCATATCTTTAACGGAAGAAACTGATAGATTTTGCCCAGAGGGGCACCCAATGGTCCGGAGGTTCGGGCGAACTGGTTACTTTATAGCTTGTAGCCAGTATCCAGAACATTCATACGTGGAGTCAGATGATGGTCCGATCAACATCGATACTGGTGTCGTCTGCAGGAATCCAGGGTGTGGTGGTAGCCTAATTGAGAAAAAGAGCAGACGCGGGTCCACTTTCTGGGGATGCAATAACTACCCAAGTTGCAAATTTACATTATCAAGACGACCAATCACTGAACCATGTCCAATATGCGAAGGCATAATGGTTGAAGGTTCTACCGAACCGGAATGTGTCGGAGAATGTGTTACTAAAAATGCTGTAAATTGCCCGAAAGATGGCTGTGACGGTTTGCTCCTTGAAAGAAGGGGAAGGTTTGGGCCTTTTTGGGGCTGCAACAATTACCCTAAGTGCAAAACAATTATCAATAAGCTTCCTTTGAAAGTGCCTTGTCCTGTTTGCAACGGACTAACAGTTTCAGGCGCCCGAGGTGCTTCTCAGTGCCATGACAAAGAATGTGGGTGGAACAGCGAATTAGTCAAAAAAACTGAGGCCCAGGGTTAAGGAAATCATTCTCACAAATAAAAGGTTCGGGCGTACGAAGTGATACCTATACTGAAAAAGTTTGAAAGGTACCTGAGAGCAAATCGAGGTTTAGCTGATCACACTATCCGTAACTATCTATCAGACTCATCTTTTTTGATCAATTATTTGTTTCTACAAGAGATTGATATAAAAAATGATGCTAGTCAATTGGAAGTTTTCATACACAGGGATATTGAACCCTCCCAAAGTAAAACAGTTCAGCAATCGCATATTAACTCTGAATACAGATCACTAATGCGAGACTTTGTAGCATGGCTCGCAAGCAATAAAAAAGGATCCTCCAATGCCCTAGCCGCATCAAGTATCACCCGATGCCTTGTGGCTGTTCGATCATTTGTGCGTTTTTTAATCGAACAAGGGGAAATGCCAGAGGCGCCGCTCTGGGCTCCTCATTCTGGTTTAATGAGACGATTCTCTCCAAAAAATATTAGGCATTTGCCCGATACCCTATCGATATCTGAGGCTAATTCATTAATGCAAATTTCGATTCTTCCTAATGCGAAATCACCAAATAGTAAGAGAAGCATATCTATTTCAATTCGAGACAAAGCAATTTTAGAAATATTATATGGCTCAGGGCTAAGAGTAAGTGAAGTTGTTGCATTGAATATGGGAGACATCAACCTAGAGCAGAAAAGTATTCGAGTTAAAGGTAAAGGGTCAAAGGTCAGAGTTGTCCCAATGGGCTCTGCTGCACAAAATTCATATAAACATTATTTATCAAAGGTGAGAGAGAAATACCAGGGACAAACAAAAGATAATAATTCAGTGTTTTTAAATTCACGAGGTGGTCGCTTGTCCCAAAGGTCAATTCATTCTATCGTTAGATATCGTGCAAAGGCTGCAGGGATCAATAAACATGTTCATCCGCATACTTTAAGGCACTCGTTTGCTACACACTTACTTGACGGTGGAGCAGATCTTCGTATAGTTCAAGAGCTGTTGGGTCATTCCTCCCCAGTTGCAACTCAGGTGTACACTCATGTAAGCAAAAGTGAGTCACGGAGGGTTTATATGGAGTCTCATCCTTTAGCCCGTGGTCAAAAATAATTTTAATTTCGGCAGGATTTAAATGAGCATTCTTGTTATCAATGGGCCTAATTTAAATAATTTAGGTACGCGAGATCCAGAAATCTACGGCAATACCACTCTCCGGGAAATCGAAGATTTAATGACTCAGTATGGAGATGTTAGAGGCTTAACTCTCGAATTTTTCCAATCTAACCACGAGGGATCGATAGTTGACTTATTGCAAGAAAAAGGGCCATCTTCTCAAGGAATTATTATTAACCCAGCAGCGTTTACTCATACTTCTGTAGCCTTAAGAGATGCACTTTCACAGATTGAAATCCCGGTTATTGAGGTACATATTTCAAATATCCACGCAAGAGAAGAATTCAGGCGGATTTCATACATTTCAGGTGTAGCCACTGGCCAAATAGTTGGCCTTGGAACTCAAGGATATCTTCTTGCGCTTGATTATTTAGCTGATCTTTTTGAAAAAGGAGGAACCAATGACTAAATCGAATAGGATTAACAAGCTAAGGGCTAACATGGCTGAAAAATCACTAGATTCTTTTTTGATTTCTTCAGCTGAAAATCGGCATTATTTTTCTGGTTTCAGAGGTTCTGCAGGGTTTTTATGGATTACTCATTCAGAGGCAATTTTAATTACAGATTTCCGCTATACAGAGCAAGCGGAGCTACAAGCTCCTGACTTTAAAATCATCAGGCTCGGAAAACAATTTGATTGGTTAAATGAGGTTCTATACGGCAAAAAGGAATTTAGAATTGGTTTTGAAGATCTCAGCTTGCCAGTATCCAATTTCAATTCAATTCTAAATGAAACACGAGGAGTATCCGAGAGAATTGAGCTAGTCCCTACAAGTTCATTGGCAGATGAGATTCGTTCAGTTAAAGAGCCTGAAGAAATCGAGTTGCTAACTAAAGCAATTTTAATAGCTGATCATGCTATGGAATCAACTGCTGAAAAAATTCGCCCCAAAATGAGTGAGAAAGAAATTGCTTGGATGTTAGAGCAAACAATGCGAGAAAATGGTGCAGATGCACTTTCATTCGATACTATTGTTGCCTCTGGTACTAATGGTGCTAAGCCCCACCATAAACCCACCGATCGTAAGTTAGATTACGGTGATGCAGTCACGATAGATATGGGTGCTTTGTACGATGGATACTGCTCAGACATTACTCGCACCTTTGTACTGGGCAAAGCAAATGAAAAATTTATCGAAGTATATGACACTGTACTTTCAGCTATGGAGGTTGCTGAAAGTACAGCAACTTCTGGTATGACAGGAAAGGAAATTGATGGACTAGCTAGAAATATTATTATTAATGCAGGGTATGGTGATGCATTTGGACATAGCTTAGGTCACGGAATCGGTGTGGCAGTTCATGAATATCCGCGAGTAGGTCCTTTTTCTAGTGATCAGTTAATAGAAAACGGTATGGTTTTCAGCATTGAGCCAGGTATCTACTTGACCGGTTGGGGTGGTATAAGAATCGAAGATTTAGTTGTAATGGAAAACGGCCACCCGCGTGTCTTAACCACTGCTCATAAAAGAGAATTAATTGAGCTATAGTTCATGAAGTTTAAGGGAGTTTTACATGGTAATAGGATTTGGTGATCTTCATCGTGGNCTGTCTGTAGAGATAGAAGGAGTCCCNTANAAAGTCGAAGAGTATAGCCAGCAGAAAATGCAACAACGTGCTCCAACTTATACAATTAANCTCAGGAACATACTAACCGGTCAATTAATCGAGAGNAAATTCTCAGGTTACGGTATGGAGCTGACTAGAGCTGCTGTTGAGACNCGAGAAACCACATTCCTTTTCGAGGNTGATGCAATTTACACTTTTATGGACTCAGATACATTTGATCAATATGAAGTAAATCAAGACGTTGTAGGAGAAGCTTCAAAGTTTTTGGTTGACCAAGCTATCGTTAATTTAGTTTTCTACAAAGGAAATCCNGTTAGCTTAGATTTACCAACAACTGTCGATCTTCAAGTTTCTGAAACGCCACCTGCNCATAAAGGAGACACTGCAAGTGGNGCAAGTAAACCTGCAACGTTAGTAACTGGCCTTGTAGTTAACGTACCAATTTTTATCGCACCTGGCGATATGGTCAGAATTGATACGCGCAATGCTAACTATGTCACACGAGTCACCAATTAGCTTTTCAGATCGCCTATTCATTGGACATCAGCCACTTGATCCAAGGCAAAACTTTTGGCAGTCTACGTTTCAATGATCAATAAAGTATATTCCGTTAGTGAATTAATATCGCATCTTAGTAGTTTACTGGAATCAGATCCATTACTTTCAGATGTCTGGATAACTGGGGAAGTTGCAAATGCTTCAACTTCCGCTTCAGGCCACACTTATTTTAGCCTAAGAGATGGAAACGTCTCTTTCAGGTGTGTCCTGTTTTCAAGGTACACAGGATCTGAATTTGTATCCAATGGTAGCCAAGTAAATGTACATGGACGCATAACAATCTACCCAGCAAGAGGCGAAATCCAATTAACATCCGACATCGTTCAACCTGTTGGAATCGGCTTATTGGCTGCTGAGTTTGAACTCTTACGTGAAAAATTATCAAGCGAAGGATTGTTTGAAGTCACACGCAAAAGGTCTTTACCGGAATTGCCAAAACTCATCGGCCTGGTTACTTCAGAATTTGGTTCGGTATATCACGACATTTCAGAGACACTAAACCGTCGTTACCCTGTTGCCCAGCTATTACTGTGTGGAGTGCAAGTGCAAGGTGATAATGCTGAGTCAGAAATATCCGAAGCGATCAAACAGTTAAATAAAGTTGATGGGCTAGATGCCATTATTATTGCCCGAGGTGGAGGTTCACTGGAAGACTTACACGCTTTCAACAGTGAGTTAGTAGCTAGAGCAATACACGCGAGTAAAATCCCAGTAGTTTCGGGAGTGGGACACGAGACGGATGTAACTATAGCTGATTGGGTTGCTGATGTTAGAGCTCCTACTCCCACAGCAGCTGCAGAATTAGTATCTCCTTCAAAAGAAGCCCTCAATTTTGAAATTACTACTACTCTTTCGCGCTCACAGGGAATTTTATTTGAAAAAGTAATTAGTAGTAAAACTGCAATCAGTAGCCTAATTAGTTCTATGATTCACTCAATGCCTAATACAAACAATTTGAGACAATCTGTGGACATTCATTTATCTAGTGCAAGGCAATCAGTCAACACCATTTCATCTAATTATAAAATCCAAATTGCTCAACAGATATCAGCGCTCACTGCATTAAACCCTGACGCCGTTCTGAAAAGAGGCTACTCAGTTATTGAATTAGAAAGTGGTGTACGGGTCAAGTCAGTCTCAGCTTTAAGATCCGGCATTAATGTTAAAGCAACCCTTCCAGATGGACACTTTAGTGCCATAGTTAATAGCGCAGAATTCACAAATAATAAAGGATCTATGAAAGAAGTTGATTTACTAAAAAATAAATCAAGAATACCAACACAGGATGAGGAAGTGGTAAAAAATGACAGAAGTAACCCAAGAAAACCAGGACAAAGAAAGCTCTTTTGAGGAAATTTTTACGAAGTTACGAGAATCAGTCGAAGCGCTAGAAAGTACTGAACTATCATTGGAAGATGCTATGCATTTGTATGAAGAAGGAATGAAATTAGCCACAAGGTGCACTAAAATTTTGAACATGGCTGAACTCAGAATCACTAAACTTGATCGTGATTACTCTCAGGATTTGATGGATAATTCAGAAGAAGAAGTTCAAAATTAATACTTGGGNCAAGAATGAAAAACTCAATTCGTGCTGATTTTCATATGC
The DNA here is from genome assembly GCA_002719775.1 of Chloroflexota bacterium. Classification (GTDB taxonomy): domain Bacteria; phylum Chloroflexota; class Dehalococcoidia; order Lucifugimonadales; family Australimonadaceae. Next base: position 18,047 of record PBEP01000003.1, on the reverse strand, counting down.
ATACCTACTTCTCNTATGACTGTATGGTCAAGCCGGAAGAACTAGTTAAGAGGGCTAAANAGGTAGNNTTAGGATTAATAGCAATAACGGACCATAATTCAATANAAGGTGCAATTGCAGCAAAAGAAATATCCACTATACCNGTNATTATAGGTGAAGAAATCAAGTCTACTGAAGGAGAGATTACAGGCCTATTTTTANAGGAGTACATAGAACCAGGNCTAAGTCCAATTGAAACTGCTAAAAGAATCAAGGCACAAGGAGCCTTAGTTTCGATACCTCANCCNTTTACAGGAATGGGNAGGTCTTCTCTTTCACGCTCAACTGTCGAGAGCCTNTTATCNTATGTTGATATTGTGGAGCGATTTAATGCACGAACAAGNTCCAAAAGTCTTAACAANGAAGCTGAAGATTTCTCTNTNACCACNGGAATTCCTTCAACAGCAGTAAGTGATTCCCATACTTTGAAAGAACTCGGAAGCACATNCACTNTGCTGCCTGAGTTTGAANTAAATCCNGAAAANTTAATGAATGCTCTTCAAGAAGCNNCTTATGAGCTGCATTCGGCAAGTTTCTTTGTTCACTTTGCTTCTACATTTAACAAGTTCCAAAGACGCATAAGAGGATGGAATTGAAGTTGAAACTTGGGTGGTTTACATCAGGTAGAGGATTGGGCTCCAGATCCATGCTCGAAAATGCCATTCATGAAATTAAACAGGGTAATTTAAATGCAGAAATAGAATTTGTCTTTATGCATCGTGAACTTGGTGAGGGCGAAGGCAGTGACCATTTCATTCAATTTGTCCATTCGTTGGGTATTCCTTTAATTAATTTTTCATATAAAAAGTTTATGCAGGGAAAATCTAACTTGAATGCAACTAATCGCCATGAATTCGACCGACTGGTCAGGTTACGCCTAGAGGGGTTTAGTCCAGATATTTGCATTCTCGCAGGTTATTTATTAATACTTAGCAATCAAATGACTGAGGAATTTCGGTTTATCAATTTGCATGGCGCGTTNCCTGGNGGNCCTGTAGGGCTTTGGNAATCAGTNATACGGGANTTNATAGNAANTAATGTCAAAGAGTCTGGTATTAACGTGTTCTTAGTGACACCAGATCTAGACAAAGGACCTTCGATATCCTTTTGTAAGTTCAATTTATTTGGTGAAAGGTTCGATCATCTGTGGAGTGATGCTGAATCAAAAAACCGTATGAACAAAAAAGATATTGGGCAAAACATGCCTTTATTTCAATCAATACGAGAAGAAGGTTTGCTCCGTGAACCAATAATNCTGACTGAAACAATTAACTATATNTCTACAAACTTTCAAGATCTTAGNTTGCTAGGGAAAATCCCNNCAATTGATTTNACTTCTAGNGTTGACATGAAAGTTGCAGCAGTGTGAGGAAGATGGCAAACGTAAATCAAGAAGACATCAATCGTCTAGAACTATCTGTTGATTTGGCAACACAGGCAGGGTTGTTGATAATGAAGTTTTTATCCTCGAATTCCTATTCTGTGAATTACAAAAGTGATCATACGCCTGTTACAGACGCAGACCTTGCGGCGGAAACTTACCTTCGTGATCGATTGGCTTCACTTTGCCCAAATGATTCAATCAGGGGCGAAGAGTTAGATATTAAGGCTGGTAATTCTGGCTACACATGGCATATAGATCCAATAGACGGAACAAAAAGCTTTATCCATAAGGTTCCTCTGTTTGGGACATTAATAGGTTTGGAATATGCAGGAACTCCTGTAGCTGGAGTCATAAATATGCCGGCACTTTCTGAGTTAGTGTATGCGGCTACAGGGTATGGAGCCTGGTGGAGCAATACTATTTCTCACGGCAAAGTTGTAGAAGCAAACGTAGCCAAAGTATCATCAACAAGCTCGTTGAAGAAATCGACTATTAGCACTACAGATGTTGAGTCAATAGCTCTTTATCCTCCAATTCAAACCTTGGTCAATAAGGCAAAACTTGCTAGAGCTTGGGGTGATTGTTATGGGCATTACCTGGTCGCTACTGGCAGAATAGATGCGATGTTGGATCCATTTACGATGCAGAGTTGGGATTGTGCAGCTCTTCTGCCTATTATTAAAGAAGCTGGGGGAAAGTTCACCAATATCGATGGGGAGGAAACTATTAATGGAGGAAGTGCAATATCATCAAATGGAATGATCCACCAAGAAATATTAAATATTCTTAAAGATATCCCTCGAATTTAATAAAGTTATGCGCTTTTCGCATTCTGCACTCTATTACTAAGCTGAACTTCCTCTACAATTTTACCAGTGCCAGTCATTAAAACTGGTGGTGCCATTCGGCCGTTATCATCAGCATCGAGTAAGCATTTTTCTACGCTCTTGAGTGAAGGAAGGTCATACATAACATCCAAGAGAGCCTCTTCAATAGTAGTTCGCAATCCACGCGCGCCAGTATTTCGACCAATTGCATGATCTGCGGCAGCAGAAAGTGCACGTTCGGTAAACACTAACTCGACTCCATCTAAGCTAAACAGATGCATGAATTGTTTTGAAACAGCATTCTTAGGTTCTACCATCACTCTTAACAAATCTTCTTTCGTTAGTGAATGTAAATTGACAGCAACTGGCAGTCTTCCTATGAATTCTGGTATGAACCCATATTCCAGTAGGTCTTCAGGAGCAACTTGATCTCTGACTTCATCGCTGTTTTGGTCATTTAATTCATCGACCTTAAAACCAATTCTAAACTGGCCAGCAGCAACTCTACGAGATACTACTTTCTCCAACCCGTCAAATGCTCCGCCACATATAAACAATATGTTATCTGTCTTAAGTTGCAAAAATTCCTGTTGTGGGTGCTTCCTACCTCCTTGAGGTGGGACATTTGCTGAATAACCTTCAATTAACTTAAGCAAAGCCTGTTGGACTCCTTCGCCAGAAACATCTCTAGTAATCGAAGGGTTCGCTGATTTCCTTGAAAGTTTATCGATTTCATCAATATAAATTATGCCGTGCTCTGCTTTTGAAACGTCATAGTCTGCGGCCTGAATTAATCGTAAAAGAATGTTCTCAACGTCTTCACCGACATAGCCTGCTTCAGTTAGGGAAGTTGCATCTGCAATTGCAAATGGCACATCCAAAACCTTGGCAAGAGTTTGAGCTAAAAGAGTTTTTCCTGAACCTGTCGGACCAACTAGGAGAATATTGCTCTTTTGGATTTCAACTTCATCATAAGTAGCATTTGACCAAACCCTCTTGTAATGATTATATACCGCTACACTCAGAACTCTTTTTGCCCTTTCTTGTCCAATAACGTAATCATCAAGCTTTGCTTTGATTTCTCGAGGAGAAAGGCTTTTCCCTAATGAAGGCGGTGGAGTGCCAGTACCACTACTTTCTTCTGAAATTATTTGTTCACACAAACGAACACACTCGTCACATATAAACACTCTTCCTGGTCCAGCTATTAAACGTTTTACTGCAACTTGAGATTTGCCACAGAATGAGCAAACATGTTCTGTGCTATTTGAATTCCCATTAAGATTAGCCATTAGTCCACCTAACTTTTAGAATCTTCACCAGGTTTTTCAAAACTAGCCAATGGTGCACCAAGCACCTCATCCACTAATCCATATTCCTTTGCCTGTTCAGCAGGAAGGTAAAAATCTCTGTCTGTATCTCGAGATACCTTTTCATATGGCTGGCCAGTATGTGTAGTAATGATGCTTCTGATTTTTTCCTGTACTCTCAAAATCTCCCGAGCAGTAATTTCTATATCACTAGCCTGTCCTTGAGCACCACCCATTGCTTGATGCATATGAACTGTGGCATTTGGCAAAGCATATCGCTTGCCAGCCGCACCACCACATAATAAGACAGTACCCATACTGGCTGTCATACCTACTGCAATTGTTGAAACGTCTGGCTTTATCAGTTGCATCGTGTCATAAATAGCTAAACCAGAGGTTATAACTCCCCCAGGGCTATTTACATAGAGACTAATATCTTTGTCAGGGTCTTCTCGCTCCAGGTACAAGAGCTGGGCAACAATTAAATTTGCAATCGGATCAGATATTGGACTTCCAAGGAAAATGATGCGCTCTCTGAGTAAAAGAGAAAATATATCGAATGCCCGCTCACCTCTGGAGCCAGACTCAATTACAGTTGGAATAATATTTGACGGTACATTTAATGGGTCTAGCATAGTTAATCCTCTTTCATTTTCCGGTACGTTTTGTAGCTTTAGAGACCTTGTTTGTGGGTTTTGTCGTTTTTGCACGAGCACGTTTTGGTTTGGCAGTAACAGCGGATCCTTCAGTTAGCGCTAATTCAGCAATCTGATCTACAGCCTTACGCTCTACCATTACCCTTCTCAGAGAATCTTTCGAACCTAGTTCTTTAAACATTGCACGTACTTGTTTAGATTCACTACCGGCCTCTAAAGCCATTTTTTCTATTTCGCCTTCTAGTTCATCGTCTGTAATTTCTATTGATTCTTTTTCAATGAATTCTCTTAAAACCAACCCTCGGTTAACTCTCTCTTCAGCAGCTGGCCTGGCCTCATTTCTGATTTCTTCTTGCGACTTTCCTGCCCATGTCAGATACCTTTGGTAATGCTCTATCGTCATTCTTCCTGACTGCATAGCGTCACGAAATTCTTCTAGATAATGGTCCAATTCATGGTCAATTATTATTGGAGAAACTTCTATAGTGGCACTTGCTAACAATTGGTTGATAGCTTCTTCTTTATGCCGAGCATCAACGTTTAGAGATTCTTGCACCTCAAGGTCATTTTTAATTTGCAACTTTAAGGAATCTAGATTTTCAAAACCTTCACCAACGCCTTTTGCCAACTCATCATCGATTTCTGCAGGGATTCTTCTCTTAACTGAATGTAGTGTTGCAACAAAATGGGCTGTAAGGCCTGCAAGTTCAGAATTTTCAAAATCAGAGGGTACTTCAATATCAAATTTAGTTTCCACGCCTGTTTTTAATTTAATTAATTCTGCAGAAAATCCAGGCACAGGCACTTTTGATCCCTCCCTGGGCACTAAATCTGTGGCTTTGTCGTTAATAATATCGTGGTCATGCCCGTGTTCTTCGTTGTAAACCCAACCATGTACGTCCAAATTGAGCAAATCCTCGTAGGCAGGTAAACCATCAACTGGTTCCCATGGTGCTATCTCGTTTGAAATTCGTTTGAGGACATCCTCTATTTGCCCTTTTGAAACTCGTACACGTTCTTTAGGTACCCTAAGCGATGCGTAGTCACCCAAGTCAACTATTGGCTTCAGAGGAACTGTAGCGGTGTACTTAATAGGGTCCAGTCGCTCAAGGGATATAGAAGGGAAGGCAGCCATTTCTAGTGATTCCATTTCTAGTGCCTTGGATGTTACTTCAGGCAAAAGGAAATCAAGCGCTTCATTAGCTAAGTACTCGCGGCCGTACATTTGCTCCACAATTCGACGTGGTGCTTTTCCTTTTCTAAAACCAGCTATATTAAGCTTTGGAACTAATTGTTTATAGGCGCGTTCAAGAAAAGGCTCAACTTCGCTCGAGTCTAACTCGACACTAAGTAAAGCCTCGCGAGACGGCCTTTGCTCGGAACTTACTTTCACTTTATGTTGCCCAATCCACCGCGCCAATGAATCGCGCCAAAAATTAACTATCTACCTATATCATGCCTTGGGCTTACAAAAAAGACTTGACAATGCAATTCAATGCGTCTTTGAAGAAAAATTGCCAGATGCTACTAATTTCTTGGGTAAATATCCTGAAGCAATTCAAGGAATGCGGTTACAATGGGACCATACCTTGCTGCCCTTTTAACCATTACTGCAGTAGGTAGCTGGACCTGGTGTCCCTCTAGTATTTCAACTTGAGACAAGGTGCCTAGTGCTAATTCACGACGAAGAGCGTTGTGAGGCAAAAAGCTTATGCCCAAACCTCTCTCAATCATGCGCTTTGTAGCCTCGATAGAATCCAGGTCCATTAAAATATTAGGAACTATCCCAGCCTCTCTACAAACTCTGTCTATCAGTTGGAAATAAGTGCTTTCTTTGTCATAGACAATCAACCGGTCCCTTCCCACTTCATAAATACTTGCTACTCCAGCACGGGCAAAGCGATGGTTGGGATTTGTCACTAAAACTACCTGTTCGTTATAAAGATGAGTTGTTGAAATTTCAGGGTGTGTAAATGCGCGGGTAATCCCTACTTGTATTTCCTCAGACAAAACGAGATCAAGTAATTGTGATGACCTGCCGGTTTTTATTGCTACATCGACTCCAGGGTGACGTTCTCTAAATGCTTGAAGGATTCCGGGCAGGACATAAGCAGAAACAGCTCGGGCGGCTCCAATAACTAGTTGTCCCGAAGACGCATTTTTATTAGCCTCAAGTGCTTCACGAGCGTTTCGTAAAGAGTCCATGGCTCTTTCAATATAAGGAAGTAAAGTTCGCCCCTCATCGGTTAAACGAACTCCACGCCCTAAGCGATGAAACATTGGGTCTCCAAGTTCTTTTTCTAGGGCTATTATCCTTGCGGATAAAGAGGGTTGTGTAATTCCGAGTTCTATAGCAGCTTTGCTAAAACTGCTATTTCTTACAACTGCTGAAAATGCTTCGATTTGGCCGAATTCCATTTTTTCCTAAAATACTAATGGCTACCCATAGATAATTTCTATATGGCCTAGTATAAACGCATATCTCAGTATATTTATACTCGTTGGAAACATGTGCTGCTTGCGATATGGTAATGCCAGTACGGTCTAGGAGTTTCTCTTGATAGGATTAATCCGTCTGGTGTTAAAGTTCACATGGCTGGGGATTATGGTTTTGGGTGCACGGCAAATGGTCGAATTTCTGCAACAAGGCCTAGATAATGTTGTAGAACAGATAGATGATGGAGACTCTTCTGGATTGCCAGGCGCTCTTGTAAAATTACATAACTCACTTCACCGCCGTGAATTAGCTGATTTGCCACCAAACGATACTTTCAGTGAGCTTTAATTTTCGAAATCAACAATATACTTTACGGAGCTTTTCTTGCTTAAATCCATCTCTTGTGGGGCCATTCGGAAGGATCATAACGGGCAGATTGTCACCCTAGCAGGGTGGGTCCAAAAACGTCGTGATCACGGTGGTCTGATTTTTATTGACCTTCGCGATAGTGTTGGCGTTGCTCAAGTCGTTTTTAATCCTCAAAAATCTCCTGAAACACATAAGATAGCAGAACTACTACGATCAGAGTGGGTCGTAAAAATAAAAGGCACTGTCAGCCTTAGGCCAGCTGGTACAGAAAACTCTGAACTTCCTACAGGATTAATTGAAGTAATTGCTAATGAAATTGAAGTTTTAAATGAATCTAAAACAGCACCCTTTGATATAAGTCAAAAGACGCAAGGGCAAGTGGATGAGCTGCTCAGGCTCGAATATAGATTTCTCGACCTTAGAACCCAGGCTATGCAAGAAAATCTCATTTTGAGACATAAGGTAGTTCAATTCATCAGAGATTTCTTAGGTGAAAAAGGGTTTGTAGAAATAGAGACCCCTATATTAATCAAAAGTAGTCCAGAAGGCGCGCGTGACTTTTTAGTTCCCAGTAGACTCCAACCAGGTACTTTTTATGCCTTGCCTCAGTCCCCTCAACAGCTAAAGCAACTCTTGATGGTTTCAGGTTTCGAAAAGTACTTTCAAATAGCACGTTGCTTTAGGGATGAGGATTTAAGGGGAGATAGGCAGTTCGAACACACGCAATTAGATATTGAAATGAGCTTTGTAGATGAAACAGATATTTTTGATCTCATAGAAACTCTCTATAGCTCAATAGTCAATGATATTGCACCTAACCGCCATACTAATCCAAATTTCCCACGGCTTACATACGACGAAGTAATGGCAGATTACGGGACAGATAAACCTGATCTCCGTTTTGGCATGAAGCTATTTGATATTTCTGACATTGCTCTCGCGTCAAATGTAAAAGTTTTAAAGACTGCAATCGAGGATCAAGGCATCGCAAAAGCATTCAGTGCTCCAAATAGCTTTGGTTATTCTAGAAAGCAAATTGATGAGCTGATTGCTTTCGTACAAACTCGTGGTGCTGCGGGTCTTATCACAATCGCAATTGACCCAGATGCTGATACTTTAGAAAGCTTGCAAAAATCACACATTAAATCACCAATAGCAAATTCAATTACAGTTGATGAGGTGATCCAAATTGCAAAGCGTATTGGCTCGAAACCAGGTGATTTAATCTTTATTATTTCTGGGAAAAGAGCATCAACCAATACGGCACTTTCCCAATTACGAGAAGAGATGGGCAAAAGACTCGGTTTAATAGATGAGTCAGAAATTGCACTCGCTTTTATTACTGATTTCCCATTGTTTGAATGGGATGAAGACACACAGTCATGGTCTCCTGCGCATCATATGTTCACCTCGCCACAAGATGAGGATTGGGCACTATTTAGCTCAGACCCTGGGAAAATGAAAGCAAGGCATTATGATCTGATAGCAAATGGCATGGAATTGGCATCTGGCAGTATCAGAATCCATAAGAGGGAAAACCAGGAGGCAGTAATGAGCTTCCTTGGATATTCGAAAGATCAAATGCAAGAGCGCTTCGGACAACTTTTAAGTGCCCTTGAGTATGGTGCTCCTCCACACGGAGGAATAGCTCCTGGGATTGATCGTCTTATTACTTTATTAACCGATAATGCGGAGTCAATTCGAGATGTAATAGCATTCCCTAAAACTCAAACTGGAATTGATCCACTTTTTGAAACACCTTCGCAGGTTATGCCTTCCCAGTTAGCGGAATTAGGTATAAGAATTCATTCTAATGAGAAATAGATTTACCCTATCCAATAAAAGAGGTGAGCATAATGTCTGATCAGGAGGAGAGATTAAAAAGTTTGGGAATAGAGTTACCTGAAATGGCCGCTCCAGTTGCCAATTACCTACCCTATTCGAAAACTGGGAATCTCCTATTTATTGCCGGCCAAATATCGAGAACAAAAGATGGGTCAAATTTGAGAGGCAAACTTGGGCAAGATATGGGCGTTGAAGAAGGTTACGATGCTGCAAGGTCAGCTGCGATATATACCCTATCTGCCATAGCCAATGCTGCTGGGAGCTTAAGCAATGTTTCTCGAATAGTTCGAATGTTGGGGATGGTTAATTGTACTTCTGATTTTGGTGACCAGCCTGACGTAATCAATGGTGCGTCCGACTTATTTGTGGAAGTATTTGGAGAAGCAGGTAGGCACTCAAGAGCTGCTGTAGGCATGTCCTCACTTCCTGGAGGCGCAGCTGTTGAAATTGAAGTGATTTGCGAGCTAATTAATAGTGATTAGCTGGTTTTGATAGCAATTTTACAGCCCTTCTGTAAACTACAGAAAGTATTAGGAAGCAAACAGCAACTATAGCGATTGCTCCTCCTGCAGGTAGATCAAAATAAAAGGAGCCAACAAGCCCAAGTACTGAGCTACTTGCTCCAATTATGCTGGCTGAAAAAATAGCACCTTTCAAATTATCGAATAGTGCTTGCCCAGCAATAAATGGAACGACTATAAGAGTTCCCACTAGCAAAACACCCATAAGCCGCATAGAGAAAGTAATCGTAGCAGCTGTAAGCACTGCTAATCCCAAATTAATCATACCTACAGGAACACCTGACACTTTAGCAAGGTCAGCATCGAATGCAGTTTGTGCTAGCTCCGAGAAAAATATAAAAATGCAGATGAAAACTGTTGCAGCTAAGAGTAGTAATATCCATATATCACTATTGTTTAGGCCAAGAATAGAACCAAAGAGGAAACTGAAAAGGTCAATCCTGAAACCTTGGGTAGAGCTAATCAGGACTATTGATCCAGCCATCGTTGAATATAAAACTATTGCTAGAGCAACGTCACTAGGCATTCTTCCTCTAGATCGCATAAATTCAATCGTGACTGCGGCTGCACAGACTGAAATAAAAGTGACAATGTTTGGCCAAATATTCGTAACTAACCCAATAGCCAATCCGAGTAAAGCTACATGAGCTAAAGTATCTGAAATCAGCGAAATCCTTCGAAGAACCAGAAATGTTCCAAGTACAGGTGCAAACGCACCCATCAATATTCCTCCAACCAACGCCCTCTGCATAAAATCATATTCTAAAATAGACATATCTTTATCTGTGCTCGTGAAGCGCATCGTGAAGTAGGACCTCTACAGGGTATCCGTATAGCGTGGCTAATTCATCTTTGGTCAAAGTATGAGAATCTCCATGAAATACTAATGATCGGTTTATACACGCAACAGTTTTTGCTTCCCGGATTACTGCTCCTATATCGTGAGATACAATCAGAATGGAAACTCCCTGTTCGTTCAATTCCCTAAGGAGCGAATAGACCTGTTCTTCTCCATGTAAATCCACACCAGCAATAGCCTCATCCAGTATTAGCACTTCTGGTTTTTTTACTATTGCCTTTGCAAACAAAACTCGTTGTTGCTGGCCGGTTGATAAATCCCCTACTCTACGGCTATACAAATGTGGGATTCCTGCAATATCAAGTGCATTCTCAACGTTTGAATTTTTGGTTTTTTTAAAAATCCTTAACGGGTCAAATCCCTTATATTCACCGAGTGAGACTGCTTCCCCAGCAGTCATTGGATAATTTGCGTGAAGCCCGCTGGCAATCTGCGGAACATATCCAATTTTTTCCCATGAATTAAACTTTTCAACATCAGTATCGAACAGTGAAATGTTTCCATGGGAAGGTCTAATAAGCCCCAATAACAGCTTTATGAGAGTGCTCTTGCCACTGCCATTGGGCCCCACTAAAGCAACAAAATCACCGGGGAGGATTTTGAACGTTACATTTTCTACTACAGTTTCATTACCATAGGAATAAGAAATGTTTTGCGCATTGATAATGTGCTTTAATTTGTTATTGGGGCCTAAAAGATTAGCCATGAAACTAATTAATCCTCACAACGCAAAGCTTCCTTTAAAACTTCCAAGTTTTTCAAAGATATAGATGCATAATCATCCCCGTTTAAAACTCCCTCTTCTGTCAACGATGCCAGTGGCTGGAATGTTACTGGTGCTAATCCAATATCATTGACGAAAACGTTTATAACTGCGGGACTATGTAAAGGCTCAATCAAAATATGTTCAATGCCCAATGCATTTACCTCATCAAGAAGCTCAGAAATTTCTTTGGCACTTAGGTTATCAGAATGTGAAAGCCGAGAAATGGGGATTTCAGTAAAGCCATAGCGCATGGCCAAATATCCAGCAAAGCTATGCGAAATCAAGAAATGCTCCTTTTCACAACTTTCTAAGCCGCTTTGGTATTCAGAGTCTAATGAGATCAACCTAGATGATAGATCCTCGAAGTTTTTTAACAGCTCATCAGCATTTTGGGGCTGAAGTAATCGAAGTGCTTCATAAATATTCTGGGCCTGAACTAGAGCAAGGACAGGATCTAACCATACATGAGGGTCAATTTGGGTATTTTCTGAATGCTCGTCGTGTTCGTCATGTTCGTCATGTTCGTCATGCTCGTCATGTTCGTCGTGCTCGTCGTGCTCGTCGTGTTTGTCATGTTCGTCATGTTCGTCGTGGTGGCCATGGTCATGGCCTTTGGAAAATATAGCGTACTCCGTCTTAGAAAGTACTTCATCCTCAGAAATCGAGTGCATCAATACAGAAGGATTTTTAAATTCACTTAAATTAAGTACATTCTCCACTCCTGAATCTAAGCCAAGACCGTTCAGGATAAACAAGTCAGAGCCATATACGGTTAAAAGGTCGCCTGGTGTTATTTCGTAGTCATGAAAATCTACACCTGGTTTCGCTAAAACTGTTACATTTCCATTAGTTCCTAGTATTTCTTGAGCTAGGTATCCGAGTGGGTAGATTGTTGTAACAACTTCAAAGTTTGAATTTGCATTTTCTTTTGGCTCTTCTGATGTCTGGTCAGTTGAACAAGATATGACCTGAAACATCATAAGGAAAAGCAAGATATATTTTATATTATTGAGACTTAGTATCATTAGTAATCAAAAAAACCTTTCTAACTGCAGTTACTGCAGATTCTGTAAATTTCTAAACTGTGCCCAACAACCTGATCTGGAATTTTTTTTGCGGCAACCCTAAGTACTCGTTCAAGCTCCATGCTTCTCATTTCTTTTATATCCCCACATTTAACGCAAATTAAATGGTGGTGGTGGAACCCAGTATCCAATGAATAACGAACCGTCCCGTCAAAAAGCACGGTCTTACACAGCTTTTGAGTATCTTGCAATAGCTTTATGGTCCTAAAGATGGTAGCTCTTCCTAGAGCTGGAAGTCGGGTATTAATATCTTCAGCAGTAAAAGATCCTTCGAGTGTGGAAATTTCCTGGATAATCTCAACTCGAGGTCCAGTAACGCGACACCCAATATCCTCTAATGCGTGAATTAATTCAGATTTTCGGTCAATTGTTGAAACCACAGACAGATATTACTTGAACGAAAGTTAATTATCAATACTTAGTCTCAATTATTTATTATTGTGATGCTCAGCTGCTTTAAGTGTGTTTGCTAATAACATCGCAATGGTCATAGGACCCACTCCTCGAGGTACTGGTGATATTGCTTTGACTTTTCTTGACACAGCTTCGAAATCAACGTCCCCCACCAACCTCATCCCAGATTTAGTGGAAACATCAGGTATGCGATTGATACCAACATCTATAACTACGGTATTCGCGCTAACCATGTCTTCAGTTATCGAATTAGGCCTACCAATTGCTGCTACCAAAATATCCGCCGTTCTTGTAAATACAGCAATATCGGGCGTACCCGTATGGCACAAAGTAACAGTTGCGTTCGCGCCTGCTTCTTTTTGCATTAGCAGAGCCGCAAGTGGTTTTCCTACTATCTGGCTCCTACCTACAATTACCACATGTTTGCCGCTCGGATCATAACCACTACGCAAAAGCATTGTTTGTACTCCAAATGGCGTAGCAGGGACAAATAATGGTGATCCTTCAAGAAGTTTCCCTACGTTATAAGGATGAAGCCCGTCTACATCCTTCGATGGCTCCAACCTTATTATCACTTCCTTTTCATTGATGTGCGAGGGAAGCGGAAGCTGCACTAATATTCCATCAAACTTCGGGTCAACATTAAGTTTTTCTATCAATGAAATTAATTCCAATTGAGTCGCGCTTTGTTCGAGCCTAAAAGTTTCGTTGTAAATACCAACTTCATCACAAGCTCGACCTTTGTTCCTCACATATACCTGAGAAGCAGGGTCATCACCAACCAATACAGCTGCCAAACCCGGGGTTATTTCATTTTTGTTTTTAAGCAACTGTACTTTTTTAGCAACTTCGTTCCTTACTTCTGATGCAATTTCTTGCCCATTTATAATTTCAGCAGTCATAGCCCACCTCGCTAACTGCGGATATGATAGGCCATTGGTGGCCTATGACCGCAAGAGGTAAAATGTTTTTAGTTTTGGCCTATGAATGGGAAAATGTCTAACTTAATTATTGGCGTTGACATAATAGAGATCTGGCGCATAGGCGCTACATTGCAAAGATTTGGCAAGAGGTTTCTCGAAAGAATTTATACCCTCGATGAAATCACCTATTGCAGAAATCGCGCGCCTCAACTATCTGCGCGGTTTGCTGCAAAAGAGGCTGTGATGAAGGCACTAGGTACAGGTACTAGAGGTATTGGCTGGAAAGAAATAGAAGTACAAAGGTCAAAATCTGGCCAACCACACATTAAATTAACTGGCCGTGCAGCTGCCCGTGCCTCAAAACTCGGTGTGGTTTCGATTGAAGTCAGCTTATCCCATTCTAGGGAATATGCCGTGGCATCTGTTGTTGGGCAATTGAAATGAAAATTGTGACTACCGACCAAATGCGATCTATTGAATCTCACACTGTTTCCTTGGGAATAACAGAAGATTCACTAATGGAGTCTGCGGGCCTAGCAATCGCCAAGAGAGTTTATCAATTATTACAAAACACTCGAGGTACGCGAGTACTGGTATTAGTGGGACCTGGCAATAATGGTGGAGACGGGATGGTAGCAGGTAGATACCTATCTGATTGGGGTGCCTTGGTAACACTTTACATGGCATCAAAGTTTCGTAGAGAGGACAAACTATCTGAATGCGAAGCAAAGAGGATTAGAACGATCGAAGGCAATGACGATAATGAACATTGGGCTTTATCTTCTTATCTTTCTTCAACTGACATAATTTTAGATGCAGTATTTGGCATCGGATCAAATAGATCTATCAAAGACCCTATTGCAAGTGCACTCAAGCTTGTAACAGAGGCAAAATTAAACTCAAATGAAACTTATATCATTTCAGTTGATATCCCTTCTGGGTTAGATGCAGATGAAGGCACGGTGGATCCTTTTACTCCATATGCTGACCTGACGTTAACACTAGGTGCACCCAAGATAGGGTTGTTCAAATTCCCGGGTGCGGAACGAACTGGGACAGTTGAAGTTTTAGATATAGGTCTATCAAGCACCCCTGGCTCAGAAATTTCGTTGAACTTGGTCGATAAGAATTTCGTTTCTGTATTTTTACCAAAGAGGCACCTAGATGGTCACAAAGGTACCTTTGGAAGATTATCTATTATTGGCGGTTCAATAGCTTTTTCTGGGGCCCCATTATTCTCAGCAATGGCAGCATACAGAATGGGTGCGGGTTTAGTATCACTAGCAATCCCAGAAGAAATTCATCCTATCGTTGCTTCTCAGTTACCAGAGGCCATATATCTGCCACTTAAATCGAATGAAGGTACTCTGGGAAGCAGTTCCTTAGAAAGTGTTCTTAAAGATATGCGCGATTCAAAATCTGCGGTTATTGGTCCTGGGTTAGGCTTGAATGATTTTACTGTACAATTCATTCATCAACTCCTTTCTCCTGTTAACTTCTTTGATTTCCCAATGGTTTTAGATGCTGACGCATTGAACAATTTAGCCAAAATACCCAACTGGTATACAAGATTATTAAACGAAAACGTGCTAACTCCGCATCCAGGGGAAATGGCTAGACTTCTCGGTATTGATATCAAGGAAATCCAATCAAATCGCATTTACTATGCAACTGAGGCCTCATTGCTTTGGAAGCAAACTGTTGTTTTGAAGGGTGCGCACACAGTTATCGCAAGCCCAGACGGTCAAGTTAGTCTTTCACCTATAGCTAATCCAGCATTGGCCACAGCAGGAACTGGAGATGTCCTAGCGGGAATAATTGGCGGATTGCTGTGCCAAGGCCTCTCTCCTCACAAGGCTGCTACACTTGCTACTTACATTCATTTGCAATGCGCGGATTCATTCAATGAAAAATATGGGAATTCTGGCCTAATAGCTAGTGATTTAATCAATGCAATCCCCATTGTCGTAAAAGAA
Organism: Chloroflexota bacterium; assembly: GCA_002719775.1. Taxonomy (GTDB): domain Bacteria; phylum Chloroflexota; class Dehalococcoidia; order Lucifugimonadales; family Australimonadaceae. Next base: position 2,636 of record PBEP01000003.1, on the reverse strand, counting down.
TTATCTCAGCATACTTAAGTGGCTATTTTTAATAGGAAGCATTAATGAGCACGTTTCTAGAGGCAGATGAATTAGTTTGCAGAATCAATGTATATGACCCAAAGGAGGTTTCCGATTTTTTTGTAGCCTTAGGAGGATCTGTTATTGACTCTGCTGATCAGAAAGGCAACGGAGAATCCACATTGAAGGTTGGTGAAGGTTTTATATCAATTCTAAAATCAGCAAACCACAATTATTTTTACCCAGAAATGTCGGTACAGATGAATAAAACTGATCAATCTATTTGGACATCTAGATTTGAAAGTCAACTTGATTCAAAAGCACGATCAAAAACAAAATTGGAAATCAATAGCCCTTCTGGCCCACCATTTTCCTTTAACAATCAACTAATTCAATTGCGAAATGAAAATAGTGACCAGATTAGCGTTAGGAATGAAGGCTCAGTTTTACATTTCCAAATCACTTGGTGGTCAAAAAAATGGCTTGATGATTACGCTTTTCTTTCTCAACAGTTAGGTTTAGCAACTTCTAGGGGTAGGTCAAAACCTGAAGGCAGCAGAATTGCTTTTCTTAGGGCGGCAAATTCTGGCAGATCAATTTTGGAAATTGTTGATGGCCTTTACGACCAACATGAAGGGCCAGAGCTTCATTGGTTAATTTCATTGGTCGTGGATGATGCAGAAATATTCCATGAACGATTAATTTCAACAGGGCAACCTGTTAGTTCTCTGGGTTTTACGAGTTGGAATGCACTTTCTTTCACAGCTAAAACTTCCACCGGTCCTCTGTTGTTTGTTTACCAAGAAAGGCCGAAGGGTACCCCGGGCATGGTCGGCAGTCCCGCAGGCTTAGATTAAATTAACAAACACTGTTACAATATCGTTGCGGATACGAGGTTGGCTCGATTCGACACATTACAATGCTTTTAACTATAGACATAGGTAACACAAACGTGACCCTTGGCGTTTTTAGTTCTGGGGACATGGTCAAGAGTTGGCGTTTATCTACTGACATTCGTCGCTTGTCTGATGAATATTCAATACAAGTAAATCATTTACTAAGCATAGAGAATATTGATTTAGCTCAAATTGATGACGTTGCAATTTGCAGCGTCGTGCCCCCGCTTACTTCCGTCTTTGAAAGCCTTGCATTAAGCCTTTTTAAGGTTCAATCATTGATTGTAGGAGCTGGGGTTAAAACTGGTGTCCGTGTTCATTATGATAGCCCTCATGATGTAGGGCCAGACAGGGTAGTTGATGCAGCAGCAGCGTTCCATTTCTATGGAGGCCCAGCCATAATAGTCGATTTCGGCACTGCTACGGTCTTCGATGCAATTTCCCATGATGGTTCCTATCTAGGTGGGGCTATTGCGCCTGGCCTTTCTGTTTCTGCAGATGCACTTTACCAAAATACATCCATGCTTCGACGCGTAGAGATGCTATCCCCTGAAACAGCGATAGGAACTAATACCGTTCATTCTTTACAATCAGGTCTTGTACTTGGATATGCAGGATTAGTTGAAACTATGGTTGCACGTTTTAAGTCAGAGATGGGATCCGAGAAAACCATAGTTATTGGCACGGGTGGACTGGCTGAAACGATGGCAAGTGAAACTAGCGTTTTTGATATTGTTGACCAAAGTTTAACTTTGCGTGGCTTAGCGTATATACATGAATTGAATTATAGATGATGGGTGTTAATTGAAATCTATAGAAGACAAAAATATTTTACTTGGTGTGACTGGGAGCATAGCTGCATACAAATCTGCAGATTTAGCTTCCAAGCTTACTCAAGCTGGCGCAAAAGTTGACGTAATAATGACAAAATCGGCGTCAGAATTCATTACGCCTTTGACATTCAAAAGCATTACACATCGTAACGTGTTATCCAACTTATTTAGTACTGAAGGTTCTGAAGGGGTCATGCACGTTGAACTAGCAAAAAAGGCTGATATATATGTGATTGCCCCTGCAACGGCCAATACCATTTTTAAGGTAGCTCATGGTCAAGCTGACGATTTTGTAAGTATTGCCGCATTAGCAACGAATGCTCCAATTTTGCTAGCACCTGCCATGGATGCCGGAATGTGGGAGCATGATGCTGTTCAAACTAATGTTGAAACCTTAATTTCACGAAAAGTTTGTTTTGTAGGCCCCAATGAAGGTTATTTAGCTTCAGGCCTTTGGGGTAGCGGAAGGTTTGCCGAAAGCCATGAGATATTAGGTGCAATATCGCAAATTTTAGGTGCTAATGGCCCTCTGAAAAATAAAAAGGTTGTTGTATCTGCTGGTGGAACAATTGAATCTCTTGATCCTGTCAGGTCCATAACTAATCGTTCTTCAGGGAAAATGGGATTTGCAATTGCCGAAGCTGCTCGAGATCAAGGAGCAAAGGTACATCTAGTGGCTGCGCCTAACAATTTAGTAAAGCCTGTGGGGGTTACTGTAACAGACATAAAATCTGCAGCTGAAATGGGCACTGCAGTTATAAAAGAATGTCAAAACGCTGATGTTCTGATAATGGCTGCCGCTGTTGCTGATTTCAAACCGTTGAATGTGGAAAAACAAAAAGTGAAACGGCGGGGCAAAGAAAATTTCACTGTTGATTTAGTTCAAAATTCAGATTTTTTTTATAAA
>PBEP01000002.1 GCA_002719775.1 Chloroflexota bacterium | reverse complement strand
CCACTCGGGACATCATTAAACTAACAGATGGATGGGAATAAAAGTCAAGTGGCAAGATCGATGTTTTTTTTTGGAAAAAAGTGTCCCGAATGATCAGGCGCCAGTTGGTTTCATTATTTGGATCAAATTAAGCATCAAATAAACTTGAATCAAGCCCAATCAGTTTATCCAGTAGCACCGTTTAGTAAAATTATCACTCTAAACGATATTTCTCAGCATCAACTCAGCAGGATAGGGGTTCAGATACGTTTGGTTTAATACCCAATCTGCTGCAGAATTCTTTCTCAAATGAAGATTCAATAGTGTAATTGGTACAATCCAAGGAACTTGCCCGGTACGATACTGATCGATTGTTTCAACAATTTCTTTCTTCTCATCAGCATCAATTAAACCTTTAAGGAACCCCATGATGTGCTGCATAACATTTGTATGTTTATTAGGCGTTGCCATTTGCTTCAAAGAAGATGACATTAAAACAACATATCTATCTTTAAGTTCAGTCAATGTTAGGAGCCCTGACCTTGCAACAAGTCGACCCATTTCTTGGTATAGAGAAACGCTGTGAGACATAAACAAAAATTTGTGGGAGCTATGAAATTGAATAAGAGCATGAGGGGTAAATGAATTTGAAAATGCAATATTCCATCTCTTGCTAGTAAAAATACGCTCTAAGAAATTTTCTCTAATTAGAGGGTCATGCAATCTGTCGTTTTCTTCAATTGGTAAAGCTGGATACTTTAAAGAAAGAGATCTTGCAAAAACCCCCATGTCATTGGAAGCAGAAGTTCCTCCTTTTGATAAACCAACTTTAGGCCTAAATGAGTCATGCCTAGGTGAATTTGAGGTTAAGATAAACCCATCTAAATATTTTTTGGAGAGATCGTTAATGTGCTCTGACTGACAACCCAATGTTTGGTGAATATGGTCAGTTTCTATTTCAAGGCAAACTGGTATCCAATTAGCATATTTCCATAATGTATGCTGAACGAAGCCATCGCTTAATGTCTCACCGTTATAACGCAAATCATTATTATCTGTTAAGCAATGATTGATTCCTATACGTAGCTTTATTGATTGCACTCTTTAATCCCTTTAACAAAAGCAAGAATACTTGTCACAGGAAGGACACACCAATTAGTTGGTTCTCAGACTAGCCTGAGTCTAAAACACATCAGTTAACTAAGTGTTGAAGCAAAATTGTGAATTAAACCAGATTCTTTGCTATGTTCTTGTGTATGAAAAAAGATTTTTGGAAATTGATAGGCACATTATCCTGGATCGTAGTAGCAATCAATTTAGCGTTGCTTGTTATACCGGTTGCTGTCGGCTATGGGACTCTAAGAGTTGCTCGGCCAATAGCTATAGTTCACATTTTACTGATATTTCTAGGGATATTTGCATTGCGGTACGTCTCACAAAAGTTAAAGCATTAAGTAAATTTTGAGACGTTATGCTCTGACGATAGCAATAGTAGTCATTGATATACCTAACCTTTTTCCTTTTTCCACTCCTCATATTCCTGAATCGCGTCGCTACGTAAAGGGTAATACTTGCGCAAATCTCCACCTTCTAACAGACGCCCTCTGCTAAATTCTTCCCATTCTGCGTGAGTAGTACCTGCTTCAATTAATGGATCNACGTAGGCACTAGGAACTACAACTGCACCATCATCATCAGCGATAATTACATCTCCTGGAAACACTAGCCGATTTCCACAAGCTACAGGTACATTNACCNCAAAAGGGAAAATATTGGTTTGAGCGTGCCAATTTGGAGTAGTTCCACGAACCCAAATGCCTAGGCCTAGTTCCTTGGCATAGGCCGAATCCCTAATGCAACCATCAATCACCACACCAGCCCCTTTTTTGCCTTTCAGGTAACTAAGCATCATTTCACCAAAAATCCCACTCGACATATCACTTCTTGCATCCACAACTACTACATCCCCTTCTTGAGCTTCATACAAAACATGACGATGTAATTGGGATTCAGGATCNAAGTATTCGTTACCNTCNGGATATTGATCTTCTCTCCGAGGCATAAATTGTAAGGTTACTGCGTTACCAGCAATTGCTTTGCTAGGTGTTATTGAGNTGACGCCAGATATATGAGAATCTCGCAAACCCAAATTTCTTAATTNTGCGCTTGCTGTAGCACTNCCAATTNANCTNANTATTTGAAGCTTTTNTTTTGATGTGCGCTGTATATCCATGGTGNCTTCGCTTTACTCGTTANTAGTTTTCCTTGCTNTGAGAGGCANTTATAAGGATTCAGGATTNTAAAAGTGTCGCTAGTTTAGATGACATTGTGTGGTTGTGCATTTCNTTTGGACTTTGGTAAAANGTAACTNTGGTTCGTTAGCGTGCTGGTTTATCAGTACAGGGCATAGCTAACTAGCGCGTCTAAGCCGCTGTTTTAGATGTATCGGCACCTAATGAATCAATATATGCTATCCATATGAAGAAGGTATTATTTTTTTNNGCAATAGNGATGCTTTGNACTATTGCTTGCTCTAACTCTACNNCTAACGAANAGCAANTCTCTACATCTCAAAAACCTGNGGCTACTGTTGAGGTTTCTGAGAGCAAGCCATTCTCATCAGATTCTAGCTCTACGTCTAACGAACAGGAAGTCTCTACATCTCAAAAACCTGAGGATACTGCTGAGGTTTCTGATAGTAAGCCACTGTCATCAGAGACGCATATTTTGATNAANCAGGGTACTGCTCGATATCTTGTTCAAGAACAATTGGCTAGATTAAATTTCCCTATCGATGCAATTGGCGAAACAGAGGATATTGAAGGCATAATTGTTATTAATAGGGATGGATCAGTGAATCACGAAGAATCAAAAATCATCGTGCAATTAACAAAATTGCGGAGTGATGAAGGTCGGCGCGACCGATATTTAAGAAACAACTCGCTTGAATCAAATATATATCCAGAAGCCGTTTTTAATGTTAAAGAACTTAATGAATTTACCTGGCCCAANGTAGATGAAAAAGAAAAAGCATTTAAGATGTTAGGGGATATGACNCTTCATGGCGTGACAAAAAATATTGAATGGGACGTGCAAGCATACTTTGANGATAATTTCGTTACNGGTCAGGCAAAAACCAACTTTCCTTTCAGTAAGTTCAATATGGAGATACCTAATTTATTTTTCATTCTCAGCGTTGAGGATGAAATTAGAATTGAACTAGATTTTCGTGCCCAATTGCTTCATAAATCCTAGTAAGTCATTTGAGGAGGTGACTTGTGGAAAAATTAAGCCTACTTGATCTGGTATCAAATCGAACTATGAATGCTGAGATTGCTGCACTTCTTTCAGCAATAGGTAATGAACAGAGATCACTTTTGGTTGTCGCATTACCTAGGGCTGCTGGGAAGAGTACCGTATTAGAGGCAACGATTCAGTGCCGAGATGTTTCAGTTGGTCGCCACGATTTGACNGGANAANTTNCCCAAATGAACCAGCTCATAAAGGCTAAGAAAGGAGGNTANGTAATTGTTGCAGAGTTTGCCCCTCATGATAGGGGTTCATATATTTGGGGCCAAAGAGCCCTCACAGCATTGCAGTGTTCCTCTGNAGGCTATAGCTTAGCTGCATCAATCCATGCGACTTCAATGGAAGAGGCAGTATCTTTGATTTGGAGAGACATTGGTGCTGGGGATCACCTAGCGTCAGTATTTCAGTATGTAATTTATATTGAGCGTTTTGGNGAAGGCGATCCTGATGGTGAAAATAATTTTTATCGTCGCATTAAATCAGTCCATGAAATAGCAGAAGTAGTAGATGGAAAGCCCAAATCAGAAATGCTATTTGAGTGGAAAGAAAATGAAGATGATTTTGTAAAAATTAGNACACCTAAATTGCTAAACATAACTTCTTCAGNNCTTGAGGCGNGAGNTAAGAAAGTTGAAGNACTAGTCGAACGNGCAGAATATTCTTTGGAAGAGCTTTTAGCGATCTTATAANATGAAAGTAATCNTGAACTTTGATCCAATTGATCAACATTTTTTTGGTGATGTAGATGCGTTGGGATAATGAAAGATCCGAGTGGTTGGATGAAAGGCTTGAAGAGACTCCTAGAAGCAGATTTATTGCTCGAGTTGCAGAGTTAATATTCATTGCTGGACTTGGNATAACTTTTCTNGGCATGGGTTTCGTCTTTACTGGGAACTGGTGGGTTTTCTTNCTGGGTATNGNAATGGCAGTNGCAGGGGATTTTCATAGGAAATGGCATTGGAAAAAATTTCGGAAAACTTACGGNAAAAAGAAANNGTAATTNGCGATTTCTGCAATCTTACTTTTTGGATTGTTTNATCTGATCCGCTGCCACTANAGCCTGCGTCATTTGNTGAAGGATTTCGTTGGCTCCACCAGCCCCATAAGGGATGAGNACAGCGTTGTTTTGACCGGTTGTACCAATGTCNCGCAATGCATCAAAGTACTGAACCATCATAACCATATTCATCACATCTTGAGTTTTGACATCTGAGCCAGTTACTTCTTTAAGATCACCAATGGATGATTAAAACCCTTCGATTATTGCAGCTCTTTGTTTTGCTATACCTTCACCTTGAAGTTTCTTCGCTTCTGCATCAGCCTCAGCACTTTTCACTTGTCGAATTTTGTCAGCCTCTGCTTCGTTTTGGGCAGCCACGCGAAGCCTTTCTGTGGCGTTGATTTGGTTCATCGCTTCTTTGACATTAGCATCGGGATCTATATCTGTAATAAGTGATTTAACGATTGAGTAGCCAAAAGTATCCATAGATTCAGAGAGGTCACCTTTTATAATTTGTGCTAGCTCATCTTTAGTTTCAAAAACTTCATCTAATGTTTTTTTGGGCACTTCTCCTCGAACCACATCGTACACATATGACGTAATTTGTGTGTTCACATCGGTTAATCGATAGAAAGCGTCGAATATTTTGTCCTGCATTGCCAAAAATTGGACAGATACGCCCAAATTAACAAAGACATTATCCTGAGTTTTAGTTTCAACAGGCACATCAAGTTGGCGAATACGAACAGACTCTTTTCCAGCAACTCGTTCGATGATAGGTATTTTAAAATTGAGCCCCGGACCCAAGACTCTGTTGAACTTCCCTAGTCTTTCTATTATCCCCATCTGCTGTTGCGGGACAATAACTGTGCTTAAGAATAGAACGATAACGAATAGCACGATCAAGACTAGTATTTCCACGACGACCTTCTTTCGCTAAAAGGTATGAAACAACGACACAATAACGTTTGTAACACAAGATGCGCTTGAAAAGCAATTAATTTAATAAAGCGATCGGAATTTACAATCAATCCCTTTCTTACACTTCTATCCCATTACTTTACTAGGAACGTACGCTGCCATTTACTTATGGCTTTATTAGCCAGAGCTTGTAAGAATTCTCATGCGCGAGAGGAAGATATGCTTGATGTTAGGGAAAGGAGAATTGCCCTACCCAGATACTTGTGGAGACCCTAGGGGAAATTCAATTAAACCAGAGCAATTACGACTTATTGTTCGCTTGCGGCGAGGCCAAGCTTTCATTCGAAACTTAAATACACAACTAGAAGAGGCGTTTTATTTATGGAATATGTTGGAAAATGTGCTCAGAGAGACTTACGAGTATGAATTTTGTATTTATGGTATTAATCAAAATTGCTCCCCGGATGCTCTGTGCACTTGTACTGCATGTGCCAATAAAATCTTTAAAGAAGATTGAAATTTACTGAGGTAATGTGTTTAACCGTTTTTCTTTAGTTATTGTTGTTGGGATTGCCGCTTTTCTACGTTTCTACGATTTGGATCGTGCAGGGTTAGGTAACTTATTTTATGCGGCCACGGTACGATCCATGATTGAATCGGTACATAATTTCTTCTTTGTTGCCTATGATCCCTTTGGTGCCTTTATGGTTGATAAACCACCATTAGCACTTTGGATACAAGCGAGTACGGCAAAAGTTATTGGATTTGGTGGGAATGCCATGCTTTTTCCGATGGCATTTTCAGGAACCCTTGCAGTTGTTTTGACCTTTTTCGCCGCACGATTTTTTTTGGGATCGAAATTTGCTATTTTGGCGGCTTTGATATTAGCGATTTTCCCTGAATCAGTTGCCACTTCTCGCGATTCGACAATGGATTCGATGATGATGGTTTTTTTGCTTGCTAGTACGATTGCGGCGCAGATTGCAGTACGTAATAAAAGCAGAATTTGGTTGATCACGTGTGCTTTTCTGATGGGACTAGTTTTCAATATCAAATTTATCGAAGGATTTGTTGCTATACCTGCATTTGTTGCTTTGCTTATAGTTGGTTGGCCAAGTTTGCTCAAATCCCATTTTAAGACACTTGTTCTATCACTATTTGTCTTTTCATTTATTTCACTTGCTTGGATAACAAGCGTGGATCTAGTTAATCGGGAATCACGTCCTGTTGTTATGAATGATACTAATAACAGTGCATACAGTTTGGTTTGGAACTACAACGGTCTTGATCGCGTGCTCCATAGAACAATCCCAATTTTCCAGCCCGCAAACGGAGGGACAGGAAATAACCCGACTGTTCCAGTTTTTGGGATTGGAGATGCAGGGCCATTTCGCTTAGTTTCAGGATTGAATGCACCTTTAATGGGAACTACGATTGCTTTAGCATTTTTGGGTGTACTTCTAGCACTTAGAAAGGCTTTTAGGCCTAAGCCTTTCGCTTTGTTCTGGGCTATTTGGGGTATTAGTGGTTTCTTGCTTTTTAGTTTTTCGAACCGTGCCGCAGCTCATTATACAGAATCATATGCACCCGCTTTAGCAGTTCTGGCTGCCGCTGGGGCAGCTTGGTTACTGACTACTGGGTCACGTGCAGGTCAACTGATTCGGATTTTCATCATTGGAGCAATAGCCTTCTACTCACAGTTTGTTTTTGACTCTTTTCTACCATTAGCCACTCCCACATTAATTGTGGCGGTTTTAGCTTTGGTCAGTTCACTTTGCGCATCGGCTTTTATATTAATTAATTCCAGTAAAAACCTTACGCGGTTACTTATTGCACTTGCTACCTTTTGCCTCATTGCAATTCCTGCAATTCCAAGTTGGTGGATTGCTTTTGAAGCACCCAGAGGTCATGTTATTGCTCCGCCCAATCCCCTTATTCAAGCAAAAGATGAGGGTGAGTTTTCCCTTTATCCATCATCAGATGCTGAAGAGTTGATATCTTTTGCTTCTGCGGAATCGAAGACTCCTTATGTTATAGGTGTTGATGGGTTCAATAGGGCAGGTGAGTTCTTTTCTATGTATGGTAAACCTGCTTTACCAATATGGGGCGAATACACCAGAGAGGCACTTTTCAGTCCATCTGAACTCACAAAGCTAATTGCTGATGGGGAAGTCAGATTTCTTTTAATTGATAGCCGTCGAAACTCAAAATTACTTGGCGAACTGGGTACTTGGATTCGACATAATTGTTCTGATGTGACTCGATTAGCTGTAGAAAAAAGGGGAAGGAATTCTCTTTATGATTGCAATGGTGTTACACTCGAAAAATCCTGATGGGTATAGTTTTTATCCATTTGATTCAAGGATAATTAGGTCTTTAACATAACTTTGTAGTTTGCATAATATTTAGAGGTAATTATGTCGAAACTTGGCGGTAAGGTAGTAGTAGTAACCGGAGCAAGCAGGGGCATCGGCAAGGCTATTGCAAAAGGGATGGCTTTAGAAGGTGCTTCCCTCGCTATTCTTGGAAGGACGTTAAGTCTCAGCGATCCTTCAGAATTATCAATAGAAAGAACAGTTCAAGAGATTAAAGATTTTGGTGGTATTGCTCAGGGTTATTTTTGCGATGTTACCGATGAATCCAGCGTGAATAGTGCCTTTATTAATTTGCGTGAAGAGTTGGGTTCCGTAGATGTTCTGGTTAATAATGCTGGAGTACTCGCTCGGGTAGGGTTTTTAGAAACATCCATTTCCTTGTGGGATTCAATCATGAGAACCAACTTAGACGGAGTTTACTTTTGCACTATGGCTGTTTTGCCAGAAATGTGCCGTCGTAATAGTGGAGTAATTATTAACATATCTAGTAGCCGGGGTTACTCAGATGATGCCCAAAGCACTGCTTATGCAGTATCTAAAGCTGGATTGGATCGACTAACTATTAAGCTAGCTACTGAACTGCTTGGCTTTGGCATCTCAGTTAATTCCCTCCAACCAGGTTTAACCATGACGGAATTAATGGCAGAGAAAAACCCAGACCTCTTAGAAATGTCTCCTAAATGGACCGAGGAGAAAAACATAATTCCTGCTTGTGTGTGGTTGGCTGCACAGCAAGGAACAGATGTAACTGGTCAGGTGCTTGACGAGCGTGACTTTGGTTCCACTTGGCCAATTAAAGGAATATCAAACCCCACTATTTCTTAGCTTTGCTCGACATTATTCCAGAAACCATTTCCATTGGTACTTCTTCTGGACTTAAATTGCCTGGGTTTTTGAATTCATACTTAGCATTTCTTCCGCCAAAGTGCTTTGTGACTATAAACCTTCGCCATTGGACAACCTCTGAGTCAGTGATAGATAAAGCCTCCGGAGAGTTGTAACTCTGGTTATTCATAACTGAATTATCTTGATCGGAGAAGTTGTACTCGATGATGTAGCGATGATAGACATAATAAAGTAGTGTTTGCCACCATCTTTGGATTATGTTTTTTGGATAGGTACAGTGGTAGTAAAACAATCTTGTTTTCTTTTCTTCTACTGGAACACACATTCTTGTGTATAAATCATAAGCGAATTCAGTTCTGAACATGCCTGGTAGATGATGCCCTCCGCACCATCTAATATCTTTGGGCGCAGGCACATTATTTTGTGCTCCAATTACGTTCCATCTTAGTGCCCAAGTCCAAAAACGCCTCCATCTACTTTTAGGCCACTTAAACCCTAATTCGGGGTAAATATCAGACTTAGAATTTCTGCCTGCCGTTCCATTTTCCATAGATGAATTATCAAAAAAGCCACCAAAGCCATTCCCAACAAATACTGGGTGTTCTCCACGTGCTCCTCTTGAATAAAACTCTCCTCGCAATACTACAAGAGCATCTCGGTGCAAATAATTCACATGAGAATCCATTGAATTTTCTAGTGCTACTTCCCAATTGCAATTCCAATATCCATCGTTACTTCCATTACCGAAAAGAAGTAACGACTTCTCGTCAAAAAACTCTTCAGGTACATCTTCTTCAATTGGAGCAGGTTCTTCCTCTCCAACCCACACAAAAACCAAACCTCTAAGCGTTTTGGTTGGATATTTCTTGGCGGATGTGCCAGACGTACCACAAATTGCAGCACCTGGGCCTTCTGATAACACTGCTACGTTCTTACCTGTTTCATCAAAAGTCCAGCCGTGGTAAGGGCAACTAACGTAACCTGGCCAGTGAATATGCCCCTCTGATAATCTAGCTCCTCGGTGTGGGCATATATCGGCAACTGCTACTACTGAACCTTCAGCATTCCTAAAAACCGCTAAATCATCACCTAATAATGAAATTTTAATAGGTTTACGTTTAGGTACCTTTTTGTCCTGTATTAACGGATACCAATAATTTCTTAATCCTAGAGTTGGTATTAAGTGGCGAATATCACCAGAAAGCGATGGGATTTTAGGTGAGTTGGATTTTTGTTCTCTCTTATCAACGATGTCAACCATTTTTTAGCCCTCGGAGCTCGATTAGATTACATTCAAATCCTAATGCAAACACGCGAGTTGGTCTACTTTGACAATTCCTATATTTTTTGAATTTAAGCTTTAGGTGTCTATTTGAGAAATTCTTATGAAATTCTTAGAGATTCTTAAATGATTTCACAATAAACTTAGATAGATTAATTCTGCATCAAATTTGATAGCCTTTAGTTTTAGGAGACGAAAATGAACTATATAGGCCAAAATCTATCGACGGGAACGCTTTGTGTTCGTATAGGAATATTTGCTTTTGTAATGGCACTTTTTTCTATCATGCTGCCTATTGCCAGTGCTGATTCTCACGAAGAATCACCTGTGTCTTCATCAGGAAGCATCACTCAAGGTATTAATGCGGATACATCCGTGCCTGGTGGTAAGAAGGGTCGAATGAACCCTGACCAGATTAGAGAACGGATTGCTGCTGCGGTGGAGTCTGGTGATCTAACGCAGGCTGAAGCAGATGAAAAACTTGCGAAGCTTGAGGAGCGTGTAGCAAATGGTCCTGGTGGTAAGAAGGGTCGAATGAACCCTGACCAGATTAGAGAACGGATTGCTGTTTTACAGGAGCGCATAGCATCTTACCTGGCAATGCTAGCTCAGGAGGAAAGCAGTAACACAAGTCCTGCTTAGGAAAATATATTTTCAGAAATTTATTACTTGGTAACAAAAAATGGCTAACCATATTTTAGTTGTAGATGATGACCCATCAATTTGCGAAGCCCTCGAGCGCGGATTCCGTCTCGAGGGCTTCGCAGTTCGTATTGCTACTAACGGAGAGGCCGCTATTCAAGAAATAGAACTAACTGAGCCAGCACTTTTAATATTAGACATTAATATGCCGCAAGTAGATGGAATTCAGGTGATCAAGTATATAAGGAGCAAATCAATAGATTTACCAGTTTGCGTTTTGTCTGCTCGAGATGAAATCCAGGACCGGGTGTTAGGTTTAGAAGCAGGAGCAGATGATTATTTAATTAAACCATTTGCTTTTGAAGAGCTACTAGCGAGAGTACGAGCTCTTCTGAGGCGCAGTGGAGTGGAATCATCAAAATCCTTGACCTTGGGGGAATTAAAAGTTGACCCGTTAACTAGAGAAGTAACGTATTTCGATAATCAATTAATTTTAACCAGAAAAGAATTCGAACTGCTTTATACACTCGCTGGTAATCCGGGAATTGTTTTTACTAGAGAACAATTGTTAGACAAGGTTTGGGGTTATGATTTCGAAGTACAAACTAACGTCGTAGATGTATTTGTTGGGTATCTTAGGAAGAAAATGGAAGATACAGGTAATGAGCGCTTGATAGAGACGGTTCGTGGTGTAGGGTTTGTGTTGAAACGATGAGCTTAAGAGTCAGGATAACCTTGCTACTATCAGGCTTAACAGCATTGATTGTAATCATCGCCGGATTCACAATTCACCAGCTGACGCAAGCTGATATACGCAAGTCCATTGACGAGAAGTTAACCGTTCAATTATCAGAAGTTTCTGAAACTCCTGTATTGGTTAGCGTGATTCAAACTCAAAGATTCTTTAGTAATCTAAACCGTAGGAATTCTAATGATCCTAGCTTTGTAGAGAGGCGTTTGGATATAGAAATCCCAACATTTATTAAGTCTCAAGATGACATTATTTTAGCGACAGAAGGGTACCCCGACTTTTCAGGAATAATTGTTCCTTATGGTTTCAGTGATATTGAGACCGATGGCGCGAAATGGCGTGTTCTAACAAAGACCATGGAGGTAATAGACTTTTCTGCTATTCGGAACATTCACTCTGCGATTAACTCCGGGAGAATTTCATACGAACGAGGTATGGAGCAATTAGCGAACAGTGACAAAGTCAATTACGAAATCCTGATCCAGGCTGCTGTAAAGCGAACCTCAATAAATACGACATTGCAAGATTTAAGGCAGCGGCTTGTTCTAGTTGGGATATTGGCAGTTATTGTCTCAGCAATTGCTGGATGGTTGTTAGGAACTACACTATTAAAACCATTAGCACGATTGGCAAGGCATGCGCAGGTAGTTACGAACTCTGCAGATCTATCGAATAGAGTAGAAGACACTTACGGTCCTCCTGAGGTAGAAACCTTAGCTTTAGAAATTAACGAAATGCTCTCAAGATTAGAGCTCAGTGCTCATGCAACGGATGAAGCTCTTAGGTCTTCTAGGGCGTTCACTTCTAATGTTGCACATGAATTAAGAACTCCATTAACTAGTATGAGGACAAACCTTGATTTGCCGAAAATCCATACTGATATGGACACCTCAGAGCGAATACAAGTACTCAATAATTTGGTTTTAGAACATGAACGATTGTTGTCTACTTTGGAATCATTAAGGTTACTGGCCAGAGGCGATTTATCGGAGGCTGGTATTTTTGAAGAGATAGATTTTGCTCAGTTAATTGCAGCCATCATTTCAGACCAGCAAAAAATTGACCCTGAATGCGTAATCAAACTTGAATTGCCTTCAAACCCTCCTTTGCTGTCAGCTTGGCGCCAGGGTATGACGTTGTTATTCAGGAATGTTATTGAAAACGCACAAATTCATTCAAGGTCATCAAATCAAAAAGGCGTTCAAATTGATATTTTTGTTGAAGTCATTAATCAGGATTTGAAAGTAGTCATTGATGATAATGGCCCTGGGATTCCTCAAAGCGAAAGAAAACAAGTTATTGAGCGATTTATTAGGGGCAGCAATGCTTCAACTGTAGGTTCTGGGTTGGGGCTTGCCCTTGTTAGCCAGCAGTCTGCAATTCACGGAGGTAGTATAGAACTGGAGGAAAGCCCAACTGGAGGCACGAGAGCAGTGATAATTTTGCCTGTTGTAATAAGCTAGTTCTGAATTTATGGAGAAAGTATGATTAGTTTAAAGAGAAATTCAAAAGGTGAACTTGTTGAAGCAACTGGATATAGGTCAAGAAATATTTACGACCCTATGCAAACTGGTAAATTTAGGCTTAGCCGAAGCAAATTCAGTGACTTTTTGCAATGTCGTCGATGCTTTTATTTGGACAGAGTGTGTGGTTTAACTTCGCCTGGTTTGCCTAGTTGGTCTTTAAATCAAGCTACTGATGATTTACTAAAGAGAGAGTTTGACCAAAATCGCATGACAAAAACTCCTCATCGCATGTTTGAAAAATTTGGACTTACTAATGTCATACCTTACCAACATCAAGATATGGATAAGTGGCGCGATGCTACGCATCATGGCTTAGAGTTTGATTACCCAGGTTCCAATTTAACTTTAACTGGCGGCATCGATGACCTTTGGTTTGATCAAAATACTGAAGAAGTGATAGTTGTAGATTATAAATCTCAGGCCAATAACATACCTGTTCAGGCTGAGGCGTATTTAGAGACCTGGCATCACCAAGGTTATAAAACACAGTTAGATTTCTATGCGTATTTGCTTCACAACATGGGCTATCAAGTTGCTCCTTATGGTTACTTTTATGTCTGCAATGCTGATAAATCAGCCACAGGATTTCATGGGAAATTATTATTTGAAGAAGTTTTAGTTCCTTACAAATGGAACATTGATTGGATTAGCTCACATATTGACTTACTTTTGGATGTGCTTAAAGCGGATGTGCTACCTGAATCAAATCCATCATGTGAAAATTGTGCCTATGCTTATCAGCGAAATCGCTTGGAGATAAAGTGAGATTGTTACTGATTATTGGACTTTTTTAATGCAAATCGAGCGTAAGCTACAAGGAAGAAAATAGCAAAAGCATTTACGCTTAAAGCT
Source organism: Chloroflexota bacterium (assembly GCA_002719775.1). GTDB lineage: Bacteria > Chloroflexota > Dehalococcoidia > Lucifugimonadales > Australimonadaceae. The sequence goes on along the minus strand of PBEP01000002.1, from coordinate 133,369 downwards.
CCGCTTACATTGATCATTCCAATTAGCAGACCCATCTCAATTTGACCTATTGGAAGAGTGCCAATAGCCAAGACCCAAGCTCCCATTGCTCTCCCTCTCATATGCTCTGGCACTGTGTCTTGTATCAAAGCTTGACTCATTACGTCGCATGTCACCGCGACCGACTCTATGCAAAGAATAGCCAATAGCACCAATACAAAAACTTGAGAATGGGCAAGAGCTAATATAAAAATTGCCATTAATATAATAGCAATCAGATAGATTTTAGCCTTATCTATTGCATCACCGCGCGAAATCAAAATAACCAACGCCAATGTTCCTCCAATAGACCCTGCAGCATGTAATAACCCCAGAGCTTCAGGTCCTAAATTGAGAATGTCTCTAGTGATGAACGGTAAAGCAGTAGCGAATGAAAAACCAAGAATTTCTAAAACAGCAGTTGTCACTAAAAAGGTCTTCAACCGAGCGTTCTTGCGGACTTCCTTATAGAAAAATCTAAGCCCAAGTTGATCTTTAGGCGAATTAACCTGAGTAATTTGTTGTTTGAGTCCGAACAAGATTATGAATGAAATTAAGGATAAAACCGATAGTGAAAAATACGCCGCTTCGAGGCTTACCCTTTCCATAACCGAACCTATTAGTAAAAACCCCACGAAAGTCCCGGCCCTATTGCTTATATGAACCAGACTAAGGGCGCTAACTTCAGAATTATTAGTGACCATGTCATAAGCGAGTGTCAATCGTGTAATTTCTTGTAGACATCGCACACTTCCTGTTGCGAAGCCGAGCATAAGTAAATGCCATAATGATAAGTTGCCAGTTATTGTCAAAATTCCTAAAGTTAGGAATATAGAAGCGTGAATACACTCAATGAATTTCAATAATCTGCTTCTATCAAAACGGTCAGCAAGGGATCCCAATGGTAAACCAAAAATAAGGCTGGGGATTTCACATAGAGCTAAAGCGGTACCTACCCAAAGAGGCGAATTTGTTATCTCTAATACGACCCAAGCGATGGCTATTTCTTGCCCTGATAGAGCAATTGAGCTAATAGACTGACCTGTCAGTACAGTCCTAAAGTCACGAACTTTTAAGGCAGGATTTTTAAAGATATGCGGCAATTCTTACGACCGATACGTCCCATATTTATGAAAAATCTTCTTTAGTGCGATCGAGATAGTTACCTCTTCACCGTCCTGGATATTTACAGGAACCACTGCAATTTCTCGGGCTTCTTCATTTCCTTGTAACCAAATTGAAGGATCTCCATCTCGTAATTCTTGTAAGAGGTTTTTAACTGTGGGACCATCCCAGGATGGGGTAAAGTTAAATACTGCTACAGGACCTTGTCTATCTGGAGCAACAACTACTTGGCCTTCGATACCAATAAAATTTTCAGCGGCCTTAACTATAGTGGTAGACTTTTCGTTCCATTTTGCCCAAACAGTATCATGGTCAGTGTCTACAAATATCTCAAGTGCAGTCAATAAACCAATTATTTCTTCCTTCGTAACTTTCATAGGCCTACCGATATTAGCCTTAGGTTCATCAAATGACAGCATATTAGCCATTGCCGCATCAATTAAGTGCTTTTTCCCAGCTAGGATTCCTGTTCCCTGAGGGCCTTGAATGCCTTTCCCACCACTGAATGCAACCATGTCTGCACCCTTGGCAATTATTTTAGATAGGTTATCTACTGGAGGTAGCTCTGCCGCGGCATCAACAATTACAGGGATATTTTTTGAATGGGCGACTTCGACTACTTCCTCAAACGATAGCCCGTGGAACCTTAAGTGCCAAATAAATGCAATTGCCACCGTTTCACTTGTTATAGATTGAATTAATTGATCTATAGTTGCTCCAAACTTTCGCGAACCTATGCTTACCAGTTTTGCCCCAGCGAATTTGTAACTGGTGTCATAGTGGTTTTCGTGTGACTTTTGAATCACAATATTTCTGCTTAGGCCTCGGGTATTAGGTAACTTGCCAATTAAATTCGCGTCACATCCAGTGATGCATGCGGCTGCTTGAAGTAACTGAGCGGAACTGCAGCCCGCTGTTACTATCCCCGCTTCCGCAGTAGTGTGCCTTGCAATTATCTCTCCTGCTTTTTTATTTAACTCGACTATATCAACGAAAATACTTGAAGCATCAGCCATTGACTGAAGTACTGCTGGGGGCATGATGCTGCCCCCAAGCCTAGTTACCCAACTCTGGCCATTAATAACTGGCTTAAGATCCATCTTGGTAAAAAAGTTTGGGGAATTCTGTTTATTTTGGGTTTTATCGGACATAGCTTTCATGACCTCAAGTTAGACTGAAGCCAATCTTCACTTGAATTTCTGTCGATGTACCCTCTGCCTGTTTTTATGTAAATATCTGTTACACCGCTAATGAGCGAAGCAACCATACTTACATCGTCTATTTCATTATTGGAACATGAAATTCGAGTAATTGCTTTTACTTCGCTGCAATGTGCCAAAGGTGAAAAAAGTGAGACTGTATCTACTGCTTGGCTAAGCTTATCTGGATGTTCGCGTAAATAGTCGGCATATTCTTCCAGTGGATAGTCAGTTGAGAGTTTAAGATTTTCGAAAGGATTATTGAAAAGGAACGGAGTTTCAGTCATGACTACTTTGACATTTGGTCGAAGCGACGATACAAGGAATGGCATCTCTCCCAAACCAACGACAGCAACATTTTCAGGGTCTACCTTATCCATTGAAAACAATACATCTAAGGCACGCAAACAATCAGCACTAATTCCCCTGTAAGGATAATTTATTGGGTCATCAATCTTGTCGGTTAACAATCCAGGAAATTCAGATTGGTAATTTGCGTTAGAAAGCCTTTGCCCTCTGGCACAGACTGCTAGGACAATGTTAGATTCCCGCCTATTCAGTGGGGGAACACCAGTCACACTCGCGTAAGACGGAGTCATTAAAATCGCAGGAAATGGTCCTTCACCTTTAGGCTCAGAATAGTAAGCAAAGAGGGAAAATCCATCTATAGATTTAATCGAAAGTCCATAAATAGTAGAAAGTTCATTGGATCTGAGGCTTATCTCTTCCATAGTAACTGTCGAGTTTGATAAAGATGAAACCTGATCGTCAATCTTGTGCCAATAACTTACGAAGTCAGTAGTTTTCTGATTCATTGAACTGCCTCAGGGCTGAGATGTTTTGCCAAGAAGTCATTTGTTATCTTTGCTTGCCCAACAAATTGACCAGCATCATGTGCGCAATTTTCATAAGTGTATAAATATTTCTCGTCACTACCAATCTGGTTGAATAACGCGAAACCAGTTTCCGGAGGGCAAACGTCATCTTTCAGGCCCAAATTAACAACTATGGGAGATCGAATACGATCTGCAAAATTGTGTATGTCAAAATAATTTAAACAATCGCGGACCACCTCTCTTTCTTCGGGGTATACGCGAAGGTAATCATTTATTTCTTGGTACGGATAAGATTGTGTTAATGATGCAGCATCCATCATGGAACAAAGGTACGGAGCTCCTGCTGCAGCTGCATGAACCTTTTCATTTCGCAATGCAGCGACTAGTAGGGTCAAGGCTCCACCCTGACTATCGCCTCTTACTCCTAGTCTTGAAGAGTCTACTTCGGGGAATCCCTCTAGCATATCAAAAGCCCTTACTGCATCCATGTAAAAACCGAGGTACCCATATGAATCTCTCGAATTGATTTTGTAGGTTAATAATCCAGGATAACCAGGGTTAAAAACATCGTTGCTACGTAACTTACCTCGAGGAGCAACCCCTACAACGGCGTAACCAGCAGAAGCAATAGATTTGGGAAGAGTAGGCTCAGAAACATAACCAGGTAAATGAATAAGTCCGGGGAAAGGGCCCGGACCCTTAGGTTTGCAATACCAAGCCGCAATTCTGAGGCCGCCATAGCTAGTATAGCGAATGTCAAAAACGTCCACCTGATCTGTCGATCTGGCACTAAGGTAGGTCATTTCCACGTCAAGGTCTATTTGTGTAGTTTGGTCTAAAGTGGATTGCCAGAAAACATCAAAATCACTAGGCCTTTGAACTGAACTAATCCAATTTTGGGGTTGGTCGCTGGACATTTGATTTCCTCTTGATATTGCATTTATCTAAGTAAGAGCTTAGACAGAAATTTTAGAATATGCTACAAATGATCAATTAAAACAACTTCAGGAGTCGCGAATGCCTACAAAGTTAGTTAATGGACATAAACATTTTTTCCAAGATGAAGGAGAGGGTCCAGTTTTGGTCATGTTACATGGTGCTGGATCTAGTAGTATAAGCTTGCAACACCACTTTAGTGATCTATCAGCTAATTTTAGGATAATTGCTCCTGACTTTAGAGCTATGGGGAAAAGCGACCACCTTAGTGAAATTCCTCCGAGCTCCTGGGTTGACGACCTTGCTGAGCTTTTAAAACAACTATCCGTAGACAAAGCTTTTATTTATGGAGTTAGTTTGGGGTCTAGAGTTGCTCTAAAATTTGCAATTGACTTTCCTGAAATGGTCAGTGGACTTGTGCTAGACGCACCTATAATCGCTCAGGACGCATCAGGAAATAGCGCTACAGCACAAGTATTTAATGTGGATAGTTATTCTGAAGAGCGTAAATCTGAAATGATGCGATTGCATGGCGAAGATTGGGAGAATGTCGCGCGGAACTACCTGAATATTAGGAATAACCCCGATTTACAGGAGTATTACAATTTACGAGAGAGTTTTCCTTTGGTTGAATGCCCTGTTCTCATAACCAGAGGTGATCGTGACGATAATAATCACAAACTTATCTACACTTACGAACTTTTAAAAGGCTTTAAAGATGCCCGGTTAGCAATATTACCTGGCATAGGATTTAGTGCTGCCGCCGGTAGACCTGAAGAATTCAGGGGGATTCTATTAGGATTTCTGAATGAACTTCAGCAGTAATAACATGACCTGTGGACTTTACGTAAAGTTCACTAAAGGAGAGAATAACTGGATGGGCGGATAGCTCAGCCGGTTAGAGCGCTATCTTCACACGGTAGAGGTCGCAGGTTCGAGTCCTGCTTCGCCCACCAATGCTATCAGCCGAGGTGGCGGAATCGGTAGACGCGCTACGTTCAGGGCGTAGTGTCCTTACGGATGTGCGAGTTCGAGTCTCGCCCTCGGCACCATAGGCGCTTGTAGCTCAGTTGGATAGAGCGCATCCCTGCGGAGGATGAGGTCGTGGGTTCGAGTCCCACCAAGCGCGCCACTACTACATATGTAAGCTGGCAACAAAGTCTCTGTTTTGTAAGTACCAATCAACGCTTCTTTTGATGCCTTCTTCTATAGAAACATTAGGTTGCCATTTAAGTATGCGTTTCGCTTCACTAATGTGCGCCCAGGTTCCCTTCACATCAGCTGGATTATCATTCCCAAGTTGCAGAATGGCCTTTTTGTTTAAGGTTTCTTCAATAATATTGATTAGGGAATTTAAATCTATTGGCCGATCATTCCCTAAATTGATTAAGTTGAAATTTGTGCAATTAAGTGCCGCAATGGTACCCGATGCTATGTCGTCAATATATGTGAAATCCCTCTGTTGAGAACCATCTCCAAACAAAATGACTGGCTTGCCTTCATAAATCCAGTGAATGAACCTGAAAACTGCCATGTCTGGTCTTCCTGAAGGGCCATAAACAGTGAAGTATCGCAGAACAGTGATATCCATATCGTTGAGAGCATGGTAAGTATGACATATTAGCTCCGCTGATTTCTTTGAAGCAGCATATGGAGATTCAGGATTATCAGTATTTGAGTTCTCTTTGAAAGGTAGAGAGCCATTGCCATAAACACTTGATGTAGATGCCTGAACAAATTTTGGAATACTGTTTTTTTTACTTAGTTCCAATAAATTCAATGTGCCAATAACGTTAGTTTCGTAATAAGGAAGAGGGTTTTTAGAGCTATTTCTAACACCCGCTTGCGCCGCTAGGTTTATAACTGCGTCAATGTTACTTTGCGAAAAACAATCTTCGATCGATTCGTAATCGAAGATATCTGCCTGCAAGAATTCATAGTCTGCATAAGTTCTTAGCTTGGATAAGCGCCACTGCTTCAAACGTTCGTCATAAGCTTTATTAAGCGAATCAATGCCTAGTACTTGGTAACCATTCTGGACCAAAAGCTCTGACACTCTAGATCCTATGAAACCAGCAGACCCTGTAACTAAAATTTTCACATTGAGTTCCTTAGAAGCAAATTCCTTTGCTNTACTATTCATTCATTTTCGTCGCTTAGTTCTGCTTTNAGGCTCTTTACTTGCTCAGCCATTTTTATTCCTGCCCATCTAGGCGGACCTGGTTCTGGTTGGATTTGCAATTCAATTAGATAAGGTCCGTCAGTGCTTGTAATGGATTCCATATCACCCAGAAGCGCTTCTTTGTCTTTATAAAANGCAGCTTTGTTATNCCCAGCTGAAATTGCCAANCCACATAAGTCAAACTTGGAATNGCCAGGTAAAGGTTGATTTCCAGTACTNTGATACAGCCCATTTGNAAAGATNAAATGNTAGAAATTCTTAGGTGCTATACCNGCGATTGTTACGAGTGATCCTAATTGCATAAGTAAACTACCATCACCGTCTAAAACCCATATAGGTCTCTCTGGCCTGCCAATAGCTAAGCCTAGTCCTAATGAAGAAGCACTACCCATACAGCCAGTGGCGTCTATATGGGAAGAAGTTGCTCCTCCGATCTCATGCCAAGGGAAAACTGACTGCATTGTGGCGATCGAAATAGCACTTGCTTTATANTGCATCAAAATTTCTAGAGCATCACTTCTAAGCAAANTCTTTTCCTTTAAGAAGTTGGGGCACCGANAATTACNACCACAGGCCCGCTNTCTTCATAGCTTTGGATTAANGCACTTTCGATCAGTTTTAAATCANCNGGACTATCTAATCTATAGTNAGGAACTCCCCANGTAGCAAGTGTTGGTTCCAATAATCTTACCCTGGCTACTTGGTTTTCTGAGCTAGGCTTTGTNACATCTTTTCCAAATTCACCCACAAATATAACAGTAGGGATCTGAGCATCTAACGCTATGGCCCTTAAGGTATTCATTGAGGCAAAAAAACCTGTATTTTGGATTAACAACATTGGTTTAAGACCCGTAATGTAAAGCCCTGCGTTGATTGCCATTGCCTCATCTTCTGTGGCAGCGGTAATTAGCAATGGTGTATTAAACGAAGCTAATTCATTTATCAAGGTTCTCTGTAAAGTATCGGGGACAGTAATCACATGAGTGAATCCCAATCTTGACAATTCTTTAGCTATACCTAAGCCAGAAATTGAATGTGAAAGGGCTAATTCATTGTTTGACATTTGATCGAATNTAAACTTGAAATAATGACTTTGGGATATTGATACGGAAAACGGGGCTTNTAAAGCCCCGTTTTCGTAAACATTAACTTTAACCAGCTGCTATTGGCGCCTCATCTTCAATAACAGGCCAATATGCCCAACCCGAACCTGTTGTAACTTTCCTTGCAGGAATGTAGTCCACTTTGACTGCTTTGTGGCCTGGGCTGATTTGGTCGATTGCACCGGCTACCACAGTCCAACACCTTAACTCTCCTGTACCACCCACCATTGTCTCTGATTTAAAAGAAAACATGGCTTTAAGGTTGTCAGAAGTACCTGCAGTGAGCTGATCCAAAAACCAATTATCTAATGGTTCATCTACCCAGCCAGAACGAGGCCCTCTTGGGTCGTGGGACATGCCTCCAGATCCGTATATGGCAATTCTTTTTGATGAATTCTCGCAAATTTTTGCGATGGCCCTGCCTAACTCTAAACAGCGCTCTCCAGTAAGAATAGCAGGAGGACCGTCATCAACCTTGACGAAAACGAGTANAACAGGAATATTCATGTCCTTCATTAAATGAGGTGCAACGTTACCCCAGCCATGAGGAACTCCACGCTCAGGCTGAGATTGGGGGTTCATATTTGTAATGATTGCAGCGTCAAAACCTTCGTCGACTAGGCCGTCTAACAATGTTTTTGAAAGCTCTTGGTCAATCTTAACCGGATAACGAAATTGTTCCTCGTATGGACTTGGCATTGGNTCTTGGTCGTACAGTCCAGTATTGTGAACTGTNTCAACATCTGGCCCCGCATAAACCGCTATATTTGGAATATTAGATCCGTCAAAGAGTTCCCTCTGATCTCCGATGATAGCTACCATTACATCAGGAGCAAATTTAGCTATCTCATCTTTCAGAGTGGCAAAGTTTTCTTTGATCCTAGGAATTCGCTGATTTACTACTTCTTCTGTCTCAAGTTCTGTTTCGGGCGGCTGAGGATGACCATCGTTCAATCGATGGTGCATTAATTGCCAACCACTATAAGTCGAAAAAAACAGGCTAGGGGCGTGAGACGAACATAAACCCATTCTTATAGGCATAGCTTCCTCCTAAATGTTGCGGNATTTGCTTCTGAATAAATCCGCATNTTGAATACAAAATAATTCTACTCCTGAGATTNAAGTTAGTCACGAGGNTTCCAATAAGCAAACGCAGTACCAACNGTAGCATGGTGGAAACGAATATAGTCAACAACATTAGCTTTAGATCCAAGGCTTTCCATCGCAGATCCAAGCGCAATCCATTGNCGTATTTCAGCAGTNGAGCCTCGTACCACATTGGAATCTAAATCCCAGATTGATTTTAGCTGCTCAGANCGTCCNCTTTTNANTCTACTTAAAACCCAATCATCGAGCCTTTCATCNACCCAGCCTGCCAAGTAACCTTGNGGNTCACCAGATAAGCCACCAGATGCAATTATTGCAATCCGTTCNTCTCTTTCATCAAGAATCTTGGCAAGAGTTGCNCCNAAAATGGGCATTCGGTGACCACTGATCGCTGGCTGATAGTGCGCNTTTATGAAAACNGGNACTACAGGNAATGAAGNGTCAACGANGCGNCGAATNGGGTCAGTAAANGCCTGACCTAANCCATCCTCNGGNGCACCCATGGGTTTAAAAAANCGATTTTCGTTAATNTCAAAACCTTCTTCTGCAAGTTCATCGGCTATCCANGCNCCAATGGTTGAATCACATTTAAGTGTAATNAATTCACCATTATTCGGGCTTTCNCCNACTTCACTATANTGNCTNGTNCCCCAAATNTCNTCACCAACAAAAACACTAATTTGAGGAATTTGAGTCTCGTTAAANACCCTNTGTTTATCTGAACCTAAAACTACNANTGTGTCAGGCTTGCTATCAGCNAGCANTTTGCTNAAAACTTCAAAACCTGAATTAATTCTTTTTTCATAATCATNCAGNGTCTCAACAGTTTCAGTTTCNGCTCTGTTAGGTTGTGCAACNTCNCCTACCANCTTTTGNTAAATCTCNGGCCANTCTTTACGTGGNCGGTATAACACTGGAGAATGNGAACAAGCCATTCCAATTACTACAGGCATCTNGTCCTCCGTNATTTTTAGATCATNGAANTAACATNTNGNTNTCTNCAGGTAGTNTCAATTAAAANNANAAGAAAATCAAATCACAAANATCCNTNCNNNATTNAACGTGAANCAAAAAACAGCCCTAAATNCAAATATTTGCTTTATTAATGATTGACAATACTCATATGAAAGCTACAATGCCCCGGACTGCAGACCTCGTAGAGGCTTGCTATATCGAAATTAGAAGTGGGAGGCTTCATAGCCATGATACGACCAATTTTATTGCTCGCTTTGGTTGCTTTGATGGCGATGGTAGTTGCTGCATGTGGTAGCGACCCAACGCCAACTCCGCAACCTGCTGCTCCAGCACCAGCTGCAGCTGCAGAGCCAGAACCAGAACCATCCGATGCGATTCCGAGTGCTTCCTTCCGTGTCTTGGCGGGACAGTCCTCCTATGCTCCTTTTATTGAAGGTTGGCGCGAGATGGTTGACGTAGGAACTGGTGGGAAGATTAGCTTCACCCCACAGGATGCTACTGAACAGGAGACCATGGACTTCGTTCTCAGAAACCGATCTGAGTACACTGCAAATGGTGTAGACAAGCCTGGAATGATCTTCCGTTTGAATGAAGACCACGTTCCATTATGGGATACAGCTGCTAAGTTAGGTCTTTCACCTAAGGAAGCTGTTGAGGCGAACATGAACTTCACTGGAGGTCTTGAGATTGACCCCCGCCCAATGAACCTTTGGATGTCATTTCCTGCAGCATGCATGAACTGGTACACGCTTGACCCAGAAATTAAGTCTATTCATGACTTTGAGGGTAAGAAAGTGTACATGGGTTCACCTGGTAACACTGTTTACCCGGTTGCTGTTCTTCTAGCTGAGGCCGCAGGAATCCGAGGTAAGTTTGATGAGATCATTGGTGGTGCTAAGCCTGGTCAAGACTACCTAGCTGACCGTGACGTTGACGTCGCTGGTTCGGGTATTATTTTCGCTGGTCACCCTCTGTCTTCTGCCACATCGGCTTACAACCAGATTGCACAGCTCACTGGTTCTCTTTTCCAAGTTGATTCTGACTTGGATGTAATCAAGAAGGCTCAGGCCAACAACCCAGCATGGGTTGAGAATGGTCTACTCCCAGAGGTGAAACTTTACAAGGGAGACATGAGCAGAGCTGCTAAGGTTGACTATGACATGGTCCGTGCCGATGAAGAGTGGTGCACTGGTTCTATTACAGTGAACTTCCAGACCGGCCCAGACTCTGACGAGAATGCGATTTACCACATTGGTCGATCAATTGTTGAAAACATTGATCTTTCTGATGACTACTTCCCATTCATTTCTCAGACCTGGAAAGAGCGATTTGCTCACACATGGAACCCACAATCATCTTTCCACCCTGGTATTCGCAGGGCATATGATGAAATGGGTGTAACGTATGGTATTGAGGGTATTCGTGAGTGGGAGGCTAACTTCGACCGTGAAGCTTTCATTGCTGCACTACCTTAATTAGCTAGAGAAAATGGAAATTGGTGGTGGGCCGCTCAAATTTTGGGCGGCCCACCGATTAATTGCTGCACTAAGCAAAGCCTTGTTGATTAAAGGCTATGCCAAAGAGAGAGGAACCAACTATGGCTGAAGAAGCCCTATCTGATCAACACCCTAGCCAGACTATGTCGGATATGGGTACTCCGGACCTTTCTCCAGTTACAAGAGCTGAAAAAATTCTTGATAAGTTATTTTGGGCTGCACTTACGATTGCAATGATCGTTTATTTTGCTCAGTTTTCAGTAACTATCCCATTTATCGATCTTAAGTTATGGGACTCTTGGGATCCAGCAGGATCCGGTTATTCAGCAGCTCATGTTTCGGCTTCTGGCATGGTTGTTGCAATGTGGTTTATTAAGAAGCAGAAAATGACGATCCCCGCTTGGGTTATTGGGGGTATTTTTGCTGCTATATATGCAGTATTTGGGTGGTACTTTGCTACTAACTCCCTCGACTTATTGTTCAGGCCTTCTTACGGTACTACTGCAGATTTGGTAATTGGCCTATCAATGTTGGTTGTTACTTTTTATGTGTCTTGGCTTTATTGGGGACCTGTTTTTCCGGGACTTGGCTTAATATTTATTGCGTACTTGTTCGTTGCTGATCTGCTTCCTGGCCCTCTGAAAGGCCCCTCTCTTGATACGCACATCATTCTTACCAGAGAGGTGCAAAGAGGGATTCGAGATATTACTGAATTAGCTGCGCGTTTTCTCTGGATGCTCGTTTTCTGGGGCTTGCTACTTGGTGAACTTGGTGGTGGGAAAGCGTTAATGGCTTTGGCCCGGCGACTTTCACACGGAGTCTCAGGGGGGCCTGCCATAGGATCTCTTGTTTCTAGTGCGCTTACTGGTTCATTTGTGGGTGGTGGTGCAAGCAATGTTGCAATTACTGGCCCTGTAACTATCCCTGCTATGAAGAGTGCTGGGTATACTCCTGAAGAGGCTGGCTCTGTTGAGGCAATGGCCTCGAATGCTTCATCTATTACGCCTCCGATTTTGGGTGCCGTAGCTTTTATCATGTCCGACTTATTGGGAGTGTCCTACCTTGAAGTAATCATAATGTCGCTTGTTCCTGCCGCACTATGGTTCTTGGCAGTGGGTACTTGGATCATGACCCACGCCCAGACCCATCACTATAGAATCAAACCGATTCCTACGCCTGCCAATATAAATCAAGAGGGATTTGCATTAGCCTGGCTTTACATCCGCTCATCAATTATCATGATTGTCCCTGTAACTTTGATAGTGTACTTGGTGGTTCAGGCATATACTCTTAAAAGCGCTGCTTTCTTCGCATTCCTCATTACTATCGTTTTGGCGCTTGTGCTTCGAGTTGAAACAAGTGTTAAGACTTGGTTAAATGCATTTCGGAATGCTGCAATGTACGCGAGTTCAATTACGATTATTATCGTAATTGTTGCTTTGATCGCAGATACCCTTGTATTTACTGGGCTGGGAGGTCGCCTTGGAGACGTTATTGAAACTGTCTCAGGCGGTTACCTTGTTTTTGCCGCTGCTTTGATGGTGATTGCTGGTGTGATTCTTGGTGGCCCGCTCCCTGCATTGCCAGTTTATTTCATTATGATTGTTACATTCGCACCAGTTCTTGAGCGAATGGGTGTACCAACAATTGCTACTCATTATGTAGCGTTCTATATGGGTGCATTGGGATCGATTACTTTGCCAGTAGCAGCAAGCTGTTTAGTTGCGGCTGCTATAGCAAATACAACATATTGGCCTACTTCCGTTGTCACAGCTAAGGTTTCATGGCCATTATGGGTATACCCAATATTGTTTGCTCTTGCGCCTGAGCTTTTGCTGCAAGGGGATAGTGGGCCTGCTCTAACTTGGTTAGTCATTGGCTCAGCTGCCGTGGTCATGATAGGTGTCCAGTCTGCAACGGGGGGATGGCTGATGCGGACAATGCCGAATTGGATGAAAGCTATCATGTACGCTAACTTTGGTTTGTTGGTTATTGCATTATTACCGGATGATGAAAATCCACCTTTGTTAATAATTTCGATAGCTATAGTCTTAGTATCGGCTGTATTCTTGTTTATTACAAAGGGATCGGTCTCTAAACCAGTAAGCCCTATTGAAGTTGCGGAACCTTCCAAAACCTAATCTAAAAGGTGTGAATAAAGATGATTAAAAGTTCTAGGTCTTTAGCTACCTTGGCTTTAGTTCTAGTCGCAATGTGTTTAGTCATGTTGTTCATTTGGTGGTTAGTCGTCTATAGCCCTTTAGGTATGCGGAAAGCTTTTGAAGTAATGATAGGTGGGGATGATATGCGAGCCACTTTCAATACCACTTTCATCGTAATTATTTGCACTGCTTTATTCGGGGCTTTGTTTTCGTTTATTTTGAGTGGAATTAAGTGGTTTCAGGGTGAATAATATAATGGTGTATAGCCAGAGCTTCTGAGTTAGACTGTCCATGACTATGCGTTGGAGAATTTTAATGAGCGATTCACAGGAAGAACTTAAAAGAGAATACGACGAAGGCGTGACTCCATATACTAACAACAAGGCTTCTGAGGTTCGCAATCAAGGCCCTGAGCAGGTGGATTCACGAGATCAAGATGTGGCTCAATCTGATTTGTCTTCGAAACGTAGAACTGGATTAGCCTTTGGCCCAACGTATGAGCAGGCCGCATTAGGGCTTCCAAATTATTGGTACCCAGTAATGTTTTCTGTTCAGTTAGGCAAGAGACCTAAGCCTTATACACTTCTAGGCCAGAATGTGATGTTTGTTCGCCGCCAAGGTAGAGCATATGCGGTAGAGAATCGCTGTCCCCATCGTGGTATACCTTTACACCAAGGGAAATTTGAATTTGAAGGTACCATAAGCTGTATTTACCATGGATGGACTTTTGATCTTGCTACTGGTGAATTGTTGGCTGCCTTGCCTGACGGCCCTGATTCTGCGATGGCACATCGATCTGTGGCTTCTATCAAATCATACCCTGTTGAAGAAAGAGCAGGGTTAGTTTGGGTATGGATGGGAGCGGGAGATCCAATGGTTCCGGTTGAAGACGATATACCTGAAGAGATGTTGCGAGAAGACGCGGTAATAATGGGCTGGATTCATTCACGTTACGGAAACTGGCGATATGGAGTAGAAAATGCGATTGATGAAGGGCACGCTCGGTTTCTTCACAAAGACTCTATTCAAGGCAGATGGCGTCAGTCTCCAGCTTGGACCGATGTAAAAATAGTAGAAACTAAAGATAAGAAGTGGATTTTCAGAAGAGTTGACTGGAGTCAAACTTTTGCATACTTCCCAGGTTTAGGAGTTTGGCCTAGGAAAAGATGGTGGAGAAAAGAAAGAGAAAAAGACATGAGAACTATGGTTGCTAGGAATAAGCATGCGATTGGGAATATTCCAGAAGATGCACGACCAGGGCAGAGTAGACTTCCCTGCATTTTCCGCCCAATTGGCTGGCCATACCCAATGGTGGTTAGTTATGAATTTCATGTTGCAATTGATGCTGAGCATGAGTTGTACCATCAATATTCTGTGCGATTCACAAAAAATCCAATAAATAAGTTGATTTTTAAATTGAAATATTTGTTATGGCATCGCTGGATAGGGGAATGGCGATTTAATAGCCAAGACGGGTCAATGGTGGCTGCGATGACAGCAAATATGAAATCAGAGAGGCTAATGAAGACTGATGCATCTATTACTGGATGGAGGAAGATGGTAGAGCGTCAGGCAAGGGGTCAAGTTGATGAATGGAGATCAATTGGAATTGAGCACACCGCAGATCTTGAATTGGCTTTCAAAGGAAATTCATCTGATGTTTCAGAAATTGGAGCTATGGACACTAGTGATCTAGGTTCTTAAGCTTTTACTTTCGTTTGCAAAACAGGATAAAAGGAGTTGGGGATGGTTCGACAAGCAGAACGCCAAGACGTGATTTTTGAGCAAGTTGAAACTGATCAGAGGGAAAGGCCTTGGGAGCATTACCTTGATGCTGAGTTAGGCCTGAGAAATCATTGGTACGTTGCATTTTTCTCTGAACAGTTGGACGAGGGTCAAACGCGCCCAGAGATGCTTTTAGGAGAGAGGATTTATTTTAAGCGAGTAAAAGGACAAGTATATGCAGTAGAAGACAGGTGCCCTCATAGAGGTGCCGCATTTTCTTCGAGAGTAGAGTGCTATACCCCTAACACCGTTACATGCCCTATCCATGGTTTTACATTTGATGTCAGAGATGGCAATTTGGTTGCAGTTCTTACAGAAAACAACAGTGCATTAGTTGGTAAATTAGCTGTCAAAGCATATCCAGTAGAAGAGAAATTCGGGTGTGTTTGGGTATACATAGGTGACGGTGAGCCAAGGCCATTACGTGAAGATGTTCTACCTTCACTCTGGAATACGGAAAATTTGATAATAAGGCCGACCACACGATACAAGATCAATTCCAATTGGAGAATTGCGATTGAAAATGGGTTTGATACTGGTCATTTATACGGACATCGTAACTGGGCATCAGCATGGCGTTATGGAGCGGCAGTACCTTTGGGAACTGTAAATAAAACTAAAGAAGATATCAGGATACTTGAAAAACCAGGTGACCCTATTGGTATGCATGTGAATAGTAGTATCAATGCTTGGGTTGGGGAAGTTGAAGGAGTAAAGGTATATATGAATCAGGTTGATCCTGATAACCCTCCTCCTACAGAAGGGGCGATTTACCCCCCTGATTTTGGACCGTTTTTACCTTGTGGTTTAGACGTTCCACATTTCCCAAAGCCTGGATTATTTCATTGGGAATGGTACGTGCCCATAGATGAAGAAAGCCATATGTATACGATTTTACAGGGCGCTATAGCGAATACTGAGCAGGAAAAAGAAGATTTCCTTCGTGCACATGAAGATTACCTTGCTAGGGATATATGGGTAGATCCAGGTACAGCCAGACCTATGGAACCACCCGGATTTAATAATTTTGATTCTTTTGGTCGAGAAGCTATGCAGCATGTCTACCAAAATGAAGACTTTTGGCACAGAGAACGATTATACAAAGCGGATTACACTATAATCCAATGGCGAATGTTAGTTTCAAGGAATGCTCACGTCGTTCAAAAGCGTGATAATTTTGCAAAAACTAAGAATAATTACCCTCTGGAAAGCCCTTAGGTAAAAATCAATGAAGACCCCAATGTGCCTCTTTGGGGTCTTCATTGTGATTAATAACTATAGGGACTTTTGGCGAAGTGCCCATTCAAGGACTACCCCATTAAATTCATCAGCGTTTTCCCATTGAACCCAGTGTCCGCCATTTCTAAATACATGAAGTTCAGAGTTAGGGTAGTGGCGCATCAGAGAGACGCTACTATCTAAAGCAGCAAAACGGTCGTATGCTCCAAATAGAACCAAGGTTGGCTGGGTTACTTCATGCAATCTTCCAGTCCAGTTAGTTCCCCCTGTTTTGCTTGCTAAACGTGCTTTACGGTGCTCTTCGCTAGCTTGTACAGATTTCCATCTCATATCAACGAAACTTTCTGTGACAGCGGAATCATCATAAACAAATAAATGGAGCACACGTTCAACTTGTTCAATAGTGGGATTCTTAAGTATGTCACCCAACAAATGAGTACCTTCATGAGGTAAAGGATCAAACAATGAAGGTCCTGTCCTTGCACCCATTAGCGCTAAAAGATCAAGCTGGTCATTATGCGTGACGGAAAATTGGATAGCGTCACCCCCTCCTTTAGAATTTCCCATCAAGCTTGCCTTTTCAATTCCTTTCTTTTTAAGGAAAGAGCTTAGAATATTACAGTCAAGTGTAGTTGCGTCAATTTCTGTATGTATATGTACGTCTGATTTTCCAAAGTTTGGCATATCTATCAAAATAGTTCTGAAATGCTCTGAAAATGGTTCGATGTTAAGGTAAAAATTAAACCAGCCACTCGCTCCTAAACCGCCTCCATGCAGGAAAACTATAGTGTCAGGATGTTCTTCTCCAGCTTCGTGGTAATGAATGTTTATCCCGTCAATTTCTATATACTTCTCTGTATTTTCGTATGTAAGTCTTCCAGTCTGGGTCTTACCGGTGGTATCGTGTTTAAATGGCATGCAGGCATATCTCCGAATTAAATTAACGCTTATGCGTGAATTCAGGCTACACTTGCAGATTCTTAAGGTCAATGCCATCTAAAAATTAATCCGTACTATGTTAGAGGTGAATATAGTGAAATTCCCAACTGGTCAAGGAATGAATCGTGATCCTGATTATCAAGGGCCTCGGGGTTTGGGCTTTCTTGGTCTTAGCACAGATATAGTTAATTGGCCACAAACAATTGCTCAATGGTGGGGAGCTGCATTTTTCTTAATGCTTTTCGCTTTACCCTGGGGCATATGGGGGGCTTTACTTGATGAAGATAGATATGGTGGTTTTTGGCTGGTAGGGACTTATTTTGTTATGGCTGGTTTATTTTTGCTGATGTCTTGGGTACTTAGAAATGAAAAGTCGGAAGATTTTCCGCAATTATTAACATCAATTATAGTAGGAATCATCAGCCTTCCTGGTGTTGTGTGGCTATCGCTTTTCCGCACATTCTCTGATGGCCAATGGTTCGCAGGATTAGTGGTTGTTTTTATTTGCCTGGTTCTGCTCAATCAAATCTTTAGATCTTGGCAACTGATGCTGATCATAGGTTTATTTACAGAGCAACCTAGATTATTAGAGCCTCCACCTGAATATCAAGATCAGGTAAGCAAATATAAACGGCAGAAAAGTTAGTACTGTAAGCCTGTTTCCTCTCGCGTACGAGTTAACGTATCAATTGCTGAGTGTACTAGTACCTTGGCAGCACTTACTAAGTAAGGGGCGTAGGCACCCGACATAGTGAACCCCTTTTGTAAATCCACTGGCATTTCTGGGTTTGGAGGTGCCCCTGAAATTCTAGCTGTTGGGATCCCCCAAGTGCGCAAAATGCCAGCTTCGGTTTGACCCGCGCTTTGTCCTTCGTACTCTTCGCTTTTATCACCTTCGATTGCCTGAGCAGCTCGTATAGCTGATTGTATGATCCAACTATCTGGTGAGGTACGGCCTCCAGGCATTGCAACGTACATATTCCATTCAGCCTTCATGTCCGGATACTTTTTAAGGATGCGACCCATAATTCCATCAAACCAATATTTGACTTCCATAGGAGCAGTCCATGGAGCAGGTCTAATATCTAGCGAAATTTCGGAAATCGCAGGCGACCAATTAGGCTTGTTTGGAGACCCTGTCTTTAAAGCATTGGCTGCCATAGCAGGCCTGTATGACCCTGCCTTAGCCATTTTCAGATATTCTGCAGAAGCGGCGTCGAGTTCCATTATGATGCGAGCAGTGTCTGTAAGTACTCTGTAAGCGACCGCACGATTCCCAGTTGCATAAGGATTATCTGCTCGACTTTCTGTGGCCATATAATCAGGATCACCAATTACTCTTACCCTGAAATAACACATCCCTGGCTCTTCCCAGGATACGTGATATCCCGGTTTATGAAATAATGCATAATCTCCAGTGATACCGTTTGTTAGTGAATGTATTAAACCTTGGCATAATCCTATATTTTTGCGAGGCTCATTCTCTGGAGAAAGGGCAGGGGCTCCACCGGCTAGTGTAGCAGCTAGAAGAGTACCTTTTAACGGCACATTCGCCCTGTGTAAAGCTTCGACAGCCATCATAATTGAAGTCGCCATTCCTTTATCATTTAGTGATCCAAGCCCTATGATAGTTTGACCTTCTACGACGGCTGGCCTTGTGTTATCTCTCCTCATAGGGTCGCCCCATTGAAAGCCATCTTCCGTAATATCACCTGTCCAGTGTGTATCAATAGGGCAATTCATGAGCAAAGTCGGCCCAGATCCATCCCCAGCAATAGTTGCAATAGCGTTGCCTTGGTGTGAGTCCATTTGCTGGTAGTTTGCATTAATACCGAGATTTCGCCAGTAATCTACCACAAAATTATTCACTTCTTTTTCGTAACCAGTTGGACTGTATATATTTACTAGATTCACATCTATATCAATCGCTTTTTTAGCATCAATAAAACTCCAAGCTTTCTCTACCCATTTTTGTTGTTGAGCAGACCAAGGAACTTTTTGAACCTTAACTTTAGAAGGAGCTGAAGCTGGGTCACTTAAAAAAGCTTGGTGTTGATGAAGAAGCTGAGATGCAGTTGTAGGCTTGGTAGTCATAAAGAAGCTCCTGATGCAAATTTGCTAGCGCACTTATCTTACTTTACCAGCGTATGTAAGGACATAGTGATATGCTCGATAATAATATTCGAGCAGCTAATTATAGCGAGTGACAATTGATACAAACTCCCTTTTCCAAAATATTAGTGGCTTTAGATGGCTCTCTAACTTCAGAATCTTCTTTACGGTTTCTAGAGCCAGTTTTACCTGCTAAAGGGAATGTTGAAATCATGCTGTTGACCGTAGTTGAGTCAACTGACCAACCCAATTTAAATACAGCTGAGCAATACCTTAGTAGAGTTATTAGTGATTTTAAAATAAACCTCAACTTAATTGAGAGCAACGTAAATTGGCATGTAGAAGCAATAGGGATTAAAACTGCAGAACCTGGACGTCCGCCATCAAAAAAGCATATTGCTGATGCAATTTCTGCCTTTAGTAAATCCAACGAAATAGACCTGATTATCCTAGCGAGCAATGGATGGTCTGGTAGCGATAAATGGCTTGTTGGTCCAGTTTCTGAGCACGTTATTCAAAGCACCAATGCGTCGGTCATGTTAGTTAGAGGTGATTTTGTTATCCAAGCCGATAATCTCGAAGTCAAAAAGATCCTAGTCCCTTTGGATGGTTCAGAGGATGCTGAAATGGCATTCGATTATGCAGTAGAGATTTTAATGAAAGAGAATCAGCAAGATGCGGAAATGGGCATCGTTTATGTGCGTCCACCCAAAGATGGACCCGCCAGTAAGTTTATGCGCCCTAATTTTGATTTTAGGCCATTATTTCAGGGCAATGAATTTAGCTATTTAAGTCATTTGATCAAAAAGAATGAGGGAAATCATATAAGATTTGGTATAACAATTGAACATGGAGATCCTGGTCCGAAAATATGCTCTCTGGCTGATGAAATGCAAACTCAGTTAATTGTGATCACATCACATGGAAGAGGAGGTAAATCAAAATACAACTATGGGAAGGTAGCCGACGACGTGATGCATTCTTCACCAGTGCCAGTTTTGATTCTTCGTGTGCTGAATGGTTATGCTTCTTGAAATTCTGCCAAAGCATCAAACCTTGGCTCAAGCCCCAAACCTGGTGCCTCTGTAAGTGTTGTCTTTCCACCATCGGGACCAGGGGGATTTTCAAAAATCATTTCACCGGCTTTCCACATTAAATAATGGAATTCAACTCTCCAGCCATTTGCCATAGCTGCATGTAAGTGCATGTTGTGATGTGGCCACCCTCCGCCATTGGCAATTACTAAATTGAAGGCTTGTGCCATCGCAGCAACCTTCATTCCTTCAGTAAAACCGCCGCAATAGACGACATTAGGTTGCAAAATATCTACAGCACTGTTGACTAATAATTCTCTATACCTGAAACGATGACCTTCATTTTGGCCTGCAGAGATTGGGA
This sequence comes from Chloroflexota bacterium, assembly GCA_002719775.1. Classification (GTDB taxonomy): domain Bacteria; phylum Chloroflexota; class Dehalococcoidia; order Lucifugimonadales; family Australimonadaceae. Next base: position 112,757 of record PBEP01000002.1, on the reverse strand, counting down.
CACTTGTTCTCATTCTGAGATCATGTAATAAGCGTGCATCATTGCCATAAACTGGCTCTTCAAACCATTCTATATTGTAATTTTCGACTGCTTTTGCTAGTTTGAGCGCATCGGTAAAATTGAACAAGTAATTCGCATCCATTGAAAGCTGTACGTTATTACCTATAGCTTCCCTCACTGCTATGACTCGATTGGCATCTTCTAAGGGGTCGTTGGCACCATTGATCCCTACTACCATTTTGAGTTTGTCTTCACCTTGAGATACAAACATTTTCGCTACTTGAACCAACTGTTCAGTGCTGTATTCAAGCAAACCAAAGGTTATGTAAGCAGGTACTGTTTTTTGAGCACCACCTAAAAGCCGCCAAACAGGCTGGTTTAAGAATTTACCTTTGATATCCCATAGTGCAATATCAATTGCGCTAATTGCTGAACTCCATGTTCCAGTCTGAGCTCTTGGATTAAGGTCGATAAACAATTCATGCCAGATTTTTTCTGTTTCAGTTGGGTCTTTTCCTATTATTTTCGGTCCAACTTCACGGTTAATAAATTCAGCAACCGCAAAACGCTGAATTGGACCCGTGATCCCATAGCCTGTGATACCCGCATCTGTTTCTACCTGAACAAAAACAAGAGGTCTAGGGAAAGTTTCTGTTAGGAGAGGTGCAGAGACCGGGATATCATGAACTGATGCTGCTACTCTTGTTATTTTCATGCTAATTCTTCTCAGGCGGTTGTGTTAGCACAACCGCCTATTTGTATTATCAGGAAATCTAACCAATAAAATCACTGAGTAATTTAGTGATCAATTCTGGGTGTTCCCAGTGAAGGTTATGCGTTGCTCCAGGAATCATGTCGAACTTAGTGTTTGGGGCGACCCAAGGCTTAGAGCCTTTGCCTGGGTTGTGTCCAGTGGATTCCCACTCTTCAGTCCAAGTTGGGCCAGGGTCAATCCCTTCTGACTCACCCCAAATAAAATAAACAGGACATTTTATGAAAGGCAATCGCCTTTGTAGTAAGTATGACTTACGAACGTTAGCATCTGCCATTTGATTGACAAGAGGACGCAGACCATCAACGGCGCCTTCTCTGTTGGCATATTTAAGCATCTGGAGACCCATTTCTCCTGCCATTTCTTCGGTAAGGCTGGAGCCTTCATAAACACTGTTCATGTTAGAGGCCTTGGTGCTTTCAGCAGTTGGTGCCTGATAACCAGATACAGATGCTACGGGTGTAGCGTTCATGCCAGCGGAACCAATACCAGTTAAACTAAGAACTCGATCAGGGCTCTCATAGGTTAAAATCCCACCAAACCAAGGGCCTGCACTGTGACCAACTATGTGCACTTTCTCTAATCCTTTGATGTCGAGAAATTCCCTAATCCCGTCTACGATCACATCGAAAGTTGGACCATTACCCAAAACACGATCGCTGTTACCAAAACCTAGGTAATCTAGCGCAATCACGTGATACTTTTCCGCGAGGGGTTCAAATTGAAATTGGAACGTATCTGCTGAGGTGTATACACCCATACCATGTAACAAAAGAACATCTTTCCCTGTGCCAGCTTCGTAGTACCGCACTTTTCCTTGTGTTAATTGTTCATACTTTTCGTATTTTGAAAGATCTGGGAGCGCCATTTTTTTCCTCCGTAAGAATACTCACGTTCTGTGAAATTACCTTAACCATACAACTGTATGTAGGCCGGTGCTAGCCCCCTGCTGCTGACCGTATGCGCATCACCTCAAAAATTAAGGCACGGATATCAGTCTCACCGATATTTTCAAAATGCCCCATCCAAGTGCCCAATGTGATGGTACTTCCGTCTTCAAAAGTTTCTTCAGTAATTTCACCACCGCGCTCATGTTTACTGATTTTGCCACCGCTTAAAAAATATACGATTGATTCTTGGTGCGAGTGTAGGGAGTCCCTTTCACCTGCTTTTAATGTGAATTCAATTAATCTGTTGTCACCATGCCATTTCACTAACTTATAGTGTTCGGGTGACGATTCTATAGCGTCTATATAGGGCATCTAATTCTCCTGAGTAAATTTATTACTATAGTTTATACCTGAGGATACCAAGGCCAATATTTTGCCAAAACTCCCCCATCAACTGTCAAATTTGATCCGGTAACCATAGAAGAATCATCGGACGCTAAGTACAAAAATGCAGGTAAATAGTCACTTGGAGTTGGTTTCCGGCCAAGTGGAATCGCATCGTAATCCATTTTAAACGACCTACTATCCATCATTTTAGATTTTTGGTTCCTTCTCGAAATAGCTTCTTGATCTTCAGGTTGAGTGGCAGTGGGTGTCATATTATTGACCCTTATACCGTATTGCGCCAATTCCATTGCTACTGACCGAGTGAAATTTAGGACGCCAGCTTTCGATGTTGTGTAACCCACGTTACCAGGTTCACCTTGCCAAGCTGCACAGGTGATTACATTGATAATGCTGCCTTTGATACCATTTTCGACCATTGACTTCGCAGCGTACTTAGTCCATAAAAAAGTACCATCGATGATGGATGCCATTTGCTCCTTGAATTCCGAATAAGGCATGTCCAAGACACCTTTAGGGTTGATTTGCGCAGCATTATTTACAAGGATATCCACTTTGCCCCACTTCTTGATTACCTCTCCTACGGCATCACTAACGCTATTTTCATCAGCAACATCACATGCGATAGGAATGGATTGGCCACCATCTGCTTGTATTAAACCAGAGGTGCTTTGAGCTGCTTCTGGCCTTCGATGGTTGCATGCAATTTTTGCCCCCTCTTTCGCAAAACCAAGCGCTACAGCTCTACCAATGTTGGGCCCTACTCCCGTGATTATTGCCACCTTATTATTTAATTTCACTACACACCTCTATAAAAAATATTTGCTTAATCACCATTTCAACTATCTGGAAATAGTAGATACTATTTCTTAGTCTTTAAGTAGAAGCGAACTTTCCTACATTTGCAAATTGGAGGTTTTATGCCTATCAGCCCTGAAACCCTTAAGAGGATTTTGACAGAATTTGGTGGACTTACAATGACAGATTCCCAATTAGCCGACGCGGTGGGTGCTGTTCAGTCATGGGTAGATGAGCTAAATCGATTGGACGAGCTTGATTTAGACGGTGAGTATTCAGGAATTGTTATGAGGGCTGATGATGGAGGATATGCTCAATGAGTTCTTCTAATTCTCTTCTTCATATGTCGATTACAGAGATTGCGCCAATGATTCAAACTAAGAAAGTATCTCCAGTTGAGATCACTCAAAGCGCTATCATTCAAGCTGAAAAATTATCTTATTTAAACACTTTCATAACACCAATGTTTGATTATGCAATGGACCAGGCGAAGAAAAGGGAAAAGGCTATTGGAAACGGGGAATACTTTGGTCCACTAGACGGGATCCCGATAGGCATAAAAGACAACATCGAAGTTGCAGGAGTAAGGTCCACTGCAGGTACAAAAGCCCTGAACGAAAATATTGCTTCAGTTGATGCTCATGTAGTTACTAAATTGAAACAAGCAGGTGCAATTATTCTAGGTAAGGAAAATTTACATGAACTAGCAGCTGGAGGTAGATCCAATAATCCACACTACGGGTTTGTTAAAAATCCATGGGATATAGAAAAAATCCCTGGAGGTTCTAGTGGGGGTAGTGGAGCGAACGTGGCTGCATGTATAACCTTCGCGTCGTTAGGGACAGATATAGGTGGATCTGTCAGGTTTCCTGCGCATTGTTGTGGTGTAGTGGGAATGAAGCAAACATTTGGTAGAGCTAGCCAAAGAGGACTAATGTTGACTAGCTACGACGGTGATCACATATCACCAATTACCAGAACAGTAGCTGATAGCGCGGTCGTATTACAGTCATACGTGGGCCATGATATTCATGACCCAACAACAGTGAAGTTACCTTTGCCAGATTTCTCAAAAGATATTGGTACTGATCTAGAAGGAATTAAGATAGGAGTACCTTTGAACCATTACTTTGATGTTATAGATGACGAAGTTGAAGTGAAAGTTCGTCAATCAATAAGTGCATTAGAAGAGCTTGGGGCGACCGTTGTAGATATAAAGCTCCCGTATACTGAATATGCTGGGGCATTGTGGGTTTTGATGGCTAGCGAAATGTCAGTAACTGCCCAAAAATTACTCAAAAATCACGGGCATGGCGTTTCACCTGATTTACTGGTAGGCCTCCTTGCGACACAATTTATACTTGCGAGGGATTATATTAAAGCTCACAAGCTACAGCGTTTAATTAAAGAAGGTTTTGCAGAAGCCTTTTCTAAAGTAGACGCTATTGCAACACCCACTGCACCCCTTCCAGCAATAAATATTGATGCTGACGTAGTTAACATTAAGGGTGTTGAATATTCCCTCAGACTTACAAGAGATGAAATTATGGGTAGAGCCACCCACTTATCAAACCGTACTGGGCTACCATCAATCAGCGTTCCGTGCGGATTTAGCGATGGAATGCCTGTTGGTTTGCAGTTGATAGGTAGGCCGTTTGCTGAAAGTACCTTATATAAAATTGCTGATGCATATGAAAGCTCTGCTTCTAGCTCCAGAATTTTGGCGGAATTAGCGAAGTAAGCTATAGGCATTATTTTCGATGAATGAATTCGTTAATCTAAACTCAGCATTGTTGTTGATTTTGTTCTTTATTGTAGTTTCAGTAATTTCTATTTTTAAAAACTTTAAGTCTAAAAAAGTCATCTTGGTTATTTTGATGATTACGGTAGCGATAGTCGGCTCTTACGACTCCTTGAAAACAGATAGTTCTAGAATTGCTACACTTAATGAACTGAATGTTGCCGTAGAAGAGAAGAAACCAATTCTACTGTATCTTTATTCAGACAACTGAATTATTTGCCTGAGTGCCAAGTTCGTAGTTGACGAGCTTGAGTCGGAGTTTGAAGTTATGGGCTGGCAATTTCTTAGGTTCAATGCCAGAAGTGAAGAAGGAATGAATGTGTTTCGCAATTATGAAATTTTAGGAACACCCAGTATGCTAATAATTAACAGTGAGGGGAGAGTTGTGTACAAAAGGTATGGCTTTCCTGATAAGAGCGAAATACTGAATATTTATAAAAATTTATAAACGAAGTTAAGCATTTAGGAATGAATATGAAAACCTATTATGAACTGCTGGGTATAGCAGATTCCGCCAGCCAGGAGGAAATCAAGAGTGCTTACCAGAAACTAATAACGAACAAAAACCTCAATATAGCCGAAAAACAAATTCTGAATGACGCACTTGAAGTTTTAACAGATACCGAAAGACGTAGAATCTACGATCAAGCTGTTAAAGATTCCAAGGATGATCAGGATAGTAACTTGCTTGATTCAGTTGCTAGCAACGTTGCGAAGACTGCAGTTCCATTGCCAGTTAATTCTCCTGAAATGGGTCAGGCAAAAATAACAGACAATAGCCAATCAGTGGATCAACTTCAGTGGTCTGGTTGGGGAAAAGGGTTTAGCTTTAGATTTGGAAGGATGCATCTGGGCCTAGCATTTTTTGTGGCATTCATATTGGACGCTTTCTATTCTGTAACTTTGTTTAGCATTTTTGGGCCTGATAGATTAAACGAGATGGTTTTCATGCCCGTTTTCCTGATAAGTATTATTTGTTCACCAATAGTAGCTTCTCAGAAGGGTAGGCATTGGTTATTTTGGTCAATTATCTCATTAGGTGGCGGGATAATGGGACCAATGTTCCCTAATCATGGTCCTTTTTCCCATGTAGTACTTCTAGCTTTAATATTAGCAATGCCTGGCAAACCCAGATGCCCTAACCCTGAATGCGGCAAATTAATTGAAAGATTTGTAGCAAACTGCTCCAACTGTGGAATTGACTTAAGATCACAACCGACTTGATATCAAAGAATATAAAGTCGAGAAAGGCATAAGAATGGCTTTAACTTATGAGAGGGCCGCAAGGATAATTGAAACAGCAATAGCAAAAGCTGAAGAATTAAATACTAAGATGGCATTTGCTGTAATGGATCTATCCGGAAGACCAATCGCTATAGCGAAGATGACCGGTTCTGGGGCAATGACGTCCATAGTAGCTCAGGGAAAAGCTAGAGTTTCTGCAACTTATGGCGAAAAAAGTGGAGCTATTGCAGATCGCCTGCCCGTTGGAATTCAAGCCTCACTTGTTTCAAAATCAGGAGGAGACTTCACATTTTGGCAGGGTGCTGTACCAATTTTTGAAAATGGTGAACTGGTAGGTGGCATAGGTGCTAGCGGAGCAAGCTCGGACAAGGACGAAATAGCATGCTTGGCAGGGGCAGAGGTTATATAGTGATTTGTAGGGGAAGTGCCGGAACTGGCAGACGGGCATGACTTAGGATCATGTGCCCAATGGGCGTGCGGGTTCGAGTCCCGCCTTCCCCACCATTAGATAATCATTTGGCAGATCCCGGAATAAAACGTATAGATAAAGAGTTAACACAGTGTCGTGTGTTTTTGCTAGTAAAACCCTCGCCTTCAAATATGTGCCCCAAGTGACCTCCGCATTTTGAGCATTCAATTTCTGTTCTAAACCCATCCATGTCCGGAAGCCTTTTAACTGACCCAGAGAATTCCTCGTCAAATGCTGGCCATCCACAATGACCATCGAATTTATCCTCTGATCTATAAAGTTCGGAGTTACATTTTTTGCAAATGTAGATTCCTTGTTCGAAAAAATTGTCATATTCGCCAGAAAATGGAGGTTCAGTTCCTTTAAGGTCTATAATGTAACGCTCTTGGTCTGTCAGAGGATTGTAATTTTCCATACGTACTCCCTTACATGTTTCAGGTTTTATAAAAGCTAAAATAAATCCTTTTTTTCAAAGTCTAATGTCCCATTTTTCTTGTTAAGTATTGGAGGACTTTGTATCGATAGGAATGTTAGAGAATGGGACGAAGTAATTACTCCGTGATAATCCCCCTTGCTGATACAAACTTGGAGCCCCGCTTTGATTTGCACTTTTTGATCATTGACTTGCAAGATCCCCGAACCCTGAAGAATATAAAGTACTGTTTCAGATTCATTGTGGCGATGAATCTGAGAAGTCTGATGGGCTTCAACAAATACGATGTCTGCCCCGACAACGTCTTCAAGCAATGTGCCTTCAGTTACTTGAGTTACATAGAATATATCCGACTTGATTGGCAATGGAGTTGATTGGTGTATGTTCATAAATCTCTCCTGTCTCAATTGTATGTTCTATCATTAAAGGGACTAATGCGATAGGATCGGGTTTTCGATAATTTACGACAATTTAAGGAGAATCTATGGCTTCTAACTGGACAACTCTCGAAGTAGATCAAGATTCAATGAATGTTTATGTTTCCACACCTAACGACGGAAGCAATGCTCCCGGTGTAGTAGTTATTCAGCACGCTGGAGGTGTCGACACTTTTGTTCAGACTATGTGTGATCGCTTATCTTCTGCCGGGTATGTTGCGGCAGCACCGGATCTTTTCCATAGGCAAAAAGACAATATTCTGGAAGAAGTTGCAGCCTTGCCTGCTGGGTCTCCCGATCGATTACCAAAGCTAATGGGTAAACTGGCTCAGTTTAAAGACTCTGAGGTGATTAGAGACGTAGATGCAACGATTGATATGCTTAGAGACCATGAAACAGTAAATGGTCTCCCATTGGGGATAACAGGATTTTGTATGGGTGGACGTGTAGCTTTGTTAATGGCTGCAAAGAATTCCGACCTAAAGGCATCTGGAGTGTTCTATGGTGCGATGCTAAATGGATCATGGGGTGATGAGGGTGAGACTCCGTTAGAACTTGCAAGCTCTGTAAACTGTCCTGTGGTTGGTTTTTTTGGAAATGACGACCAAAACCCCACCCCAGAAGTGGTAAAAGAACTAGAATCCGTACTGATTGCGAATAACAAAGAGCATGAATTTCATTCCTATAATGACACTGGCCATGCATTTATGGACTTTTCCAACCCAAACACTTATAGGGAAAATTCAGCTCAAGACGCTTGGCCCAAATTAGTTAACTTTTTTGATCAAAATTTGAAAAAGTAATTACTTAAATTCTGGACTATGAACAATATCGTCGGTGTCTTCAATGAACGTGCCAGTGCCGAGCGCGCTGTTGCGTTGTTGGAATATTCTGCCCAGGAAGTTCGTAATGTTGAAATACTAAACCCTGCGAACTTTGCGTCATCTCAAAGTCCACTGCTTGAGCGGGGTGAGTCTATGTTAAGGACTGGGCTTAGATGGGGACTTTGGGGAGCTTTGATTTGTGAAATCCCCTTCATTTTTTTATTTATTCTAATTACTGCTGACAACCCAGTGAAAGTGATAATATTGGCTACATCTTGGAAATTTGGTGCGGCATTTGGCGGTTGGTTGGGAATGATGTTTGGGTCTGTGAGAGGACTGGACCAAGAAATTGCAGATAATTACCTCAACACACTTATTGGCGGGAAATGGGTTGTCGCAGTCGATGTAACCAAAAGTCAGTATCGCAATGTTAGAGGAGCTATGCTAGAGAGTGGTGCTACGGAAGCACGAGATATTAGAGGTACTCTAGAGGCCAAACCAAGTTGTCACTGGCTCAGCAGATTTTGATCGAGTTAAATACCTCTTTCAGTAACATGTATAGGCTCAATTTTGACACTAATCCTGTCAACGCCTTGTTGATATCCTTGGTATGTCGGGTGCCCCGTGTATTTAAAAGAAAGCGAATCGATTAGTTCGTTGTCCTTTTTGATTTCAACGACTTTTCCTCGAATCCAGAGACATCGATAAGCGCTCTCTAGACCCATAATTGATAATGCGACCCTGCTATCTCTTTCTATGTTCCGAGTTTTTACTCGCCCCGTGGACGTATTTATCAAAATATGACTACCATCAGTGTCAACCCAGAGAGGTGTAACTTGTGGAGAACCATCCTTCATTAATGTAGCTATGTGCGCATATACTTTTTCGCGAAGGAAATTTATTGCGTTGGTTGATAATTCTGCTCCCATGAAATACCCCTTACTATATGGACTTAAAGATCTTTGACCATCGTAACATGTTCAATGCCTGCTTCGTAGAATGGCTTTCCTTTTTCTAAGTAACCTTCTTTAGAATACAGAGATTTGGTGTAACTTTGAGAGTGGATTGTTATATTTTTGAATCCCTGTTTTTTTGCCTCAAATTCCAATGCTCTCAATATTAATGAAGCGATCCCTCTTCTTCGAAAAGTTTCTAGGACGGCCATCCTTCCCAATCTTGCAGTATTAATTCCATCATCTGCTGATTTGATGATCCGCCCGGTTCCTACAGTTTGACCAAATGACTCCGCAATAACATGGGTGGCACTTAAATCATAACCGTCACTTTCGATAGATTGGTCGATCTGCTGCTCATCTATAAATACGATTTCTCGGACCTTCATGGCTGAAGAAAAATCAGCTTTAGTTTTAACTACACGTATTACAATATCCATTCATTTATTATAAAGCCAAGAAATATTTTTACTTGATGGGTTAGCACATGCGTGTTAAAACGCAGTAAATCAATATCGGAGAATTTTATGACTAACAAAGTTTCAGTTAATGAAAAGCCTTTGTCAGATTGGAACTCGACATGGGTGGAGTTAATGGGCGCTGAAGTAAAAGTATATCAGGGTAAGGGTTGGTTTCTGAGAGGAATTGAGATGGGTGACCCTTCTAATGAGCCTTTGATTTTGCTCCATGGCATCGGTGGCCATGGTGAGACTTATGCAAGGAATATTCCCAACCTATCTAAACATTTTCATGTTTTTGCTTTAGATATGCTTTATCACGGTTATTCTCAAAAGGAGCCTTTCGACGGAGCCAATGTTGTAGACGGGTACGTAGATTCTTTGGCTGATTTTATTGATACACAAGGGTTGAAACACCCACATATCGAAGGAGAGTCTCTGGGTTCAATCGTCGCATTTCACCTTGGACTAAAATATCCTGGAAAAGCAGGAAGTTTGATATTAAATACTGGAGCTCCAGTCAAATTTAAGGATAAACCCGGAATCAGAGAAAATCCTGATGGAGTAAAAGCACTCGCGCGAACATCGCTTGACGCAGTAAACAATCCTACACCCGAAACTATAAGGAAACGATTAGAGTGGCTTATGGCAAAACCAGATAGAGTCACTGACGAACTTGTAGATATTCGCTTGAAACTGTACCAAGACCCCGATGTGAGGAAATCAATGAATAACGTTTATACAAATGCTTTCATTGACCAAATCCTTTTCGACAAGTATTGGGTTGCAGAAGAAGATTGTGCCCGACTCAAGGATAAGTCATTGGTATTTTGGACGGAGTTCAACCCCTGAGAAGGTCCTGATATTGGAGAGAAGTTTCACTCATTGATCCCAGGGTCTAGTTATTATTGCATGGAAGATGCAGCACATTGGCCTCAGTGGGAACACCCAGAAGAACATGACCAAGTCTTAATCGATTTCATTGGAGGCAAGCTTTAGGCGCTACTTTTAAGTATTTCGTCCTTTTTATTGACTAATGATTCTGATATCCGCGGCCCGAAGTCTTGAACGACTAAGGCCGCGGCATAAGAACCTAGCTTAGCTGCGTCTTCAGGGCTTTCACCATTCACTAGGCCAAAAATGGTACCTGCCGCAAAAGCATCTCCGGCTCCTGTGCTATCTATAGCAGAAACTGGTCGTGCATTGACGAATTCTTGCCGACCACGATTCGAAATGTAAGCACCACTAGCGCCACAAGTCATAAAAACTAAATCACAGTCTAAACCTAGTTTGGAAAGGCTTAATTCTCTGTTGGACTTTTCATCTCCAGATTCCTGATCAACATTTGAATAAATTGCTGCTTCATGCTCGTTACAAAAAATTATATCAATAGAGTTAATTACAATTTGCTTAAATTCATCAGCAAAAAGGCTAACGAAACCAGGATCTGAAAGACTAAGAGCTATTGGAATATTATTTGATTTAGCGATATTAATAACGTGGTTTGCAGCCAATATAGTCTTGTCTGATCCCCACATGTACCCCTCTATATAAACTAAGCGACTATTTAGAATTTCAGATTCGTTGATATCTTCAGTGCCTATTTCTGTTGATACCCCCAAGAAAGTGAGCATAGTTCTTTCCCCATCAGGAGTGACTAACACACAGCAAGTGCCAGTAGGTCCAGATGCAGGTACAGTTGAATATTCAACCCCATTCTTCTTCAAACTTCCTTTGTATAAATTGCCATTTCCGTCACTACCTACTTTGCCTATAAAACAGGGACTGCCTCCGAATTTTGCAACTCCAACCATCGTATTGGCTGTTGAACCGCCCGCTGCTTCGTTTTTCACATGAGCTTTAAGTAGTTGAATTACATGTTCTTGTTCTTCATGAGTTGCAAATTCCATTAAGCCTTTTTTGAGGCCCAGCATCAATAATTCATCATCTGAAACTCTCAATTCAATGTCTACAATTGCATTACCAAGTCCATAAACATCATAGAGCTTAGCCACTTTAATCTCCTGTAATAAAAAGTATCAACAGACCCAGATTAAGTTAATCCGCCTTTGCGTTGACAGTACTGGCATGCATGTTACACTCAAGGTGTCGAGTTTAATCAACAAATTTCTTAACTTTGGAATACTAAATGTACGGCGAGAAGCGCCCAGAATTTGACCCTGATGAAGTCCTGCGGAATTTACGTGGAGGCTTTGACCGATTTCGTACCGGTGTGCCTGGAGGAAAGAGCCTAAAAACTTTACTTCCATTCTTACTTGTAATTTTAGGCTTGCTTTGGGGAGGAACAGGATTCTACACAGTTGGCCCTGAAGAACAAGCTGCATTAAGACTGTTTGGAGAATACAGAGGTAATGAAGGCCCTGGTTTGCATTGGTACCCTCCAGCCCCGATAGGCACTAGGAACATAGAAGCTGTATTGGAGACCAAGACTGTTGAAATTGGTTTTCGCTCTCAACCGGCTAGAGATGTTCCAGTGGAAGCTCTAATGATTACGGGTGATCTGAATATTGTAGATATACAAATGGTGGTTCAGTATCGCATTGCCAATCTAGGGGATTTTCTTTTTTCGGTTGGTGACCCCGGTGACCCAGATCGAGATTCAAGAGAAGGAAGACCAGACGGTAGAACTTTAATTGATGCAACTGAATCTGCTCTTCGGCAAGTGATTGGTCAGCGTTCTATTGATGATGCCTTAACATCGGGAAGGGAAGCGGTTCAAGAAGATACAAAGTTCTTACTTCAAGAACTAGTAGATGATTATGAATCAGGATTGGAAATTCTGCAGGTAATTTTGCAGACTGTCAGACCTCCTGACCAAGTTCGTGATGCATTTGATGATGTTGTGCGAGCTAGAGTCGATAAGGAGAGCCGTATTAACGAAGCTTTGGCCTACGAACAAGACAGAATTCCTAGGGAATTGGGTGATGCAGAGCAAGTGGTTCAAGCGGCAGAAGGTTTTAAAGCTGCAAGAATAGCAAGAGCCCGTGGTGAAGCAGATCGTTTTACTGCGATTCTTAATGAATATGAACAATCTAAGGAAGTTACAAGGCAGAGGTTATATTTAGAGTCCATAGAGCAAGTTTTGCCCAATTTAACTTTGTACGTATTTGATCCTGAAGCTGCTAATGGTGTTTTGCCTTTGATGCAACTTGGATCAGATGGTAGTTCACTAGCCTCTGTAGCACGAGGTGGAAACTGATGCGTTTAATTATTGCCTTGATAGCATTAGTAGTGATCCTAGTAGTGGGGGTTCCTCAGGTTTTCTATACAGTTGATCAGACACAATATGTTGTTATTACTCGTTTTGGAGAAGTCCAAGGAGTTGAAAGAGAACCTGGCTTAAAGATCAAAGCTCCATTTGTCGATCAGGTAAACGTCATAGACAAAAGGCTATTAAGGGTGGACGTTCCTCCTTCCAGTATGCCTGATGTAGAAAACCAATTCTTGGATATAGATGCTTATGTTAGATATCGAATAGTCGATCCTCGGTCTTTCCGTGAAGTATTGCTTAACGAGATTAGCGCAGGCTCTAGGATAAGTAACATTGTTGTAGCAGAGTTACGCTCTGATATTGGTAAAAGGCTCCGTTCAGAAATTATAGGTGGGCGCCTGAGTGAAACCGTTGACGGGATCAGTAACGTTGAGCCTTTATTGAGTTCGGACGGGCAATTTACGCGTGAAGCTATTACATCAAGAGTCCGTGATCGAGCTGATCAGAGGGCTAAAGAGCAAAACTTTGGTGTTGAAATAGTCGATGTCAGGATCAAGCGTGCCGACTTCCCAGCCGCAACTGAAGAAAACGTTTTAACCAGAATGCGTACCGAAAGAGATGTCCAAGCCCAAAGGCTAAGAGCTGAAGGTGAAGAAGAATTCCTTACACTTACGGCAGATGTTAATAGGCGGGTAGAAATTATTAGAGCTGAGGCTGAAGAGACATCAAATCGTACGCGTGGTGAGGGTGAAGCAGAGGCCATCAGCATTTTGGCAGAGGCTTTGGAAGAAGATCCCGAATTGTTCTCATTTCTACGAAGCCTAGAGTCTTACAAAGCATTTCTTTCTAGTAACTCTACTTTGGTCCTTAGTTCCGATAGTGAACTATTCAGGTATTTACAGGGTGCTAGTGGTAGTGATGATCTTGACGGAGAAATGTTCCTTCAGTTGGTTGAAGCTTTAAGCAAATTAGATTAATAATTTCATTCGCCAACTGATTATGTACTCTCGTTGGCTTCGAGCTATTTTGCACAAATCAAAGGTGTTGTTATGTCTAGGAAATCATCTCAAAAATTTGAAACTGAACGCGAACCGGTTGTAAGTTCAAGAGCTGTTGTAGCAGCTAATCAACCCATTGCTTCTGCCGCTGGTATAAGCATGTTGGCAGCTGGAGGAAATGTCGCGGATGCTGCAGTGGCTACTGTTTTCACTTGTGGAGTAGTTGAGCCACAAATGGTTGGCCCTTTAGGTGGTGGATATGCTGTTCATAGAGATTCTAATGGTGAAATCACAGTATTAGATTTTTATGCTGAAGGCCCTGGTTTAGCTACTGAGCATTTATATGAACCTGACCCTGCTGCTGGATTTGGTATGGTGAAGGGCGATAAAAACCAAACAGGGCACCTTGCTAGCGGTATCCCTGGTAACGCAAAAGGGTGGATAAGGCTGCATGAGTTGAAGGGTAGCCTACCGCTTTCTCAAGTGCTGGCTCCTGCCATCAGTGCAGCTGAAAACGGCTTTCCTATATCCTCTTACTTACGGTATTCAATCGCGAATACTCGTGAACAATTAAGCATGTTTCCTGAATCTGCAAACACATTTCTTCACAACGGTGAAGTGCCTCCTGTTGGCCATCGACTTGTGCAACGCGAAGCAGCGGAATCATTAAGACTATTTGCTGAAATGGGTTCAGATGCTGTTTACAAAGGCCCTATAGGAAAAGCGTTAGTTGTGGAAATGGAAGCTGGTCAGGGGTTGGTAACCCAGGCTGATTTAGACCAATACGAAGTTCGACAACCGGAACCAATTCGTGGAACCTACAGAGGGTTGGATATTATAGGAACGCCATTGACGAGCGGTGGCGGTCTTTTAAATATGCTAGGTTTGAATATCTTAGAGAATTTTGATGTACGTTCTTTAGGCTTTGGCACCGCAAAATATTGGCACTTACTAATCGAAACCTTAAAAATCATGTTCGCAGATCGTGCAAAGTTCCTTGGAGATCCTAAGTTTGTCGACTTTCCTCATGATGCACTGCTCGATAAAAGCTATGCAAAGTTTAGGGCATCTCAGATAAGAATGGATCAACCAGGAATTCCAGAAGGAGGAGATCCTGCATCTGTTACATCTGGACATACTACTCATTTGTCTATTATGGCTGCCGATGGTTCTGCAGTTACTATGACCACTACTCTTAATAATTCATTTGGAGGCAGGGTAATGGTTCCTGGTACAGGTTTGCTAATAAACAATAACATGGCTCTTTTTAACCCTAATCCAGGCCTACCTAATTCCGTAGGTCCATATAAACGAATGTTAACCGCGACAGCAGCTACTGTAGTTGAACGTGAAGGAGCACCCTTATTTGCAATAGGAACGCCTGGAGGTATTCGCATTTTCCCTACTGTTCTACAGGGCATTATTAACGTTATAGATCACGAAATGAGCTTACAAGAAGCAGTCGAAGCTCCAAGAATCTGGGCCAGTGGAAATACAGTTGAGTTTGAGTCCATATGTGACCCGAGCGTAATTTCTGAGCTCGAACGTATGGGGCACAATATGTTTGAACTTGCTGTTATTGCCAATAGCATGAATGCAGTTCAAATGGATCAGAATTCTGGCCTATTAACCGCTGCTACATGTTGGCGTGGTGACGGTCAGCCCGCTGGATTGTCAGGGGCTTTCGCAAAACACCGTGATGATTGGTTCGGGTAACCAAAAATTATTGATGTAGCTATAATTAATGTTTTTAATTTTGAGACCGAGTAGACTCAGTTTATGAATCCTGATTCTATTAGAAATTTTTGCATCATTGCGCATATAGATCATGGCAAATCGACTCTTGCTGATAGGATTTTGGAATTTACTGGCGCTTTAACTGCCCGGCAAATGCAAGCCCAAGTTTTAGACACTATGGATCTAGAGCGAGAACGAGGAATCACTATTAAGGCTCAAGCTGTAAGGATGAGCTATAGCATAGATGAAACTGAGTACGAGCTTAATTTAATTGATACACCCGGGCACGTTGATTTTTCATATGAAGTTTCAAGGTCCCTTGCAGCGTGCGAAGGCGCAATTCTAGTTGTTGATGCTACTCAAGGTATCCAGGCACAAACCCTAGCAAATGTTTATTTGGCCCTTGAACACGATTTAACCATTATCCCGGTAATGAATAAGATTGACTTGCAACAGGCTGATATTGAACGAACTCTGGAGGAGCTGGAACAAGCTTTTGGTTTTTCTAAAGAAGAAGTTTTATCAGTTTCAGCAAAGGAAGGAACCGGGATAGAAGAGCTTCTGTCTGAGATTATAGAAAGAGTACCACCACCAGAAGCTGAACCAGGAAAACCGTTGCGCGCTTTGATATTCGACTCTAAATATGACTCCTACAAAGGTGTTGTTGCCTATGTGAGAGTAATTGAGGGGGAACTGGGATCAGCCCAGAAAATCAAAATGTTAGCCACAGGATCGCAGGCAGACGTTTTAGAAGTTGGTGTCTTCAAACCTGATATGAGTCGAGTGAATTCTTTATCTGCTGGCGAAGTGGGTTATGTAGCTACGGGTCTTAAAAGCGTTGGGGAAGCACAGGTAGGGGATACAATCACATTAGCAAAACGTGGGGCTGAGAGCCCTCTTCCTGGATATGGTGCTCAGAAGCCAATGGTTTTTGCAGGACTATATCCCGCTGATGGGAATGAATTCCATGAATTGCGCGAATCTCTAGAAAAGTTGCAACTCAACGACGCAGCATTAGGGTTTGAACCAGAAAATTCTGGAGCTTTAGGGCCTGGATTCAGGTGTGGTTTTTTGGGATTACTTCATATGGAAATTGTCCAAGAGCGCTTAGAAAGAGAGTATGGCTTAGATTTAGTAGTGACTGCCCCCAGTGTTGCGTACAGGGTTGTCATGAACTCAGGTGAAATTATAGAAATCGATCGTCCTACAGATTTACCAACAGGAGGAGAAAGAGAAAAAGTTTTAGAGCCGTGGTTGAACATCAGCGTTATTACTCCTTCTAGATTTGTGGGCGGTATGATGGAAGTAATCAACAACCGAAGAGGAATCTTCAAACGTACTGAATATCTGGACACGGGACGATTAACTTCATCTGATAATTCTCAACCTTCCTCTGATCCGCGCATTTTGCTGGAGGCCCAAATGCCCATGGCGGAGGTTTTGGTTGATTTTTATGACCAGGTAAAAACACGATCAAAAGGATATGCTTCTTTAGACTATTCTTTCGACGAATATAAAAGTGCTGAACTAGTAAGGCTTGATGTTCTTGTTAATGAAATTGCCGTAGATGCACTCTCACTCATAACCCATAGAGAAGCGGCACAAGCACAAGGCAGGGCTTTGGTTGTCAAATTGAGATCGTTGATACCACGACAACTATTCGATGTCCCAATTCAGGCAGCTATAGGCTCAAGGATTATTGCTAGAGAAACCGTTAAGGCGTTAAGGAAAAATGTCCTGGCGAAGTGCTATGGCGGTGACGTTTCTCGAAAACGAAAACTACTCGAGAAACAAGCTGAAGGTAAAAAAAGAATGAAACGAGTGGGGAACGTAGAGGTACCTCAAGAGGCTTTTTTGGCAGTTCTAAAAATGGATCGATAAGCTTTCTGAATTTCGTTAAATTTTTAAATTTTGGAGCCATGATTTTATTTCATCAGCATATTTAGGCTCATGAAGTGCGATATGAACTGCTGCCTTTAGAAGGCCTATGGGATTGCCACAATCGAACCTATCTCCTGTGTAAGGATATGCTAGGATCTTCTTTTCTTTCAGTAATAAATTCATTGCATCAGTCAACTGAATTTCTCCGCCCGACCCAGGTTTTGTACTCTGAAGAACAGAAAAAATTTCTGGGACAAAAATATAAGGCCCTGTAATAGCAAAGTTTGAAGGTGCATCAGTAATACTTGGCTTTTCTATAACCTTATTAATTGAGTATGGAATTGCATCTGCTTTCTCTATGTCTATTATTCCGAAACGCGGTAAATCAGATTTATTAACATGAGCAACGCCTACCACGCTGGATCCAGTTTCCTTAAATGAAGTTAGAAGTTGATCTGTAACAGAAGGATCCCCGAGTATTAGTTCGTCTGGTAGATAGACAATAAAGGGTTCATTTCCAACTACTTTCTTTGCTTGTAATACTGCGTGTCCTAGCCCTAATTGTTCTGATTGGCGGACATAAATTATATCTGCCATTCTAGAAATGCTTTTGAACTCTTCAAGATAAGGATGCTCTCGCTGTGCCAATACAGATTCAAGATCTGGGTTTAAATCGAAATAATCCTCTGTTGCTTGCTTACCTCGAGAAGTTATGATGACTATTCGTTCGATGCCTGCGTTGCATGCTTGCTCAACTGCATAGTGAATGACAGGTTTATTAACTAAGGGTAACATTTCCTTAGGTACGGCTTTAGCAATAGGCAAAAAACGAGTTCCATGCCCTGCAGCGGCAATTACAGCGGTTCGTACGTATTGCATATGTATATTTTAACCTATTTGATCGTTGCGCAGTTTAGAAGGATTGAATGAACACCACAATTAAAAATCATAGATTTTACTTGCTCTTTTTTCCCCTTGGTCATATGGCTGTGGATTGGGGAGGTGGCGCGATTCTACTGTTGGCCCCTGCAATAGCGATTGCTTACGATCTTTCTGCACTTCAGGTTGGCATTCTTCTAACTTCAATGGAATTGGGTGCTGGAATAGCATACGCACCCGCGGGAATGCTGGGCGATAGAATTAAAAGGCGCGGGTTTTTGCTATTGCTGTCCTTCTGGTGGGTAGCGATTGGTTTTTTTATTGCTTCATTTGCCCCAAATTATTGGTCTTTAGTTGCGCTGATTACTGTTGCGATAGTTGGGGTCGCAGCTTGGCATCCTGTTGCGACCGGTGTCATGGTAGAGCAAATGAGTGACCGTAAAGCACAAGCGCTAGGTATACACGCGTTTGGCGGAACGATCTCACATGTTCTGGCACCCCTGAGTGTAGGGTTTTTATTGATTTATTTTGACTGGCGAGAAGTGCTTCAGATATCTGCTATTCCCGCTTTGGTAGTGGGAGTGTCATTGATTTGGTTAAGAAGGCGTATTCCCGATAGCACAGGTGAAAAGATTGGTAAGTCTGATTTGCGAAATATTTGGGAAGCTTGGCGAACACCTTTAGGTGTAATTACCGCGCTAATGTTAGGCACTTACCAAACTTCATTCGTAGCCTTACAAGCAATGACCCCATTGTTTTTGGTGAGAGAGCATGGATTTTCTATTGCTCTGACTAGTGTGGTTTTTGCTGGAATGTTGACCGGAGGTGCTATTTTGTCACCTTTAATAGGGAGAACATCGGACACAATTGGACGCAAACCTGTTGCAGCGGCCGCTTTATTTGGTGCGGGAATTATGGCTATAGTTGCTGCTTTTGCAACAAGCGGGCTACTACTTGTTGGAGGATTGATCATTTCAGGCACATTAATTGTATGTGTTCGGTCAGTAATGCTAGCTAGTGCAGTCGACGTAACATCTGGACGAGAATCTACAGCGTTAGGACTCGCATTCACTATCATGGATGGCGTTGGAGCTTTGGGAGCTATTGCTGCAGGCGCAATAGGAACTAATGATTTGCGCTTAGCTATTGGTTTTGCAGGATTCGCTGCAATTGTTGCATTAGTCTTTGCTTTTTTGTTACCGTCAAAGAGCCTTAGCCTTAAGAAATCTACGGTTTGATACCTAATCCAAACAAATCTGGCATAATGTCCTTGGTCGTGCTAGACGGGGAGATAGCGGTGCCCTATACCCGCAATCCGCTATAGCGGGGTTGAATTCCTGTTTAGAGTTGACCTTAGTGTCTCTGGTTTTGAGTGTTGTGTTGAGAATTAGGCCCTGCGCAACGGTTTCCTGTGAACCCCGTCAGGTCCGGAAGGAAGCAGCGGTAAGCAGTGCATTCTGTGTGCCGCAGGTTAGCCTAGTTTGAGCAAGATTCATATAACTATGCACTGAGTAATCAGCGCAAAGGCAGGTGCACGACCGCTTTTCAAATTCGGTTGAAATTAAGAGTGAGAATTATGCCGAATAAAACCTTAGGACAACACTTCCTGAACGATAATAACATCCTAAATCTGATTGCAGATTCAGCTCTAATCCAGCCTGAAGATTTTGTGGTTGAAATTGGCCCTGGTAAAGGTTCGCTTACACGAGTTTTAGCGGAACGTACTGGGAAGTTGACTGCTATTGAAATTGATTCTTCGTTATCTGATTCATTGAAACAAGAATTTGGCCCCAATGTGCAAATTCTAAATGCAGACGCGAGAAATTTTGATCCAGCTACGCTCTTTAAGAAAACTGATCAATATATTCTCCTAGGTAATCTTCCTTATTATGCGGCATTGCCAATATTGAGGAGTTTCTTAGAAAGCGAGCGTCCTCCCATAAGAATAGTCGCTTTAGTTCAGCGTGAAGTTGCAAAACTTCTATGTGCTGAACCAGGTTCAATGTCATTAATTTCCGTCGCTTTTCAAGTTTATGGACATTTGAAAATATTGAGGAATGTGAAACCAGGTTCCTTTGTTCCACCTCCAAAAGTCACATCAAGTATTATTACTTTGGAGCTCCGTTCTGATTATTTAGAAAGAATTAAAAATAAAAGTGACTTTTTCCAGATAGTGAGAGCAGGGTTCCATTCACCAAGGAAGCAGCTTAAAAATTCAATTGCTTCGTCCATGGGGTTGTCTGGTTCAGAAATTATAGAAATGATGAATAGGGCTAAAGTTAATCCTTCCAGAAGAGCTGAAACTTTGAGCATTGATGAGTGGATTAGCCTGCATCTCTCAAGTATGGAAACTTAGAATTATTGAGGTGAGAAACTATGACTCTGATTAATAAGAAATTCACTGTTGCTAATGGGAACAAAATTGGATATTTAGAGGCTGGTGAGGGTTTTCCTCTAATATTATTACACGGAAGAGATGCACTGATGTCTTCTGAGCAATGGCGGTTGAATATCCCAGCGTTAGCTGAATTTTCTCATGTTTATTCATTAGATATGTTGGGATACGGTGAGTCAGACCTTCCCTTAGATGGCTATACGTTTGATACATTCGTGGAGATGATTGAAGGATTTATGAAGTCGCTAGATATACCTCAGGCAGACTTATGTGGCCAAAGTGCAGGAGGATGGTTTGCTGCGCTGTATGCTTGGAAATATCCTCATAGGGTTAGGAAATTAGTTTTAGTGGGGAACGCAGGTGCTAATTTGAAAGGTCCTGCTGCTCCTACTGAATGGACACCACCGGAAATGGATTTTATTAAGGAGCGCTTTTACTGGGCGTGGGCTGACAACGTCGAAGTTACTGAACAAATGATACAAAAAGCATATGACTTGGCTCGAAGACCAGGAAGAGGGGAATCTTGGTTGTCATTGATTAAGGCTACCCATGATATTCAAGAGAGAGAGAAGTTTCTTTTATTAGATAAGTTGCCAGATGTACATGCTCCCACATTGATCATATGGGGATCAAATCCTTCTGCCATTGGCCTTGAGCATGCGCATTCACAGCATGCTATTTTGCCGAACTCCCAGATTGTTATTGTTGAAAATGGTGGCCATAGCGTTCAAGGAATAAAACCGAGAGAGTTTGAGAGAATAACCATTCAATTCCTTAAGGAACCTTCTTAGTTTGCAGTCAGTAACGGTCCTTGCTCCAGCTAAAGTAAATCTTTCATTGGCAATTTGCGGCATAAGGCAGGATGGGTATCACAATATAAGTACCATTATGCAGGCGGTAAATTTAACCGATAAGTTGGAATTTAAACATTCACCGAGCTTGAAGCTGGTGACTAATTCCGATAATTTAGGGCCAACCGATACAAATTTAATAATGCAGGCCGCAATCTACTTAAAAGAGATTTCGAATTTCAAGTCTGGTGCATTTATAAGCCTAAATAAGAAAATTCCTATTAGCGCAGGACTAGGCGGGGGTAGTAGTGATGCAGCGGCTGCTCTAATAGGCCTAAATCTTCTATGGAATACCAATTTAAGTTTTGATGAACTATGCAATTTGGGTTCTAAATTAGGCAGTGATGTCCCATTTTTCTTTCACGGTGGAACAGCTATTGCTACGAAAAAGGGTGATGAGTTAAGCAGACTTCCAACACCCTATGAGAAGTGGGCGCTAATCATTGAAAATCAGAAAGAAATAATTAGCGCAAAAACTCAGAAAATGTATAGTTTTTTGAAACCCGAGCATTATTCACTGAACAATGAACCAACCGAGCGAATTAAGCGACTGTTATTTAATTGCAAACCAATATTTGCTAACACATTTAATACTTTTGATACTGTCGCTCCACTTATGTATCAGAACTATCATGAAATTAAAAAGCTAGCCATGAAAATAGGGATTCATAATTTAACCTTAGCCGGTTCCGGTCCCTCTTTTTTCTCATTATTCAACGATCATTCTCAAGGTATTTCAATCCAAGATGAATTATTGAGACACGGGGTTAAGAGCCACTTGGTTAACTTACTTGAACCAGAGAATGTGGATCTTTCAACAGGGCCTAGCAATTTGGTAAGTTTTGTATAGGCAGATCTAATCAAATGCAAATTCATTTAAAATCTGATTCAGTAATAATCGCTTTGGCAGTTGACGCTAGAGAGAACTCAGAATTTCGTTATGTTGGATTAAAATTCTCAGAAGGGACTTATTCTTCTCAAATTAATTCTGAAACGAACACTATTATTGAGTTTAGTGAATTTATTTCTGGCTATCCAATAGTTTGTTTTAGTTCTGCGAAACAATTTCTGGATCATGTTAGTACGCAAACCAGCTCATCATCAATAATTTGGGACTTAAGCGACCTTGCGGAATTTGTAGCGCCTGATTTATTAGATCCACATATTATTCAAACACCTCAGTCAGACTCTTTGGAAATTTTGCCCCCGATAGAAAATCCGCCTCTAAATTCAAATTTGAAAGAGGATGCAATAAAAATCTGGAACTTCTTTCAGGCACTTATGATAAAAATTGATGAATTGCCAGTTCCTGTTATCGAAAAGCTAGCTAGTTTCTCATCACAAGCACAAAGTCCATTTTCAACTTTGTTTGTTTCTCACCTAAACCAGCAATCAAGCACTAAACATGTTTTTTCAGAATCTGCAAATTTGAAAGAAAGGTTACAAAAACCTAAACCTATTGGTTCACCAACTGCCGCTGTTAATGTGTCCATTGAAGAGATAAATAACTATTTAGGACCTGATGGCCCATTCGCAAAGCGATTCCCGAATTACGAAGCTCGCCCAGAACAACTCGATATGGCTAAGGCTATTGCGAGAACTTTGGGAACCCCAGAAAAAAACAGAAATCATCATATTATGGTTGAGGGGGGAACTGGCATTGGAAAGTCAGTAGCATATCTTCTTCCAGTAATAATTTTTGCAATAAAGAACAACGTTAGAGTTTTAATTTCTACAAGCACTATCAATCTTCAAGAGCAGCTAGTTAAGAAGGATATTCCTGATGTTCTGGAAACCCTTAAGACCAGCGACTTGGATATAACTGCTTTCAGATTCAACCAAATGAAAGGAAAAGCAAATTACGTTTGTTTGAAAAAATGGATCTCCCAGGCAAATAGCGAGTATTTAGGAGCTGATCAAGCTAGCGTAATGTGTAAAACGCTTTTGTGGCTGGATCATACTAAAACTGGAGACCGAGCTGAATTAAAAATTATGCCATCTGAGATCGGGGCATGGGACCGGATTTCCGCATCAGGTTTTGCGAATTGCAGTGGTGCTAAAGAAGGGAATTGTTTCTACAGACATGCTAGGGAAGAAGCTTTAAGTTCACATATAGTAGTAGTAAATCATGCGCTTTTGCTTTCAGACCTTTTAGTTGAAGGCTCATTGTTGCCAGACTATGAATTTTTAATAATAGACGAAGCGCACAACCTCGAATCAGAAGCGACACGTCAATTCGGATTTAGAGTCACAAGGTCTAGAGTGGAAGATCTGTTAGACAGATTGGGTCAGTCCATTCAATCAATAATTTCCACGCTACAAGAATTGCCAATTCAGGAAACTAGAATTAAAACCTTAAACCTTCAGTGCGGCAGAATTATTAGAGGTGCATCAGCTACACGTGAGCTTTGGATTAGCTTATGTCTGATATTAGCGGAAAATGGGAAGTCGCATTCTACTAACACTGAACAAATAGATGAGCTGAGCATAACGTCAGCAATTAGGTCTTCACCAGACTGGTCAAATTTGGAAATAGCATGGGGTGATTTTGAAAATTCATTTAGCGAACTTTCTACTTTGGTTGAGCGACTAATTGAATTAATCGATATTCCTGCTATAGGGAAAATTTCCAATTTTGAATCAAAAAGCGGTGAGCTTTTTGATTGGACTAGTGAACAAATAGAGCTAAGGGGTAAAATCGCTAGCTTTATTTCAAAACCCGAATCAGACATGATCTATTGGATAAGCGATATAGCATATGGCCTTAGTATCAACGGTGCCCCACTAGAAGTATCAAGGCAGTTACAAGAGAACCTTTTTTTAAAAAAACAATCTGTCACACTCACTAGTGCCACCTTGACAGTGGACCAAGATTTCAGTCATTTCAGAAGGCGTTTAGGTTTGAGCTCTGCTCCTTCTTTGGATATTGAAACACTGGAAATGACTACCGATGAATTATTTTTGGGTTCCCCTTTTGACTACAAGAACGCTGCACTTTTATGTCTCCCTACAGATGCCCCAGATCCTTGGCAAACTAATTACACGGCATTATTAGCAGATTCATTGGTCGGTTTACTGGGAATTGCAAATGGGCATACGATGGCATTATTTACTTCTTACAAAACTCTTAAGAGCATAGCTTCAGATTTGCGTAAGAGATTAATGTCTACAGGAATTTCTGTTTTAGAGCAAGGAGTTGATGGAACTCCAGATCAATTGGCTAGCAAGTTTATAAATGACCCACGTTCGATACTTTTAGGAACAGCTTCTTTCTGGGAAGGCGTAGATTTAGGAAACCAAGCGCTTAAAATTTTAGTTATGTCGCGATTACCTTTCAGTGTTCCAAGCGACCCTATTTTTTCTGCTCGATCATCTCAGTATAACCAACCTTTTGTGCAATTTGCTGTTCCTCAAGCCATTTTAAAGTTCAGGCAGGGTTTTGGCAGAATGATCAGGAGTAAGGAAGATAAGGGAGTAATTATAGTTCTCGATGGTCGCATTAATACTAAAAATTATGGAAAAACTTTTGTCAGTTCATTGCCAGGCCCAACTATTTCACGGGAGCCATTAGAAGAAATGCTCAAAAGCGTAAGTAATTGGATCAAGGAGTATTAATGACAACCAAGCAATCTATCAATATCTCTCAACCTTTGGATCTAGAACAAACACTTGAAAGTGGCCAGGCATTTCGCTGGAGGAGGGCAGACGGAAATAAGTGGGCTGGCGTCATTGATGGAAATATTTGGGTTTTGTCTAAAAAAGAAAATGTGATTGAAATAGAATCATCTGCGGATCCAGTCGGTGGCTTGGTTAATTCCTTCCAGTCATATTTTCGACTTGATGATGATTTGTTGAGTATTCAGAAAGAGATTGGTACTGATGAATTTGTTTCCGCAGGAATTTCCAAGAATCCCGGATTGCGAATACTCAGACAAAACCCCTGGGAAACACTTCTGGCATTCATTCTATCTTCAACCTCCAACGTTCCTCGCATTGCCAGGACTATGGAATTATTAGCAACCGAACTTGGAAATCCATTGGAGCTAAATGAAATAAAAAGAAATAGTTTCCCTGGACCGGACGCTTTGATTCGGGCAGGAGAACAGCATTTACGCAATCTAAAATGCGGATTTAGAGCTCCATATATGATTTCAGCGGCTAAGTATGTTGAATCCGGCATTATTGACCTCGAAAGCCTATGCGATGTTTCGTATACAAAATCACTAGATACTTTAAAAAAAATACCCGGAGTAGCAGAGAAAATAGCTGATTGTGTAATGCTTTTTTCGTTGGAACATTTAGAAGCATTTCCCATAGATCGGTGGATTAGGAGAGCGCTCACAAATTGGTACGGATTTGATGAAAAGGCTTCATATCAACTATGTGCTGAATGGGCGCGATCAAAGTTTCACGGTTTTTCTGGATACGCTAATCAGTACATTTATTGGGATATCAGGCAAAGCGAGCGACCAATGATAGGGTCAGGATCGACTAAGGCCCTTACTCCTAAATAAATTAAATTTTTATTACAAATTTTCCAAAATGGAGTGATTTTTCCATTTCCTCGTGTGCAAATTGTGCCTCATGCAAATGCAAAACACGGTGAATAATACTTTTAATTGCTCCTAGTTTTGCAAATTCTAGAATTTCCAATAACGAAGCATTGTTGCCCATAAATACACCAAAAATCTCTAACCTTTTTGAAAATAATTTTCCTAAGTGAATCGTCGATTCATATCCAGAAGTAACACCACAAATCCCGTAACGACCATTTACAGAAAGTGAATCATAGAGAGTCTCAAAGAAACGAGCACCAGTAGGGTCTAACACAAGGTCGACTCCTTTCCCTTCAGTTAATTCGCTAATGGATTTGCCTAGCTCTTCCTTTTCATAATTGATAGTAAAATCAGCACCTAAATTTATAGCTTGCGCTGCTTTGTTTTCTGAACTAGTTGCAACAATGCATTTGGCCCCAACAACATTTTTAATTACCTGAATTGCTGCAGTTCCAACTCCGCTAGAACCTGACATTACTAATGCAGTTTCTTCAGGTCGGAGTTGGCCTTTTGTTTTCACAATATCCCAAACCGGTAAAAACACCGTAGGAATACAAGCTGCATTCTCGTAACTGATTTCATCAGGAATAGGCACCAAATTTTCAAAAGGAATTGCAATTAATTCTGCATTAGATCCTTTTCTATGGGTTCCTAGCATTTGAGGAGTTGGGTTCAGACGCAGCAGAGGATTTATTAATACTCTAGAACCTACCCTGATTACCCCAGCTTCAACATCACTGCCTATGTCAAGCACTTCTCCCGCACTATCCCCACCAAGAATATGGGGAAATTCAATTGTCTTTGGCGTTCCTCTGACACCAGTCCTTGTATAAATATCCAGACGATTGACTGAGCTAGCAAAAATTCGAACCAGGACATCCTTAGGTCCTAATTTTGGATCTGGGAAATCCCCAAATTTGAGCACACTAGGGTCACCATGTTCCTCAATGTATGTTGCTTTCATTGTCTAATCCCTCAAGCATTAGCCTTTGAACATAAGTTACTTGTGATCGACGGCCTTTTACTTTGCCATCAATCACAGCGTCAGAAAGAAGATCCATCGCAACCCTTAATGATTTGTTCTCCGGCAATCCCATTATGAGCAAATCATTGAAAGTAAGTAATGGCCTTAGGTGAGCCTTAGATAAGAAAAGTTTAATATTAAACGCCATTTTTTGATTACTTATTTTCAGCAGAATTTGAATTTCATTTTCAGAAAAATGCTTTAATTCTCTCTTGATCCCAGATGGAGCAAGTCCGTGCTTATTTAAATCCTTACTTGTTAATGCATTTTGCAATTTCTCAGTTAGGGACTTTTCTTTTTTGGAGATAGAAATACGAGGTGGAGAGTCAGTAATGTTTAATTGAGATAAAAGATACATGAATAAGGGTATTCCAGATAAACTGGATTTTTTTGCCGATAATAAAAAATTCTTAAACTCGGAATTATTTAGGTTTCTGAAAACTTCCGAAAATACTCCAACGTTGTGGGCATACAGCAAAATTGAAGCGCCTAGAGGTTCATCTGTGATTGAAATTAATTCTCTGCGCAATCGTGATGAGGAAACGCTGTTCAAGAAATTAATATTGTTCTTTAAAATCTTTTTTGTTTGGGGAGCTAAGTCGAAACCTAACCTCACAGAATATTTGATCGCTCGAAGGATTCTTGTAGCGTCATCTTTGAAGCTATCGGAATGTAAAATGCGGATTGTCTTAGTATTGATGTCCTGCAGTCCATTGTAAGGATCAAGAACCACACCTTCTGAGCCTTTGTTAAGTGAAATTGCAATTGAGTTCATTGAGAAATCTCTTCTTGCAAGATCCGATTCAATATCGCTAAGCAATACCTTAGGTAATGCTCCTGGTTTTGTGTATATTTCTGTACGAGCACTTGCTATGTCGACTGGGAAATTAGCAATTTGAGTTTTCGCAGTTGAAAATCGTTCGAAATGTTGAAACGGCATTTGTATTTTACTCATCAGCTTTAATACATCAACATCAACAACTAAATCCAAATCTTTTGAGGGATTTCCTAAAATACCATCTCTAACTGAACCACCCACCAACCAAACATTCACTCCCGCATAATTACATTGAGAAACAAATGCAAGAATTGGAGTTAAAGCTTCTCTCGAAATGATTTGGTTAAGTGGAATTTTCACTTGACTCATCCATTAAGACTAACACTAGTTGCACTTATTAATGATGAGTGTTTCGTTGACACTCTTGTTCGTGAGGGTAGAATCGGAGTTAAGAAAAAAAAGAGGTCTTTATGAATAATCGTAAAGCTGACATATATTTTGATTTTGGCTGACCTTTTGTGTGGAATGCAGCCGTTTGGCTGGATATGGTGAAAGAAGCTAGGGGCGGTGTAGAGCCAATTGATATTACTTGGAAACCATTTTCGCTTGACCAGATTAATCAAAAAGTTGGGGAAGGTTATTTAGTCTGGGATGAAGCTGAAGAAAACATACCGGATCGTTTATGGGGCCTTAGGGCGGCTGTAGCTGCTGATTCACAGGGTCCTGAATTCCTCAATAAGCTTTTACCGTTACTTTTAAAAGCTCGACATGAAGATAGAGAAAATCTAGGTGATTTTGATGTACTAACAAATGCAGCAGACCAAGCTGGTTTAAATTCAGATCAATTTTTAAAAGATTTGAAAGATAGATCAAGCTTAGATGCGGTTGCTAAAAGCCATACTCATGCCGTTGAGCAATTAGGAGTATTTGGAACCCCAACTTTTGTTTTCGAGAATGGTGGGACTGCTTTTTTGAAACTAATACGCCCAGATACCCCTGAGGCTGCAGAAAAAGATTTTGAAAATGTAATGAGCCTAGTTGAAAATGCTCGTTACGTCGGCGAGATTAAGCGGCCTCAACCACCATGGCCAAGAGGAATTTAGGAGGGAAGTAATTGCCGAACCCAGATGGCGCTCTCCGTTCTCTCCAAAAATCTTTAGGTATCTGGTTTAAAAATCCGGATATTTTGAAAGAGGCACTAACTCACCGCTCATTTCTTAACGAACACGAATCACTCCGACATGGTAGCTACGAGAGACTTGAATACCTAGGTGATGCTTTCCTTGGTTGGGTAGTGGCTACTGAATTGTATGAAAAGTTTCCTGAATATGACGAAGGGGCTCTTACGCTTGCGCGTTCACAATTGGTCAGAGGTGAGCAGTTAGCTCAGCTTGCTCGATCAATCGAACTAGGTTCTTATTTGAATATGGGCCAAGGTGAAGAGAAATCAGGAGGTAGGGATAGAAATTCAAATCTTGCGGCTGCACTGGAAGCGTTAATTGCGGCTATAGTGATTGATCAAGGAGAAACTAAAGCGTATCGATTGATTTCAAGTTGGATCAACGATGATTTGGAGTCTTTTGAGGCTCAAGCTCCCAAACTTGATTCCAAAAGTAATCTGCAAGAATTACTTCAGGAAAAAGGATTACCTTTACCAGTGTACAGTATCTTTCCAATTGATGATGTTAGTGATGGAAGTACTTTTTTTGCAAGTGTTACTGTCGAGGGAGAAGAAATTGGAACAGGGTCTGGTAAAAAAAAGAACCAAGCTGAGCAACAAGCTGCGTTTAATGCANTAAAAAGAATTAAGCAATAATTATTACTAGATTTTCGAGATTTGTTTAAGGGTATCAGAGAATATGGCATTTCGTTTTTTTCGCAAACCTGAAAAAACAGATAGCGCGCTAAACTTAACCAGGAAATCTTGGGGAAGCAATATTTTCTCCTTTTTAACTCATGCTGGGTCTGTCAGCGAAGAGTATTGGGAGCAACTGGAAGACGCATTGATATCCGCAGATATTGGTGTACCAACTTCTGTAAAGCTAGTAGAGAGAGTTCGCGAAAGATCAAAAAAGGAAAATCTTCGAGAAATTCAATCTTTCGTGGATGCTTTTAAAGAGGAACTATCTTCCCTTCTCGTGCCTGAGATGCAGGAAGATTTAATTATCCAAAATGACGATACCACAAGCAAACCGTTTGTCATTTTAATCGTAGGTGTCAATGGTGTAGGGAAAACTACTAGCATCGCAAAGATTGCAACTCATTATATTGACCATGGTAAGAAAGTAATTATCGGAGCAGGTGATACTTATCGTGCCGCCGCAATAGAGCAGATTCAAATATGGGGAAAACGATTAGGGGTGGATGTTGTAGCTCANCAAGCAGGTTCTGATCCTGGNGCCGTTGCATATGATGCTTACNCTGCAGCGCGATCTCGAAAAGCGGACGTTTTAATTTTTGATACAGCNGGNCGCCTTCATAANAAGGATAATNTGATGCAAGAATTNCAGAAAATCTCNCGGATATTCAATCGAAATGATGAACTGGCNCCTCATCAAACTTTGCTAGTAATTGATGCTACNACTGGCCAAAATGGATTNCAGCAAGCAAGANTTTTNAAGGAATCTGTTGGAATTAATGGCGTGTTCNTNACCAAACTNGATGGTACAGCAAAGGGAGGTATCGTTGTNGCNATTGCACAAGAATTAGAAATACCTGTGATGTTTGTTGGTACAGGAGAATCTATGGAAGATTTTTCACTTTTTGAAACTGAAGACTTTGTAAACGCCTTATTCAAGGGTCAAATTGATAATTAGCGGTTAGGTTAATATGTACAGTCAGATAATCGTTTGGCTCATAGTGTTAGAGATTTTAGGCCTATTAGGCTTTCTTATAAGTTTTCGTGCCTTTTCCAGATTAAGTGACAGAGGGTATTGCTTTTCTAAACCTGTGGGTCTCCTTCTAGTTTCTATATTGACTTGGTTTTTGGGGCTTACCCACGTCTTACCTAACCCGCTTATATCTGTGTTGGTAGCATTAATTATTTTGCTAGTTTTATCTTTTTCTTCTATAAGAAATCACGCTTCAGAATTTTTAGAGTACGTGAGCAAAAATTTAAAAACCATACTAATTTTTGAATTGCTCTTCATCATTGTTTTTGTAATCTTTGCTATCTCTAGATCCTTATCACCTGATTTAAACCATACAGAACAGCCAATGGACCTTATGCTATTAAATGCAGTCATGAACAGTCCATCGTACCCACCTCAAGACCCATGGCTTGCGGGGGAAGTGGTTTCCTATTATTACTTTGGGTACCTTATGTTTGGTGTACTGGCAAATCTAGCATGGCAAGCTCCTCAGGTGGCATACAATCTTGGTATTGCTACTGTAGCTGCATTAAGTGCAGTAACTGTATTTGGCATAGTTTTTAACCTTATACGCATTTCCTATGGATCNTGGTTAGGAGCGATTTNTGGTGCATTAGCNGGGGTATTCTTTCTGGTTTTTGCCAGTAACCTAGTTGGGACATTGGAATTGCTGAGATCTTCCGGGGTTGGGTCAGAGGGCTTTTGGGAATTTTGGGGAGTTCAAGGCTTAACAGCAACTTCGCAGCCATCACACTCTTGGAGACCTGATGATTCATTATGGTGGTGGTGGCGAGCTAGCAGGGTTGTACCAGGTACGATTAATGAATTCCCTATGTTTAGCTTTTTGCTTGGTGATCTACATCCTCACGTAATGTCGATACCATTTGTNCTCTTGGTTGTAGGGATTGGNTTACAAATTTACCAAACTCCCAAGTTAATCAACACGGTTTCTNTANCACAAGTAAGGTTAATTACCTTTCCTGCAGTGACGATNATATNTCTTATTGGAGCAGCATTAGTTTTGATCAATTGGCCTGCCAATCTTTTTGACTGGGCACAGAATTTCCTTGTGGTAGGTGGAGTGTTTTTTATTATTTTGCTGATTAGCCTGACTACGCTTGCTACCTTAGTAGGTTTTGTCACTTGGAGCCCAAACGCAATCAGGAATTTCGGATGGCCCTTTTCTATTATAGCTATTTCGGCTATTGGGTCACTCGCTGCTATAAATTTGTGGGATTTACCTCTAGGTATTGCAATTATCACTGGTGCAGTTTTGCTTAATTTAGCTAGATTCGGATCTAATATTAAACAGAGACTTGGGAGAGGTTTGGTTTTAATTTGGCTAACTATTGCGATGTCGGCAATTGTTTTTATTCCTTACTACTTGACACTGGAGACTACAGGTTCAGGTATAGCGGCACTACGGGACTTAGTGAGTCGTCCTGCACATTTATTTTTGATATGGGGGGTTTTCATAACTTTATCAATAGCTTTTTTGATAGCACTACTCCCTCGTTTCTTGATCTACCAGGACGCCTGGGTTACTAAAATTGGAGTATCTTCTTTTTTTACCTTCACGCCTTTACTGATCTGGTTTCAATGGGGGGCAAGGCTTTTTACAGCTACTATTTTGATTTTGTTTGTCATCATGGCCATATTTGCAATTCGCAGAGCAGGTTATCGATTACTAGGAGCTGACGAAGTTAATTTTGCTGGTACAGGAACAGGATTAACTTTGATTATTGGGGGTTTCATTATTGCTGGAGGTATGCTTTGGGAAGGAATAATGAATGGAGAAAGAATAGAAGGGCAAACTGGACCCGCATTCGCAAGGCTATTAATAGTCCTTCCGATTGCGATTTTAAGTGTAATTTCATGCTATGGCTCATGGATTGGTGCAGAAGCGCGAGCGCTGAAGGGCAGAAATAACCTCAATGCTGTAACAATTGTTTTGGCTCTTATGGCATTATCTTCAATTGTCCTAATGGGAGCTGAACTATTCTACGTTTCTGATTTTTTTGGTGGGGACTTAAGGAGGATGAATACAGTATTTAAGTTCTATTATCAAATCTGGATTTTACTTTCTGTAGTAGCTGGNTTTTNCATTTGGTATGTGTCTTCTCGGTGGAACACAAGGATACTCAGAGGCAGGGTTGGTTTACTATGCTGGTCTTTCTTCCTGGTAACTATATTTGGCTCACTTAGTTACTACCCCATGGCTAGTCTTTTAGTCAGCCATAGTTATGCCAGTGTCAGAACTTTGGACGGGCAAAATTATATAGCCAGAGAAAATATNAACGAGTCGATGGTAATTGACTGGATAAGAAAAAATGTTAGATCAGAAGCAGTGGTTCTAGAAGCTGCNGAAATCCCTTGCGCAAATTCCNAAGGTTTTTGTTCNGATTGGACTTCAGTCGGTAGAATTGCAGGTANCACGGGAAGACCNACAGTAATCGGGTGGGAGCAACATGAGCTTCAATGGAGNAAAAAAGATGAGATCGTCANAGGGCGGCGAGATGATGTCAGGGTAATTTANGAAACCNTTCACATATCAGNGGCGGAAACACTACTTGAGAAATATCAGGTAGATTATGTACTGATTGGGCCCAGGGAAAGAGCTGCGTATGGAATCAANGGGAGAAGTAAATTTTTTGACCTNGGNAACCCAGTATATACAGCAGGNGANTCAGAAAAGTTTGAAGTATTCAAGATAAATTCTGATTTGTGGAATTCATGAATTTTCCTCGTAACATTGGCATCAACACTAAAAGATCCACAGAGGGTATAGTCAGGTGGGTTTNCACTATTTTTGGCTTCCGAGGCAATGAGAACCATTTCAAGCTTTCCGTAAATCAGACTTTAGTACTAGTAGCTTTCTTAACAATAATTGTCATAGCAGTAGTATCTCGGTTTTGGGATTTNGGCGGAAGAGCCCTACATTATGATGAGCTACTTCATGCATGGTACTCGTGGCTCTTTAGCGGAGGCGAAGGGTACTCACACACACCTATGACGCATGGCCCTTTTCTTTTTCATGTCACTGCTGGCTCTTTTGTATTGTTGGGTGATAATGAGATTACTGCACGGTTCGTTCCAGCATTGTTTGGAGTTATTGCTGTAATTCTTCCAATTTCGCTCAGGCGTGAATTAGGAATACTTGGCGTTTTATCCTCATCAACATTATTACTTTTATCACCAACGTTTCTCTATTTTAGTAGGTTTATACGAAACGATGTTTTTATGGCTGTTTGGTCTCTCATACTAGTAGCAGTAATGTTCAAGTATATGCAGTCACCAAAAAAGAGCCTTCTTTTCATATGGGTTGTAGTTTGGGCGTTGGCATTTTCGACAAAAGAAACCACATATTTCTTAGCAGTAATTATCGGGTCTGCATTATTTTTTTCTTCTGCGAGTCATTTTTATAAATGGTTACAAGGACACGTCTCATTAAAGGACACACCTCCCTCAGGGGCATTGCTTTTAATTTTAGTAACAATCTCACTAGCATTATGGGGACCATTGTCTCATTTGGTTTTCCGGTTTGTTGGGTTTACTTTGGTAAACCCTGATTCTAATAACCCAGCCGTAATTATGGGCGAAACCATCAGGTTTCCGGTGGAAACAGGAGCGCCTGTAGGCGGAGGCCTTTTTGTAGCATTTTTTATAGTCCTGATCTTTTCTGGATTGAGTTTCTGGGTAGGCTTTTCATGGAATAAGAAACTGTGGATTAGCTTAGCAGTATCTTTTTGGGTTATATGGATTACTTTATTTACAAGTTTTCTTACCAATTTCCAAGGATTCTTTACAGGCATATGGGGTTCATTGGGGTACTGGATGGCTCAACAAGCTGTAGAACGTGCCGGGCAACCATGGTTTTATTATATTTTAGGATTGATTTGCTATGAGTATTTACTTTTAATACCAGCAGTTCTAGGTTCATTTCACCTGCTTTTTAAAGGAACTTCGTTCGATCGCTTTCTGGTCTATTGGAGCTTGGTTTCGGTTTTCGCTGGTATTTATGCAGGCGAAAAAATGCCATGGTTACTACTTAGCCAAATATTACCCTTGTCACTAGTTGCAGGTCGATCTATCGGAATTTTGTTAAATAATATTTGGATGAATATACAAAATGACCCATGGCAATGGGCATGGGCATCTAAGTTTAGCTCAGTTTTGATAATAGCATTAGGTTCTCTTTTAGCTCTATTACTTGGTCTATCAGTTTTATCCTTCATCCGCAATGAATCTTTTTATTCCGCCCCGTGGTTTTGGATTTTTGTATCAACCGGCCTACTTTCTTTTGCGTTAATCGCCAAAATAACAATTGAACAAAATCAAAGTGGTGCTTTGAGCTTTAAACTTGTTATTGTAGGAATATTTTTAGTACTTGGTATTTTAACTGTCATATCTGGGGTAAGGGTTAACTATAGCTATGCAAGCTTTGAGAAACCTTCAGAATTGTTGATTTACTCTCAAACTGGTCAAGAGAGCACATATGCTGCAGAGTGTATCGATAATATTGCAGAAGAATCTGGCCTTGGGAAAGGCCTAAATATTCTAATTGGCGAATCAGATAATTTCTCATGGCAGTGGCGCTGGTACTTNAGGAACTATAANAATCTTCAATCGAAATCATTAAAANCAAACCTTCCTGATCAACCACCNNCAGTTGATGTCCTTGCCTTTAGCGATACCGTTAGAGGAATGAATCAGCAAAGACTTGATGGCTTTACTAAAGTAGGGGATATNAGTCATTTGTGGTGGTTTCCTAANAGNGCTTACGAAGATCTGTCGATACAAACTGTATTCACTAGCCTGAACGACAGGGATGCTTGGCAATCAGCTTTTGATTATTTCTTTGCACGTGAAATGAATAGCAGGCCTTATAAATCAGAAGGTAGCCTTTACGTTGCTGATAGGTTAGCCAAGTTTGCTATAAACTGTACTACTCTAAGAGCAACCAACTAATTCAAACTGATTCAGGAGCATTNACTTGGTTAAGCGAATTTGGCTTGGTATTTTCGTAAGTGTGATTTTTTTATCACTGCTTGTTTTAAGAATTGATGATTTTTCAGAGTCNAANAATGTACTTCTGAACGCCAATTATCTGTATATATTNCCTGCGGCTCTTGTCTACTTGATTAGTTTTTTATTTAGGGCTATCAGNTGGTCTTATATNTTANAACCAATTTCTCCGAATATTAATTTTTTCCGCCTCTATCCTGTGATAATGGTTGGCTATATGGCGAATAATTTACTTCCAGCAAGATTGGGGGAAATTGTTCGGGCGTATTATCTATCAACCAGAGAATCAGTTAGAACGACTACAGCTATTGCAACAATATTGGCTGAGAGGGTTTTTGACGGTATTACATTGATAACCCTGCTTTTTTTGTCTCTTATTTTTCTTCCTGTAAATCAACTGGCAGATAAAACTTCAGATGAATTAGGCGTGCCTCAGAACTTAATACTATTCTTTATTTTATTCATCTACTTATTAGCATTAGCTCTTGTTGCTGTTCTTGCTAAAAAAGATAATTGGTTTAAGGCATTCATAAATGCTGCAACCAGAATNTTCCCCCCCAAAGCGGCGGGTGTAATTGAAGACTTCTCAGACCGCTTTCTAGCAGGTTTCTCTGGGCTTGGTAGCCCTAAAAGACTTATAGCTATTTTGTTGATGTCTTTGCCAGTATGGCTGATTGAAGGCTTAGTATTTTACATAGTTGCTTACGCATTTAGCATTGATACATACTTTTCATCAGAAATGGCAATGGTTGGCGCAATTGTTCTGACTTTAGCTGTGTCCAATTTAGCTACATCATTGCCGTCATCTCAGGGAGGGATTGGGCCATTTGAGTTTTTTGCTGTGATAGTCTTGGAAGCCTTGGGAGTGAATCCAGAGGTTGCTCTGGCATATGTCATAGTTTTGCATTTTACAGTACTAGCTCCTACTACTATAGCGGGACTTTTGCACATTATGGCTAAAGGGATTGGATTGAAACAATTAATTAACAAACCTCCAGAATTAGAACCTAGGACGAGGCTCTAGTATGAGAATAGGAATAATCGGGGGAGGCGCTGCTGGAATGGCAGCCGCTTATGAACTTTCTTTGAGGGGCCACTCATGCCAGGTGTTCGAAATAGCACCATTTCTTGGTGGCCAAGCTTCAACCTTCATGATTGGAAATTCTCCTCTGGAGCGAGGATACCACCATCTTTTCCGTAGCGATCAATCGATGATTGATCTGATGAGTGAACTCGAAATTCAGGATAAACTTCAATGGATTGACTCTAATGTCGGGTATTTCTCAAGTGATAGGCTTTGGCCATTTACTTCACCTTTTGATCTTTTAAAATTCAAACCTTTATCTTTTTTTGACCGAGTCCGACTAGGAATCACTACACTAAAATTGCAAAGGATGAAGAATTGGGAAGACCTAGAGTCCATCACTGCAGTTGAGTGGTTGATTAAGAATCTGGGTGAGAGAATTTACACGATTATTTTTGAACCTATTTTAAGAGGGAAATTTGGGAAATATTACGACCAGATTACAATGGCTTGGCTTTGGAATAAATTTGCACTACGCACTGCCTCTCGTGGCAAGGGTTTACTGGGAAGATTTAAAGAGCAGTTAGGGTATCCCCTGGGGAGTTTCGATGTCATTTTTGATAGTTTAAAAACAAAAATTCAGGAAGCCGGGGGAGAAGTTCATACCCGATCACGAATTGAAAAAATTAGAGTGGTTCAAAATAAGGCAACAGGGCTTGATATTAGTTTAGAAAATGGCAAATCTGAATTCAGAGAATACGACGCAATTTTATCTACTACCCCTTCGTATGTTTTCACTCAGCTAGTTGATGGACTTTCTAAAGAGTATGTTTCTAAGCTTACAGATAAGAGCTACCTTTCTGCAGTATTAGTCATTTTGGTACTTGATAGGCCTTTGATGCCACATTATTGGGTGTATGTAGGGGATAGAAACATGCCATTCCTTGGCATTATTGAACATACTAATTTGATTGATTCAACTAATTACGGTGACCAGCATATTGTTTATTTGACTAATTACTTAGAGAAAGAAGACAGGCTATACAAACTAGATTCAGAGCAACTACTAGCGGAATACTTACCCCATTTAAAGAGTATCAATCATGATTTCAATGAATCCTGGGTCCTTGATTACCATCTTCATAAAGTAGATGCGGCTCAGCCAATCGTTACCATTAACTATCGCGATAAAATACCACCACATAGGACCACCATAAAGGGCCTTTATCTAGCAAATACCACTCAGATTTACCCTGAAGACAGAGGTACAAACTACAGTGTCAGAATGGGGCGTGAAGTTGCAGGTATGATTGATTCAGATTTTGAGTGATTGAAGAGGTTAGTTGAAATGATTCATAGCTGAATCAATTCCATCAGCAATAATATGCTGTGTTATTTCCATAACTGTATTTAACTTAACCTCTATCAAACTTTCTTCGTCTTTGTTAAACCGCCCTAATACATGATCGATATGATTAGCAATAGGCCTATCAATGCCTACTCTGATTCTTGGGTAGACATTTGACCCGATGGAATGATTTATTGAATTGATTCCATTATGGCCACCCGATCCTCCGAATGCTTTAAGTCGGATCATACCAAGAGGGAGATCCATGTCATCATATATGACCAATATGTTACTGGCTTGGATAGAAAACCTTTGTTTGATATATAGAAATGCTTCGCCGCTAAGGTTCACAAAGGTTCTAGGTTTAACCAACACAACATTTGCTTGACCTATATTACCCACTCCCAGTACAACTGCTTTTCTTCTTTCATTCAATTCAATCTTTGATTGATGCGCGATTTTATCAATACACCGAAATCCAATATTGTGACGAGTGGATTTATACTTTTGCCCTGGATTTCCAAGTCCTATAATTGCCCAATTCGGTTTGGTATTAACGTCATCTGTGTTATTGGTTTCATTAGAATTAGTCATATGAATTAACCATTTCTATAAATTCAGCTTCAGAGAGAATTTTAACGTTTAATGATCTGGCACCATCAAGCTTTGAACCGGGGTCTTCACCACAAACGAGGAAGTCAGTTTTACTAGTGACCTTAGAGCTGATAGTGCCTCCTAGATTTTTAATTAATGATTCAACTGTCGATCTAGTAAAACTTTCAAGACGGCCTGTGATCACAAAAGATTTGGAATCTAAGTAATTCTTCGTACCTAAAGGCTCTGAGGCTGTTTCTTGATCGGGGACGCCCAATGATGCAAGCAGGTGAACTATTTGTTTGTTTTTTTCAATTTCAAAATGACTTCTAATCGATTCTGCCATCACTGGCCCAATGCCATTAACCTGCTCCAACTCTCCAGTACTTGCATTCATTAAGTTTCCAAGATTCTTAAACTTTGCTGATAATATTTCTGCTGTTTCTATGCCTACATGCTTGATGCCTAACGCACAAATCAATGATGACAATGGTTTAAATTTACTTTTCTGTATTGAAGAAATCAGATTTTGTGCGCTTTTTGAACCCATTCTATCCAGTGAGATCAATTGATCTGCAGTCAATTTATAAAAATCGGGAAAATCGTTGATTAGCCCATTTTCTGTCAAAGAAGTTATCAATTTTTCCCCCAGACCCTCAATATCCATGCCAGACTGAGAAGTAAAATGTTTCAGACGTTCAATCTGTTGAGCTGGGCATTCTGGGTTCATGCACTTATGCATGATCGAGTCAGGCTCCTTGACTATAAGGTGAGTTTTTAAAGGACATGGGCATTCATAAGGGACTTTATAATGTATTTCAGTACCGTTTCTTCTTTCCAATATAGGACCAACTACTTTAGGGATGACATCTCCAGCTCTTTCAACTATGACATAATCACCTATGCGCAGATCTTTTCTTGCGATGTCGTCATCGTTATGTAGTGTTGCCTGGCGAATTGTTACCCCACTTACTTGCACAGCTTCTAAGACTGCGTATGGGTTCAGAGTTCCTGTTCTACCAACACTAAAATTTATATCAAGGAGTTTTGTAATAACTTGTTCTGAAGGGAACTTGAATGCAATAGCCCATCTAGGTTCTCTCCCAGCTGTACCGAGTTTGGATTGGAGGTTCGTTGAGTCTACTTTGATAACTAATCCATCTGTCTGATAATCCTCATTGAATCTTTTATCTAACCAAATTTTGTAATAAGCCTCAATTTCTTCCTGGGAGAAAACTGGCTGAACATCAGGATTGATGCGGAAACCAATTGATTTCAACCAAGACATAATTTCCCAATGAGAATTGGGAGGAGTAAATCCTTCGGTATAGCCAAGTTGATAAACCCATATTTCAAGGTTGCGCGATGCGGTAATTTGTGGATCTAGTTGCCTCAGCGATCCTGCAGCAGCATTTCTGGGGTTTGCAAAAAGCTGTTCACCAGATTTAATTCTTAGGGCATTAAGGTTCTCAAAAGATCCTTTAGGCATATAAATCTCACCACGCACTTCTAATCGTGGGATTTCAACATTTGATTGTAGGACTAAAGGGATCGACTTAATCGTTCTAACATTATTGGTTACATCTTCGCCGATTAATCCATCACCCCTTGTAGCACCGCGTGTCAGGATGCCGTTTTCATAAGTCAGTGCTACCGCTAGACCATCAATTTTAGGCTCAATGACCATTGAGAAATCAGAGGTGCCGAGGGATGAGCTGGCCCTTTTGTGCCATGCTTGAATGTCATCAATATTAAACGCATTGGCTAGGCTTAGCATTGGTACTGGATGGGGGATTCCTGAAAAAGACTCTAAGGGTTTAGAACCGACTCTTTGGGTAGGGGATTCACTTGTTATTAGGTTTGGATGATCAGATTCTAATTTCCGAAGTCTAACCATCAACTGATCGAATTCAGCATCTCCGATCAGAGGTGAATCAAGCGAGTGGTATCT
The DNA here is from genome assembly GCA_002719775.1 of Chloroflexota bacterium. Lineage (GTDB taxonomy): Bacteria > Chloroflexota > Dehalococcoidia > Lucifugimonadales > Australimonadaceae. The sequence goes on along the minus strand of PBEP01000002.1, from coordinate 72,129 downwards.
ATGGTTATGAAAATTAATTAGGTCACGAAGTTCGATGATTTCCTGATGAGCGGATTGATTCATAGTTAGCTTTCCCAAGAATCAAAGAGGAAAAATCAGTTTTCATGTTCTTGGAGTTTCTATTAATTTACACTTATCATGATGAATTGATCGAGCTTTAATGTAAACAACTTAACTAGGAATATCAATTGGTAGATTTTCATCCTTTTCGTGGAATTAGATATAGCAGTTCAGCTGGAGAAATATCTAGCTTAATTTGTCCCCCATATGATGTTATTTCTGATGAAGACCGTGAAACACTACTTTCTAAGAACGAATACAACATGGTTAGGCTAGAGTTAAGTGAAGCCATATCAGGCAGAGACCCACAAGAATATGCCAGCTCATCACTAAACTATTCATCATGGTTAAGCCATGGGATTTTATTCCAGGATGAAAATCCTTCTTTTTATATGCTCAGACAATCTTTTATTTCAACTAACGGGATAACCAATTATAGGTATTCATTAATTGGAGCTTTACGATTAGAGGAATTAGGGAAAAGAATCAAGCCTCATGAAAATACAGGGATTAGAGCTAAGAATGATCGTATGGAGTTGATGGAATCAGTTCAAGCTAATTTCTCGCCTTTGTTCATGTTGTTTCGTGATCATGAACATCAAATCAAATCAATGATGGCTGAAGTAGAATTGCAAAACCCAATAATGGAAGCCACTTTAATTGACGAAGAGTTTTCAGTATGGGCGATTGAGGATGACTCTTTAATCGAAACTATCCAAAAGCTAATGGCTACTAAAAACGTTTATATAGCCGACGGCCATCACCGGTACGAGACTTCGTTACAGTACTCTAAGAAACATGCAGACCTATCTTCTCAATATGTAATGTCCGCGCTGGTTTCGTTTGACGACTCGGGACTAAAACTACTGCCCTATAATCGTTTCATTTCGAACTTAGATGACAGATCTCTCTCTCTTATAGTTGACCGCGTATATGAATATTTTGAAGTTGAGAGGATTCCCATAACTGACTATAGGTCTTTATCAATGTTGTTAGAACAGAAAGGTAATCAGGGGTTATCTATTGCTATGGTTGAATCGACCCAGCCGTTCGTTTCGATCCTCAATCCCAAATTAAATAAAATAGAGAACCTGATCAGTGAAAATCCCCAGCATAGTTCAATGAGCGATATAGAAGCATGGATTCTGCAAGAAATTATTTTTAGACCAGTCCTTGGAGACAATTATGATGAATACGTATTTGCGAACCACGACGGTCAATTGATAATAAAAGCTGTTGAAAATAAGACAGCCCAAATAGGATTCCTTCTGAAAGGAATCCCTCTGGATGTCTTCGAGCGAGTTGTTGATTCTGGTATCAAATTGCCAAGAAAAAGCACTTATTTTTGGCCTAAACTTCCTTCGGGTTTATTGATTAAGAATTTGAGTGATAGTAAAGAAAGTCTATTTTGAGCTAGCAGATTTCCGTTTTGTAAACCTGAATAAGTTTTTAAAAGCAAATTCTCCCGATAGCTTTGTCTTACTAATTTCACTAGATGCCTCTGCTCCTATTACCAAAATAATCGAAACTAGATAAAACCAAACCATGAGTACGATCACAGCTGAAATTCCTCCATAAACCCGATCGAAACTAGAGAAATTATCTACGTATATTACGAAAGCTAATTTAGCGAATTCAAATAAAGTCCCAGCTAAAATTGCGCCTGGAAGCGCAGTTTTCCAAGTCACATCGACATCAGTAACATAACGATACATATAACCAAATAATGCGATTCCCAAAAAAAGCGGTAATGTGTTGACTAGTATTTTCCAACCAGTTTGAAATAGGAAAGAATCATTGGCAAAATCAGTACCAGTAATTATTCTGCCTGCAATACCTAGCCCTACAGATAATATGAACACTGCCCCAACTCCAATGGCAACACCTAATTGGCTTAATTGCTGAACCCAGAAATGGGGCGGGTCTTCTACTCCCCAAGCCCTATTAATAACTCGATGGACAGCACCAAGCACAGCTCTACCTGACCAGAAAAGTCCAATTAGAGAAACTATGCCAATAGTCCCTCTTGCTTCAACAAGACCCTCTAAGTTGTCTTGGATTAAATTTGATGCTCCGGGTATTTGTTCACTCGCAAAATCTATTAAAGGCCTCTGTGCTTCTGCCGACTCAAAAAAGAAACCAGCTATCGCAATTGACCCAAGCATTAGCGGGAACAATGAGAAAACTGCGTAATAGGCAACACTAGCGGCCATATGAGTGCCGTCGTCTTTGAGAAATTCTCGAATAGTCCTATAGCAAAGAGAAGCGAGTACCCAGAAAATTAGTGGTGCAGGTATGGAATTAAGTAATTTTTGATTAAACAACAATACCTGTTGAATGTATGGTCTAGACAAGATAATACCTATAAATACTTTGGGAACATAAACAAAAATAAACAGAGATTTTCAAATATCAGTTTTCTATAAACCGAGAGCGCCGTAAACCTCTGCTAGAGTTGCTTTTGCGATCTTTTTTGCTTTTTGTGCACCATCAAAAAGAACTTCGGTCACATAGGAAGGTTTTCTGGAGAATTCTTCTCTCCTTTCTCTAAACTCTGCAAGGTAATTATTTATCCCCATTGCAAGGTAATCCTTATCTTCCACGCAACCTATTTCAGCATTAGTACACTGGTGGAAAATCCTATCAACATCTTTAGGATTAAAGAGTTTGTGTAGTGAGAAGACGTTGCATACGTTTGGCCTACCTGGGTCTGTCTTTCTGATCCGCTGAGTGTCAGTAACCATTGTGCGAATTCTTAGGCCAGTCTCATGTTCATTCTGCGCGAGTTCAATGTGATTATCTAGGCTTTTGGACATTTTTGCTAAGCCATCAGTACCTACAATTGATGGAGAGTTTGTGAGTTTAATTTGAGGCTCGGGGAAAATGTTTCTATAAAGATTATTAAACCTGCGCACAATCTCTCGCGATAGCTCAATATGGGGGGCTTGGTCAATGCCAACAGGTACCCAGTTAGCTTTACAGAAAATTATGTCTGCTGTTTGAAGGACTGGATACCCAACCAAACCATAAGATACAGAATCTTCGGTTTCATTCAGCTGCCTGACTCTATCTTTGAAAGTAGGAACGCGCATAAGCCAACCAAGGGGTGTCGACATACTCAATATGGTGTGAAGAGTTAGCACTTCAGGAACCGCTGATTGGGCATAGAGGATACTATGCTCTGGGTCTAAGCCAGCAGCTAACCAATCTAAAACCATTTCATGAGTGTTTTCTTTGATTTTTTGAGTTGCTAGGCCTTGTTCAGTGGTTAGTGCATGAATATCTGCAACACCATAAACGCACTGAAATTCTTCTTGAAGTGAAACCATGTTTGATAAAGCACCGAAGTAATTACCTAGGTGTAATCGTCCCGAGGGGCGCATGGCAGAGTAAACACGTTCCATCTATTGGCCTAGAAATCAAAGGAATATTAAGTAAAGTCTAACACGGCTATTCAGGAGTTGGTATGTTCGTATTACCATTCTAATTTGATAATATCCTTAATAATTGTGAAAGGAATAGGATGATACGATCATTTGATGGACATACACCTAAAATCCACCCTACCGCATTTGTGAGCGAGGCTGCATATGTAGTTGGTGAAGTTGAAATAGGTCCTCGATCTAGTGTTTGGCCAGGTGCTGTTATTAGGGGAGACCATGGGCTAATTCAAATTGGCTCAGATACAAACATTCAAGATAATTCTGTAGTTCATTCTGATGCTGCAGCCAAGATAGAGGATTCTGTCACGATCGGACATAGAGTAGTTTGTCATGCTAAATATGTTGGTAGAAATGTACTTCTTGGCAACGGCTGTGTATTAAATGATGGAGTCATAATAGAAAAACATTCCATAGTTGCTGCAGGATCTGTTGTACTTGAAAACCATACAGTCAAAAGCGGGACTATCTGGGCTGGAGTACCTGCTAAATTGCGCGGCCGTATGATGGAAAAACACTATAAATACATAGAAGATGCCTCATCTAACTATGTATCATTAGGAGCCGCATACAAGGAAGCTTTATTAGAAAATTGATTGGTTTTATCCAATTGTGAATCTCTGCACATATTGTTCCGTCCAGCTGCTCTGCCTATAATCTTATTCATATTAAATACTAGGAGTGATGATGGCTAACCTTCGCTTGCCAGGACCAACACCTGTTCCACCAGACGTAGTAGATGCAATGAGCAAACCAATGATTGATCATAGAGGTGTCATTTTCAAAGAAATGCTTTTGAGAATGACGAGCAATCTTCAGGTTGCGTTCAATACTAAAAACGATTTGTATGTATTGACTTCATCTGGAACAGGTGCTCTAGAAGCCGCTGTCACTAATACACTTTCCAAAGGTGAGAAGGTTCTAGCGGTAAGTATTGGCAATTTCGGTGATAGGTTTTCTCGGATTGCAAAGGCATATGGTGCTGATGTAGTAGATTTGAAGTTTCCCGAAGGTGAATCTGCGCCTCCTGATTCAGTGAGACAGGCTCTGGAAACAGATCCGAGTATTACTACGGTACTGGTAACTCATAATGAAACCTCTACAGGTATTACAAACGACATAGAGGGCATTGCTGAAGTAGTAAAGAAAGAATTCAATAAATTGCTATTAGTAGATGCTATTTCTTCGCTTGGATCTATCAAGCTATTGACTGATGATTGGGATTTGGATGTGGTTGTTTCTGCATCACAGAAAGGATGGGCTTGTCCCCCGGGCGTCGCGATGATCAGTTTTTCTGATAGAGCATGGAAGGCTTATGAAAATTCAGATATGCCAAAATTCTACTTTGATTTGAAGGAAGCTGATAAATATTTGAAGCTTGGCCAAAATCCTTGGACACCCGCAGTTTCAGTGTTTTATGGGATGGACCATGCATTAATTAAAATGTTGGATAAGGGTAATATGCAAGAAACTTGGGATTTTCATGCATCGATTGCGCAGTACACACGTGATCAAATATCTTCGATAGGTTTAGATTTGGTCGCTACAGATATAGACCATGCTTCCAACACCGTCACTGCAGCATATTTACCTGAAGGCATTACTGACGAATCCCTACTCGGAATGTTAAGAGATGATTATGACATTATTGCAGCAGAAGGTAGGGGGAAATTGGCTGGAAAAGTTTTCAGGATTGGTCATATGGGTCACGTGACCACTGAAGATATAGACGGTGTGATTTCCGCATTAAAAGATGCCTTGCCGAAACTGGGCTTCACCCCCCAAGTCGCCGAATAATTATGAGTAAAGTTCTTATTGCAGATCCTATCAATGACTCGGGAGTCCAGAAACTTACCGATAATGGACATCAGGTCGACATTAAGGTTGGTTTGCCCCATGAAGAACTTATCAAAATAATTGACAAGTACGACGCATTAATTGTTCGTAGCGAGACAAAAGTGACTTCTGAAATCTTAGCTTCTGGACATCATTTGCAAGTGGTCGGAAGGGCTGGGGTTGGTGTTGATAACATTGATTTGGATGCAGCTACAAGTCATGGGATCGCTGTAGTTAATGCACCTTCAGGGAATACTATAGCTGCAGCGGAACATGCAGTTGCTTTGATTTTGGCCCTTGCTAGGAATATACCCCAAGCAGACGCTTCCATTAGAGATGGCAAATGGAAGCGTAGTGAATTTATGGGAGTAGAACTAAAAGACAAAATTTTTGGAATTATTGGGTTAGGTAAAGTCGGATCTGAAGTAGTTAGACGATTAAAAGCCTTCCAGCCAAATATACTGGCCTATGACCCGTATATTCCTCTCGAATTTGCAAGAAGCTTGGGTGTCGAGCTCGTAGATATGGAGCGTCTCATAACTGAATCTGATTTTATTAGCATTCACACACCTCTTACTGCATCCACGAGTCAACTTATAGGCGAAGAACAATTCAAAAAATTGAAGCAAGGCGTCAGAATAATTAATGCTGCTCGAGGCGGATTAGTTAATGAAGTGCTTTTAAATGATGCACTTAATTCGGGGCTAGTTTCAGGAGCAGCGTTTGATGTTTTTGAATCTGAACCTCCCCCTAGCGATTTACCATTATTAAAAAACAATAAGGTAATTTTCACCCCACATTTAGGGGCCTCTACTGTGGAAGCTCAAATTGCTGTGGCTGTAGAAATAGCAGAAGAGGTGTGTGCAGTTTTAAGCGGTGGTGCAGCGCGTTATACCGTAAATGTACCTACTGTTCCTGCTGAAGTGAGAGAAGCATTAGGAGAATACATACCAGTTGCGAGTACGATGGGGAAAATCGCAATGCAATTGGCAGAAGGCCAGCTTGAAAGTGTTTCACTTCGAGTTTACGGATCTATAGCTGAATTGGATACCACCTTATTGGTATCCGCTGTAATCGCAGGAATTTTAGATACGACTTTGGGTACTCGTGTCAATTTAGTAAACGCTCCAAGATTAGCAAAAGAAAGAGGCCTTGAAGTAAGCGAAATTAAGGCTGCTGAACCCGACTCTCAATATTCAAATTTGGTAGGGGTTGAGGTACGAACATCAACTGGAACTGTGTTTCTGGCCGGCAGTTCTTTTGGGGCTTCTGTACATCTTTTAAGGCTTAATGATTTCTTTTTAGACATGCAGCCCCAAACGTCTTATATGCTTTTCATGTCACATAGAGACCAGCCTGGGATGATTGGCAAGGTAGGGACGATTGCGGGAACCCATGATCTAAATATTGCTTTTATGGAAGTCGGACGTTCCGGGCCTAGAGGCGCAGCTACGATGGTAGTAGGGTTTGATGATCCGCTTAGTGATTCACAGTTAGAAGAAATCAGAGGAATTGCTGGAGTTGAATGGGCTAAAGTGGTTAAGCTTTAGCATTTTCAACTAGGTTTTACTTGTTAGGTGCGTAGGTTTTTTTTATTTGGAAGAGCTAAATTTAAAATTGTTGTTGCGGAGTTTGCTCTATGCTACGATTAGGTGAGTTCGTGATTTTTAGCACGAACGCTGAGGCACTATGACCACAAGCCAAAACGTACTACGTGAAAAAGCTCGCAATGCCATTGAGACTCAGCCCTACAAGACAATTACTGTGTTGTCGTCCCTGTTATCGGTTCAAGATTCAATTGGCTGGATCCCTTCAGAGGCTTTAGAGGAAGTTGCTAGGGTAACTTCCTCTACAGTGAATGACGTTTGGGGCGTAGCCTCGTTTTACCCAAATTTCCGTTTTACCTTACCGCCCAAAAACTCCATAGAAGTTTGTTGGGGTCCTACATGCCATGTTTTAGGTGCACAGTCTATTCTCCAGCATATTCTGGCTGAAGTAGGTTTAGAAAATGAAGGAGAGACTAGCGATCAGCATTTGGGCCTTAAGTTGAATACATGCCTCGGAGTATGCCCCCATGGCCCTGTTGCATCCTTTAATCATCGCCTGCAAGGGAAAATGACGAAAGAAAAAGCTTTAAGACTTACGAAGTCCTTGATGAAGGAAACTCAGAATGACTGAGGATTTTCAGAAATTAACACTAAGGTCAAAATTAGCGTGGGATTTATTGTCTCAAAAACCTTGGATTAGAGTTGGAACAGGTCTCTTTGGCGAGGCTTCTGGCTCATTACAAATAATTGATGAGGTTTATACAGCAATTAAAACTAATGCTCTTGAAGCAACAGTTTCAGAAGTGGGAACTTCTGGGCTTTGCTACGCAGAACCGCTATTGGATATTCAGATTCCTAATAGGGGGCGAGTAATTTATGGAAATGTAGATCCTAGTAATGTTGAATACATAATCAAAGAACACTTGGCCAAAGGTAGCCCCACCAAGAAATTTGCATTAGCTACTATAGATTGCCATTTGGAAGGAATCCCAAAATTTAAAGACCTCCCTATGATGAAAGGGCAAATTAGAATTGCTCTTAGGAATGCTGGAGAAATTGAGCCCGGGGATATAGATCAATACATTGCAAATAATGGCTTTGTTGGTCTGGACAGAGCTTTGTCCGAAATGGACCCTAGCGAAGTTTTAGGAATCATCAAATCTTCAGGCTTAAGAGGTCGTGGCGGAGCTGCATTTTCCACTGGTACAAAATGGGGATTTTTAGCTGGCAACACTGCCCCTAAAAAGTATATTCTTTGCAATGGAGAAGAGGGAGACCCAGGAGCATTTAACGATAAGGCAATACTAGAAACTGACCCCTTGAGTTTGATAGAAGGCTGCATCCTGGCTGGCTATGCAACTAATGCTACGAACGGAGTCGTGTTTATCCGCCATGGCCATGATGCTCCTATAGATCGAACTAACAAAGCCATAGACGCATGCTATGCGGATGGGCTACTAGGCAAAAATATCTTAGGTTCTGAATTTTCATTTGATATGGAAATAGTTCTGGTTGGAGAATCATATGTAGCGGGAGAAGAAACTGCGTTGATGGAAGCAGTGGAAGGAAAACGTTCTATGCCTCGTTTTAGACCACCGTTTCCTGCAGCATATGGGGTATGGGGCTTTCCATCGAATATCAATAACATCAAGACAATTTCTTATGCTCCAGAAATTGTCCGGAACGGACCAGAATGGTTTTCCTCTATTGGAACAGATAAAAGCAAAGGTACTGCCATTGCTTGTTTGTCAGGGCATATTAAATTCTCAGGTTTGGTTGAGGTGCCATTTGGAACAAGCATTAGGAAAATAGTTGAGCAAATGGGCGGTGGCGACCCGAATTCTAAAAGTATCAAATTTCTTCAAACCGGAGGCCCGCTCGGAGGGGTACTGACTAATGATCAGTTTGATATGCTACTAGATTTTGATGAAATGGCAGCTGCTGGAGCGATGTTTGGATCTGGAGGGCTGATAGTTTGCAATCAAGAGACCTCATCAGTTGACCTCACCAGAGTTCTCATAGCCTTCGATCAAATGGAGTCATGTGGTAAATGCTTTCCTTGCCGCTTAGGAACAAGCCACCTTCTTGATATTCTAGACCGTGCATGTTTGGGTAAATCATTATCTGGAGACTTACAGTTAATGGAAAGAGTAGGGCAGAATATGAAGGTTGGTTCTTTATGTGGGCATGGGCAATTGGGATATAATCCCGTTGCTTCTGCTTTGAAAGCATTCTCTTCTGAGTTTAATCAACAGATGTTTGGTGAAGGTGATATTGAGATTAAGAAATTTGTTGCACCTCTACACACCAGAAGAGGTTCACAAACTTTAGGAGAAACGCCAACATCAATAGTCAAAGAGGATTTTACTTTCGAGCCTAAACTGGAGGCATCTCAGTAATGACGACAACAGAGCAAAAGTCGGTAAAAATAGTCGTTAATGGGCACGAAATTAACGCTGACCCAAGCCAGATGGTTTTACAAGCTGCTAATGACGCTGGGATTTATATTCCTTACCTTTGCTACCACCCAGGCATGGATCCTTATGGTGCATGCAGGATGTGCGTAGTAGAAGTTGAAGGCTCACCAGGAACTCCTGCATCCTGTACGCTTCCAGTTCGAGAAGGAATGGTGATTAATACACTAGGAGAATCTCCCGAAGGAGTCCGCAATACCACGCTAGATTTATTATTATCAGAGCACCCTCATGGGTGTCTCACTTGCCACAGAATAGACCTTTGTGGACCACAGGATATTTGCTTGAGGCATGTTGATGTACTCGACAGGTGCGTTACTTGCCCGAAAAATGAGCGCTGTGAGTTAAAAGACACAACTCGTTTTCACCCACAGCCAATGGTATCTCCTCTAGAGTTTCAGTATAGGAATCTTCAAGTCGAAACAAAAGATCCCTTTTATGACCGGGATTACAACCTATGCATAGTTTGTGCACGATGTGTACGCGCATGTGATGAAATCAGGGGCGACAGTGCTCTTGCTCTTATAGAAAGAGCAGGACAGGTTTTAGTCGGCACTTCTATGGGTGATTCCTTGTTGGAATCGGGTTGCGAAATGTGTGGTCTTTGTATAGATGTATGCCCAGTAGGAGCACTTACTGAAACCAACCATAAGTGGGATTTGCCACAGAGTTATGAGCAGTCAGTATGCACAGATTGTCCAGTAGGTTGCCAATTGACTTATGAGGTTAATAAGTATGACAAAGTCATTAGAGCTGTTGGTGAATTAAATAGTCCGACTAATAAAGGCAACTTATGCTTTAAAGGAAAATTTGGTTTTGAATATACCAACCACCGTGATCGAATTAAATCCCCTATGGTTCGTAAGAACGGACTATTAGTCGAAACTTCTTGGGAAGAAGCTTTATCTGTTGCATCTGAAGGCTTAGGGCAGTATAGAGGAGAAGAGTTTGCTCTAGTTGCCTCACCCAGGAATACAAACGAAGAGTTTTATCTGGCACAGAAGTTTTCTAGAATTGTGATGAATTCCAATAATATCGATTCTGCTTCCTATGACCGCCCAGGTATTATGGAAGGGGCATATGATGTTTTTGGGTATTATGCAGGATCAGCAAACATCTGGGACGTTGGGAATTCTGGATGCGTAATGGTCGTTAGCGCAAATATTACTGAAGAACAGAATGTCCTGGCCGTGCCAATAAAGAAGGCTGTGAAAAGGGGATCACAAAAGCTTATAGTCCTAGATTCGAGAGAAACTGAACTTACGAGATATGCAGATATATGGGCTCGCCCATATCCCGGTACTGATTTAGCACTTCTTGCTGGTATCTTAAAAGTAACAATCGAAGAAGGTCTCGTAGATTACGAATTTATCAAAGACAGATGCGAAGGATTCGATGATTTAGTAAGTTCCTTGTCAACCTTCGATATAAATGCAGTTGAGAAAGAGACAGGAGTAAGTGCTTCTGAAGTTCGTAAGATTGCATACCTATATTCTCAATCAGAAACGTCGGTAATCGCATATGCGCTAGACAACACAATTGGTGGAACTCGACGTATAACTACAAGAGTAATAGCTGATTTAGCTGCAGTAACGGGCAATATTGGAAAACCAAGTACTGGAATTATTCCACTAAGGCACGGTGCGAATGATCAAGGTCAATTGGACATGGGTGCGGAGGCTAGGCTTTTGCCAGGTCAACGTCATGTGGCAGTGGATTCTGATCGAGAAAACCTTGAGAAATTCTGGGACGTCTCTTTACCTACTAAGCCAGGTTTGAGGGTGCGTGAATCATTTTCTGCAGCGAGGAATGGCACAATTAAAGCGATGGTTATTTTAGGAGACCATGTTCACTATGAAGATGGCACTCTAGGTGATGTTGAAGAATCTTTTAATAATCTCGAGTTCTTGGTAGTTTCCAATTCTTTTTTGTCCTTAGCGACCACTAACGCACACGTTGTATTCCCTGCAGCTACTTTTGCTGAAAAGACTGGAACGATGACTAATTTAGAACGAAGAGTCCAACCTTTGCGCAAAGTAACATCAAAGGAATTTGGACAATCGAAAACAGATTTAGAAATCTTGACTTTGTTATCTCAAGCTATGGGATCTCAATCATTTGTTTACGAAGACTCAAATGCCGTAACTAAGGAAATTTCACAAATAATCCCAGAATATTCGGGGATTACCTACGAACGTTTGATCGATGAATCTGTTGAGACTCTGAAACCGGATAATGAAAATCCATTGCCTACTCAAGTACTATATTCAAATAGAGTTTCGATGGGTATTCAGTGGCCTACACATAGCAGTGATGACTCCGGAACGCCGAATCTTTATTCTACAGATTTTGGAAAAGGAAAAGCGCAATTGGTTCCAATTGAATGGAGGACACGCCCTCAACATGCAGATAAGGAATTCCCCTTTATATTTCTACATGGTCGTGTGTTATCTCAAGGATCCAAAAAGCTTACAATTGATAAAAATGGCCCTGTAAACAAGATTTTACGGGACGAAGAAATCCTGATGAACCCAAAGGATCTCAAGAAAAATAAATTAAAGAGCGGAAAATCAGTAAGCCTCATTTCTTCTAAAGGAAATGTACTAAAAGGGATCCTAGTCGCATCTGAGGCTATTCAACCAGGTTTGATTTCCGCAACTACTCTATTTGGAACACTTGCTTCATCTGTAGATGACTCTAAAGATCCTGATCCAATGAACCATATACCCAGACTTGAAGCTACTTCAGTCAGGGTTGAATCTTAAAGACGCGTAGGAGGTATTAGCGTTGGTATCGAACGCAGAATTTACTGGACATACTGATCCACGGTTGCAGGCTTTGCCTACTGTAAAAATAGTAGGCAGACAAGACTATACTGAGGACCTTTTTAAACTTTGGTTGGAGCCTTCAGTTCCTTTTACCTTCAAACCAGGCCAGTACATCACTATTGGCTCGAAGGATATTGAACGTCCCTACTCGATAGCTTCATCCCCTCATGAAGAATATATAGAGTTGTTTATCGAATACGTTCACCCCGAACATGGGGGAAAGTTAACACCACTTCTATACGCCCAAAATGTGGGAGATATCCTGTCCATGAGGCCTAGGGCTAAAGGGATTTTTTTGCTGGATGAAAATTACTCAGACCATGTACTGGTCGGGACAGTTACTGGCATAGTCCCTTATGTCAGCTATATAAGGCAATTTCTTAATGACAAAAGAACGGGTCATCGGTTCTTCGTAATGGAAGGTGCCAGTCACTTTGATGAATTTGTTTATGACCAAGAATTTGAAGAGTTGCAGAGTAACCATGATTTTATTGAGTTTGTTTCGACTGTGAGTCGTCCAAATGACCCAAGAAACAAAAACTGGCACGGATCTGTAGGGAGAGTGAACAACCTTGTTCCTGATAATGTCGACAGATGGGGTTTATCAAAGCAAAACACTATGATTTATCTTTGTGGCAACCCTGGGATGATAGAAGATGTGAAAGATAAAATGGGTTCTGTGGGTTGGAACTATTGCGAAGAGCGATTTTGGAAAGAAGAGGATGATTAGTTTGCTGTCTAGTCAGTATTCTCAAAATCCAAAACTATGATATGACAGAGCCTTTACCTTTAGATAAGCCTATCCTTGGCGATTTTACAAAACGCAAAAAGATAATAATTATGGCTGGTGCCATGATTGGCTTGCTCATGGCAGCTTTAGACCAGACAGTAGTAGCAACTGCACTGCCTCAAGTCGTAGCTGATCTGGGTGGTTTCGATAGGTTTGCATGGGTTTTCACCGCATATATGTTAGCTTCGACTGCTCTGATACCTATTATGGGCAAGCTTTCTGATATTTACGGCAGGAAATGGGTGCTAATAGGAGGGGCAGCCATATTTATGATCGGTTCAGTATTGTGCGGAACTGCCTTTACAATGAACCAGTTAATTATTTATAGAGCCATTCAGGGTATTGGTGCTGCATCTCTAATGGCAAATTCATTCACAATTTTGGCTGATTTATTCCCACCAGCAGAAAGAGGCAAGTGGCAAGGGCTATTTGGAGCTACATTTGCATTAGCTAGTGTGATAGGCCCAGTTACAGGCGGTTACATCACTGATAATTTCGAATGGAGATGGATTTTTTTAATTAATGTGCCAGTTGGTATTGTCACAATTATTTTTCTACTTCTAACGATGCCTTCTATTCATCATCAAAGCAATAAAGGAACGATAGATTTTGCTGGTGCGAGTGTTTTAATTTTATTAGTTGTTCCTTTTTTATTAGCGTTAACTCTAGGGGGAGATCTATATGATTGGACTTCTTTGCAAATAATCTTGATGTTTCTTTGGTCTTTAATAATGCTTCCTTGCTTTGTCATTATTGAAAGAAGGGCCAGCAACCCAATAATTCCCCTTTGGGTTTTCAGGAATCCAGTCTATTCAGTCTCGATATTTGCAATTTTTATGACCGGTTTGGGGATGTTTGGGGGTGTAGTTTTTGTACCATTGTTTATTCAAGGAGTAGTTGGTTCTTCGGCAACCAATTCAGGTGCAGTAATTGTCCCTATGTCATTAGCAATAGTGCTAAGTTCAACAATTGCAGGTCAGCTAATTGCCAGAACAGGGCATTACAAGATCTTTGGGTCAATGGGTCTAGGCGTTATGGCTTTTGGTTTGTATTTGTTAGCTGATTTAGGCGCTGATAGTACAGAGTGGCTTGCAGTTCGGAATATGATAGTCGTTGGATTGGGATTAGGCATTACTTTTCCTGTATATGTAATTGCTGTTCAAAATTCATTTGAACACCGCTTTGCGGGCATTGTTACCTCAACAACTCAATTTTTCAGGCAAATTGGTGGAACAATGGGCGTCGCAATTATGGGATCCATACTGGCTGTTAACGTTGGGCGTTCTATGAATGAAGCAGTTTCTCAAACCCCTGGCGCAGATAATCTTTCAAACGACGTTTTACTTGCTTTAGGCAATCCTCAGCTACTGATTGATATAGAATCAAAAAGTAAAATACAAGAAGCTTTAACTTCAGATCCAAATACAGCCCTCGCATTTTCTGATTTGCTGGAAGCTCTAAGAATCTCATTAGCTGAATCTATCTCTAACGTGTTCTTATTAAGTATGGTTTTCGTGCTAATTGCATTCCTGGCTTCCTTTTTTGTAAAAGAAGTTGCCCTTAAGGGTAGAGAGCACTGATTTAATTTCTTTGGCCATGGTTTTGATACAAATTAGTAGTTTGCTTCAGCGATTCCCTTCGCTACAATCCCTCAATGGCTACACCCGTTCGCAAACAATATCTGGATATTAAGTCTCAGCATCCTGATGCAATAGTACTATTTCGCATTGGTGATTTTTATGAGACTTTTGATGATGATGCCATTGTTGCTTCACGTGATCTGGAGATAGTTTTAACTAAACGAGACATGGGAAAAGGCGAAGTAGTACCTTTAGCGGGTATTCCATATCATTCCATTGACACGTACTTATCAAAGTTAATCAAAAAAGGCCATCATGTAGCGATTTGTGAACAAATCGGCGAACCAACTAATCAGAAACTAGTTGATAGAAAAGTTGTTAGAGTAGTAACTCCCGGTACGGTTGTAGAACCTTCGATATTAGACAACGGTAGTAACAATTTCCTCTCATCATTGATTTACGATTCAGGTAGAGTAGGGATTGCTAGCGTTGATATAAGCACTGGAGAGTTTATAGTAACCGAACTAGAAGAAGGCCTTATCAACTTTGAACTCTCAAGGCTTGACCCTGCAGAAATATTAGTTTGCACTAATAACCCGTTAACCTTTGAAGGATATAGTGTGACTAATATTCAAGAAGAATTTTCTGATTACGTGTTCTCCAAATCAGTAATTTTCAACCATTTCAAGATTGATAATTTTGAATCCATTGGTTGCGAGCATTTCACAGTTGGCATTTCTGCGGTAGCCGCGATTATTAAATACTTGCAGCAGACAAATTCATTAGCACTGAACCAGCTTAATACTTTTCATGCTTATTCAACTGAAAGCTTCATGTCTTTAGATATTCAGACTATAAAAAACCTTGAAATCTTTAATAGCGGTAAATGGGGTGAAGGCAAGGCTTCATTGATTTCAATTCTTGACGAGACTTTGACACCCATGGGCCGGAGGTTAATTCGTAAATGGATTGGTGAACCTTTGCTGGATATTGGTGCAATTAACACTAGGTTAGATGCCGTCGAGTGGTTTTATCAAAAACCTTTCCAAAGGCAGCAAATTCAGGCGAAGTTAAAAGATGTTTCTGACTTAGAAAGAATTCTACATAGGATTGGATCTGGAGTTGCTATACCCAGAGAAGTATCTGCACTCAGAAAATCTTTGGAACAGTTCCCAGAGATTGTTGGGGTTATCTTTGATATTCAACCTTCATTTCTAGAAAAAGTAGGAGAGATTCCCGATTGTGAACCTGTAGCCAGTTTAATCGGTAGAACAATTAATGATGAACCTTACGGAGAAGTAGGTAAGGGTTCGATTATAAGGGAGGGTTTTTCAGACGAACTGGATGAATTCAGGAAAGCTTCCAATGATGCACGTGGATACATTACTGGGCTAGAAAGGCAAGAAAGAGAAAGGACCGGGATACCGAACTTAAGGGTTGGGTACAACAAAATTTTTGGATATTACCTTGAAGTATCAAATTCTCATTTAGGAAAAGTGCCTAATGACTACATCCGAAGGCAAACTTTAACTGGAGGTGAAAGATACCTAACTCCAGAGCTGAAAGAGTATGAAAATAAAGTTTTAAATGCCAGAGAGTCAGTGGAGGCACTAGAAGTCGATATTTTTAAAAATTTATGTAACGAAATCATGAAATTCAAGGAAGAAATTTCGAGATCTGCTAGAATAATCGCTAAGCTTGATGGGCTCTGTTCCTTTGCTGAAATTGCATCAAGGTATAGGTATGTAAGGCCTACTTTAAACGACACTTCGATAATTGAAATTGATGATGGTCGACACCCAATGGCAGAAATAAATGTGCACGTTAAAAACTTCGTGCCCAATAGTATTCGACTATCAAATGAAAATGAACAAATAATAATCCTGACAGGTCCCAATATGTCTGGAAAATCTACATACTTAAGACAAGTTTCACTGATGGTTTTGATGGCTCAAATAGGTAGCTATGTGCCTGCGTCAAAAGCAAATATCGGTGTAGTCGATCGAATATTTACAAGAGTAGGACTTCAGGATGATCTAGGGGCAGGCCAGTCAACATTTATGGTCGAAATGGTCGAGACTGCTAACATTTTAAAAAAAGCAACCTCTAAATCACTGATCGTACTGGATGAAGTTGGTCGAGGTACTTCTACTTTTGACGGTATGTCTATAGCACAATCTGTTATCGAGTATATTCATGATAGTCCAAACCTTGGATGCAAAGCATTATTTGCAACTCATTATCATGAGTTGACGAGTCTGGTAGATAGCTTAGATAGGGTTTGTAACTTTAAAGTGGCCGTAGATGAAAATGAACAAGGTGTGACTTTCCTCCATCAAATAATTCCCGGAGGCGCTGATAAATCATATGGAATACATGTAGCTAGCTTAGCGGGGTTGCCTTACTCAGTAGTAAATCGATCTTGGGATTTATTAAATCAACATGAATCTGACTATCAGCAAACAAATAACAAAGGTGATCATGCCAAGTCTTTTCAGCTACCTCTATTTGAAATAAATCCCTCGATTAGCAAAAAAACCTTATCCGTTCTTATGAACACTGATCCAGATAATATGACACCACTACAAGCTTTAAATTTCCTGCATGAACTCAAATCTAAGATTAATGGACCAGATAGGGAATCTGGAAATGATTCAAGCTAGCCTAAATAGAGACGAAATTCAGGACGTAATAATTGTGGGTGGAGGTCCAGCAGGATCATCCTTAGCTTACCGATTAGCCAAAAAAGGCATAAAGGTAACCTTGTTTGAGAAAACGAAATTTCCTCGAGTAAAGCCTTGTGGCGGTGGAATAGACTCGACATTTTTTGACTACTTGCCCGAAGGTCTTGATGTAAGTGAATTTGTACAAGATTGGGCTTCTAGTATTTTGCTTAGATATGAAGGAAGTAAAGAGCAAAAGTTTAGTATGCCTCAAAAAGTAGGAATGGTAGAGAGGGCACCATTTGATCAATATTTACTAAACGCAGCCAAATTGGCAGGTGTAAAAGTAAGGGAGAACACTGGTGTTGATGAAATATTTGTAAACACAAATGGCGTTTACGAAATTATAACTGGATCCATAACAACAAAAGCACAAGTAGTTGTAGGTGCTGATGGTGCATATTCGGTCGTTGCAAGAAAAACAGGAATGAGGGCACCACGTACAATTTTTGTAGCATCCGAATGGGATTTGTACATGCCAAAGTCAATTATAAAATCATGGAAAGGGAAAATGCTTTTAGATTGCAGTGTAAATCCCGTTGGCTACGCATGGGTCTTTCCCAAAAAAGAGTTTTTGAATATAGGGTTTGGATTGCCTTTTAAAGATGCAAAATCTGTTCATCAACTAACTGAAAAATTTGCTAAGAAATTAGGCTTTGATCTCTCATACGGATTTAAAAAGAGAGCACATTGGATTCCATTCGCCCGTAGGAACTCAGAAGCTGTTTCAAAAGGAGTAGTGTTAATTGGAGATGCGGCAGGAGGTGCTGATCCAGCAACTGGAGCAGGGATCTCCTGGGCACTTAGGAGCTCTGCAATGGCATCGAAATGGATTATTCATGCGATTGAAAGCAATTCATTGGAATGGCTTAAAGGGTATCAGGATGAATACGAAAAGTTATTGAATGAAGTTGAAGCCGCGATGTCGCTCCGCAATCTTTTCGTGATAACTTTGGTGTTAATACGTAAAATCCCTGTTAAGTTTTTCCAGCCAATTTTGGAAATATCCAGTGGCGTTTATTCTTATACGGATTGGAAGAATAAAAATCCTTTTGCTTATAAGTTAGGAAAATTAATGGCTGTGTTAGTGAATAGGAAAATTCAATGATGCGACGATGGGGTGGCAAGAATGAAAGTGAATTAAGAAATACCTCTAACCGAGGTACAGGTGATGATCATCTTTTTCAGTTGGTAGGCGCAAATAGGCTTTCTATTTTTATACCACCAGATTCAAAAATCAAAGGCTATGCCGATCTCTTAGAAAAACTTGAAAGTTTTGGCTGTATAGTAACTTATCCTTCAAAATCTCCTGAAGTTTTGCGTGAATTACCCAGTCGTCTCTATAAAGCAATTAATATAGAAGCTGAAAAAGAACTCGACTACAAGGCATTGCAACTGGCTCATCGCTGGGCCCATAAAAGAAACTTATTGCATAGTTTCTTTATACCACTATAAAGTGACTCATTGCTCTATCTCTTCTCTTAGAAGATCTCCTGCACGCTCTAAAAGCTCTTCTTCTCTTTTTTCAGGAACATTTCTAGAAGAAAAGTATCGTTTCATAGCCTCCATTGGAGTTAACTTTTCGCTTTCTTCAGTCGCTAATCTCGTACGTCTTTCTCTTCTGACATTCTTTTCTATTGAGGCAATGTAATGGGCATGTTTTAATAAATTGCGTATTTCAATTTCTCGAAATGCATGCTCGTCGCTGGACTCCATGTTGACGTGTAGGCGAACTATTGAATCCGTAACTTTGTCAAAAGATTTTGAAATCATCACTTTTGTTACTTCAGTAGGATCTTCTCCAGGTGGCACTTTTATATCAAGAGTTAACATTGTCCTAGCGTCAACTTCGATAAAGTTAAAATTCTCAAGCCTTTTCCCTTGCTCTGATTCGGTATTTAGTTCAAAAACACAAAAACCCTTTGAGTCATTCTCTTCAGAAAAGTCGATTCTCTGTAAACTCCCTGGGTATACAACGTATGGATGTTTAGCAAGTATTTGATGCTTGTGCACATGACCGAGTGCAACATAATCGAGTGAGGCATTAGCTAGTGAGCCAAGCGACAAGACATGGTCATTTCCTAGCATTAATCCTCTCTCAGAAGAAACCTTAGCACCCGCAACAGTGACATGGCCACTTAGAATTGCAGGTATTGAAGGGTCAAGGTTTTTAATTTCTTCATTTAGGAGTGTTGTAAGTCTATCTTCAACACTTTTAGTAATTTGATCAAGGCTCATTTCCCTTGTTTCTTCTTTGGCCATAAAACTGCCGATTCGAATCCAAGGGAGTGCGATAACTTGGATTGGCCCAGCATTCGTTTTTATTAAATGTGTCTTTAGCGTTGAACCAACAAAAACATTTGATACAGATAATGTCGGAAATATTTCTAAAGCAGTGGCACGGTTTGACACATGAGGTAGGTCGTGATTGCCCACAGTTAAAAACACGGGGATGTTAGCATTAGCTACTCGGTTAATGCGCCTAGCGAATTCTCTCTGATGCGTTTGAGATGGATCCCTGTTCTTGTAGGCGTCACCTGAAAAGACAACGAAATCAACACGATTGTTAATTGCGTAGGAAACTGCCGCATCCAAGGTGCATAGGAAATCAATCATTCTGGTAGAAGATCCTACGTATTCTTCTCTATCTATTCCTGGAGCAAAGTAATCGGGCAAATTGGAAATATCATCCAAAGTTGCTGGCCTACCATAGTTCTCTACACCGATGTGTACGTCTGAAAGGTGCAATATTCGCACTTATTATTCTCCTGATCACGCTAGGTAGATTAGCAACGTGTGCTACCCATACTACTCAAGTGATCTTTTATTTCTGGAATTAAATCTTTGATCAAAGTTCGAGATTGTTGCATTGTGTCGCGGTTTCTTATAGTTACTGCCTTATCCGATTCTACCGTTTCAAAATCTATGGTAATGCAAAGTGGGGTGCCAATTTCATCTTGCCTTCTATACCTTCTGCCAATCGACTGTGCATCGTCATATTGGGCGGGGAAAACTGACCTTATTTCATTAAATACACCTCTGGCTGTTGGAACTAATTTTTCATTTCTGCTGAGAGGTAAGACAGCTATTTGAACTGGTGCGATGTCTGGGTGAAACTTAAAAAGAACACGCTGATCTTTCTCAGTATTTTCTTCTGTATATGCATCAGACATAAATGCTAAGGCAGCTCGATCCACTCCTAATGCTGGCTCAATTACCCAGGGGTAATAACTCGTCCCGGTGTCTTGGTCAAAATATTCAAGCTTAGTCCCAGAACTCTGGGAATGTGATGCTAAATCAAAATCTGACCGTCTCGCAATTCCTTCTAACTCGCCAACACCCCAAGGGAAATCAAACTCGATATCTGAAGTGCCTCTGGAGTAGTGAGATAGTTCAGCATCTTCGTGTTTCCTAATTCTCAAATGAGAACTATCTATACCTAATTTAATAAACCAATCCATTCTTTGATTGATCCAATAATTAAACCATTCTTCATCTTGGCCAGGTTTTACAAAAAACTCCATCTCTGCTTGCTCGAATTCTCTAGTTCTAAAAATGAAATTCCCGGTAGTTATTTCATTCCTAAATGATTTCCCAATTTGCGCAATTCCAAATGGCAATTTCATACGAGTTGAGTTCAGTACATTCTCGAAGTTAATGAAAATACCTTGAGCAGTTTCAGGCCTAAGCCAAACCTGATTTGCAGAGTCTTCTACCGGCCCAGAAAATGTTTTAAACATTAAATTAAACTGACGAGGGTCTCCAAGAGTAGACCCATCATCGGGGCATCTTAATTGATCTTCTAAATGATCGGCTCGAAACCTTTTTCGGCATTCAGGGCATTCGACAAGAGGATCAGTGAACACTTCGGCATGGCCACTTGCTTCCCAAACTCTAGGACTCTGGATTATTGCACTGTCAAGTCCGACGACATCATCTCTTTGCGTGACTACGGATCTCCACCATGCATCCTTTATATTTCTTTTTAGTTCCACCCCAAGAGGGCCATAATCCCAAGTGGACCCAATTCCACCATAAATCTCACTTGCTGGAAAAACAAAGCCTCTTCTTTTGCTTAAAGAAACTAATTTAGGGAGAGTTACTTTTTTTTCTGACGATGGTTCCATATTGCTCCTTTACTGGCAGGGATTTGGAGATTTGTTCTATTAACATTCTTCCAGATTTTCCTTTTGAAATTTGAAAGCAAACTTTGATGCTGATAAATTATACGAGACGATGTTACTCAAAGATTATCCCAGAAAAAATTTACTTGTATCTACTGAATGGCTGTTTTCAAATTTGAATTCAAGTAATTTAATTATTATTGATGCTGGAAACTGGATCATCGATTCAATTCGTAATGAAAGGATTCCTCAATCAGTTACTGTCCCGCATCCGTATTTAAAAAGTAAAAAAAACCCCAAAGCTGTAATAGATTCTGAGGAAATAGAAGAACTTTTAAGGTCATTAGGCATTTCTTCAGATTCCCAGGTTATTGTTTATGATTCAGCAAAATCACTCAATGCTGCAAGAGTCTGGTGGGTGTTGAACTATTACGGTATTTCAGACGTTTCAATTTTGAATGGTGGTTTTGAAAAATGGCAATTAGAATCACGTCCGACTACTTCTGAAAACTTCACAAACCCCAAAAGTAACTTCGTTCCTACCGTACTAGAAAACACCATTGCAACCGTAGATTCCATGATGCGTGCGGTAGATGATCCTGGTTCAATAATTTGGGATACTCGTAGGTTGACTGAATTCACTGGAGAGAATACCCGAGAGAATGCAAGGGCAGGGCATGTGCCTAATTCAATTCACTTAGAGTGGTTAGTGATGATGAACGAAGATTCGACTTTTAAGTCACCATCTGAAATACACGAGTTGCTGCAAAACTCAGGAATTAGCCCTGATAAAAAAATTTTCACTTACTGACAGGGCGGTATCCGTGCGGCGCAC
This sequence comes from Chloroflexota bacterium, assembly GCA_002719775.1. Lineage (GTDB taxonomy): Bacteria > Chloroflexota > Dehalococcoidia > Lucifugimonadales > Australimonadaceae. The sequence continues at coordinate 49,892 of PBEP01000002.1, read as the reverse complement.
GGAATGTTCATTCTGGCATTAATGGGATTTAACGATGTTTGCCTTTATGATGCCTCTATGCGCGAGTGGGCAAATCGTGAAGATACACCATTAACTTTGGATTAGAAAATCCTACTTAATTTCAAAGATTGCGTAGATATTAGCTGAAACAGTTAAATCACCAGCATTAATAGGAGTAGGTGCTTCAGCCATAGCAAAAGCTCTCGCATCATAGGAGATTTCTGATTGCCTAGGGGAATAACTTGACTCAGATACGTGTAATAAACGACCCAACTTAAAACCCATTTTCGTTGCAAGCATATTAGCCTTATCAATGGCATCTTGAGATGCTAATAGCATCGCATCTCTTTCTGAGGAGACAAAACTCTCGACGCTGAAAGATATACGGTCAACTCTAAGGCTGTCGCCGCCAGCGATTGTTAAGTTGTCTATAACTGACCCAACTGTGTCCATATTTCTGACTGTAATGACTAAATCGTTATTAACAACATATCCAGTAAGGATTCTTTCGTTGGTTCTAACACCGTTTGTAACGCTATCTCTCCATTCGTAAGTCGGTTGGATATCATAATTTTGAGTGCTAATGTCATCTTCGGATATCCCATCTGAAATCAAGCTTCGGATTATCCTTTGAGCGGATTTGGAAGCCTCCTTTGTTGCGATGCTCACAGAGCTAGAAAAAACTTCTACGCCGGCATTGATTCTTGCGAGTTCTGGCTCAATTTCTACTTTACCTGTGCCCGTTACATGCAGACCAGTGGAGACTTGAGAATCAACATTACGAGAGTACGCAGCATTGGGAACTGACGGGTCATTAGTGATATTCGCAGTTGATAAATTTGAATCGCTGTCTGCTGTGCATCCATACAAAGTGAATACAAAGAGCAAAAAAATTAAGAAAAATAATAACGATGAAGTAATATGGTTTGAATAAGAAGTTCGATGAAACATGCTCAGTCCAAATATTCTGAATCTCTGTATAATTCTAACCTAGAACTTACTAATTAAGGTACGCTATGCGCAACGCCTTCATAGAGCTTGTAAAAACTCTTTTTTTAGCAATTTTCTTGCTTTTAGTTATTCAGTCAATGATTCAACTTTATAAAGTTAGTGGTCCTAGCATGCAACCACTTCTTATCTCAGGTGACAGAATTGTGGTTAATAAGCTGAGCTATGTTGAGGTTGATTTAACTCGCATTGGCAAATTGCTTCCAGGAAATCATGAAAATAGAGCATGGCGGCTTTTTGGAGAACCAGATGCCGGAGATCTAATTGTTTTCAAGTCAATACAAAACGAGGATAAGTCTGTCATAAAGAGAATAATCGGACTTCCAGGGGATAGAGTGAAAATTACAAATGGGATAGTTTACGTTAATGATCATCCCAGAATGGAGACCTATGTTGATAATGTAGTTCTTCAAACGTACCCTGAAGTAACTATCCCGCTTGGGGAATTTTTTGTTTTGGGCGATAATCGTGTTTCTAGTAATGATTCGAGGAATTGGGGAACGATTCCTCGAGAAAATATCATCGGAAAAGCCTGGTTAGTATACTGGCCGTTCCGTCGAAGTGATTTTTTGTAATCTGATGGTTTAAAATTTACGCTGTGCCCCTGTAGCTCAACGGTAGAGCGATAGGCTTTTAACCTATGCGTCGCGGGTTCGACTCCTGCCAGGGGTACCATTTTAAGTACAAATACCTCACACATTTACCCTATTTTATTTGCCAGGACTATAAATGGCGCACCAAAAAACTAAAAACTAATAATTTTGACTATATTGGCTTTTTTGTTAACTTTGTTATACTTGCGCTTAGTTTCACACGTTGGCGTTATAATTTTTCACGTAATGCCATCTTAGGGGAGAACGTTATGTGGAAAAAGAAATTCGGTTTATTCAATGTAGTCGGCTTAATGATTATGGCTATGTTCGTAGCATCATTGTTAGTCGCTTGTGGTGACGATGCAGATGATGCACCGGCACCTGCTGCTCCAGCAGCAGCAGCTCCAGCAGCTGCGGCTGAACCTGCTGCGGCTGATGATGAAGGTCCTGGCGAGCCAGAACCTTTGCCTTACAGGAAGCCAACTCCAACTCCTGGTCCTACCGCAACTCCTACTGAACAAGAGAAAATTCTTCAGCAGGGTGCTATGTTTGCTAGCTTGGACACAGATTGGACAGCAACCGACGAATGGAATGATTTGCTTGCAAAGGCTCAAGCTGAAGGAAAAGTCATTTTCACTGCATATGGTACAAACCATACCGACATCGTTTGTGACATGTTCACTGAAGCCACTGGAATCGAATGCGAGGGCCGTGGCATAAGTGCTGGTCAAATTGTCGGAACACTTAAAGCAGAGCGAGAGGCTGGGGAAGCCCCAACTGACGTTGTGTATATGTCTATGACTCAGATGGCACAGTATGTAGATTCTGGCTATGCTGATGTAGTTGACTATGAATCCCTTGGTGTTGCTGAGGGTCGTTCCTGGGAAGCAGATGGTGTCCCTGGTAACGCAATTGGTATTGCAAACAACCAGTACACAAACTTCTGGCGTACAGACATCTTTGATGTAGAGGACATACCAACAACCGTTGAGGGTTGGCTTGATCCTAAGTTCAAAGGTTTAATTTGTGCTCCTTCATTTTTGTTTAGAGCTGGTCACGGTTTCCACCCATTCATCTTCGATAAAGATGAAATGGTAGATCTTCACAAGAGGATGATTGAAGAGAACGACTTGCTCGTAACTGCAAACTGTGATGAATTCATCCTTTCGGGTGAACGACCATTAGTTTACTTAGGCTATGGAAACCCACCAGGCCTTTTGGACAGTGGAGTCATTGCTCAGGCTTGGAACGCAGGTATGGGTGTTAACATGTTCAGCGTTGCTGTCGCAAGCAATGCACCAAATCCAAATGCTGCCAGAGTCTTTGCTGCATGGAATGCCAGCGAAGCTGTTTCTGCAGCTACCTGGGAAGGTATTGGATCAGGATGGGCAGGTTATGGTCATGCTTCTGAAGGCCTCGTTTCTGGAGACTTCAAGGACGTTGACATGGTCTTTGAAAGTATTGGTGTAGCCCGCCAGAGGGGTATAAACGCCAGTTACTTCAGTGACAGAGTATTCGGAACCGATTAATCCTAACTTCTGTTGTATAAAGGAATAAGCGGGGTAGCGTATAAGCTGCCCCGCTTATCCTTGAACTAGGTGTATACATGGCAGTATCTGCGCAGGTTAAACATAAGATTGCAATGCTCAAAAGGGGCGAGTATATATTACTCTTTGCTGCTCTGGTTGTAGCGTCTTGGCTATTGTTACCTGCTTTAGGTGTGACCTTTGTACAAGCTATCCGAGTTCCAGCAGGAAACTTGTTTTTTGAACCCACTAGTTCATGGGGATTATCAAACTTCCCTGCAGTTTATTCTGGGAGTAGAGCTCTCCAATCAACATTATACGATACGGCAATTTATACTTTTGGAGCTGTTGCTCTTGGGTTTTCTGTGGGACTGGTAATTGCTTGGTTAATAGAAAGAACCAATTTACCTTTCAGAAATGTCGTGTTCGTAATTCTGCTTTTCCCGTTGATGATGCCCGCAATTGTGACTACCTTGGGCTGGATTTTATTACTGGGTCCTCGAATGGGTTTCATGAACGTAATGGCTCGCACTGTTCTCAACTGGATCCCAGGCGTGGATTTTACCGCAGGACCGTTCAATATTACGACTATGTACGGGATGATAGTAGTTCAAGGATTTGGGCAAGTAACATTTTTTGTTATTTTGCTAGGGGCTGCTCTTCGTAGCATGGATCCTAGCCTTGAGGATGCTGCTCGTACATCCGGTGCAGGCTTTGTTAAGATAGTACGTACTGTTACCCTTCCCTTGTTAAGACCTTCAATTCTTGGAGCCTTAATTCTTTCTACTATCTTTACAGTCGAATCATTCGAAGTTCCCTTGCTTCTAGCTACTGGAGCAAAAGCAGATATTTTGAGCACACGTGTTTGGGAGCTACTTACAACTGGCTCTGGAGAAGATCCATTGTATGGTGCAGTTGCAGCTATGGGTTTGCACTTTATGCTTTTGACCTATCTACTCTTTTATCTATACAGCTATTACACAGCTAGATCTGAGCGGTTTGCGACGATGACAGGTAAGGGGTTCAGGGCTAGAAGGTTCGATTTGGGTTCTTGGAAGTGGCCCATATTTTTTGCAATAATTAGCTTTTTAACGTTTTTGTCATTTGCTCCGTTTGTCATTCTCTTGTACCAATCATTTTTACCTACTTANATGTCACCATCATGGGCCGTATTTGAGCGTTTCAGTTTGGATGGATACNGAGACTTGTTTGATAACNGGCGNCTATGGAGTGCTGTAAGGAATACTATTNCNGTTGCNCTGGTTGCTCCTACAATCAGTGTCACNGTAGCTTTGATTATTTCGTGGTCTGTAGTAAGAGGAAGAGCGGCGCCTAAAGTACGATTNTTCCTTGATTTATTTACTTCTTCTTCGTTGGCGGTTCCNGCAGTCATAGCATCATTTGCATTTTTCCTNTTCTATCTTAATGTAAACAGAATGCTGCCAGACTTCNTNGATTGGATCCCACTTTCAAAGTCGCTNCTAGTCCTNATGCTTGCTTACTCATTTAGAGTTGCTTTGGCCTATCGNTTTCAACGAGCTGGTGTTGCTCAAATTGCTAAAGAACTAGAGGAAGTTTCGGCAACTAGCGGGGCAAGTGCTTATAGTACCTTTAGGCGTATTTTAGTGCCATTGTTGGCGCCTTATACGTTCGGTGCTTGGATNATACTTTTCCTGCTCGCATTTAGAGAATTCACATTGCCCCAGGTCATCACCGCAGGCTCTGATCCTTTCGTTATCAGCACTTTGGTATTCAATTTAGCTGTTGATCCTGACCAAAGGGCAGCTTTATCAATGATGACAGTTGCATTTCTTATTGTGGTTCTTCTTTTCATAAGAGTATTCATACTGAAGAAAATACGGGCTTTTTAGAATCAACTATTTCTTTTAGCTTTGTAGTTCTGTCTCGTAAGCAGGATAGTTTTGGGGAAATTCTTGCAAGAAAAAGCCGAAAGAACACACAAAGTACACCTCAATTCAGGAAGATATATTTCTGCGATAGAGTCGATAGTTGAAAACCCGGAATGGGCTTTTATCTATGCACCTGGCGCTGGTTCTAACATTGAGGATCCTTTTGCTTTAAGTGCGGCTGAAAAATTGGCTGTCCATGGAATAGCACTTATTAGATTTCAATTTCCATTTTCTGAAAGGGGATCAAAATCACCAGATGCGGAAGCGGTGCTTTTGGAAAGCTGGGAGTCTATCGTTAATGCATTTAATGATGCGGCGCCGAGAATTGTAATTGGAGGTCGATCTTTAGGTGGAAGAATTGCATCATCGTTAATTGCAAAAGGNCAAATTGTTGACGCATTGGCATTATTTGCATACCCCTTGCATCCTCCTGGTTCACCTGATCGTAAAAGAACTGAACATTTTAATACTATTAGTATCCCCACATTTTTTTGCTCTGGGACTAAAGATGCTTTTGGTTCTCCCGCTGAGCTTGAGAGTGCATCATCAATCATCACAGGATCTTCATTGAATTTACTGGAAGGTGCTGATCACGGATTTAGAGCTGGCAAACTTAGGGCTCAAGCCGAAGTTTGGGAGGAGGCAATAGGATTATTCATAGCATGGCTGAAACAACTATCAATCTGATTTCTCGACCATTNCCTTAGCTTGATGATAAGCGGGTGCAACAACTTCATTCATTAATTTTCTTCCTTGTTCAATTCGCTTAGTCACATTGGGATCTACAGGATCTCCTGATTTACGCAATTTTTTCCAATTGATGAAGTTTGTATTGGCCTCTTCAAATTCTCTGATTCCACCTATGTAAAACAGATGGACACGAAAAAAAATGCCTTCTGGTTCTTCAACAGTTTTCGCGTTTAATAAATGTTCCATTAATAGTTGGAACTTTTNATCTAACTCTTCTTCCCAAGAAGCTTCTCCATTTTTATGCTTCAAAATATGCAATGATAAATCATCTGTGAGATCTGCAGTCAAATCAAAATCTTTTGAAAGCCATTCTAGATAATGTAAGCCAGATATTTGTAAGTCTGCAGGCATTTCTTGGTCAGGCGTCACTACACGTTCATTGCCTGTAGAGCTTTGGTCAGACGTAGTAAACGACGAAACATTCTTTTCACTGCTAGTATCTGAANTAGCCAGTTGCATACTTGATTCAGTATTTTGACAACCTGAAAATAACCCGGCGACAAAACTTGCCAATAACAAAACGGAGGTGCACGATANTAAGAATTTCAGAGNNAAGGGATTGAACATAAGTAAGGACTGTGCCTAAGCATCTGATTCAGTTATTGCTATCGTAGATATTCCATCACCTAGGAAATCAGGCCCTTGGTTTGGGTCTCTTTCGCGAATTTGGTTCAGTACATCCATGCCATTAACAACTTTACCGAATACAGCATGCATACCATCTAAATGGGGAGTTGGTGCGAATGTAATAAAAAATTGGCTACCATTGGTATTGGGACCTGCATTGGCCATAGAAAGAATTCCCGGACTATCGTGTTTTAGATCGGGATGAAACTCGTCTGTAAAAGTGTAACCCGGCCCACCTCTTCCAGTGCCAGTAGGGTCTCCTCCTTGAGCCATGAAACCAGGCAATACTCGGTGAAAAGTAGAATCATCATAGTACCCTTCACGAGCAAGGAATATAAAGTTGTTTACAGTCTTAGGTGCCTTATCAGAAAATAGCTCAATTTCAATTTCGCCCTTTACTGTTTTGAAGGTAGCAATGTAAGAATTTGCTGGATTGATAGACATATCTGGTGCTGATGAATACTGTTTAGACATTAAAATTCCTCATTTCAAAAATTCACGCAATTTTTTGGAGAATGCCCATTAAGGACATCTCTCACATTTTGAGCGGCTTTCGAGCGCATTTCAGTGTGAGACTCCATATTATAGAACGCTGAGTGGGGAGTCGCTATAAGGCGTCCTTTTATCCACTCTTCGTTATCTCGCCAAGCTTGCATTAGTGAAGTTACTGGACTTGGAGGTTCAGTGGGCCATACATCTAANCCAGCTGCACTAATTATTCCTTCTCGCATAGCAATTTCTAAAGCATCAATGTCAACAATGCCGCCACGAGCGGTGTTGATCAGAATAGCTCCATGTTTGATAGAACTGAAAAAGCTCCTATTTACAAAATTTCTAGTCTCATTAGTTAACGGTGTATGAATACTTACCACATCAGAATTTTCAAGTAATTCTTCTATAGAATTTTTTCTTTCAACTCCAATTGNTTTTTCTTGGCCAGGTGGGCAATAGGGATCATAAAATGCAACTTTCATCCCAAANGCTTTAGCTCTTATCGCAACAGCAGTACCGATCCTTCCGAAGCCAATGATTCCTAATGTTTGATCAGTTAGACGTGCCAAGTCTCCAGCAATTTTGTAATCCCAACCATCATTGCCTTTATGTACGGCATCGCTGAAAGCGTGGATTCCTCTCCTAAGATTGAGCATTAAGGCTAATGCGTGATCTGCGACATCGTTGGTGCCGTAGTCAGGAACATTGCATACTGGAATTCCTCGTGCTCTGGCCGCTTCAATATCGACTATATCGAAACCAATTCCAATCCTGACAATAACTCTGCATTTTTCCATCTGGTTTATAGTTTCTTTGGGAATTGGAGTTCTCCACACTAATAGCGCATCGGAATCTTTGGCTTGTGCACCAATCTCGATGGGATCTCTAGTGGAAATAACTTTCAGGTTCACATCCGAACCTAATACGGCGCTTTCAACTTTAGTATCAAAATTTTTGGAGCTATCGGTAATTGCAACTGTATAATTAGACATCTGTACACCATTAATAAGATCAATGAAGTATTCTACGTCTTAATTGCGTTTGGGGCTATCAGGGGGCTGTAATGTTTGGAGAACGTTCAACTAGCATCTACTTTGTACTTTCTCATCATGATGAGAAAGTTGATAAAAGGGAATTTGATGAGTGGTATGACCAACACCTCAAGGATATGGTCGATACACAGTTATTCTATAGGGCTTCTCGTTATGAATTAGTAACAGTCGATACAGGAGAGAAACACTTAGCTATATACGAGAGTATGCTTTCCGGTACTGAAGTAGAAAAAANNATGCCAGCGGAAATTAACAAGCTGCGTGAAAANGGGAAAATAGCACCAGTAGCAATTGTCACAAATAGNCTTACTTTGGACACTATGGAGCCNGGCTTATACTGCTTTGATGATAAGGNCCTAGCAAGTCCAACGGGACTTTTGTTAATGGCAAATAATCCCAAGACGCCTGGTACTGATTCAACTTTTAATACTTGGTATGACGATGTTCATCGCTTGGATATTGAAGCTACCGGAATGTATCAAACGATGAACCGATTCAAGTCAGTTTCTAATAACGAGATACAATATTTAAATTTATACGAAACAAAACTAGAGGAAGTATCTCGTGCCTTTACTGGACTGAACGATTTCAGGCCTGCATGGGAAAAAGCAGGAACACTCTACGCTGATCGGGTTAATACTTTAAGAGGCGCATATCAATTATTGGCATCATTCTCTGGTTGATCATACGGAGCATCTTTTAATAGCGGTACTCTTACCGAGCGGCTTATAGCTTGGTATCTGCTACTCATGTTCAACTTTGAATACATATTATTGATATGATTTTTAACGGTTTTAACTTCAATGACTAGTTCATCTGCAATTTCTTGGTTAGAGTATCCATTTGAAATAAGGTTAAAAACGTCGATTTCTCGTGGAGTTAAAATTTCAAGGTCTTCTTTGCTAACCATGTGCCGTACTGAATCTGGGATTACACGCTGTCTATAAATTTCCCGAATTATCGTTCCAAAAACTAATCCTATTCCTATTATCAAACTTGCCCAAAAAATTAAGATGCCCAGGTTCGTTGAGCCCAAACTTTCCATCGAATTACGCAATTCGACTACTATTCCTAGAGAGATAGATAGGATAAGAGTGAGGAAAAATCCTTTTATAGGTGCATATCTCACTGCCGTTTCAATCGCAACTAAGATCAAAATTGCATAGATTGAAGGACCAAAGCTAGTCGGGGATATGAAGATTATTGTTAGAGCTATGAATGAATCGATTAGTGTTGCGATGAATCCGGTTACGCGTTGTGAATTAACACTTTTACAGAACCCCAAAAGCAATATTACAAAGCAGTTGCCCAGTACAAATAAAACTTCTACTGTAATTGCTTCCAGGAGTTCAAATTGGCCCCCCATAAAAAGCAGGATAAAGCCTATTGAAGCAAACCATCTCGCCTTAATTAAAGCTTTTTCTAGCCTTAACCTCAAAGGATCAATAANCGATGATTCTTNGCTAGCTATACTATTAGGCATCACCTGATCCTTCTCGGGCTGAATTATCCGGGGGTTCCAGGATCACAGAAGAATTATCAAGGAAAAGAGGCATCCTTTTTAGTATTCGCATAAATATTTCATAAGTTAAATCTAGGTCGTTTTTATTGTAATCTATCAAAAGCTCCGGTTTATTAATCCAAGTACTGAGATTATGNTTATGNTCCCATTCGAGCTTGCTACTGCCGAAAGTGTATCGACTCAATCGGTCTAAACTAATCGGGCTTCCGCTTTGCTTTTTGATCTCCGCAAAAATATCGTAATGCTTATAGACGTTCAAATTTCTTTCGAGTCTTGATTTGAAGGTGTAATCAAGAACAGGAAAATCAAACTTCACGCCATTAAAGGTAACGANTGTGCCTTTATATGAGCTAAGTATATCTGCCAAGGAAGAAAGAGTGCTTGAATCNGAATTGTAAAAACTATAAAGAGATTGGGATCTAATACCTGTAAAAAGCAAGTTAAAACCAAAAGGAAATTTGGTCCAATCCCCTCCAGAGGTTTCAATATCTAGTACTAAAAACTCTTCAGTATCCATTTTGCTTTCTCGATAATAAAATTTAGGTTCATGAAGGATCGACCTATTAGTATGTCTTTAGTAGATTACTAAGGATCTACTTGGAGAGAAAAGTGCAANCAGTACTCCCGTTTGTTTCCAATATAAAGAATTCCATTTGGAAAGTCACATTGGAGGAAGTGCTCTTCCCAGCATTTTTTGTCTTCGTAATTTTACTTAGTAACTTGGCACTAATTTCTTTTCCGAATGTGAAGTTTTTTGATTTTTTTGTATTCTCTGCAGGCTATATTCTTGGCTTTAGACGTGGTGCGATAGTTGCTATGGTTTCTTGGTATATATATGGCTATGCCAACCCTTGGGGGACAGCATCTTTTGGACTACTCACAACCCTGATGCTATCAGAAGTGATTTACGCAGCAGCGGGTGCCGTATGCCGCAAACAAATCAAGAAGGGCAGAGCGGTATTCAAGGTTTCAGATAGCAGATTATATTGTTTCTGGGCTGCTATAATTTGCACTACTTCTTATGATTTGTTAACCAATATACATACTGGTTTAATTTGGGCTGATTTAGCTGGATCTGAACAAGACATCTATTGGATATCGGTTAGTGTTTTCGGCCCGGGTGCCCTTATGTTTTACATGGTACATCTACTTTCTAATGTATTTCTTTTTTCTACGTTGGGACCTGTTTTGGTCTCAAGATTTACTAAAAGTTCATGATGTTGAACTTGGTTAAAGTGATGGCAAGCAACTGGGCTATGCTAATAGGCGTTCTACTTTTTAGCACTCTGCTATTCGGATGCGACCAACCAGAAATCCAGAAAACAAAAGTTATAAGAGCTAATGTACTAATTGAATTTAGCCAAAATGAACCTCAATGGTTTCGTGATGTGGAAGTAGCAGAGGGTACAAACGGGTATGCATTACTAGAAAAAGTCACACAAGGAGATCTGAAATCAGATTGGTATCCTAAGTTTAATGCCCACTTTGTGAACTCTATTTTAGGGGTAGCTAATGACTCTTCCCGATTCTGGATGATTTTTATTTGGAATGATCAGACACTAAAATGGGAACCCTTAACTGTTGGAGCTGATACTTTTGTCGTTAAAAATAATAATACTCTCAGTTGGGTGCGTATTGATCCTGATTCTGCTAGCTATAAAGCACCTGCACATGTGCCTTGATTACTCAGCTTCTTTGTCGGTATTTTCAATTTCGTCATTGTCGGGTATGAGCAAGAGTTGCTCTGAGTTATTTCGCTCTTTGTCTTCACGCCTTTGCCTTATTCTTGTGCCATATACAATTGCTAATGAATAAATAACAGCTCCCGCTGGTACACCTAAAAGTGCACCAGGAATGTCAGCTAAGCGCGCACCAACAATTACAGCTACAACAACTAATCCCGCAGGCATTCTGACTGCATGACCTAATATACGAGGAGTCAGGATGTTTAGCATTACTTGCTGAACAAATAATAAAGTAATTAGCACAATCAAGAAGGTTACTAAATCGCCTGCTAAAGCTGCCACTACTAGAGGTAAAGCAAGGGCCAGATAATCACCAATGAATGGGATGGCCAGTAATAAGCTTGCGATGATCGCACTCGGAAGTGCTGCTGGAAGGTCNGTTACCATCATTATGGTTGCNACACTAACCCCATAGATTAAGGAAACAAGAAGCATTCCTCTTATATAACCATGAAAAATCCCATCAAATGTTCGCAGAACTAGCCGTACTTCTTCNTCGACCTTTGGAGGAAGCACTGTCAGAGAAGTATTCAACCGNCGACCACCATCCAGGACTACATAAAATGACAAAACAATAACAAGGCCAATCCTGAAAAGTGCCGAACCTATTGCTTGTACGATGGAAACTACGTTGTCCGCAAGGAAATTAACTCCTTGAGACAAAATCTCTTCTATAGAGACTTCCGACCTGTANCTGCTAGCCAAGTCTATTTCTATTCCAAAACGATTAAAAAACCTTTCTATCCCTTCGAGCCAATTAGGTATCCTTCCTACTAAGCTTGGAAGGTTATCAACGAGATCCAGCAGCTGATTTGCAGCTGCTGGAAGGACTAATAATACAAAATCAACTACTAGGATTATGAAAGCGAGATATATTAAGACTATAGCTATAGGGCGCCTCATGTACGGAACGTTCATTAAGCCATTAACAAAGTGAATTAACACTGACCCTACTAGCCAACCAAAAAAAATGATCATTATTAGATCACCCATGAAACCCCATAGGCGAGCTAAAGATTGAATCAGGTACACTCCAGCAGCAAAGGCTACTAAAATAATTGCTGCTTTAGCCCAAAAGCTCCGTTCATTCATATCTGTACTACTGAATACGCTTCCTTAAAAATATAAACAGACGATATTGTACACCGATCATTCAATATCGCTAAGATTCGTTGTACCAATTAAATTTTAAAGACTCTCCATTTGCTCTAATAATACCAATGGATCTGATGTGGGAAGGCTACATTCAAACTCAATACATAGATATGCTGTTGGTTGCCCATCAACTAAAGATCGGTTTTCAAAAAGTGGAGAGTTAAAATTAGAACCATCACTAGGATCCCACCCTACTATTAGAATGTTGGGGCTGCTCACAGAATGGACCGCTTTTTTAAGTAAATTCACAGCTTTGTCATTTTTATCACCAGCGATCGCAATGACTTTAATTTCCGTAACTGAAGTCTCTAAAACCGTGAGCCAGTTGCCATGGCCTAAGGGGTAATTTTCTAGCGCTTTACCAACTGAGCCTAGGAGTTTGTTTGCGAAAGATGAAAATTTCGACTCACCAGTAATTTGAGCTAGCCATAATAAACACATAGTGGCTGTAGATGCGCCGCTTGGAGTAGGTCCATCAAAAGATTGGCTAGGTCTAACAAATAGAGATTCCTGATTTACTGAAGTATCAAAAAACCGACCACTGTTTTCATCATAAAAAAGATCAATCATTTCAATAGTAAATCGATATGCTTGCTTTAACCATTCATGGTTTAGTGTAGTTTCATGTAGCTTGATAAATGCTAGNGCCAAATTTGCATAATCTTCTAAATAAGCACTTTGTTTAGTTGCTTGATTTCGCCATATTCTCTTGAGGCCCGCTTCTGTATTTNCTTGCTTTAATAAGAAAAGACCTGNTTCGACAGCTATTTTTTCATAATCATTTCTTCCAAAAACTTGAGATGCTTTGGCAAAAGCTTGTATAGCTAATCCATTCCAGGCGGTAATTACTTTGTCATCTATTTCCGGTGAAACTCTGGCTAGGCGCTTTTTGAACAATTTCTCTCTGGCAGGACCAAGATGTTTGGTCGAGGAATGGCTGAAATTGTCCACATGAAGAATATTGGTGCCCTCCCAGTTTCCATTTTCTAAAATCCCGTAATAATCAGAAAAAGATTTGAAATCATAGCCTAAGGACTCCGTAATTTCATTAGAATCCCAAGTATAAAACTTACCTTCAATCCCTTCAGTATCTGCATCTTGAGATGAGAAAAAACCACCATCTGGGTGTCGCATTTCTCTGATTAAGTAATCTAAAGTTTGCTCAGAAATTGCTTGGTAATTACTTTCCCCAGTAACCTGAAATGCTTCTGCGAAAATCAGGGCGAGAAGTGAATTGTCGTATAGCATTTTTTCAAAATGAGGGACTTTCCATTTTTCGTCAGTTGCATATCTGTGAAAACCACCACCTAAATGATCATAGATTCCACCATTCGCCAATGCTTCAAGCGACCTATTAATCATTGAGAGTGATTCAGGATCTTTGGTCCTGGAGTAATAAGCCAATAGAAACCTTAAAGCCAAAGGCTGAGGGAATTTTGGGGCTGATCCAAAACCACCATAATTAGAATCAAAGGATTTTTTNATTNCCTGAAATGCTCGAAGCAAAATTGCTTGATCTTCTTCTAATGATGACTGGTCGATATTTACAATCTGAGATACAGCATTACTAAGATACTCAGCATTGCGTTCTACATCTTCGTGCCTGTTATCGTATGCGTCTTTAATTGAGTGCAATACTCTCCTAAAACTTGGAATTCCCCTTAAATCCTCCGGGGGGAAATAAGTTCCACCGTAGAANGGAAGCTTCTCTGGTGTTAGAAAAACAGTAAGCGGCCACCCGCCATGCCCTGTTAAAGCTTGCACTACATTCATATATATGGAATCAATATCGGGCCTTTCCTCGCGGTCAACTTTTATGCAGACGAAATGCTCATTCATGTATTCTGCAATATCTTTGTTCTCAAATGACTCATGGGCCATTACGTGACACCAATGACAAGCTGCATACCCAACACTAAGAAGAATAGGCTTTTTAGTTACCGCTGCATGTTCGAAAGCAGCTTCATCCCAAGGAAACCAATCGACTGGATTATCGGCATGTTGCAGCAAATACGGAGAAATTTCATACTTTAGTCTGTTACTCATGATTGAATAGTTAACTATGCGAGTGATCTTAGNTTGGCAATTAGAGATTGAAGAGAATCCACTACCAGATCGATCTCTTCTATTGTGTTGCTTGGTCCCAAGCTAAGGCGCAGGCTGGACCTTGCAAAGTTATTAGTGTGCCCTAGTGCCAGAAGCACATGGGAAGGCTCTAGGGATGCTGCAGTACATGCGCTGCCGCTAGATGCTGCAATACCTAGTAAATCTAAGCCTAACAGTACAGGTTCGCCTTCGACGCCCTCAAAGGAAAAATTGACATTATTGGGTAACCTCTTATCTGGGCTGCCATTCAGTTGGCAATTTTCNATTCGTTCATAAATTGAATTGATCAAGTGGTCTCGCAAAGCTGATACATACTTTGAGGTTTCTGAGCGTTTTTCATCAGCTAATTTAAGTGCAGTACTAATTCCAACAATACCTGCTACATTTTCAGTTCCAGCTCTTCTGTCTCTTTCTTGCGATCCTCCTACTTGAGTTGGTAGAAAAGGAGTGTTCCTGCGAATAAAAAGTAATCCGACTCCTTTAGGTCCATTGAATTTATGAGCTGATAAACTTAACAAATCCACACCGAGAACGTTTACATCTAAATCCAAATACCCAGCAGCTTGAACAGCATCAGTGTGGAACGTAATCACAGTACCAAATTCAACTTCTTTTTCTTTAATAACCTTTGCAATATCAGATATTGGCTGGATGGTTCCAATTTCATTGTTAGCAAGCATGATACTTACCAATGTCGTTGTTTCTTTTATGCTNGATTCAATGGACTCGATTTCTACAAANCCA
Organism: Chloroflexota bacterium; assembly: GCA_002719775.1. Classification (GTDB taxonomy): domain Bacteria; phylum Chloroflexota; class Dehalococcoidia; order Lucifugimonadales; family Australimonadaceae. Next base: position 34,662 of record PBEP01000002.1, on the reverse strand, counting down.
TGTGGGTTAACTGGAAGATAGGTAANTTCAAAACCTAATTCTTCAAGAAATTGGCAAGCATGCAAAACAGCATGATGCTCTATGGAAGTAGTGATAATGTGATTACCATTTGCTTTCGATGCTAAGGCAGCACCAATTATGGCTGAATTATCGGACTCTGTTCCACCACTAGTGAACACTACCTCACTTGAACGTGCTCCAAGGATATTTGCACAAACCTGNCTTGAATTGTCTANAGCCTCCCTTGCTTGTTGAGCTATTGAGTACATCGACGACGGATTCCCAAAAGATTCCGTCAGATACGGATACATTGCCTCCAATACTATAGGAGACATAGATGTAGTAGCTGCATGGTCCAAGTAAATTGGGAGTTTGGCTTGTTTCATTAGGTTATTTTAACTTAGCATCAAGCATTCAAAAATGGGTNTTGTTATTTGTGTTTGAACAATAGCCAATCATCTTATAAACCAATTTAGCAGCTGTATATGCGCAAGATACTGGACCCTCCTTTGGTGAAAGTTCCATTACGTCGAAACCTATAACATTTCTACTTTGAGAAACGCTACGCAATGCATGCAAAATTTCCCACCAACCCATACCCCCAGGTTCTGGGTTTCCTACTGCGGACATTATTGAGGGGTCCAGTACGTCCAAATCAATACTGATATAAACATTTGTCTTTAAGGTATCAATAATTGATTCAATGGACGTTATTGGTTCTGACTTTCTCGGTAGAAAGGGTATCCCAGTATCTTTGATAAATTCCGCTTCTTCAGAAGTTAGACTTCTTACTCCGACCATAGATAGTGGCGAAAAATCCATGATCCTTCTAGAAGTAGATGCATGTGAATATTCCCAACCTTGATATTCATNACGAAGGTCAGCCTGTGCATCAAAAACAAGCACACTTAGGTCAGGAATTGCTCTGGAAAATCCTTCTACAGCTCCTGCTGATAAGGAATGTTCACCGCCTATCATACAAATTAAAGGTACTTTTTGGTGAAGTTCTTCTACTTTATTAGCTACAATCTGTGACATCGATTTAGGTCCTTGTTTGCTGATTGGAAGGTAGGGAAGGGTATGAATACCTAGCATACAAGGTTCAAAATTTAGCTCATCGTCATAATCTTCCATTTCCGCAGAGGCTTCAATTATTGCCCTGGGCCCTTGGTCGGTGCCAAGCCTAAAAGAAACTGTCTGGGCATATGGCACAGGTAAAATTGCAGCAAATGAATTCTCAAGTGAATGCTTTGAAGGATCTAAATCAAGAAAAGTTTGAAAATTTGAAGTCACAATCAGTCCTTACTAAATTGGCTTTTTAAAACCCGATTTTAAATCGGGAACAACGATTTGACTTCTTTCATTTTCAATAATACTTTCAGCTTGTTGAGGATCGATATGCTCAATTCCTCTATCAAGGAGCCAGTGCTTTAATTTCCCAATAGAAAATATATTAGGGATTTGTTGTAGTGCTAAATCAGAGTCAAAATTTTTACATGAAAACACATCAATATTTATGTATCTTCTATCAGGAAATGTGTGGACACTGATGTGGCTTTCAGCAATGATTACAAAACCGCTAACCCCCCAGTCTTCTGGCTTAGGTCCCTTGTAAGTCTTTACAGAAGGGGCAATAATTTTAGTCATTCCTATTGAATCAGGGTAAGTGTCCAAAAATTCTAAAACTTTCGNCTGATCAGCAATTTGTTCCGGGTCGCAGTTGAAGCCATCGATTATTAAGTGCAAATCATCACCGCATTTCGCAAAAGGTTAGTGAAGGTGAAGGATAACAGTCAGCTAATTAGGCGACAACGATTTTGTATTTTGGGTAGTAGCATTANCCATTGAAATTGAAGTTATACTANCTACTAGGGGGTTCCNACATGAAGGCCGAAATTATTGCTATTGGCAGCGAATTGCTTATGGGTGAAACGCAAGATACTAATTCTGGTTGGTTGGCAGTAAGGCTGCCTCAGCTGGGTTTAGAGCTACAATGGGTAACCGTCNTAGGTGATGATTTAAACCACTTGATTGAAATTCTAAAAAGAGCTTGGGGGAGGTCTGATTATATTTTCACGATTGGAGGTCTAGGCCCAACACTTGATGATTTAACTAGAGAAGGCATTGCTAAGATGTTAGAAGAAGAAATTTCAGAGGATCCAGACCTTGTCTCTTGGCTCAAAGATACTTTTTCAAGTAGAGGAATAGGGAGCATGCCAAAACAAAATTTGCGACAAGCATGGGTGATCCCTTCAGCTACTCCGATCAAGAATGAGATGGGCACAGCTCCGTCGTGGTGGGTTGAGCGAGATAATAAAATTTTAGTAACCATACCAGGACCACCAAATGAACTGATTCATATGTGGAACACTGAGATATACCCCAGGATTCAGAGTCGTATAGTTGGAAGTGTGATTATGGCACGTACTTTCAAAACAATCGGTCTTTCTGAAGCAGCAGTTGATGAAATGGTTAGTGAAATTTATGAAATGCCAGGAATTGAGCTTGGATGCTACGCAAAAGCCGATGGAATTTATTTAAGAGCTATTGCNCGATCTAGCAGCCAAAATGAGTCGTTATTGGCGTTGGATTTAGCTGATAAAGCAATTCGACCTATTTTGGGAGATTTTCTCTGGGGCATTGATGATGAGTCCCCAGAAGAAAGAGTTGCGACTTTGCTTAAACAATCCAATTTTACCATCAGTGTTCTCGAATCCTTGACTGGTGGCCTGATAACTAGCGCTATAACCGAAGTGCCTGGGTCATCAGACTATTTAGTAGGCGGGATGACTGTATATTCAAATGACAGTAAAGTTAAAGCAGGAGTTCCTGTTAACTTGATTGAAAAATATGGAGCAGTTTCAGATGAGACTGCTCGTGCAATGGCGAAAGCAGCTTGCTCTTATTTTGACTCAAGCTGCGGCATCGGAATCACTGGCGTTGCGGGACCTGACAATCAACCAGGAGAAAATGCAGAACCAGGAACTGTTTTCATAGCTGTAGCTCATCCAAAAGGGGTCGAGGTTAAAAAATATAAATTTCCTCCTCGCCGAACATTAGTGAGAGGAAGGGCAGTTACTCAATCCCTATTACAACTTGCTCAAGTTTTGCAAATGAATGGGTATGTTAACTAAAACTAAAATGGACAAAAAAGCAAAAAAGCAAAAAAGTATGATCTCTTCCAAGAACACTGACTTGGTTCATACTAGCCCCATACCATTAGGTGTAAGGGCTGGTGATTTTGTGTTCCTTTCGGCNGTGCGTGGAGTAAAGCCAGGAACCGCATTTGTCGAAGAAGCTGATCCAGAGCTACAAACAATACAATTGTTTAGCAACCTAGAGGGCATTCTAGAATCATTAGAACTCTCGTTCGACAGTGTAGTTAAGGTTGGAGTTTATATGAAAAATCTGCAGCGAGATCGTTTAATTTTTAATAAATACTGGCGTGATAATTTTGGAGATAGTCTTCCGGCAAGGCATGCTGTTCAGGTTTCAGATCTTGGAGATGAGAAAGGCCTTACGCTTTTTCTTTTAGATGTGACAATTTACGACCCTCGCTAGTTTTCAATATTAGACTGTGAGCCTTCTATATAATGCAGGTAAACGCCGNGGTAGCTCCATTACGTCAGGAACCACTTCATAGCCCATATCACCGGCCATAGTGCGCATATAATCATGGCCTTGTCGATCGACCGTCAGGCAAAATGGGGTGACGTCTTTTTGCCTAGCTTCCATTAGTGCCATTCGAGTGTCTTGAACGGCATATTCTTTTTCTACACCTTCTCTACTATATCCTCTGTCCTGAGGNCTTCCATCTGAGACAACAAAAAGAAATTTAGTTTTGGCATCTAGTTGTTCCAACTTTGAAGTGGCATGCCGAATTGCAGGTCCCATTCTTGTAGCATGTAAAGGGGATATTTTATCCAAACGTCTTTTAATTCTATCTGACATTTGCTCTTCCACTTCTTTTATTACATAAAATTCAACATTTTCACGACCAAAACCTGAAAATCCGTACACACCATAGCGGTCACCTATNGCGTCCAAAGCTGTCATTAATAAAACCATCGATTCCTTCTCAACATCTATGATTCTTTTGTATTGCCTTTTTGTTGTTTCTCCTCTTCTACTGCGTAGCCACATTGTGTAGGCAACTGGGTCAGTTGGTACATCCCATCCTTCTCCATTCTTTTTAGTTTCTTCGACAGCTTCCGCGGTNGATGCACTCATGTCTAGCAGAAATACTACTGCCACATCTCGTTCAGCTTTGTTCCTTCTCCAATAAATNCGATCATCTGGTGTTTTCCTACCCCTTATATCAATCATTGCGTCTAGTGCAGCGTCGAAATCGATGTCTTCACCTTCCGGTAAGTGTCTTANTCGNCTGTACATCTCTGGTCGTATTGANTCAAATTGGCGACGAATTTGATCCATGAGTCCAGAGTGTGATTGCAAGGTTTCTTGATAAAAAGTAGGTTCACCTGAAGCTATAATTTTCTCTTGGACAATGCACCACCGAGGTNTGTAATCATTAGCTCTAAAATCCCATTCATCATAAACATATGACCTTGGTTCTACGGCTTCTAGTGAACCACCATCCTCTTCTGAGTGAGCAATATCTGAATGCCCTGATCCTTGAGTTTGTGGAGGAAGATCAGGTCCATTTTCTTTCATTAAATTGTCAGCCATAGTTGTAAGATTGGCTTCATCACCAAGTTCAATTTCAACGCTTTCTCTGAGCAGTTGTTCCAATTCTTCTTTTGAAATTGATTCTAATTCACCATTTTCACTGGAATCTGCACCATCTCCACGCATCATTGATAAGAGTTGGGCCATTTCTGGCTTAAACTCACCTCTATAATCGACATCTTCGGGTGATTCGTATTCTTCGCTTTCTTCATTGGAGCTTTCAGCAGGTTGGTTAAAGAAATTCAAAAAATCTTCTTTGACGGTTTCTTCAACTATGCTTTCAGTTAAATCCTCTTCGTTCCATTGCTCAGGAGGTATTTGCTCGTTAGGAAGAGCAGCAATTATTGAATAAATCCTTAGTGCTGCTTCTGCACTGTCCTCGACCGAACTACTTTCGGTCTTCATTGAATTTAGAATTCCCGCGATGAATTTTGCCTGTTTAGCGTAATCTTGCGGTATAGGAATTTTCTGATTTGGACCTGAAAGGCTAAGCTGTATCAATAATTCAACCATTGCCTGTTGAAGTGGCATTTCATGAGGTTTAGGACGTGCTTCTAGAGCAGAACCCTGAACTTTTTTATAGTGAGGCACTAAGCCCAGATAACGAGTAGTTACTTGAAAGTCTGTTCGTGTGTCTTCTACTACTGAGAAAATATCAGATCCCAGAGGTTTATTAGGGAAAAGGCTAAAATATTGAGCCATAGAAGTTGAGTGTTGACTGTTACTGGACTTTCTAATTTCGTGTCTCAAATTATCAAATACCAATGCAGGTTTTTCGAAGTCAAATTCAAAAGACCCAAATTCGATGTGTCCTATTTGGTGAGTTGTAACAACTTTGAGCCAATAGAAATTTTCAGGTTTATTGGAGTAACGATCTACGGATGAAGGNAGAAAAATACGAGAACCATCAGTAGTAGGCTGCTCAACTTCAACCCACCCAATATTTTTATGAGTTAGTTCTGAAGTTGCATCTAATTCTATTGTCGAACCAGCTAAAGCTGTAGCATATGCAGACAATAAGGGCTTNACNCTGTCAAGTTCAACTGTAGAAGAAAGAGACTCTAGTACGAGTTCGGCACGAGTTGACTCTATTCTAAAAAAAGCAACGCCAGCATCAAGATTACTTTCAGTTAATTCGATACCTTGTTTATACCACTGTTCAAACTGACTACTGCTAATTCTCTGAAGTACGGTAGGAGTGCTTTTCAGGAATGCGGACACGAGATCAGAGGAAGAGAGAGCTAGCTGTTCAGCTTTGGTTATAATTTGNGANTGTTCNTGTTTGGGGATTGTGGACAAACANTGTGTTGCCTCTCCCACNAACATAGATATATTGGTTAAACCTTTGCGNGCCANNGCTTCAGTCAATGAATAAANCTTAGAGCGCAANGGTTTATCAACTGTAGAAGAAACTCGACCCGCAGCTTCAAAACAACCTCTAACTTCTCTCCAGGANCCATCAACTACNGCTGTAGCCAGNGATATNAGNTCTTCTCGTTCAGATATGGTNGGAAATACTCGNTGTCCAAGATGCAAACAATCAGCNGCAAGGTCATAAGACCTAGTNGATAACGAATCNACAAGACCAACAAAGCTTTGAAGTTCNTTGAAATTTAATGAGGAAATTAAATCNGGACTAGAATCAAAAAANCTTGAAGCTAGACTTGCAGATTTCCATGTTCCTCGAGAAAGGCTCTTGCCTAATGTTGCCCAAGTNCCAATGTACCTNAGNGGCAATTGNNCAAAAACGCTNGGGCTTGCCCTAAAGAANGCNGAAGCCATTGTTGGAGANTCATTGCATAGTTCAATCCCACTNTCTACCCAACGCTGAAATTGAGGNTAGNTCAATATACCNATTAGCTTNGGACTTGCCCTAAAATACTCCGAAGCAGGCTCCCATGAACGNGCAGTTTGNCGTGCAATNCTTATACCCTCTTGTGCCCACCTTANNTTTTCAGACTCTTCAATGTCCTTATCTAAAAGAGAGAGTGAATTTTCGAAAGCNCCTTGCAATGTATTNGGGTANTTTTTNATTTCTGTTANTACATNGTCCATATTAAATTTGAATGCTTTCNTCAGATTCNATAGNCGTGTTACTACNNAGCGCCTCTGAGATGATTTGAGTCAACTGACTTATTATTTTTGCTGTAGCNCCGTATATCAATTTATCCTNATGGATAAAGCTTACTGATTTATCTANCTCNTNGTTNGAAGTTAACCTAGCCTCGTGAANAAAATTTANAGGATCCANAAGTTCNCTAATGGGAACCTCTAATACTTCNGCAACTTCNTTNGGNGANACCTTNAANTTATAAGGGTAGGGTATTACACCAACGGTGGGATAAACTGCGTACCCAGTCCTGGTTACAACNATGTCTAATTGGCCNAGTANTGAAACATCTTGNGGCAAAATACCCATTTCCTCATGAGCCTCTCTTAGTGCACATGCTTGNATATCTGAATCAGANGATTCTAACCGACCNCCAGGAAAGGCAATTTCATTTTTATGNTCAGCAACTTGGGAAGAACGTTTATTTAGCAAAACTTGCCAAGTTTNATTTTTNATAAAAAGNGGTACTAGAACACCNGCAGGNTTAGNATTCTCTGGTAGNTTCTNAGAGGTAAATNCAGNNGACAAATGTTTACTTAGAAAGTCTTTTANCATNGNTTNAACCATNNTTATTCAAATTATTTATNAGCAGNACCTTAAGGGAAAATGGATGTGACTACTTCAGAAACNCTTTCCTGAATTTCATGATCATCAGTAAGTCCCCAAACGATTGCAACCTCACAGGCTCTTCTGGGAGTAATTCCTTCTTTGATTAATTTCCCNGCATATATTAATAAACGAGTACTTACNCCTTCNGGAAGCGTTTGACCTCTAAGGTTGCGTATTTTCTCACCTAAGAGTGCNAGCTGAGCNGCAGTCNGCTTATCAATACCTGCTTCATGNTCAATAATAGGNCCNTCTAGTGNCGAAGGAGGAAAGTCNAATTCNATGGCTATAAACCTCTGGCGCGTTGAATGNTTTAAGTCCTTTAGGGCAGTCTGATATCCCGGATTGTAAGAAATNACCATTANGAAATTGGGGTGAGCCTCAATTACNTGNCCNAGTTTTTCTATATGAAGTAANCGNCTATGATCTGCTAATGGATGNACTAATACAGTTGTGTCTTTTCTTGCTTCNACGATTTCATCTAAATAGCAAATNCCACCTGATTTAACTGCACGAGTNAGAGGNCCATCAATCCATCGAGTTCCATCCCCTTCTAACAGGTACCTTCCTACTAAATCACTTGCTGTGAGATCTTCATGGCATGCAACGGTTACAAGGGGAATTTGCCCATCGATTGACCCCTTTTTCCCTGAAGTATCGTTACCTAATCTCCAAGCCATATGTTCAACGAACCTAGTTTTCCCTGAACCAGTTGGTCCTTTCAAAAGAACAGGCACACGCTGCCTATAGGCAGATTCAAATAAGTTAATTTCGTCTGCCACGGGAAGATAGAATGGTTCATCCTGAACGAAATATTCTTCAACATTTTGAGTTTTCGTATCTTTTAATGTTTTACTAGTCATGTTTTCCTCTATACGGGTTTCTTTCTGTCCATATTTTATCGACTTTTAATTTAAATTCTGAAAGGGTACCTTCATTCCTAATCACAACATCTGCTTTCTCAGTGAATGTTTTAGAATCACCCTGAGATGAAATCCAATTCTGAGCAAACTTTGAATCAATACCCCTGCTACTTACCAGCCTTGCTATAGCTATATTTTCAGCAGTTTCTATTGCCCATATTTCATCAAATAGGTCTTCCCATTTTGCTTGAAATAATAAGGGTACCTGAACTGCAATGGTCAATTCACCAGAATTTTTCAGAATATTTATTTCTTCTTCTATTCTATTGCGTATTAATGGATGCAAGAGTTTGTTTACTTGCTCTAGTAAGTGTGGTTTTTCAATGATGAATTTTCCCAGAACAGATCTATTAATTTTACCGTGTTCAGAGAGAATACTTTCCCCCACAATTTTAACCAATGACATTTGAACATCTGTACCAGGTGCATAGAGTTCATGGCCTTTTTGGTCGGCATCAATGATTGGGACACCTTTTTCAGCCAAAATATTAGCTGCTTCTGTTTTCCCGCTACCTATCGAACCTGTTAGGCCAAGTATAAACAAATAGTCCTCATTACCAGCCAGATACTTTAAATAATAGCCAATTGCTGATTGTACCACGGCAAAGCATATTAAGTATGGGAAAGTTGCAATTTTGTTGAGTTATATTGATAAAATTAGGTAGGGAGAAAGTTTTCTAGTTATCATGACAGACGAGCAAAATTTTTTGAGGGATAATGCCCTCCATTTATTAGATTTTGATCAAGTTCGACATTTCGTATCTAACTTTACTACTTTGCCGCTTTCAAGAGAAATGGCCCTAACTATGGAACCTTCTTTTGATCATGCTGAGATTAATAAAATAAAACTGGAAACTAAAGAAGCCGCTAAGATACTGGAATTCAAAAAAGGGGGGTTAAGTGTATCTGGGCGCGATATTCGTCCGATTATTAATAAAGCATACAAGCAATCTTTATTGACAGGGGATGAAATTTACGCGATTTCCATTTTCATAGAGGGTGCTATTAGCGCTAAGAGAATAGGAACGACCGCTGCTCTAGAAACTCCGATTTTCCGCAAGCTATCAAAGTCAATTCCTGATCTTGGCAAACTCAGCAAAGAGATTAAAAGTAAGATAAGTGAAACTGGGGAATTATTGAACACTGCTTCATCTTTACTAAGAGAATTACGTATTTCTTCTCGTACGTCTTATCAAAATGCACTTAACTTAGTGCAAAAAATTGGATTGAATAATGAAAGTAGCTTGCAACAAAATTTAGTGACAATTAGAGACGACCGGTTAGTTCTTGCTGTTAAGTCTGACTTTCGTTCAACTATCCCTGGTGTAGTCCACTCAGTTTCTGACTCTGGTGCGACATTATTTATTGAACCTTTAGAGGCTATTGATACAAATAACCTTTGGCGTGAGCGAATTGCAGAAGAAACTGAAGAGTCATTGAGGATTCTTGCAAAACTATCATCTTCTGTATTTAAGAATGCGCCTGATCTGTCAATTGCTTTGGAAGTAATGGCGCATATGGATCTGTGTCTGGCTAAAGCGCAATACGGTAGCCAAATCAAAGCTAATTACATTTCACATTCTGCTACCAATCTTAATTTGATAGATGCTTTCCATCCCCTAATTGCGGAAGAAGTTGTACCTATTTCTGTTAAATTAACTAATGGCATTAGTGGATTAATTATTAGTGGGCCAAATACAGGCGGTAAAACATTAGCACTTAAAACGATCGGCTTAATTTTGCTAATGCACCAAACTGGCCTCTTCGTTCCTTGCTCACCTTTAAGTGAATTACCAATAGTTGATGGTATCTATGCTGACATTGGAGACCACCAAAGCGTGAAAGATGGCTCATCAACATTTAGTTCTCATATTACAAATATTGCAAAAATTCTGGAGTTTGCGACAGAAAAATCAATTGTGCTGTTAGATGAACTAGGTACCGGTACAGATCCAGATGAAGGAACAACTTTGGCGATGGGACTACTTGATCATTTTGCTGAAACCCAAATAAAGGTTATAGCGACCACCCACTATCAAGCACTTTCTGGTTTTGCAGCGCAGAACCCAAAATTTGACAACGCTAGCGTAGACCTTCATCCCAAGACTTTGAAACCTACATATCAACTGACTATGGGGATGCCTGGGCGAAGCTATGCATTTCCAATTGCTTCACAGTTGGGTGTGCCGCCAGCTATTTTGCAAAGAGCGGAGCTCTTTCTTAGTCCTGAAAAACGAAAACTAGATTCTTTGTTGGTGGACCTTAATGAACAGAAAAATGAGGTTAGGGATGCGTTAAAGAAGGCTGAAATCACACAGAGAGAATCTGAAGTAATACGAACTGAGTTGGAAGAAAAATTGAAGGCTATTAGCCTTAGCAAGAATCAAATTATCGAGAATACAAAATCTGAGCTGAAGAAAAGTGTTAAGGATCTAGATTCAAAATTAAAACACGCAAAATCATTAGCGTACTGGCGAACTTTAGATGAGCCACCACCACCACGTGAAATCCAATCTGCTCAAGCTCAAATTCGAGAAGTTCAGAAAATATTGAAATCTAAAATCTGGGGCAAGCCTCCAGTTAGGGAACGCCAAAATTCTTTAAAAATTGGTGATTCAGTTCGAATTGAGAGTCTTGATACAACTGGAGTAATTACGGGTATAGAACACAAGAATTCTGATGTTGAAGTGCGTGTGGGTGACTACAAAGTAAAAGTGAGTCAAGATTTAGTAGAACAGGTTGCCCAAACTGCAATAAAGGGAATGGAAAATAGGAGCTACTTATCTATTTCTCACAATAATGATAAGCCTATGAGCTCTGTGTTGGATATAAGAGGCCATAGAGTTCAGGAAGCATTAGAACTTCTTGATAGCACTCTGGATCAAGCCTTGATTTCAAACAACAAAACTATCAGAGTAGTACATGGAATAGGATCAGGCATTTTGAAAAATGCTATATGGAAACACCTTTCATCCCATAAAAGTGTTGAATCTTATGACTATGAGACTAATATGAATGGTGGGCAGGGAGCGACTTTTATCGAGTTGCTATAACTCAGTCATAAATTTGAGCAACAACTCTAGCTGGACTTCCATCTCCGCCTAGAATCCTTAATGGTAAAGCCCAAATATCAAACCTTTTGCCAACAAGTTGATCAAGATTAACCAAATTTTGTATATGAGGGATGCCGTTGCTTAGTAAGTATCTATGAACAGGAAAAAAAGTATCAGAATTAGTATCAATTACTTCCTGATGTTGGTCTATGGGGAAGTCAATAGCCACTGCATTGATGCCCATCTTGTGTAACATTATTGCAGCTTCTTCATCTAAATAAGGGCCATCGGTATAGTACCGTGCCTGACCAAAACAACGTTGTGCCCAAGCAGTATAAATGATTGCTATTTTACCTGAGAGAGCTTCTCTTGAGGCTCCTACTGAATCAAGAATTTCAGAGGTGATTGGGGTTTTCTCTGAGCAATTTCTCCTGACATCTAGCAAAAATCCTTCACCCGCATATTTTTCTAACGGCATTCTTTCTACAGTTTCACCACTAGGATCAAAATGGTACGGCGCATCAACATGTGTTCCCAAATGAAGACTTAGCTCCATTTTTTGGCTGGACCTCTTATCTGCACCATGTGTCCTTATTGGTTCTATAGTGACCCCAGGGTTGCCTGGGACTGGGGTCATTGAATCACCACCCAACGTAAGTGTTAAATCTGCTAAACGTCCTCTCATACGTGTCCTTTTGCATCAATGTTTTCTTAAGTATAGCTCTTATGGTGAAAGTTAGCTTGATTATTTCAAGTTTAGCGATATTGGTTCATAGCATCAACTAAAGTAGCCCAAGGTAATAAAGCGCACTTTATTCTTACGGGAAACTCTTTTACGCCTTCCAGTGCTGCCAACTCCCCTATATCGAGTTCTGATAGTTCTGAGATTGTATTTCCTGACATTAATTTCCTAAATGTATTATTCAGAAGTAATGCTTGTTCAAGATTTTTACCTATTAGTAGGACAGTCATTATTGAAGCTGAAGCTTGGCTTATTGAACAGCCTTCACCTTCGAAACCCACGTTACTAATAGTACCGTTAGTTTCTAAAGAAATACTAAGCTTAACTTGGTCTCCACAAAATGGATTAAATCCTTCTGCATTTAGCGACGCAGATGGTATTAGACCTTGGTTCCGAGGGTTTTTGTAATGATCAAGTATAATATCTGCATATAAATCATCTAACTCGGGCATCTGCATATTAGTTGTTCCTGCTTGATCTACCAAAGTACGAAAGAGCTGAGTCAACTGCACTAATTAATGCTTCAACTTCATACAAAGTATTATATAAATAAAATGAGGCCCTAGCAGTAGCAGGTACATTTAATCTGCTGCGAACCAAGGGCATAGCGCAATGATGACCTGTTCTAATTGCAACTCCCTGTGAATCTAGAACCTGGCCTAGATCATGAGGGTGAACGCCATTTACTGCAAATGATATGACACCACCTCTACTTTCTAGATCTTTAGTTCCGAAACACGTAACTTCTTCAAGGTCATCAAACAAACCGAGCGCATGTTTCATTAATGAAGTTTCATGAGCATGAATTGCTTCTACACCTGTGCTTTTTAAATAATCAACTGCAGATCCCATTGCTATGGCACCTGCAATGTTCGGTGTTCCGGCTTCAAAACGCATAGGCAAATCGGCCCATGATGCTTTTTCAAAAGATACCTCTAGTACCATTTCGCCACCGTGCATAAAAGGATCCATTAGGCTTAAAATTTCCTCAGTGACGTAGAGACAACCAATCCCAGTGGGAGCTAGCATCTTATGACCTGAAAATGCTAGAAAGTCACATTCAAGGTCTTGGACATCCACATTTAAATGAGGTACAGATTGCGCCGCATCAACCAGTATTTTCGCACCGACGTTATGAGCGGCAGTAGCTATTTCTTTTATTGGTGTGATTGTGCCGAGCACGTTCGACATGTGAGTAATAGCTACAAGACGGGTACGATTAGAAATTTCAGAATGTAACTGTTCAAGGTCTAATTTATAGTCAGAATCAAGTCCGACTAATTTTAACTTTGCCCCCTTTTTTTCTGCCAGTTGTTGCCAGGGGACCAAATTTGAATGGTGCTCCATTTCACTGACCACAATCTCGTCGCCATTATTTATATTTGCCTCACCCCAAGTTTTTGCCACGAGGTTGATTGCTTCAGTTGTATTTCTGACCCAAATTACTTGTTCTGGTTTTTTCGAATTAATGAAACTCCCAACTTTTTGGCGAGCTTCTTCATATAAATCAGTTGCTTCTACACTTAGAGTGTGAACCCCTCTATGCACATTCGAATTATGGAAGCAGTAGTAATTTGATACTGAATCAATGACTTGCTTTGGCTTCTGTGAAGTTGCAGCATTATCAAGGTAAACCAGAGGTTTGTTATTCACCTTGCGATTGAGCACAGGAAAATCAGCTCGAACAGTTTGTATATCGTACATTATTAAAGCTCATCTATAGTTCTATTTATGGATTCTGTAGACTCTAGCAGAAGCGATTCATTTTGAACTGATTTCAGAATTTCTAACAAAAATCCCTCCATCAGAATTTTCTGTGCACTTGCAAAATCCAAACCACGGGTCATTAGGTAAAAAATGGAATCACGGTCAACTTGGCCAACAGCGTTCCCATGGCTTGCTTGAATATCATCAGTTGCGATGTCCAAAACTGGCTGAGTGTTGATTTCCGCACTAGGCGACAACAGTAGCGTTTTGTTGGTCTGATGTGTCTCTACTTTTTTACACCCAGGAGATACCTCTACTTGCCCTACAAAAACTGCTCTCGAAGAGTCCAACAGAATTCCCTTGAAAAGCTGATCGCTTGTAGTGTTGGAATCAAGATGGTGGATCAGAGTGTGATTATCAACATGTTGAGTGTTTCTAGTTACGTAAACACCACTTAAATTACATGAAGCATTTTGACCAGATAATGAAATGTTTACATTGTGTCGTGCAACACCTCCACCATTATCGAGGGAAAAGTAGTCAAATCGGCCATTTTCAGAGACACTGACGAACGTATTTGCAATGTGAAATGAATCTGGTTTTTCTCTTTGCGCTCGAAAAAGAGAAACACTGGCATTTTTACCAACAATAACTTCGGACACTACATTCGCAAAATAATCACCACTGGAATGGCCATAATGGCTGAGGCTGATGTCGATTTTTGACCCATCCTCAGCAATCACAAGAACCCTAGGATGTGTAACTTTGCCATCGTTTGAATGTAAATGGATTTTGACAGGATTCTTGATCTTGATTCCCTCAGCAGCATGAATCAAAACTGCATCTTGAAATAAAGCAGTGTTCAAGGAAATAAAAGGGTCCTTTTGGAAAGGCGCGAACTTCGCTAAATATAATTTTGCGATGTCCTTGAGATGTCCTTTTGCTCCATTAAGGTTTATGACGCTTAAGCCATTTGGGATTGAGCCTACTGCAGCAGAATTTGCAGGTTCGTGTTCAAAATTTTTAGTTAAAAGAGCAGACACGTCAGTATATTTCCAGAATTCATTACCTCTCCGATTTCGAGGGAACCCCAGTAACTGGAAACGCTCCATTGCCTGAGTTCTGATTTCCTCTAACCAAGAAGGTTCTGTCTTTGGGAATTTATGAAATTCCGTTATATATTGAGTTTCATGTGCTTCATTGGTAGATATTTTCATTTTATTTGAGAGAGAATCCAATATCGCGATTAATCAACCAATCGTAGCCATGGAGTTCAACTTCTTTTGCTAAATGGGAATCTCCTTGAGCTATAAAAACTCCTTCAGATAATACGTGTACGTAGTCGGGAGCAATATGGTCTAGCAAACGTTGGTAATGAGTTACTAGTATTAGGGATCGACTTTGAGAGCGCATGTTGTTTACCGCTGTAGACACTTCTCTTAAAGCATCAACGTCTAAACCAGAATCGATTTCATCGAGTAATGCCAATTTGGGCTCTAGTACTGCCATTTGCAGTATTTCATTTTTTTTGCGTTCTCCGCCAGAAAAACCATCATTCACAAATCTTTTGGTCATTGAATATTCAATTTCAAGTGATGCGGCTTTTTCTTTTATTAGTTTGTCAAATTTCAATACATCAAGTTCTTGCTTTCCTGCTGCCTTCTGAAGTTGGTTATACCCAGCTCTAATAAAATGATCCATACGAACACCGGGTATTGCAATTGGGTTTTGGAATGAAAGGAAAATACCGGCGCGTGATCTCTCTTCTACCGGCATTGTAGATAAATCTGATCCTTCAAATAAAACTGAACCCTTTGTGATCTCATAGCCTGGTTTACCAGCTAAAATATAAGCCAAAGTACTCTTACCTGATCCATTTGGGCCCATGATTGCATGTGTTTCGCCAGAATCAACCTTTAGGTTAATACCTTTAAGAATTTCAATTCCATTTATTGAGACATGCAAGTTTTTAATTTCAAGCATTAATTTAGCCTATAGCTCCTTCTAGGTTGACTTCCAGAAGCCGATTTGCTTCTACAGCGAATTCCATTGGTAGTCTACGAAAAACATCTTTGCAAAAACCATTGATCACAAGAGATTGCGCATCCTCACTTGAAAGGCCTCTTTGCTGGCAATAAAAAACTTGCTCTTCACTTACCCTGGAAGTGGTTGCTTCATGCTCTACTGAAGAAGTGTTGTTTCTAACTTCAATATAGGGAACAGTGTTTGCAGAACAATCCCCACCTATTAGAAGAGAATCACATTGTGTGAAATTTTTTGAATTCGATGCTTTTGGCATTACTTGGACTAATCCACGGTAAGTATTGGAACCTTTACCAGCAGAAATACCCTTTGAAATTATAGTGCTTGATGTATCGTTGCCGATATGAATCATTTTAGTACCGGTATCTGCTTGTTGGCGTGCTTTTGTCAATGCAACAGAATAGAATTCACCGGAGGATCGATCACCTTGCAGAATTACACTTGGGTATTTCCAAGTAATCGCAGAACCTGTTTCGACTTGTGTCCATGAAATTTTCGAATCAGCCCCTCTGCAAGCGCCTCGTTTAGTTACAAAGTTGTATATTCCGCCTTTGCCGTCTTCATCACCAGGGTACCAATTCTGAACAGTAGAATATTTTATCTCAGCCTTGTCTAGAGCTACTAATTCAACGACTGCCGCATGAAGTTGGTTTTCATCTCGCATTGGAGCACTACAGCCCTCGAGATAACTGACATATGAAGCCTCCTCAGCGATTAAAAGTGTACGTTCAAATTGGCCAGTTCCTGCAGCGTTAATGCGAAAGTATGTGGATAGTTCCAGTGGACATCTAACACCAGTGGGAATATATACAAATGAGCCATCAGAAAATACTGCTGAGTTTAGTGCAGCATAAAAATTGTCAGAATAAGGGACGACGGAGCCTAAGTATTTTTGCACAAGCTCAGGGTGTTCCTGCACAGCTTCTGAAAAGGAACAAAAAATTATGCCATGCTTTGCTAACGTTTCTTTTGCTGTGGTGGCAATGGAGACACTGTCAAATACCGCATCTACAGCAACTCCAGATAGTCGTTTTTGTTCTTCAATTGGAATACCTAACTTTTCGAAGGTATCCAAGATTTCTTGATCAACCTGATCTAAGCTTTCCAATTCAGCTTTTGCTTTTGGTGCAGACCAATAAATTATATCTTGATAGTTAATTGAAGGATAATGAACTCTTGCCCATTCAGGATGGCGTTCTTGTGCCAACAGATCCTCAAAATGCTTGAATGCCTTGAGACGCCAATCTAATAACCATTCTGGTTCAGATTTTTTACTTGAAATCCACCTTATGACTTCTTCATTGAGCCCCGGCGGAGCAGATTCTGATTCAATATCAGTAGACCAGCCAAATTTATATTCTTGGCTTTGAAGCTCTTCTGGGTTTAGTTTATTTGAAAGATCCATAAAGTATTGTCGACTACTTGAGTCGACAATACTTTATTCGTCGCCGATATCCTATGTCAATAAAGACATAAACAATTCAACCTAACTGCGCCCCAGTACATAAGCATCAAAAGCGTCTGATGAGGTGTACATAAATCGATATTTTAGTTGATCTTCTATTTTCTTTGTGGATACAAGCCACGGCCAGCGAATATAGTCAAGGCCTGATGAATTAGATTTATTCTGGACACGCAGCTTCCAGAGTATAGTTAAAATTCCATATGCAATTCTTGGACTTAACCAAATCATTTTGGTACCTGAGCGCTTAGCAACTTCCGACCAAGCTATAGAACCTGGGCCTGCTATGTTGTAGATACCAGTGTGAGATTTTGCAATGAATTGCCAAATGATTTCCACCAAATCACTTTCATGAGTGAATTGTAATTGAGGATTGCTGCCTTTGATTCCAATTAAGAATGGATTAGATAACGAATCTGTAATTGAATTTCGTGCATTGGGTCCCATCACTATTGATGCACGTAAAATAGATACTTCAATTCCATTAGCTAATCCTTGGCTTTTCTCAAAAGCAATTTCCGCTTTTCTTTTGTCCCAAGCGTAATGAAATTCTCTAGAAGGACGGGGCGTGTTGTTTTCTGTCAAAAAATCCAGATTGTCCGGTAGTGCCCCGTAAACAGTTGAAGAAGAGAGGTATATGAGTTTCTTTACCCCAGTTTTCCCAGCGGCGGATAGAAGGTTATAAGTTCCTTCTATATTTGCCCTGATACTCTCAGCTCTATCCCTCAATTGCTGTATTACAAAGGCCAAATGTATTACGGTATCAACTTGGTTGTCACGGAACAAAGAATCGAGCGATGCGTTAATATCAATTTGCACTGATATTAGCTTGGGGTGGGTGCCAATAATTGGCTTATTATCAATTGCTATTACTTTGAGAATCTCTTGCTTTTCTAAAATATGATCAAGCAATCTCGACCCAATGTATCCAGCTGCCCCAGTTATAGCTATAACCTTAGATCCAGAATTATTGCTCATGATTACTCAATGAAGTCTGAGAAATTAAAGCTAAGTATTCCTAATCCAGCAACCTCGAAGCTCATTTCTATAGTATGAAGACCACTGCTCAAATCATTGTACTCACACCTGATGGTAGTAGTTTTATTCATACCCAAAGTAAAAGGTGTACTTTCATCCACATCTTCAAAATTGGTGGATTTACCGTCAACTTCGAATGAGGTTTTACTGGGTAAAACAGTGAAGGCATCAATTTTTAACGGCAATACTCTTTTCGCATACCCTGATCCAAGACTATTTCGTAACTGAAACTGAAAACCACCAGGGACCCTTCTAAGGCTACTTTTTACGTAGAGTCGCTTTAAAATAAACCCTGGTATTTTCATCAGGATAATTTCCTCATCCTGAAAATCTCCAACTCCGCGTTAACTATACTTTCAGGGATTTTGTCGACTTTACCCAACATATGTGAGTAAAACAGGATTTTTGAAACATGTTCACCTAACTTGCAAATATTGAGTGCTTCGTTGGGTGTTTTCCCCACACCCAAAAAACCATGATTTTTGATTAAAACTGCACTTCGTTCATCCAAAGCTTTTACAACTTCTATACCTAATTCTTCACTTGAAGGATGTGCATATTCAGTCACTGCGACTTCATCTCCCATAGCTATAACCATTTCATCTAAGATTGCTGGAATCTTCATTCCTGATACCGCTAATGCACTCGCAAAAACAGAATGGGTATGCATTATTGATTTCACGTCGTCTCTTGCACGATAAATAGCAGAGTGCATAAACAATTCGCTCGAAGGTATGTAGTCTCCAACAATGGGTTCACCATCATGGTCAATAACAACTATATGATCTAGCTCCATTGAAGCGTAGGGAATACTCGAAGCAGTAATTGCAATTAATTCCCTCTCATTGTCCCTTATTCGAAGGCTAACATTGCCGCTCGAACCCAAAACTAAACCGTCTTGGCACATTTCATGAGCTGCGTTCAGCAATTCCTGTCTCTCAGCTGTCCATTGAGAACTTCCCAAAATAAAAGCTCCTGATCATCCCACTTAATTAAAGAATATCATTAGGGCTTTTCCTAGCAAATGTTTATAGAGTATCGATTAGCTTTCCAACATCTGAACTAAAGTGTTCCCAGCGTTCAAATCCTTCTTTGTACTCAATTACTCCCCTGACATCGGGTTCAATCAATCTTGCTTGTTTTTTGACCTCACTAATTACAGTACCCCATTCACTTCGATCTACCCCAGCAATAATGGCAGATCCAATCGAACTTCCAAAAGGTGAAAATTGGTTTACAGGTCTATTCAAAACATCTGCTAAAATTTGGCAGAATATCCCCCCGGAAGCAAAACCTCCTGATAAACCAAATGGTCCCAAAAGGCTACTTTGAGAAATTTCCAGGCATAGATCTAAGGATTGTTTGATAGCAAAGGCGACATTTTCAATTGCGGCTCTTGCTATATGTGCAGGTAGTATTTGGTGGTGCGTTATAGGCGTAGGGAACAGCATTCCACCCATCGACATTGCAGGCATAGACAAGTTGTAAGCATGTGGTCCCAAGCTTGAAACTACATAGTTTGAATTCCTTCGAGATTTGGCAATCAACCTATCAAATTTTGAGGAAGAAGCCCTTCCTCCTAAAAGAGTTTTTATGACTTCTAGTGTACCGCCAATGGCACCTGAGTTTGCTTCTAAATAAAAGCTTTTTGGAAATAAACTTGGCCCGGTAATGGTTCTATGGAGCTTGTCAAAAATAGGTCGTTGTGTAGTTAAATGCACTGGCCCACTCCAACCTGCAACTACACCGCCTTCACCTGAATGTATGTTTCCCATACTTAAGATTGATGTATGAGTATCCGGCCCTGCTAAAAATATTTCTGCTTGATTTGAAACGCCAAGCAAATCAGCTACTGAATTTTGGATTTTACCTACTGAAGTTCCCTCAGGTAAAACATTTGGGATTAGTTCCTTATCAAATTCAAGAGATTTAAGAATTTGATAAGGCAAATCCATGGTACCGGGGTCCAACAAACCGAGCTCTGATAAATCCGTGGGAACAATGGAGATTTCACCTGATAATTTATACGTAAGCCAAGATCCAAGAGATGATGCTTTAGAAATGCGTTTCGCAATTCTTGGATGGTTATTTTTCCACCATTGGACTTTTGAAGGTGCGAAAAATAACGCAGGAACATGACCTGTTAAGCCGTATAACGTAGTGCCATAATCTTGATCAATCTTGATACCTTCGAAAACAGCTCTTAAGTCTGTGTTAGGAGCAACATGGATAGTTTTACCTTGGCTGTCTAGAAGTGCAAATCCACCCCTTTGTGACGTAACAGAGATAGCGATTATTTCTTCTTTTCGGACTTTTTTAGAAATTTGCGATACAACGCTAGAGACTCTTTGCCAAAGCTCCGCTTCAGAGAAATGCGAACTGAATGAATTAGGATCTAGTGGTTTATAGACCCGATACTTTTTAGCAAGGGTCTCTACAATCAACCATGGTTTTTCTTTGGGGTGCAATGAGACACGCAATTTGCTAGACCCTAAATCAATTGTTAATACATAAGAATTTTGCATATTACAAAACCATTGCTAAAGCCCCGATTATTGATACAGTAATTCCCAAAAGTACTCTATTTTCAAAACTTTCATATTCTCTATTAATAATAAATGCAAATAAAACAACAAATACTGCCCCAGCTCTCATTAATGGCATAACAAGGCTAACAGGCGCATTGCTTAATGCCAAAAATCTGAACATCTGTGCTGCGAATACAGTGACTGCTCCAGCTATGAACCATCGTCCCGATCGTCCCTTTAATTGAATGGCAATGGAAGGGTTGATTCTAATCACCATAAGTATAATCAGAACAAACCCGGCAGCCATATAAGAAATGGTTCCACCCAAAATGCCTAGGCCAGTATCTTCTAATGCATGACGAATGATCACTGGGGTGATGCCCCAACAAAAAGCATTAAGCAACCCCCATGCATAACCTAAAATCAAATTTTCAGTTAGAAGTACAGGGGTGTCATTTTTTGTTGATATGGGCTTAGCAATTATCAAAGGTCCAATTAAAAGTAGAGCGATTCCTACTGCCATAATCCAAGTTATTGATTCATCAAGCCAAAGCATCGCAAGGATTATTGAGAACAAAAGAGCAGTAGCGGAAAGCGGCTGAGCCTTTGTTTGACCTAAAATGCTTATAGCCTTAAAACTTGCATATCGCCCTATAAGGAAATGAAGTAGTCCTGCTAGGACAAGTGTCCCGTAATTGGATAAACCTATGCTTTTATAGAGAAAGAGCTCACCTGTAAGGAGAGAGGCTAAAAGAAACAAGGGTATGCCACCCAGGATACTTACGTTAAGCGCGTGCCAAGCAGAGCCGTAAACCATGCCCCTGCGAACTGTAGCTCCATTAAGTGCAAAAAAAGCGGAAGCTATGATTGCGTAAATAATTCCCAGCATTGACTGAGCATATCATTAGTCAAGGCGTTCTTCTTGATGGCCAAACTTCTGGATTGGCAATATTTTTTGGCATTTTACCCTTTAAAAAAAACCTCAGATCTTTCAATACCATACTTGAATATCTATCGATAGTTTCAAAGGAAGATCCTCCGATATGCGGAGTTAGAAGTGTGTTTTCTAATTGTATTAATTTGGAATTACTTGGTATTGGATGGGAATCATGCACATCAATTGCGGCACCTGCAATAGTGCCATTGACTAATGCGTTGTATAAATGGTCCTCATTCACGATAGAAGGAGATGACGTGTTTATTAAAAAAGATTCAGGCCCGAGTAAGGATAATTGCTTATCTTGGATCATATTAAGCGTTTGTTCGTTATCAGCTAAATGCAAAGTGACGATATTACATTCGGCAAATAAATCGTCTAAATCCATGAATTTTACATTATCCATTTTAACTATTTTTGCTTTGGCGTATGGATCATAAACTGAAACTTCAACTCCTAATTTATTAGCAAGAGCTGCAACTTTTGTTCCTATATTTCCCAAACCTACAATCCCTAGTTTAACGCTTGAAATTTCACGACCCTTGAACCTTATGTAGGGATCTGTTGGAACCTCCCATTCACCTCTCTTAATGAAAATATTGGATGAATGTATATGCCTAAGTAAGCTAAAAATTACACCCAGAACTAGCTCGGCTACTGCTTGGGCATTTCTGTTTGGTGTATGAACAATAGTTATTCCATGTTTAATTGCTTCATCAAGCTCCACTTGATTCAATGACGAACGACATAACGCGGCAAAATATAGGTTTTTTGCCGCGTTAAAAAGCTCATCGAATAGAAAATCTGCCTCTACTATGAGCACATTGAAATTCTCTCTGGCTATCCTCTCTCCGAGAAGCTGGGGGTCGTGAATTAATTTGGATTCAGTCCAAGGCTCGTATGCAACAAAACCTAATTTATTTAGCGAATCGAGACCTTTTGTACTAAATGGAGCAAGAACCAAACTATTCAATTCCCACTCCCATCTCTCGCGATAATAGCCTTGGCAGCTAAATTACCGCTGATTACAGCACCCTCCATAGTTGATGGCCAGCCTGTGTCGGTCCAATCACCAGCTAGATAGAAATTATCTAAGGGAGTGGCTGATTTCAACCTATTATTAATTGATGCACCTGGCAGATTCCTGAAAGTTGCTCGTTGTTCCTTGATTATGATAAAGCGCTTTATTTTTGCAGATGCAGTTAATGGTAAACACTTGTTGAGTTCATCGACTAATAGTTCTTTTAGTTGTTCTTTAGTCTTAGACCAAAACTCAGAAGCCCCACTTATAGAAATAGTCAGATACGTACCCTCTTGATCAAGGTTAGAAATCACTGAACGGTTGAAGACGTACTGTAAAGGGCTGTTTATAAAGGCAGTCCATTCAAAATCAGCTACGGTTTTGTCATACCAAATATGGGCATTAATTATAGGAGAAAAATCATGCGTTCCTGCTAACCCTAATTCTGTCTTCTTTAGTGAATCAGGTAATAAAGACATGAGGGCAAATGGGGGAATCGCGCTAATATAGAAATCAGCTTTTATTTTTTGCCCATCGCTTAACTTTAGCTCTGTGATAACACCTTTTGAATGCTTTAAATCCAACACTTGCTTTCCTAAAACTAAGGAAACACCACAATCAACCAATTTATCTTTCATTGGCGTACCCATTACCGTAGAAAGTCCATATTGTGCAAAGCCAATATCACTAGCATGCCGATCGCCTAGCAAAGTGGTTTTAAAAACCATTAATGCCATGCTAGTAGTTACGTTGCTTGAATGATCATTGAGAGTTGGCAGGATGATTAAATCCCAGAAATTTCTTATAGATTTTTCTGATTGGTTATTATTCTTCAACCAATCTTTAAAACTGATATTCTGCAGATCCTCACTTTGAATGTTCTTTATAAATTTAATCTTAAGAAGAACAAGGATTGCCTTAATTTTTTCGTTAATTGATAAATACCTGTAAAAAAGAAAAGAGGGTAGGAAGCTTAAATAAGACGGCAAAGGGGAACTTGATAAAACACCAATATTACCCCCACTATCTCTAACTTCCACATTCATCGAGCTTTGAAGTTTTGTTTTATCAAAAGAACCGACTTGTTTTACTAGTGATATATATTCGCTAAAACACCGCATAAAGACATGTTGCCCGTTATCCACTTCAACACCGGTTGCTGAGTCCGTGAAAGAGTAGGCCCTACCTCCAAGGAAGGGTCGCTTTTCTATTAGTACAACTTTATAACCTGAGCAATGCAACATCCAGGCAGCAGCCACCCCTGCCAATCCGCCCCCTATGATTGCGACTGATTTTGCATTCAGCGAGATTTTATTAGGAAACTTGTTATCCAAAGCTTTACCATTACTATTAGCTTTCTTGACGAAGAAAGCCTGACCTTTTTTTCAAATACTTGAAATTTCTCATTTTCAAGCTTGTCTAATAGCCTAAGATATAGCCCATGCAAAACAACGACACAAGCTCTTGAGCGAGGATTTATGTACTGAAATAATTCAGAACCAGATTTATAAAATTGCCGAGCTCTTTGTGCTTGATAATGCATTAGATTCAAAAAATTTTCGTTTATCACGGAATTTTTAAGATCTTCTTCAGAATATCCGTAAAATTCTAAATCTTCCGTCGGAATATAGACCCTGTCAGCGAGAAAATCTTCTTTGAGATCCCTCATGATATTTGTAATTTGCATGGCTATTCCCAAATTTTTTGCTGCTTCTCTTGCACGTTCATCTTTGTAGCCAAAAATCTCAATGGAAATAAGCCCTATCACTGAGGCGACATGGTAACAATAGAGGCTTAGGTCATTAAAAGTTAAAAATCGACTTCGCTCTAAGTCCATTTCTACACCATCAATTAATTGATCGAATAATTCAGGGTTTATGTTGAAATTTGAAATAACATCAGAAAGAGCTATGAAAATTGGGTGATTGGCTTTCCTTAAAGCAGCTGAGTGTAAATCTTCTCTAAGCTTTTCTAATAATTCTTTTTTCTGCCCAAAGCTTTTCGATCCATCTGCTATATCATCTGCAATTCTTGCAAATGAATAAACAGCAAAAATCGCATGACGTTTATGCTTAGGTAAAGTAATAAATGCAAAATAAAAATTACGAGCCTCTTTTTTTGTAAGACGCTGGCAATAAGCATAAGATTCTTTAAGTGTTTCTATAGCTTTTGAACTCATGGTCTCCTGCGCGACAGCATTTTGAGTAAAGAGGTAACAAATAATTGAAACTTTTCACGGGATGATATAGTTGGACGCTTCGAAAAAACATCGAAGCTTTGATTTTCGATAGATTCCAGAATTCTCAAACCACCTCTGGAAAATAGAGCAATATCGAGTTTGAATTTACCGCTGATACGTTCAACTAATCCATATCCAGATTCGAATAATAACCTTGCTCGAGATATTTCAAATGCCATCAATTCACGGAAGTGGTTATTGAGCACGCTATTTTTTAGATCTTCTTCTGCATATTGAAATCTAGTCATGTCTTCTAAAGGCAAATAAATTCGGTCCATTAGAAGATCCCGTTTCACATCTTGTAGAAAGTTTGTGAGTTGAAGAGCAGTGCAGGTGTAGTTTGACAGCAAAAGATTCTCTTCTGAATAGCTTTCAGTCACATGCAATACCATTTCACCTACTGAATTAGCAGAGTGGTCGCAATAGTACTCAAGGTCTTTGAAGGTTTGGAAACGAACATATTGCTGATCCATTCTATTTGCTTGAATCAGCTTTAAAAATGGCACGATAGGGATAGAAAATCTCTTAATTGTCTCGTGTAAAGCAATTAAAATAGGGTCTTTTGAAACTGTATTTTTGAAATCTAAGACCTGATGTTCCCATGAATCTAAGGCCTTCAACCTATCGCCTTTTGCAGCGTCACCGATATCATCAGTTTTTCTACAGAATGCATAAATAGCAAATAGGTCAGGTTTTATACTTCGTGGCAACATCAACGTTCCAATAGAAAAATTCTCATAATGGCTGCGAGCAATTTTCTCGCATTCCCTGTATGCATTTTTAACAAGAAAAGTGGATGGCGCCACGTTAGTCATTTACTGTAGTTATATGCTACGACAGAAATAAGAATTCTTCGTTTTCTAGGTCTCGTGCCATCGAGCTCTAGTAGGAAAATTCTTTGCCACTCGCCTAATTGAAGATCACCATTCGCAATTGGAATTGTTTCGCTAGTGCTCATTAATAGGTGCTGTAGATGTGCGTGACCGTTCGGGGGTTCATCATCGCCCATATTGACTGTCCTAATGCCAAAATCATTATGGCGGTAATAGGCATCTGGTGATGCTAATTTAGACAGGAAGTCTTCCATGTCTTGTATCAGAAGCGGTTCATATTCATTGATTTTTATTGCAGCAGTCGTGTGCATTGAATACACAACTACGATGCCCTCTAGAACGTTTGAAGATTTAACATGCTCTACAACTCGTTCAGTAATATCAATGAACTGAGGAGCTTTGTCGGTGTCAATAACAATTGTTGAGGCCAGAGCATTGGTAGTCATTGACCAGGAAATCCTCCAAAGAAAAGTATTACACCAACAAGCCTAGACCCTAGCACAATCGATCAAGGCTTACAATTTCCTCTATTTGTTCCGTGTTGTAAAAAATTTAGCAATTGCCTCAATTGACTTTAATGAGTCATGGGAAATGCCGAGCCTTGAGATAGAATTTATTGCAATTTCAGCATTTTTCTCTGCTTCTTTTTGGACATACTCTCTAACTTTCAATTTTTCCATTAGCTCAAGAATATCCAAAACTTCACTTTCAGAAACCGTATCTTTCTTATATGCGTTAGATAACCAACACTGATCGTCCTTACTAGCATGCTGAAATAAAAAAACTATAGGTAGAGATTTTTTCTTTCTACGTATGTCAGCGCCTACAGCTTTGCCGGTAAGACTTGGGTCTCCCCATATTCCCAGTAGGTCATCTCTTATTTGAAATGCAAGTCCCAAACTTCTTCCGCATTTTCCAAAAGTTTGAGCAAAATCTTTGTTTCCAGTAGCAATAATAGAGCCGATATGCATAGAAGCCTCAATAAGAGCCCCAGTTTTTCTGCTAATCATATCTAAATATTGGTCAGTACTAATGGTGTTTGCTGACTCAAAGGACATATCTAGATATTGACCTTCAATCATTTCCAGATACCGCAAAGTCAATTCTTCACTTGCAGCAATTGCACTAGTACGAGCTATGTTTGAATTATTTACCCCAAACATTGTTTGATCGGCTACTACTCTCATCCCGTTTCCAGCTGCAATGGCCTGACCAATGCCAAAAATTGTCCAGACTGTTGCCCTTCCTCTTCTAGTACGATCGCCGTCTTGAACATCATCATGTAAGAGGGAGAAATTATGTATTAACTCCAAAGCGGTAGCTGCTGGTATTGCGCTCCTCCAATTCCCACCACTTATTTCACAACTAGCTAAACAAAGTAAAGGGCGGAGCCTTTTCCCCGTATCCAAGCTAACCAGAGTGCCATCAAAACTTTCCCATCCAAGGTGATATCTCATTGAGCCAAAAAATTTGGAATTAGAAACAGGTATTTTACTTTTTAAAGAAATTTCAAGCTCTGGAAGGTAACGTTTACCTAATATGGAAATCTCTTTTTCTGCTAATGAAGGAATCACTTAATAAACCCTGATTTATTTGCCCAAACTGCCAAATTGATTTATGAGTTCTGCGGTGTGCATGATTCCTAATTTAAAATAATCAAGGTTGATATTTTCATTAGGGGCATGAATTCGATTACCTGGGTAATCAATTCCACATGAAGCCACGGGGACTCCAAGTATGTGCTGGACTGGATATTGGGGTCCAGTACCTGTCATGCTGGGTTGGATATATGGCTTTGACCCGTATACTGTTTCGGCAGTCGAAGCGACTAAATTTACAAAAGGATCCTCTAGAGGCGTTCTTGAAGGGTGCTGACTAGTAAAAACATTAATTGAGATATCACTGAAGCCATTTTCATCTAAATGTTGCCTAAGCCCGTTTAAAACGTCCTTTGGATCTTGATCAGGAACCAGGCGAAAGTCAACTTTTACCTTAGCAGTGGCCGGTAAAATCGTCTTAGCTCCTTGCCCAATATATCCGCCGACTATACCTGCTACGTTGCAGGTAGGATCCATAATCATTCGCCTTCTGAACTCAAAACCTGTAGCTTCACCCAAAGCTACCTCAACTCCTAAATCCTTTTTGAATTCACTATCTGTGTCTGGTAATGAATTCAAAGCATCAATTTCCGCTTGAAGAGGAGGGCGGATTTTGTCATAAAATCCACGTATATTAATTTTCTCATCAATTCCTTTGATCGACGAGAGTGCCCAGATTAACCTCCAAGCTGGGTTTGGAACTGTTGGTGCGTAAGATGAATGTGAGTCTCTTGATGCTGCGCGGCATTCAAGCTCAACGTATAGAAGACCTTTTACTCCTAGCGTAATAAGCGGCCGGCCGTCCCAATTTACGCCCCCTCCTTCCCATATGCAGGCATCTGATTTTAGGAGGTTTTTGTTTTGCTCTAAGAATTCATGGAAACCAGGACTCCCGATTTCCTCTGCTCCTTCGAGGCAAAAACGTATTTTCAAAGGTGGTAGACCCGTGGTAGCTGACAATGCTTTAATTGCAGCAAGTCTGGCTATAAACGGCCCCTTATCATCAGAAATTCCTCGGCCAAATATGTACCCATTTTTCTCGAAAGGTTCAAAGGGAGGAGATTCCCATTCATCAAGCGGATCGGGGGGTTGAACATCGTAGTGATTATAGAAAAGTAGGGTTTTTTCTGAATCAGCATCCGGAGTTTCAGCAATGACAACTGGATATGCAGGATCTGAAGTTGGTAGAATTTTAGCTATAAGCCCCGCGTTAGTTAGTTCCTCAGCTACCATTTCAGCGCATTCAGTAATCCCAACTTTCTGAGCGCTGATACTTGGCTGAGCAACCAACCGCTTTAAGTCAGAAATTGTCTGATTGAAATTATCATCTATATATTTGTAAGTTGATGAATTCATATTTGCCTCTCAAATTATAACGGGTATCACTATGGACTTGGCTCAGTCATTTTCATAGGATCTAAGAGTTTATTAATATCGTCTTCACTCAAATCTGTATTTTCACGTGCAAGTTCCCTTATTGTTCTACCCGTAGCTGCTGCTTCTTTAGCGATAGAGGCAGCTTTATCATATCCAATGGCAGGTGTTAGGCCAGTTGCAAGCATAAGGCCTTGCTCAACTGACTCAGGACCATTTGTTGTAGCTTTGATTCCGTCTATACACTGATCCACAAAGTTTGAAGTTGCAGAAGCCAAAAGCTGAGAAGCTTGATGTAAGTTATATGCAGCTACTGGCCAATAGGTGTTCAATTCTAAATACCCGCCTTGGGCTGCTGCAGCAATTGCAGCATCGTTACCAATCACTTGGCACACCACTTGGACAACGGACTCCGCAATGACTGGATTGACTTTACCAGGCATGATTGATGAACCTGGTTGAACTGTGGGCAATTCAAGCTCAGCTAATCCAGCCCTAGGCCCGGAAGCAAGCCAACGCAAATCATTTGCTATTTTTTGAATTGAAATAGCCGCATTCCTAATAGCCGCACTTGCTGCTAGCATCGTGTCCTGCGTTCCTTGAGCCTGAAAGTGGTAAGGAGTTTCCTTAACCGGTAGAAATAATTCTTCGGATAAAATGCTGCAAACTTTTCCAGCAAATAAAGGGTGCGTATTAACGCCTGTTCCTACTGCAGTACCTCCTAAAGCCACATGGCAAAGCTCTGGTAAAATTGCATGTAACCTGTTTATCGATAGTTCAATCTGTTGAGAATAACCCAGAAATTCCTGGCCTAATCGAATAGGAGTAGCATCTTGGAGGTGAGTTCTTCCTGTTTTAATGATTTCCCAAGTCTCGCTAGACTTTGCATCTAAACTTAACTTCAGTTGAACAAGTGAAGGAATCAGCTGTTCATTTATAGATTGTGCAGCAGTTAGGTGACTGACAGTAGGTATAACATCATTTGATGATTGACCCATATTTACATGGTCATTAGGGTGAACTTTTAAAACACGATTCCCAATTTCAAAAGCACGATTTGCTATGACTTCATTGGCATTAGTGTTTGTTGACGTCCCTGAGCCTGTTTGGAATAAATCAACTACGAAATAATCATCTAGGTCACCTTTCACTACATCATTTGCTGCTTGAACTATTAATTCAGAGATCTCCTTATCCAACTTGTCAAGTTCAAAATTAGCTTTAGCTGCAGCACGCTTTACTCTTCCTAAAATATGGTTAAATTCCTTTGGGAACTTGAGTTGGCTGATGGGGAAATTTAAAACCGCTCTTTGTGTTGAAGCACCCCAGTAGGCATCTGAGGGGACTAACATTTCCCCCATCGTGTCCTTTTCGGTTCTCATTGAATCTTCTCGGTTCATTATTGACACT
Organism: Chloroflexota bacterium; assembly: GCA_002719775.1. Classification (GTDB taxonomy): domain Bacteria; phylum Chloroflexota; class Dehalococcoidia; order Lucifugimonadales; family Australimonadaceae. The sequence goes on along the minus strand of PBEP01000002.1, from coordinate 4,349 downwards.
CCTATGATGGGTAACTACATGTTTAAAATATGCATTGCATGTACTATAGATTCTAATATGTACCTTTAAGTTCAGCTAACATGTTGAGCAGTTCTTTGCTGAAGCGTAGAATTGATACAATGAATCGAAGGCTTATATAGGATGATAGATAAGACAGGAAAATGGCAAGCGATGACAGCAATTACGATTGCTGTAGTAGTTTTGGCTGTAATTTTCTTCACTTCATGGCTTGCTTTTAATTTTGATAATGGCTTGGGCCATGGCCCACTACCTACCGGAGTTTCTTCTGGTAATGCGCACATCGCTTCTTTGTTGATCGCGTTGGCAGGTTTAATATCTGGAGGAGTGACTCTTGTAGGGCTGAAACAATCAAAAATAATAATTCCTAAGTTTGCTTGGATTGTTTATGTATTAGTTTGTGTTCCTCTGCTGATAATTCTTTTGATGCCCCTTCGGCGTTACGGTTTTGATACATTTGCTGGGTTGCCTGAGTTTTTACTTGTCATGCCATCACGCATGATTATGGCATGCTGCCTTGGATCTTTATTACTCGGTGGGTTTGATATGAGGCGTCTCCCTGGTTTGGGAATTGGTGAGGATAAATCAGCATCTCCCGATGGCCAGCCTGTCCGGGGAGTTCCTGGACGTTTCACTCCTTCTGCATGGAGAGCTTTGTCTCAGATGCAGGTTCAAGCTAAAAAGTTTGAGCATGCATATATGGGAACCGAACACTTGCTACTGGCAATCGCATACGAGGAAAGATCCCAAGCAACCAGGGCATTGGTTAATTTAGGTGTAGAAATCACGGGATTAATTAGTCAAATTGAAGGTGTCATAGGTAGGCGTGGTTCTCTTTATACAGGCAGCACTGGAATGACTCGTAGAGTTCAGAGGGTTATTGAACAAGCTTCCAAAATGACAACTGCTGAGGAAAAACTTGTTAGCACAGGTCAGTTGCTGCTGGCAATTTTAGGATCATCGGAAGATGTTGCAAGCCAGTTATTGGAAAAACAAAATATTACAGAGTCTAGACTTTCAACTGAGCTCGGGCATTTGGGGCCTGAGACAGATTAGCCTCTGTTGTTACTACATTTCAACGAATAAGGCATAATGTACATAATGCGGGCCGGTAGCTCAAAGGCTGAGCGGTCGGCTCATAACCGACTGGGTGAAGGTTCGAGTCCTTCCCGGCCCACCACCCGCTAAATTTTTACATTCTTGCAAAACTATGAACACTTCAAAAAATGCAAATCTACAAAAGCAATAAAATCATATTTGCGATGGCCGCATTATTCTTATTGTTGGCCTGTGGGCCTAATGAAAATGAGTTGAAGCTGTTGGTGCAAGACGAATCACAAAAACTTATTGATGCAAAATTTTCAGCGAGAGCCACGCCTACACCATTTTTTTTTCCAACACCATTTCCAACTCCCACACCCGGCATTACGGAAGATGAGGTAACGAGGATTGCTGAAAAAGTAGCGCTAGATACTGTGACTAAGTTGGATCAAATGAGTCCAACACCTACGGCAATACTTTTTCCGACTCCATTTCCAACTCCCACTCCTGGGGTTACTGAAGATCAGGTAGCAGAGATTGCTGAAAAGACTGCGTTCGATACTGTGACTAAGTTGGAACAGCTGAAACCGACACCTACTGCAATGATTTTCCCCACTCCATTTCCAACTCCCACTCCAGGGGTTAACTTTAATGAAATATGGTTAAGAACTTATCCTGCTGTTTTTTGGATAGAGGCAGGCTCAAGTAGAGGCTCAGGATGGCTACTTGAGCCTGGTTATATTGTTACAAATCAGCATGTAGTAGGATCAATGAGTCAGGTCGTAATAAGGCAGACAAAACTACCTCCTTTTTCTGGGGTAGTCATTGCAACAGATCAAATTAGAGATATTGCACTGATTCAATACACTGTAAGAGAAGGCGTAGTGGATTCAAGGGCTGAACCATTTGTGCTCGGCTCGATCACTAATAATAATTCTGCATCTCCATTGATGGCCATGGGTTACTCAGGTGACCTTGGAGTTAAATCTGATGGATCTGTAGGGTCTGCTCCGGCAAATATTGGTGCGATGGCAGTACTGATTGATGTTGGTGGAGCAGTCGAAATAGTTATGGATGCGCCAGTCGATCCGGGTGATAGTGGAGGACCTGTGTTGAATGGTTCTGGTGAGCTCGTGGGTATGGTTAGGGCGGGTTTTGGCACGGATAGAGGTCGCCATATAGGAACCAACTATTCTGTGCATGTAGATACTATTAGAGGTGTAATTGATAATTTAAAAGCTGGAATTTCCAGATAAATAATAACATCCTTTTACAACAATTTGAACGATGCTTAAGGGGGCTAAGATGGAAGAAAAATTACTAACTGAAGAAAATACAAGTAACTACGCTAATCTGAGCCAAATAAAATTGCATTACAATTTGGCAGGTGATGGTGAAGCAGTAATAATGCTACACGGAGGCGGTCCTGGGGCATCAGGGTGGAGTAATTTCAGGACAAATATGGGACCTTTTTCATCTAAGTACAAGACTATTCTGCTTGATTTGCCGCAATTTGGTAAGTCTGATCCAGTAATATTCGATGGGGACCCAACTGAGTATAACGCTCGTGTAATAAAGGAATTACTCGATACTTTAGGTATACAAAAAGCACATTTTATAGGTAATTCATATGGAGGAGCTACTTCACTGCGCTTCGCTATTGATTATCCAGAACGCATATCTAAGTTGATCGTAATGGGACCTGCAGGATATGGACCCAGTTATTTTGTTCCTAGGCCACTTGAGGGTATTAAAGCACTAAATGATTGGTGGGTTAACCAAACTCGTGAGCAGATGGCTAAAATAGTTGATTTATTCGTTTTCAGAGAAGAATTGAAAACTCAAGAATTAATCGACATGCGACAGAAGGCTGCATTAAGTCACCCTGAGCATATTGAGGCTAGGGCTAAATCAGTTAATAGATATATCCCTGACCTTACCCCAGAATTGTCTGAAGTTAAGGCTAAGACCCTTATAATATGGGGTAGGGATGATAGGTTTTCACCATTAGACTTTTCACTGAATCTTCTGTGGAGAATTCCAGACGCACAAGTCCACATTTTTCCAGAATGTGGACATTGGGTACAATATGAGAAATCTGAGGAATTTAATCGCTTGATACTAGACTTCCTAGGCAATGATTAAGCTAAGACTAAGGAGAAAACATGGCTCCATCAGAAGAAGGACTTTTAAATGTTCCTGGTGTAGCGAGTCGATGGGTACGTTTATCGAACGGATCTTTGGCTCACTATGCTACGGCTGGCGAAACTGGACCATCCGTAGTGCTGCTCCATGGGGGCTTACCTGGGTCATCAGGTATAGCAGGTTGGAGATTTATGATTCCTTATTTGGCTGCGAGAGGGTTCAGGGTTTATGCTCCCGATAGACCAGGATTTGGCTTGGCCGACACACGCCAGGAATTCTGGCCACATTATGGAATGTTCAGCTGGTCTGACTATGTACATGACTTTGTAAATGCACTAGGAATTGAAAAGTTCCATCTTTCGGGAAACTCTCAAGGAGCCGGTGTTACGGCACAGTATGTCGTTGAACACCCAGAAAGAGTAAGTAGCTTTATTTTGATTGCGAGTTTTAGTGTTCATGCCCCGCTTGGCCTCGACAAAGATGGAAAGGCACGAGAAAGGCATCCAGGTTTAATTACTCCTCCTTGGGACGGAAAAGAAGAAACAATGCGCTCAATGATGGAATCTATTATTTACCGGAAAGAAGCCATTAGTGATGATTTGATTTCGATGAGGACTCTTTTCGCTAATAATCAATTAGAATCTTATAAAGCAGCTGCTGGTTTCAACAAAAATATGTGGTCTATTCCTAGGTATGCTCAAAGAGCTAACTTAGTGGGTAAACTCGATGTAACGGATATCCCGGGGATTTATCTTTTCGGCGTTGACGATGTCCTAGTTCCTCTTAGTGCAGCATATGAGCAAGAACGCGTGCTTACGAATATTCAATTTTATTACCCATCAGAAACTGGACACCAAGGACAAACAGATAGGCCAGAACTTTTCAATAAGGTTTACGCAGAATTCTTTTCTGATGGCAAATTAACAGAAGAACTTAATCAAGAGGCAGGTATATCTAGCCGTAGAATTATTTAAATAGTGAAATGTGAGCTTTTAGTACTTTTTTGTGTATCATGCTAGTATCTGCGCGCATATTCCATTTTGCTTTATAGCGGGGGAGGATTGAGATGGGTGTTACTGCTTTTGGTTATTTAGGCATTGGCGTTTCTGATATGGAGCGCTGGCGTGAGTTCGCTACCACTGGTG
>PBEP01000001.1 GCA_002719775.1 Chloroflexota bacterium | reverse complement strand
ACCACTATCTTATTTGGTTGTTATTGAAAATGGTGCCGAGGCCCAGAATCGAACTGGGGACACCAGCATTTTCAGTGCTGTGCTCTACCGACTGAGCTACCTCGGCCCAAAATTATGCTATCCATAGCAATTTACAGTGTCAACGATCAGATTAAAAAATTTAAGCTTAAGGCCCGCTAAGTCTTGCAACACGCTTTTTGGTTTCAAGGCTTACAAATGTTTCAGTATGCCTTACTCCATCAACCGTACCAACTTTGTAATGCAAAAATGTAGCAAGCGCTTCGGAGCTAGGTAGGTTCACCCATATAAAAATATCATAGCTTCCGGTGGTGATCGCTACATGCTCAGTCTCAGGAAGAGAAGCGAGCTGTTGAGCAACTGCCTCAACTCTTGAAGGGTCAACTTGCAGGCCAATAAATGCAGAAGTATGAAACCCCATTTGTTCAGGCTCAGCAATAGCAACAACCCGAATGATTTTGTCATCTATGAGCTTCGTTAAACGGCGCCTGACAGTACCTTCACTAACGCCTAAATCCCTAGCCATACTAGCATGGGATGCCCGGCCATCGTTTTGCAAAGCAGAAATGATTTGGGTATTTAAATCGTCCGTGACAGGCCTCCATTCAATCCATCTAGACAGGACTTTACGACGCTTTACGCAAAATTGTCAAACTAAATGAAGTGTTTCGGAGAAATTATTACGAAACGAGACATGTTATCGGAATTATGAGCGCCTAGTGTCGCCGCGAGGTTGGAAAATTGAACCAGCACCAGGTAACTCAGAAGGTATTGATCGGGTTTTCCTTCTTGGATCTCCAAAAGGTCTTCGGGAAAGAATTCCCAGAGCTGAAGCTGCCAGACCTAATAAGGCTACTTTCTTCAAAAAGCCTCTTCGGTCGGATCTTAAATCCCTAGCGGAATTCTGTGCCATGACTCATCTCCAAAATCAAATAGGATTTTACCGATAGCCATTAGAAATGCAAGGTCTCTACCATCTAATAGTACGTATTTCTTATTAATTTATTTGGTTTTATTGTCGTTTTTTTTTCTAAATCCGCTCCATTCATTCGCAAATGAGAAAAACGTTTAATGAAAGTATGTTGACTAGCCTCCCCAAAGAGGTTTAACGTTCGNGATTGGGGCTGGATTAGTTGTTCCTATTAATGCCCTTTACCAAATACAGGTTCCTTCGGAGGATTCGCTTGAGTACCGACCCTACCTTCATTACTGCCCTAGATTGGCAGCGGGTCGGTGGCCTACTTCTTCCTTTATGGTGGCTTTTTGTCTCCATGGCCGCATTGGCACACACGCTTTTGCTTGCGTACGCGATAGTACCTTCGTTAGGGTTCACCAAGGAATTGCCTGAATCTGCCATGAGGATCGTTAAACCACCGTTATATGGAGCGGCTTTATTCTTTTTAGCCCTTTCAATTTTTAGTGTCGTTATTTTTATTAATAGACTCGATATTCTAAAGGAGATCTTCAACAAGGGCTTGCAATAGTAGATCTTTGCCTTGCCGTTTGAAATGAATAAATTAGCAATAAAAATCGCCGTTCCTTTAATTGGCCTAGTGGTAGCACTAGTAGGCCTTTTCGTTGCCATTTTCTTCATACAGGCTTGGTGGAGCCAACCTTCAGGAATTTTTGACGTAGCTGGAATTTCTGATGGTCCAGAACAACCCATTGCTTTTCCACATACCGTTCATGTTCAGGATGCTGGGCTTGACTGTCAATTTTGCCATAGGACTGTTGGCACTGATGAGGCTGCTACAGTGCCCGCGGTTGAGCAATGTTTATTCTGCCATGACTTCGGTAGAATTGATGGTTCTCGTTCCTCTAATTCTGATGCGGAGCAAGAAATTGCTAAGTTGGTAACAGCATTTTATGGATCTGATGATGGAAAAGTGCTTCCCGCNCCTATAGATTGGATGAGAGTCCANCGTATGCCTGACCATGTACAGTTTATACATGAGCCTCATATTAGTGCNGGTNTAACCTGTTCAACGTGCCACGGCAACGTTAGTGAAATGGAAGTGGTAAAACAAGTGCGTAATCTCAAAATGCGTGACTGCGTGGATTGTCACCGTGATTTGAATGCGCCTACTGATTGTGCAACATGTCATTATTAATGAGGCTAACTGATGTCACTCTCTAGAAGACAATTCCTAAAATGGGCAGGTGCAACTGGCATAGGTGCAGTNGTTTTCAANGGCTGCACTGTTCCTCAGGAAGAAATAGTTGTTCAAAGCTCTCTGGAATTGCCTGAGGATCTTGTNACTGGAAGGGACAATTATTACGCGACTACTGCTCAGAACTTAGGNNGNAGTGANGGTNTCCTAGTAAGNGTGATGGAAGGCCGTGCCAAAAAAATCGAAGGAAATCCTGATTACCCTCTTAATGCNGATCCTACNGGAGGATCTTTAGGTCGGCATGGTTTACGTACTGAAGCCCTCCTCCAAGAGTTATACCACCCAGACCGAATAAAACAACCGATGGTGCGTACTGGTAAGGGAGGCCCATTCAGGAGAATTGGATGGCCAGAGGCATTACAAAGGCTTCAAGAAATTCTACAGAGTTCAGATCCCGCAAAAACTAGATTAATCACTCCATCACTCAGAGGCGCGATCGCAAAAGTAGCATCAACATTTTCTGAGTCTCATGGAACAAAGGTATTAGCATTTGACCCATTAGGTGAAGCACCTCTTTACAAAGCAATTAGTGACGTGTTTGGTGAAGATGCTTTGCCAGACTTTGATATTGCCAATTCAGGTACTATTCTTTCCTTCGGCAGTGATTTCTTAGGGACTTGGGGTGCTCCAACTCACTTTTCAAGTGGTTATGGTGAATTTCGGCAAGGCAAAAATAGAAAACATCGAGGCCNATTAGTACANTTTGAACCTCGNTTTTCTCTTACTTCAGCCGCAGCTGATGAATGGGTTTANGTAAATCCAGGTTCNGAAGGNCTGGTAGCTATGGCCATAGCTCACGTCATGATTGAGGATGGNAAAGTTGANAGCACTGTCGTGTCAAAACTAACNGGCGGGCGAGGNCTTANNGCNTACAGNGGTTTCAGACCTGGCGATNTATCTGAATNTTCNGGAGTTCCAGCAGATCGCATTACAAGAATTGCTCGNATGTTTGCAGANGAACACAANGGGCCTTCCCTTGCGATTGGTGGGGGTTCNGCCGGTGCGCATACCAATGGAAGCGAATCACTCAGGGCTATCTANGTNCTCAACCATTTGGCAGGAACCGTNAATAAAACAGGTGGAGTAATTCTTAATTCATCNTCAAACATTACCCGNATCCGTCCATCATCTCTGAAAGANTGGAAATCGGAGCTTGAGCTAATGCGNTCAGGTGAGGTAGAAACCNTTNTAATAAAAGATGCCAATCCTGTTTACGGACTGCCGGGTGAACTAAATGCGGAGTCCTCAATTTCAAAAGTANCTAACCTTGTTAGTTTCTCCTCTTTCCCTGACGAGACAACTGCTATTGCNGATTTGGTTTTGCCNGGGCACACAACTTTGGAAGAATGGGGGTCTGACACCCCTGACCCAGGNCCTGGTTACACTTCNATAGGGTTCCAGCAACCTGTCGTTAGAAGATTCNGGGATACCATGAGCTTTGGTGATGTTTTGCTNCAGGTAGGTAAGGACTTNGGCCTGGAGTCTGCGTTGCCATGGCCTACTATGAGNCATGTAGTAAGAGATGAAGCAAAGTCTTTTCATCAAAGAAACAGTGGCTCCGTTCAGGCTCTTACGTTCGAAGAGTTCTGGAAAAAGACGTTAGAGAGAGGTGGTTGGTGGGATCTTAAAGATAGNCCTGCATCCTCTACCAATNTTCCNAGGGTTCCTACATTACTACCAAAGCCAGATTTNGGATCCAACACTGNTAGTTTTCCNTTCACNCTTGTTCCTTTTGAAACAGTAGCTTTAGGGAAAGGTGAATTGGCTCATTTACCCTGGCTNCAATCTACNGCAGATCCAATTACTACCGTAGCTTGGCANACTTGGGTTGAAATTAATCCTAAAACTGCGGAAAGCTTAGGACTTAAGTTTGAAAACATAGTGGTGGTTGAATCCTCTACTGGCGAATACATTCAAGCCGCAGTTTATGTTAATCCTGCATGCCCTCCAGATATTGTGGGTGTCCCATTTGGCCAGGGCCATAAAGAATTCACCAGCTTTGCATCTNNTAGAGGTGCCAATATCTTTCAAGTTCTACGCGCTGCNGAGGACAAAAGCACTGGTGCATTTGCTTGGTCTGCAACAAAAGTACGNTTAGCAAAAACTAACAAACGTTCAAAGCTGCCTTCATTAGAAGGTGAAGTTCCTGCTGTTCAGTTAGATGATCAGAAAATAATCGGAATCGTAACTCTGGACTCACATCACTAGAGNATATGATGAATAAAATAAATATGAGGCATCGGATATGGTATCAACACCAGACTTAGAAAGAGACTTAGCCAAGAGACCAACAGATACAAGCTGGGGAATGGTGGTCGATTTAGATCGCTGCACTGGGTGCCAAGGCTGTGTTATCGCCTGTGAGTCCGAAAATAATATACCGATCAACAACGAGACTCATTTTAACCAAGGTCGCGCAATCTCATGGATCAGAGTGGAGAGATATTGGGAGGGTGAGTTTCCCGATATTAAAGCCCGGTTTATTCCACTCTTTTGTCAGCATTGCGAAAATGCTCCATGTGAACCAGTCTGCCCTGTCTATGCTACTTATCACAACCAAGAAGGTCTTAATGTCCAGGTCTATAATCGATGCGTAGGTACTCGTTACTGCGCTAACAACTGCCCCTACCATGCTCGTAGTTTCAACTTTTGGGAACCAGTTTGGCCAGAAGACCTTCGAAATCAACTTAACCCAGATGTCACTATACGTAGTCGTGGCGTAATGGAAAAATGCACAATGTGCGTCCAGCGAATTAGAAGAGCAACCAGGTCTGGTAGTAACCCTGCTGAGGGTTCATTTGCTCCTGCTTGCGTACAGGCTTGTCCAACAAACGCACTTGTATTTGGAGATTTAAATGACTCGAATAGTAAAGTTTTTGAACTCCTAAACGATGATCGAAATTACACAGTAATGAAAGAACTCGGCACTAAGCCAAATGTAACTTACCTTAAGAAGGTAGATGCGCATGCAAAGTAACCATCATCACGACCCCATACCAGAGCCACCTAGCCACCAAGAAGTTGCAAGGGACGCCCTTAGTCGATATCAAGAGATTGGTTCGCGATATTGGATTTGGGTTGCTATCTTTGCCACTCTTACATTTTTGGGTGTTATAGCTTTTGTGGTTCGATTAAGTGAGGGTATGGATGATCGTAAGGATTGGGGATACCTAATTGGCACCATGGCGTTTTTATTAACCACGTTTGCTGCTACTCCCATAGTTTCTGCGGGTTTAAGACTGACAAAAGCTCATTTCCGTAGACCTTTTACGAGGATTGCGGAATTGAATGCATTATCCGGAATTATAATTCTTATAATCCTGATTCCCGCTTTGCAAACTTTACCTGATAGCTTAACTGACCCAGAAAAAAGAGTTCCTGATCTTTGGTTTAATTTCCCACTGGGAGCCCCAGATGTTTGGCAGTATGTTGGTGTTGGGACAATGGTCTTAGCAGGTCTGGCGCTTCTCCATTTTATAGCTCTTCCTGATCTTGCCGCTGCGCGTGATCATCTGCAGCCATCATGGAGGCAAAGGTTGGTTTCTGCTTTGTCCTTAGGCTGGATTGGTAATTTGAGAGCTTGGAAAATGCAATATTTAGGTGTTCTTACATTTGGTGCCATTTATCTCATGAGTTACCCTTTAGTCCAGACGATGTTTTCGTCAGACTTTCATGCTAGTCAAGTTCCTGGATTAAAAGATGCTATTTTCCCAGCAACCGTTACTTTAGTAGGGCTTCAAGGGGCCGTAGCGACCCTGATTGTCTTTATGTTCGTTTTGAGACAAACAGGAGGTTATGCAAATTACATCGGGACTGATCAATTTTGGTCTCTCTCGAAGCCACTTTTGGCTTTTTCACTTTTATGGTTTTATTTTTGGTGGGCTAGTTTCTTAACTTTTTGGTACGGCAGAACAGACGGAGAAGTTAACGTTCTTCAGTTATTGTTCTTAGGGCCTTATCGTGAAGTATTCATGGCCTCATTGTTTTTGAACTTTTTAGGGCCTATGCTGGCTTTGATTTGGAATCCTGTACGAAAAAGTGTTTGGGGCCCAACTCTAGTAGCCGTATTCATACTTATTGGATCCTGGCTAAACATGATGCGCATATACGTTTCTGCATCTTCGGTTCCAGATTCTGAGTTAGGGAATCATTACTTACATGAGGTTCCCTCTGGAATGCTAATGCCAAACTTAGGCGATCTAATGATGTCAGTAGGCGCAATTAGTGCTTCTGCATTGATCTTCTTGTTGGCCAGCAAAGTCATCCCAGTAATTTCAATCTGGGAAATTGGTGAAGGTTTAAGATTAGTTAAAGTACGTCGCTTTTATGGGCGATGGGTAAGGGTGATAGCCAAATCGCATTAGGTCAACCTAGGCGAGAGGTATAAAGATGTATTACAGGCGAGTAGTAACAGACGCACAAATTAATGAAGAGCTTCTGGATAATGTTTTCAACCTTAGGCTCAGGTGGCTTGTTGTTCTAGCAATATGCAGCGTATTTGTTGCAATTGGTTTGAGTGCCGCCGGCTATCTTATAAATCAAGGTTTAGGAGTAACCGGGCTCAATAGGCCTGTGATGTGGGGTTTCTTTATTACCAACTTCATTTTCTGGGTTGGTATTAGTCATGCTGGTGTAATGATTTCTGCTATTTTACGGCTAAGTCAAGCTGAGTGGCGTAGGCCGATGGTTCGTGCTGCCGAGACTATGACTGTTTTTGCGTTAATGTGTTCTCTATTAATGCCGGTAATTCACGCAGGCCGTCCTTGGCGCATTATTTACTGGGTACTACCTTATGACTTTGCTCGAGGAATCTGGCCAGATGTTCGGTCTCCTTTAGTTTGGGACCCAGTTGCTATCACTACTTACTTAACCAGCAGTATGCTTTTTGTTTTCACGGCTCTAATCCCCGACTTTGCAGTCATCCGTGATCGGTCTACTGGTTGGAGGAAAGTTATATATGGCGCTCTATCACTAGGTTGGCATGGGAGTCCACGCCAATGGAAATTACAAGGGATTGCTGGGATATTGCTTTCTGCTTTAATTCTTCCTGTCTTTGTTTCTGTCCATTCAATAGTTTCTTGGGACTTTGGTGTTAGCTTAGTCCCAGCATGGCACGTCACTGTATTTGCACCATATTTTGTTATCGGTGCGGTACTGTCTGGTGTCTCTGCGGTTGTAACCCTAATGATCATTATGAGAAGCCTCTTCAAATTACATAATTACATCTGGGAAGAACATATTGACGGGCTTGCAAGGCTACTTGTGGTTGTTGCAGTTGGATGGCATTTCCTCTTCTGGTTAGAGCTTGTATTCGCTTTATGGCTAATGGAAGATCAAGAAGTCACTGTTTGGATATTACGATTGTTTGAACCACCCTGGAGCTGGTTCTTCTTTGTCTTCTATTTCTTTTCTTTTGCACTTCCTGTTCCCCTTTGGATGATCAGGAGGGTAAGAAGAAGCTGGCAATGGATGCTTTGGACTAGCTTATTAGTTAATGTTGGTATGTTCTTTGAAAGGCTGATCATTATTGTTCCAGCACTGATGAGGAAAGGGCCCATTACTTTTCAGTATGGCACCTATAGTCCAAGCCCTATTGAATTCATGATAGTTGGAGCTACTTTCTTTTTAGTTGGGTTCTTATTATTAATGTTCAGTAAGTTCGTACCACTAATTCCTTTGTGGGAAGAAAAAGAAGGCCAGAAACTAATTGATGAAGTGCAAGTAGGACGTGTTACTGTCCCAGCATTGGTTAAGGAGTAGGCGCGATGGCAGATACTAAACTACTGGGTTTATTCGAAGACCCACAACAAGCCGCAGATGCAATCACAGCTTTGCGAGATGATGGTTTTCCACATGAAGACATCGATGTCTATTCAGGAAGTCCATTTCCAGAGGGTACGTTTGGGGAATATGAAGCACCACATCGGCTATATGTATTCCCGATAGTTGGAGCCATGGTTGGTTTTGCTCTGGGTTTGCTTCTTACTGCAGGTACTCAAATTTCCTATCCCCTAGTTACTGGTGGGAAACCTATCTTAAGCATTCCGCCAATGACAGTCATTATGTATGAGCTAACCATGCTTCACGCGATTATCTTTACAGTTTTAGGGATTTTATTTGAATCAAGGTTGCCTAAGAGAAGTCTTGGAGTTTATGACACTCGAATTACCGAAGGGTACATTGGTATAGTAGTTGCTTGTCCGGATTCAAGGGCAAAAGATGCTGAAACTAGCCTTAAAAAGTCCGGTGCAGAAGATATTAAGCAGGAGGGCAAATAACTAGCATGCGTTTTGCTGTGAATTTGAAGAGGTTTATTTGGCTAGTAGCTTTGATGCTTCCTGCATTAATACTCATTGCGTGTGAACCAGGTGATCCGGGTAGATCAACAGGAGCATACAAAATCGATATTTTCCAGGAGATGCATTACAACCAGACATACAAATCTCAAGAACCTCCGAGAATGCTGCCTCCTGAACATTCCATTCCAATTAGCGGCGGTCTTTCCGACTTGCCAGAATCTCGTGCAGAAGCATCTAGTTTGTCTAACCCAATATCAAAGTCTACTCAAGTTTTATCACGCGCAGCGCTAATTTATAACATCAATTGTGCGTCTTGCCATGGTGATACTGCCGAAGGTGATGGGTATGTTGGGTTAAAATTTGTAGAATACGGTGCTCCTCAGCCACCTTCCTTTTCAAGTTCACGTATTATGGATCTCACTTCAGGTGAGGCATATCATTCGCTCACAAAGGGTTATGGTTATATGCCTGCATTTGGAAAGCTACTTACTGATCAAGATAGATGGGGCCTAATCAGCTTGGTCGAGTTGGAAGCAGAAAAGCGCACCGCATTACTAAAAGCTCCTGAGAATCAGGCTTCAGGTGGCAACTAACAGTCGATTTAAAGTTGCTTTGAACATATGCACATCACTCAATCTGTTCTTCGTATAAGTTTAATCATTTTTGTCCCTTTTTTCATTTTAAGCTTGCCTACTACCCACGCTGAAACTTCTCAACTAGATAATCCTGATTCTTCTTTTGAAAACCAGGCAATTAATTTGGACAATCAGCTGATGTGCCCTATATGCCCTGGTGAGACATTGCGTCAATCACAAACAACAATTGCCAAGCAAATGAGAGGCATTATAAGAAACAAACTCGCTAATGGTGAAAGTCCCGACCAAATCAAAAATTATTTTGTTTCAGTATACGGTCAGTCTATTCTTGCTGAACCCCCGTCTGAAGGTGCTGGGCTTCTTGCTTGGGCACTACCGCCATTCGCAATATTCACAGGTTTATTTATTCTGATATTGACCTTAAGAGCCATGAAGAAAAAAACACCCGATTCAATTGTTCAGTCTGGTAGTCTAGAGATTAATACTCAAAAACAATTGGATCCTTTCATAGCCATGGTTGATGAAGAGCTGAAATCAGGCAGGGATTGATTTAATTAAATTCATATTTTTGTTTTGTTAAGAGGAGATATGGCGGAACTCGGAACAATGGCGGTAATAGTAGCGCTAATCCTTGCTGTTTATGGCATTTCTATTACCTTTGCCGGGTTCAAATTCCAAAATGACCGTTGGATTTTAAGTGGGAAAAGAGCTACTCTCGCAATTCCAATTGCTCTCGGCTTAGCAACACTTGTCCTTGTGCTAGCATTCTTAAATAACGATTTCAGCATCAAGTATGTTGCCCAACATTCTAGTCTTTCTATGCCAAGGATATACACTTGGGTGGCTTTTTATGCAGGCAATGAAGGTTCTTTGCTATTTGTAGCTTTTTCTCTTTCATTTGTTTCTGCCATTGCAATTAGTAGATCAAAAATCTCTACGGGAAATCATTTCGCTGCTACAAACTTAGTATTGTTACTAATTATCGGCTTTTTTGTTTTGGTTCTATCGGTACTTGCCAATCCTTTTTCGCAATTACCTTCTACTCCGGTAGATGGCAAAGGGATTAACCCCTTGCTAACGCACCCTGGGATGTTTATTCATCCTCCCTTAATCATGACTGGACTAATAATTATCGCTATACCATTCTCCAATGCTATGGGAGCTCTTATATCTGGCCAAATCGATGATCAATGGGTTGATTCTGGAAGATTTTGGGGCTTAATTGCCTGGTCAATGCTTGGAATTGGTTTATTACTCGGTGCATGGTGGGCCTATACAATTCTTGGATGGGGTGGCTATTGGGCTTGGGATCCTGTTGAAAATGCTGCATTCATGCCATGGTTAGGCATGACTGCTTTTATTCATTCCATAATGGTTCAAAAGAGAAGAGGGATGTTTCGTCTATGGAATATTGTCCTTATAAATATTTCCTTTTCACTTGGAGCATTCGGGATTTTTATCAACCGTGGAGGCCCCGTCCCTTCAGTTCATTCCTTCGGTGCATCCACACTTGGATGGGTTTTTCTTATCTTCTTAGGGATTACAGTGCTTGGTTCTTTTGGTATTTTTTTCTATAGGTTGGCGTATTTAAAATCAAAAACAAGCCTTGAGTCTTATATGTCTCGAGAATCTTCATTCTTGGTTAACAATTTGCTTTTGCTATCAGTAGCTTTTATTACCTTATGGGGTGTTGTATTTCCTCTAATATCTGAACTTTGGACAGGCACTACTCTTACCGTAGGTGAGCCGTTTTTTAATAAGTTAAATGGTCCGCTGCTATTAGTATTAATCGTACTAATGGGAGTCGGACCATTACTTCCTTGGAGGCGTTCTACAAGGAAGTCAGTAATCAATGCATTAGCTATTCCTCTTTTAATAACTCTGGTATTTTTTGTGACTTTGTTGCTATATAAGATCCATAAACCAGTTGCCCTAATTTCTTTTACCGCCAGTTTTTTTGTCCTAGCTTCGATTTCTCAGGAGTGGGTTCGCGGTTCTATTTCATTAAGTAAATCTGGTGGGCACCATAATTACTTAATTAGCTTTATAAAGTTGTTATCAGGGAATAGGCCAAGGTACGGAGGCTATATTGTTCATATAGGAATTGTACTTCTAGCTTTCGGTATAATCGGTTCGCAGTTCTACAACCTTGAAAAAGACGTAATTTTAAGCCCCGGTCAAACAGCTACAATAGGGAATTATCAAATAAAATTTTCTGGAACAACCACTGTGCCTTTTAACGATAGAACTGAAAGAACAGCACTCATGGAAGTCTCAAAAAATGGGACTCTTGTAACAAGGATTAATGCTTGGCAAGCCCTGTATCCATCTTTTTCAATGCTATCCACAAGAGCTGCTATTCACTCAACTCCCAAAGAAGATATCTATATAATGTTCAGCGAGCTACAGCCAGATGGGAAAAGTGCGGTTTTCCGACTACTAATTAATCCCCTTGTATGGTGGATGTGGGTCGCGGGTCCATTTGTAATTTTAGGAACACTCTTAGCACTGTGGCCAATTAGTCGGAAGAATATACAAATTGAAACTTCCTAGGGCTATTGCTTGATTTTTGAAAATAATGGAGTTTGATTTTGGCATCAATTTTCGCAACCTTACTTGTGCTTGTTTGTCTTTTTCTCATACTCGAACCACTGATTCGTAAAAAAAGTGAAGCCGAAAGTGTTGAACAACTCCTGGAAAATCATGAATTAGAATTTTTACAGTTGCGCGAGAGGATCTATGAAGAAATCAGGACGCTCCAACAAGAATGGCTTATAAAAAGCGTTTCTGAAGAATCTTATAAAACTGAAATCGATAGACTTCGCCTTGAAGCTGCAGCGTTGCTAAGGGATCAAACTGCGGGAAGGAATAAAATAGTTGAACTCCAAAGCGATTTAGAGTCCGCAATTGGAGAGTCGCGTTGAAATCTCTCTCGGTTCTATTATTAGTATCACTAATTACACTTCTAACGACTGGATTAGCTTTCAGTGACACCCATCACAACATATCAGGCACAGTCTTAAATGGAACGCCTGGTTTTGTATTAGAGGGTGATCAGGCTTCTGTAAAGCTAAATGTTTTAGAAGGAATAGTTTCAATAGAAGAAAGGTTCACGACAATCGAGCAGGATGGGACTTTCAGCTTTGAACAGGTTGATCTCGAACCAGCGCGCGTATACGTGATAAGCGTCCAGTACAAAGGGGTTACTTATTCAGAATCTCTGAGCTTAGGCGAACTGCAAAGCCCAATAATAATAACGGTTTACGAAACCAACGAATCTTCTAACATTTTAACTTTCGAATCTTACAATGTGATCGTTACGGGTACTGATCCTCAGAATAGAATGATTGAGATTCTTGAGAGAGTTTCAATTAAAAACGAAAGTGGCACCACATTTTCCCCCAAATTCCTAGAAGATTCCGAGATGATGCCTGATTTACTAAGGTTTGCTTTACCGATTGGAGCAAAAAATCTGGATGTGCGTTCAAATTTAATTGGAGGTCAAATATTGGAAGTTGATCGCGGATTTGCGATTGATACTCCGATACCACCAACAACCGATGAACCTCACTATCTGGAGTTCATATATAGGATTGAATATGAAGGCCAAAAAATTGACATCAGCAGGAATATGCGATTTGGAGCAGAGTATTTTCGGTTTGTAGTCCCGCTAAGCTCTGGTATTGGTACATCAAGTCATTTAAACGATCTGGGTAGAGCAGAGATTGGAAATCGTGAATTCCAACTTCTAGAAACTGAGGGAATTGAAGGTGGTTTTTTCCTCGATTTATTCATAGAAGGACTACCTCAGCCAACTGTGATTAATCATATAAATCGTTTATTAAATGGTGCGTATATTAAATATGCACTTCCTTTAATATTTGTTTTTGTACTCTTATTAGCAATTTATAGGACTCGAAAGAATGGGTTTAATAACAGCCACCACGAACATGAACTCAAGTTATTACGCGAAAAATTAAATGAATCCAAATTGCGGAAAAACCTACCTGATGGACGCTAAAATAAAGCTGTTTGATATCCAAAAAAGATAGTTCGTACATACGTTGTTATAATGTTGTACAAACATAGGTAGCGGCATGCAAGATTTAGAAAATAACAAAACCGTAAAATCACTTAGAGTTAATAACCTTTCAAAAAGATTTGGTGAAATTCCTGCTGTCGCTAACGTATCTTTTGACGTAGAAGAAGGATCCATAATGGCCCTTTTGGGTCCGAGCGGATGCGGTAAAACTACCACACTTAGGTTAATAGCAGGTTTCGAAAGCCCAGAAAAAGGAAATATTGAGTTAAATGGTGAAGTTGTTGCCAATTCAGATACTTTCATTCCGCCTGAAAAAAGACATGTAGGTATGGTATTTCAAGACTATGCTCTTTTTCCCCATCTATCAGTTTTTGACAATGTTGCATTTGGACTGAAGCGCAACAACAGGAAAGTTGAAAGAAATAAGAACTTATCAATAAAAAACGGTACACAAAAAGCACTTTCACTGGTCGGGCTCAGCAGGTTTCATGACAAAATGCCTCACGAATTATCAGGAGGGGAACAGCAAAGAGTTGCCCTTGCAAGGGCTTTAGCGCCTGAACCTTCCATTCTTCTCTTAGACGAACCTTTTTCCAATTTAGATGCTGCGTTAAGAAAGAAGCTACGCAGTGATGTAAAGCTGATACTTAAGCAGGCAGGCTGCTCAACCGTATTTGTCACACACGATCAAGATGAGGCGTTCCTTTTAGCAGACCAAATTGGCCTTATGCTGAACGGAAATGTAGTGCAGGTGGGCACTCCGTTAGATGTGTATTCCAATCCCGTCAATCTAAATGCTGCTGCCCTCTTAGGGGACACAAATATAATTGAAGGTATAGCCCAAAATGGCAAGGTGGAAACTTTCATAGGCCAACACCTCACAAATAGCGATGTCAACGGCAAAGTTAATGTATTAATAAGGCCAGAATCAATAACAATCATGTCTTCTACATCAGGTGATAGTAATGGCGAAATTATTGAAAAAGAATTCTACGGTGACCACGAAGTCATAATAATCCAGCTATCTAGTAAGGAGCTTTTGCGCGTCCCTCATCCTCCCAATTCTAAATTCGCAGTTGGCACAAATGTATCCGTGAGAGTAACCAGTCCCTTAAGCATTTTCAAGAAAAAGTAGAACCAACCAGCATCCTGACGAGGTTATTAGGAGAATAAATCTCTTTCTGGAGGCTGGTAGAGTTTATGGGCTAAAATGATCAGCGGAAATACCACTAGCCACAGTCCAATAATTGCTATCAGGCAAGCGAAATATGAAACTGTGGGAAAATCAGTCAACCTTGATACTAAGGCCCAAACGTGCATGCCAGCCCATGCTGTGATTAGTAGTATCACAAACCAATTTATAATTCTTTTTAGAAGTGCGAATATGACATCCCAAGCAATTATTCGTAAATAGGTCATGATGATTATCCTTAGCTAAATTCACCTATCCTAAGGCTATTTGTATAGATTACGAGTGTCAACAGAATAATGTAGCATGAACTCATGAGAGAAAAAGAAAACTTTTTATTACCATCTGCAATAAAACCTGAGGTCGTGGTAACGGATATAGCCTTTGCCGAAGGTCCAGCTGCTGCAGATGATGGGTATATTTATTTCGTTAATTACAAAAGATTAGGCACAATAGGCCGTTACTTTCCAGGTGGTTCTCCAGAAGTTTGGGCAGAAACTGGCGGCCAAGCCAATGGTTTGAAATATGATCCCAGAGGCTTCATTGTTGTGGCTGATTTTGGCGGTCAGCGAATTACTCGATTTAGTTTAAAGACCAGAAAAATGGAAATTATAACTAGCGAATATGAAGGCAGCCCCTATTTAGGGCCCAATGACCTTTGCCTAGATCCTCACGGCGATATAGTTTTCACAGACCCCACAGGAAGCAGCATAGATAATCCTATAGGTAGTATTTATAAAATTAAAACTGCAAAAGATGGATTAGCAAAAACAGTCATTCGCCTTGACAATAAATTAGCTTTCCCCAATGGCCTTGCATTCCACCCTGACGGTTCAAAATTATACTTAGCAGAGTCCGGGACTAATAGGCTTCTTAGTTATTCTGTTGATGAAGACGGGTTGCTATCAGATAAAAAAATAGTAATGCAATTTCCTACTGACACGTTGGATGGTATTTCTTTTGACCAATTCTCTAACCTATGGATTGCAAGATGGACTAATGGAACTATCGACGTAGTAGACATCTCTGTAGGCTCATTAATCAAAAGCTACAAATTGGGAGAACGGGTCACAAATATGTGCTGGTTAAATGGCTACTTATACGTAACCATTGCAGGAAACGGAACCATTGTTCGAATACCTGTTTGGCAGTGAAATTCAGCTAGTCACCAATAAATTAACATAATGCTGGTTGCGAGGTTCGTCTGCTTTGTCGATAATGCAGTACGGTATACTGCAACTCCACGGAGGCTTCCATTGCATCCTTTTAAGTACATTGCTCCAGAAAATATTGACCAGGTTCTCAATTTATTGTCGGAATACGGAGAAAGGGCTAGGCTTTTAGCTGGTGGAACTGACATATTAGTTCAAACCCGTACCGGCAGATTTGATTTAGACGCGCTAATTGATTTAAAGCATATAGCCGAAACCACTAAATTAATTCTTGGTCTGGAAAGTCTTGTTTTAGGTGCAGCGGTACCTTGTTATCAAATCTATGAAAACCCAGAAATAGTTGCAAATTATCCCGGTATTACGGATGCTGCTTCATTAATTGGTGGAATTCAGATTCAGTCGCGAGCAAGTTTAGGAGGCAATCTTTGCAATTCTACCCCTAGCGCTGACGGCATATGCCCTCTAATTGTCCATAACTCAACTGCAAATATTGTTGGGCCTAATGGGCCAAAGTCAATTCCAGTTGCAGCATTTTGCACTGGTCCTGGCAAGAATATATTAGCGAAAGGTGAGTTTTTAGTAAGCATAAATATACCCACCCCAAAGTCTGGCTTTGGATCAGCATACGAACGATTTATACCAAGGAATGAAATGGACATAGCTGTAGCCGGAGTTGCAAGTTCAATACAGCTAAGTGATGATGGTAATACCATAGAGGCTGCAAGGATTGCACTTGCTGCTGTGGGTCCTACTCCTATAGTCGCTGAAACTTCAAACCAATTTTTAATAGGTAAGCAACCTTCAGAGGAATCCTTCTACGAAGCAGCAGAGTTAGCAGCATCGGCAGCTTCGCCTATAGATGATATGCGCGGCGATATCGAGTTTCGCCAAAAACTAGTAAATGTTCTCACAAGGCGTACGCTAAATACAGCACTAAAACGTGCTCGGAGTAATTGATGACAGAAATAGACTCAGTAAGCAAAATAATAGTTAAAACTACAATCAATCAAGAAAATATGGAATTGTTAATCTCCCCGCATCAAAGTTTGCTTGAAATGTTGCGAGAGGTAGCTGGACTCACTGGAACAAAAGAGGGCTGCAATGATGGAAATTGTGGTGCCTGTACAGTTAATCTTGATGGAAGGATCGTTGATTCTTGTTTAGTTTTAGGTGCGGAGACTGAAGGTAAGTCCATTGAAACTATAGAAGGAATTGCAAAGGACGGAGGAAATTTGCATCCCTTACAACAAGCATTCCTTGAAGAAGCAGCCCTTCAATGTGGAATTTGTACTCCTGGCTTTTTGGTATCGGCTAAGGCATTACTTGAAAAAGAACCCAATCCAGATGAACAGAGGATTCGCCTTTGGTTAGCAGGTAATCTTTGTCGGTGCACGGGCTACGACAAAATAATCAGAGCTGTTCAAAAGGTCGCTGAAGATAATAATTAAACATGCCTACTCTTTTTATCCCGATAGAAATGAGAAAACTCACAAACGGGGCGAAAAGCATTGAAGTCGCTGGTATTACACTCCGTGATGCAGTTTCTGAATTAAATGGGCTTTTCCCAGGGATTCAGGATGAGATTTTTTCTGGCACTCGAATCCGGCCTGGATTAGCTGCTGTCATTGATGGAGAGCAGACTGTAGAAGGTCCTCGAGCAAAATTAAAAATAAATTCCGAAGTGCATTTTTTAAAACCTATTTCAGGTGGATGCTGAAATATACTGGTACCCCTGCTGGGACTCGAACCCAGGCACATGGTTTAGGAAACCAATGCTCTATCCTCTGAGCTACAGGGGCACTTTTACTAGGCGTGTGAATCGCAGAAGTAATTTGGCTCCCGCGGTAGGACTCGAACCTACGACCAATCGGTTAACAGCCGACCGCTCTACCACTGAGCTACGCGGGAACAATTTAGTGACTATTTTAGCATCGTTTGTCTTTGGTAACAGATCTTTAATTACAAATAGGGATTGTTGCCTGAAAACTGATACCAACCTATAGTTTTACCATTATATCGTTTTGAAGGGGATATAGCTCAACTGGGAGAGCGCCGCGTTCGCAATGCGGAGGTTGGGGGTTCGAGTCCCCCTATCTCCACCAGATCAAACAAAACTCTCAACCATATCCAAATATTTACTACCCGCACCAGTATTCATGAGCACAACCTCACTATCCTTTGTTAAAAACCCGGACAAGAGCAGTTTTTTATATGCCGCTAAAGTTGCAGCCCCTTCTGGGGCCACCCACAAACCTTCAAAAGAGGCGAAGATTTTCATATTTTCTACAATTTCTTGATCTGAGACAGTAATAGCAGTGCCTCCGCTTTTACGAACTGAATCCAATATCAAATAATCTCCAATTGCGGAGGGGACACGAATCCCTGCAGCGATAGTGCTTGCGTTCTCCCAAGGCTCAGCAAATTTTTTACCTTGTTCGTATGCGCGAACGATCGGAGCGCATCCTTCAGACTGGACCACTACCATTTTGGGCCTATCTGATCCTATCCAACCAAGTGATTGCATTTCATCAAATGCCTTCCACATTCCTACAATCCCAGTACCACCGCCAGTTGGGTAAATAATAACTTCAGGAACCCGCCACCCAAGTGAGGATGCAATCTCATAACCCATCGTTTTTTTGCCCTCGACCCTATAAGGCTCCTTAAGGGTCGAAACATCAAACAACTCTAATTCCTTTGCCATTTTTTGTGCCAATACTCCGGCATCAGAAATTAAACCGTCTACCAGGGTTACTTTTGCTCCTGCCAATTCTGCCTCAAATCTATTTGCTTGAGGCGCATCATTAGGCATGAAAACATGTGCTTCAATACCAGCTTTAGCACAATATGCAGCTAAGGCACCTGCTGCATTACCCGCTGAGGGCAACGTTAATTTCTTGATGCCCAGTTCATGAGCTTTAGAGACAGCGGCTGAAAGTCCTCTAGCTTTGAATGATCCAGTTGGGTTTGCACTTTCATCTTTAATCCAAATCTGAGAAGCCTCTAATAAGGATTCCAATCTTGAAGCCCTTAATAAAGGGGTATTTCCTTCATCCAAACTAACGATATTCTCAGGACTTTTTATTGGCATTAATTCGTTAAAGCGCCACATTGACGATCTGCGGCCATAAACTTTGTCACGATCTATTATATTTTTTGCTTTTTCTAAGTCGTATCTTGCAAAAAGGACCTTTCCGCATGCAGTACAAAGCTTATTGAGCTTTTCACTTTTAACGGCCAGTCCGCATGCAGTACATTCAAGGTGTGTAATTAAACTGTGCATCTATGCATTCGCCAAAAACTAATTTCTGTTGCGCCAATTCCATTTACGTGAGTCGCGAGAAGTACTCGCGTCGTCATCGATAGGATGCCCTCTCCATCTTTTTTCGTACCTTGGTTTTCTTTTATTGAAAAACAATATGTACGAGAAAATCACTACTACTAAACCTGACCAAAACAAGTACATATTTAAAGCGAAAATTGAAGCAAACAAAAGAAGTACGCCCAGCAGGAGAAGGTTTGTAGGTTTAAGTAAAGTTCCTCCTCGATAGTTTCGGTTTTGAATCGCCCTATTCCTAATAGGAGTCAAGACAGTCATTCTGTTTCTTTTTTTCCTAGGTAGAGGTTTTTTGCTAGATTTAGCTAAAATTTCTTCTATTTCTTTTCTGTATCTTTGTTCTTCGGGCATATTTAAAATTAACCTACTAAAATCCAGAATTTATTGAATCAAACGTCGTCAATAGCTACAAGCTATGATGAACTTAAAGTCATAATAGTTTTATCGTGCTTCTACTCTTTGTTTGTTTATTGATATATAGGATCAGAGCAGTGAGTCCTTCAACTGTTTTCGAGTTGCCCAAATATCCACCATCTACCCCACGTAGCCCTGCAATACAATCAGCTAATTCCATCGTAAATTTTTTTGACTCCAAATCATCACCGCAAATAATGATATCGCCATTTATTTCAGTGTCAGGCTTTAGTAGATCTTGGGCACTTAAATTTTGAAAACCACTTGTGACAATACAGCCAGGTACACGAGCTTGTATCAGCTCAGCAGCTGAGCCTTCGGCAACAGTTAGTGCCTTTGGATAACCACTCCTAAAGTCCATTGGTGCAATTACTGAAATAACCAACTTTCCTGATAAACAATCTTCAAAATCCGATACAGCTTGATCTAATCCTTCATACGGAATAGAAAATACGACGCAATCCGATTTTTCAATAGCCGCTCTGTTTGTATGACCAGATACATGTATTCCTGGCTTTATTAATTTTAATGAATTGGCAGCATCACGAGCCCTCACCTCGTCACGTGAGCCTAAAATCAAATGATGCCCAGCCATTGCCCATCTTAATGCCAAACCACGGCCCTCGGGGCCTGTACCACCTATAATTGCAATATCAGCCATACACCTGAGGATATTAGTTATGCTTATTACACACAATACAAAACCAAACTAATATGATCTCTAAATGATTTCAGAAATTAAAGTATTAGATTTAAGTGATAAACGAGGAATAATGTGCTCTAAGGTTTTGTCGGGCCTTGGAGCACAAGTAATTCAGGTCGAACCTATAGCTGGATCAGATGCTCGCATGCAAGGTCCATTTATAAATGATGTTCCCGGTATTGAACGCAGCTTATATTGGCATGCCTATGCAACCGACCGACGATCTATGACTTTAGACTTAACATTAACTCGGGGTCGACAAATTTTTAAAGATTTAGTTAGAAGGTCCGACGTTGTAATCGAGTCAAGTGATCCTGGTTATTTGCCCTCCTTAAATTTAGGCTACTCTGATTTGGTAAAAGTTAAGACCGATATAATTATGGCCAGTGTTACCCCCTTTGGGCAGACAGGGCCTAAAAGTGATTATCTAGCAACGGATTTGACTGGAGTCGCACTGGGAGGATCAATGTACCTCACCGGCGAAAAAGATCGTGCTCCTGTACGAATAGGTCACTCTCAACAATTTTGGCTTTTAGGAGGGGCGGCAGCTTCTGCAGGTGTAATGATCGCTGCTTTCCATCATTCTCAAACTGGGGAAGGTCAATATATAGATGTTTCTTGCCAGCAAGCAGTTTCACGCACTCTATCTCACGCCCCACAAATATGGGACCTATCAGGCGAAAACTTATCTCGTAATGGTGCATACCGAAAAATCGGTAATGTCAGTATGAGGATCACTTATCCATGCTCTGATGGCGAAGTTTCATTTTTTTATCCCGCAGGAAAAGTGGGAGCAAGAAGCATGGATGGGCTAGCAAAATGGATGAGTAATGAAGGTGTTCATGAAAAAGCAATCACCAATGTTGATTGGAGTAAATTTGAATTCGGAACAATTTCTCAAGAAGTTCTTGATGACCTTGAAAGTGCCTTACTTAAGTTCTTTTCAAATAAAACTAAGTCTGAACTTTCCGCGGGAGCTGTCAAATTTCGTGTAATACTTTTTCAGCTAAACAGCTCTGAGGATTTATTAAATAACGCACAATTAAGGGCTAGGGGCTTTTGGACTCCGCTAAATCATCCCCTTGAATCGAATAATTTCAGGCACTCCCAATTACAACACCCCGGTGGCTTTGCCAGTATTGATAATTTCAATTTAGGCCCCAAAGCGCTTGCGCCTTCTCTGGGGCAACACACTAACCAAATTCTATATAGAGAATTGGGCTACACAGAAACCCAAATCGAATCTCTTCGATTGAGCCATGTAATATGAACAAAAGAGCATTCAACGGTATCAAAGTGTTAGATTTCTGCTGGGTAGTCATTGGTCCAATGCTAACTCGATATCTTGCAGATTTTGGTGCGGAAGTTATTAGAGTAGAATCACAATCTCGTCTTGAAACATTAAGGCTATCTCAGCCATTTAAAGATGGAATTCCAGGAGTTAATCGATCAGCATATTTTTCAAATTACAATGTTAACAAATATGGGATTACAGTGAACATGAATGCCGATGATGCTCATGCATTCATGCTACCTTTGATTAAATGGGCTGATGTGGTTACAGATAATTTCACACCAGGAGTGATGGAAAAATGGGGAATGGGCCCAGAGGAATTACATTCAATTAATCCAAATTTAGTAACATTCAGTGCATCGATGCTTGGCAGGAAAGGACCTGAGTCTCAACAACCGGGATACGGTCCTGTTTTAACTTCACTAGCAGGTTTGTCATCAGTGACGGGATGGCCGGATCGACCTGCCAGTAGTCCTTACGGTGCTTATACTGATTTTCTTTTGCCACATTTAGCCATTTCAGCAATTTCCGCTGCCTTAATACAAGCAAGGCATACTGGAAAAGGTACTCATATTGATCTCTCCCAACTAGAGGCCTCCTTACAGTATCTTTCGCCAATGATATTAGATACTCAGGTCAACGAACGTATCCCAAATCGAATGGGTAATAAGGATACCCAGATTGCGCCACATTCTGTTTACAGATGTAAAGGTGAAGACAATTGGCTAGCATTAGCGTGCGAAACGAATGAACAATGGAAGAGCTTATGCAAAATTATAGGCAACCAAAGCTTAGTCAATGACAACATGTTTATTTCTAACGAGAAAAGAAAACTCAATGAAATTGAGCTTGATAACCTAATTGAAAGTTGGACCATAACCTTTGATCCATTCGAGTTGATGGAAATATGCCAAAGAAATGGTATACCTAGCGGGGTAGTTCAATCCTGTCAAGATTTATTCAATGATGATCAACTCAAACACAGAGAACATTTCGTGAGAATAGATCATCCAGAAATTGGACCACACGCAACCGATACAAATGCATTTACGTTGTCTAGTACTCCAGCTGAATATACAAGGCATGCTCCCCTATTAGGAGAACACAATGAATGGGTTTGTAAGCAAATTTTAGGTCTGAATGATGAATCAATAAAACAGCTGTATAGAAATGGTGTTCTAGAGTGATTTTCAGGAAGCTTTCTCTATATTCATACTTTCAAAGCAAATATGAGTTCCCTCTGATTTCTGTAAAAGAATCGCAAATTGACTTGTTCTAAAAATATTGTCGTTATAAACTACGTGTGTACCGCACCTTTAAACCAGTCCAGAGAGGCTGAAAAGGCGAGTGGCTGAGCTCTGACAAAGTGCAGATTATTCCCTTGCCTTGGGCAAGGGGTTTTTTTTGGCTAACGAACGGTTGTTATTGAACTCAAGTGATATGCGGCGAGCGCTATTACGAATGAGTCATGAAATTGTTGAGCATTATCAGGGTGCAGAAAATTTAATGCTGGTAGGCCTGCATAGGCGAGGTGTACCTTTAGCAGCTAGATTAGCATCTTGCATTGCTGACTTGGAATCATCAGAAATTTTAATAGGTTCCTTGGATATCAATCTTTATCGCGATGATCTAACCAGCCGCCCACAGCCTTTGGTAAGACCTACAACTATGCCCGCATCTATTGATTCCAAAAAGATAATTTTGGTTGACGATGTGCTTTTCACAGGTAGAAGTATAAGATCAGCCTTAGATGCATTAGTCGACCATGGGAGACCAAATTCAGTTCAACTTGCCGTACTAATAGATCGTGGGCATAGAGAGTTACCCATTCGGGCAGACTATGTAGGGAAGAACGTACCAACATCTACTCAAGAAATTGTCGAGGTTCGAGTCAGCGAAATCGATGGCAAGGACGAAGTTGCCGTAGTCCCAATTTCTGAAAGAAGAATTAACTCTTGAGTTCCAATCAGAAAATTACTCCTAACAGGAAACATGTTCTCGATTTAGACGATTTTTCCAAATCAGAAATCGACAACCTGCTTCATAGCGCAACTGTTATGAAGGAAGTCCTCAATAGAGACATTAAGAAGGTGCCTTCACTTAGAGGTAAGGTTATTTTGACACTTTTCCTTGAGGCTTCTACCAGAACCCGAGTTTCTTTTGAAGAAGCAGGAAAGCTTTTGAGTGCTGATGTCATAAATATTTCAGGTTCAGGCTCTAGTGCAGAAAAGGGTGAAAGTTTGCTAAATACCGCACTAACACTCCAAGCAATGCGTGCAGATTTAATTATTATTAGACATCCTCTTTCTGGTGCTCCCTATTTTGTTGCTCGCCACTTGGATCATACAAGTGTGGTTAATGCTGGAGATGGTCGCCATGCGCATCCGACTCAGGGGTTATTAGATTTGATGACCATTTATGAAAAAATTGGATCGCTAAACGATAAGAAGGTTTTAATTGTGGGAGACGTACTTCACAGTCGTGTAGCGCGTTCCAACATACATGGGCTGCAGGCAGCTGGTGCTGAAATCATAATTTCTGGCCCACCCACTTTAGTTCCATTATGGCTACAAAGTAACGATAAAGATTCACCCATTACCTATCAACCTAATCTAGATGTGGCAATCCAAGGCACAGATGTCGTAATGGCATTGAGACTACAAACTGAACGACAAGCCTCAGGAATGCTCCCTAGTATTAGAGAGTACACCAGAAGGTGGCAAGTTACTGAAAATCGAATGGTTTCTGCAAACAATTCTGCGATTATTATGCACCCTGGCCCGCTTAATGAGGGGATTGAAATTTCTTCTAGCCTAGCGCATAGCGAAGTTGCTGCAATAAACGAACAAGTAACCAATGGTGTAGCTTTAAGGATGGCTCTGCTTTATCAGCTTTTGACTTTCAATTCTGAAAGTACAGAGGAGCTAGCAATATGAATAACTTGCGTCCAGTTTTAATAAAAGGGGCTCGCGTAATAAATCCATCAACTTCACTTGATTCACAAGGAGACATATTGATCGTTGATGGAAAAATTCTAAGTTGCGAAGCGAATATCACTCCCCCAGATGACACTATGCTCATTGAGGCAAACGGAATGGTAGCTTGCCCGGGATTTATTGATATTCACACACACCTTCGTGAACCAGGCAGGGAAGACAAAGAAACTATTGAGTCCGGGCAAAAAGCTGCCGCAAAAGGTGGCTTCACTACCATTACTTGCATGCCAAATACTGAACCTGCAATCGATAATGCCCCGGTCGCCGAGTTTATCAATAAAAAAGCACAGGATTCAGGAATAATAAGTACTTTATTAGTTGGAGCAGTAAGCAAAGGCCGACAAGGTATTGAGCTATCTGAAATGGAAGAACTTGCTAATTCTGGAGTAGTTGCATTTAGTGATGATGGTTCTCCTGTCGCAACCGGACATTTAATGCAAATGGCACTTACCTACTCAAAGGAGCTTTTAAATTCACTCTCGGGGAATTATGGACTTCCTATAATCGACCACTGCGAGGATTACAGCTTAACTCACGGATTGGGTGTGCACGAGGGCTGGGTAGCGGATAGGTTAGGACTACTAGGTTATCCATCTGCCGGTGAAGAAGCTATTGTTGCGCGAGACATAGCTCTTGCTGAACTAACAGGAGGTCATTTCCACGCAGCTCATGTCAGCTCACAAGGCTCCATCGATTTAATACGGCAAGCTAAACTAAGGGGTATTAAAGTTACTGCAGAGGTTACTCCGCATCATCTGACAATGAGCGAAGAGTGGGTCATGGGTATCCATGGTGAATCCAAACCCTCACATCCTCTTAGCCTGAAAGCGTATGACCCGATGGCAAAAGTCAGTCCTCCGTTGAGATCGATAGCAGACCAAAAAGCGCTAGTTTCTGCTCTTAGGGAAGGTATTATTGATTGCATTGCCACTGACCATGCTCCTCATACATTTTCTGATAAAGCACAGCCATTTGATGAAGCTGCTGTAGGAATTTCGGTGCTTGAAACTGCATTCGGTTCCTTAATGAGCCTAGTTCATTCTGGTCAACTTGAATTGCATACACTTATTCATCGATTAACACTGGCTCCAATTCAGGTTTTAGGTTTATCAAACCTTGGATTAGGCAATATATCGGTCGGTTCTATTGCTGACGTTGTTCTATTCGACCCAGAGTTACAGTGGGAAGTTAATCCAAATGATTTTCTTTCAAAAGGTAAGAACACACCCTTAGCCGGTGAGGTCCTAAAGGGTAAAGTTAAATTAACAATTGCTAAAGGTAGAATTGTCTTTGATTCGGAAAATAAAATGCTAGATGTTAGGAATTCTTTTGCATAAAGCACACTTAATCTTGTCGGATGGTACGGTTTTCTCAGGTGAAGGATTTGGTTCTCAATCTGAAGCTTTTGGTGAGGTAGTTTTCAATACTTCAATGACTGGTTATCAAGAAATGTTAACTGATCCTTCCTACGCTGGCCAAATATTGCTTCCAACGTACCCGCTACAAGGCAATTATGGAACTAATAAAGAATCGGTGGAATCGGCCAAAGTCCAAGTATCTGCTTTTGCAATTAAAGAGCACTCAGAATTTCCAAGCCACTACGATTCTGAATTAACGCTGAACGATTATCTTGTGAGCCAAGGAATACCTGGTATTGCTGGCTTAGACACCAGAGCCATTACTAAGCGGATCCGTTCTGAAGGGGTAATGATGGGAATGGTGACTTCTGAAGATCCTAAGTTGGCAGTTTCTCGCTTAAAGAAACTCCCATCATACGGCTCTATAAATTTAGTGGAGCAAGTATCTACACAACAACCCTACAAGTGGTCTGATGGTGAATTATCAATTGCAGTAATCGACTGCGGCGTAAAATTCAATATTCTAAATGAGTTAGCCAAAAGAGGATGTAGTGTCAACGTTTATCCGTTCACATCTACATCCTCCGATATATTGAAATCAAATCCTGATGGAGTGCTTTTTTCTCCTGGTCCTGGCGATCCCATTCACTGTGAATCAACAGTGAGTACAGCTAAAAACCTCATAGGGAAACTCCCTATTCTGGGTATTTGCCTCGGACATCAAATTGTGGCTAGGGCCTTGGGCGCAGAAACCTACAAACTTAAGTTCGGCCATAGAGGAGGCAATCATCCGGTACAGGACTTAGAAACAAAAAAAGTGTATATCACTGCGCAAAATCATGGATACGCTGTTGCTGATTCTGGCCTTCCTCCTGAGGTTTATGTATCTCACAGGAATCTTAACGACGGCACGATTGAGGGTCTGAAGCACAGAAGTGAGCCTATTTTGACTATTCAGTATCATTCTGAAGCGTCACCAGGGCCATTGGACAATAGCTATATCTTTGACGAATTTATTCAGATGGTAATCAAAAAAAGAGACTAGGAAATTGAAAAATAAAGTCCCCCAAAAAGTACTTGTAATAGGGTCAGGTCCAATAATTATAGGTCAGGCAGCAGAATTTGATTACGCCGGCACTCAAGCTTGTAAATCATTGAGAGAAGAGGGAATAACCACAGTATTGGTTAACTCAAATCCGGCTACCATAATGACGGATTCTGATGTAGCTGACCGTGTTTATATTGAACCGCTAACGGTTAAGGTTTTGGAGCGCATTATTGATCTTGAGCGCCCTGATGGTCTGTTGCCAACTCTTGGTGGCCAAACCGGTTTAAATTTGGCGGTTGCGCTTTCTGACGCGGGTATTTTAGAACGCTATGAAGTTGCCCTACTAGGTACTTCTATTGAAACTATACGCCAAGCTGAGGATAGAGCGAAATTTAGGGAATTACTTGATTCTATTGGTGAGCCAACACCGCCCAGCCAAATTGTAACTACTCTTGAGGGTGCCATTGAAGCGGCAAGGCAGATTGGATTACCTGTAGCTATAAGGCCAGCTTACACACTTGGGGGTACGGGTGGAGGGTTTGCTAATAATGAAACCGAGCTGAAAGAAATTGCTCAATCAGGCATTTCTGCAAGCCCCATAGGCCAAATTCTGATAGAAAGATCATTATTGGGATGGAAGGAAATAGAGTATGAAGTGATGCGTGATGCAGCAGATACTTGCATTACGATTTGCAATATGGAAAACCTTGATCCCATGGGTGTTCATACTGGCGATAGTATAGTAGTCGCGCCTAGTCAGACCTTATCAGACCCAGAATACCAAACCCTTCGGTCTGCAAGCTTGAGAATTATCCGAGCTCTAGACATCAGAGGCGGCTGCAACGTTCAATTTGCACTTTCGCCGCATCCCCTAATAGGGGAAGCTTTACCTGGACAAAATCCGGAACCTCTTTCTTATTATGTTATTGAGGTAAATCCTAGGGTGAGTAGATCTTCAGCATTAGCTTCAAAAGCAACTGGTTATCCAATTGCAAGAGTGGCAGCTAAAATTGCGATTGGTAAACGCCTTGATCAAATCACAAACGCAGTCACTCAGCGTACGAAGGCTGCCTTTGAGCCTACTTTAGACTATTGCGTAGTGAAAATTCCTCGATGGCCTTTCGATAAGTTTCCATTTGGTCATCGACAATTAGGAACTCAAATGAAAGCGACTGGCGAGGTAATGGCTATAGACCGAAACTTTGAGTCTGCACTACAAAAAGCTATAAGGTCGCTTGAAATTAATGGGAAATCTTTGTTATGGGAAAACCCTGAATGGCAAGGTCTCAAAGGAGAAGAATTACCATTTCATGCAAGTGATGAAAGAATATGGTCAATTGTTACCGCGGTTCGTAGAGGCGTTCCCACGAATGCTCTAGCTAAATTATGTTTCTTCGATCCTTGGTTTTTAGATAAAATTGCTGCGATCATCCGAATGGAGCAATCCTTGTTGGCCAAAGAACTCTCCCCGGATTTGCTACTCGAAGCTAAGAAGTTGGGTTTTTCTGATGAAGTCATAGCTACTCTCAGCGACAAAATAGCAGATCAAGTAAGAAATCTCCGGTTGGAATTGGGCATAAAACCTTCTTATAAAATGGTTGATACATGTGCCGCAGAATTTGAAGCTCTAACTCCTTACTTTTATTCTTGTTACGACGTTGAAAATGAAGCTATTCCATTGACAGGTAAAAGAGCACTGGTGATTGGATCAGGCCCAATTCGAATAGGCCAAGGAATAGAGTTTGATTACTGTTCTGTCCATGCAGCATGGGCACTTCAAGAATCAGGGTATCGTTCAATTATGATCAACTCAAATCCTGAAACTGTATCTACTGATTTCGATACTTCTGACAGGCTTTATTTCGAACCATTGGATGAAGAAAGCATTAGAGATGTACTGCTAAATGAGACGGCCAATGACACGGGGGATTGTCCCATATCAATGGTCCAGTTTGGTGGTCAAACCGCTATAAACCTTAGTCAGGTTATTGATCGTGTAGGTTTGCCTTTATTGGGATCTTCTGCTGATACCATAGATGCCGCTTCTGACCGTCAAAAGTTCGGGGAACTAATGGAAAGCGCAGGTGTCCCACAACCCCCCGGTGCGACGGTAATTTCAGTCGAAGAAGGATTGAATGTAGCCGATACTCTGGGCTACCCAATCCTTGTCCGTCCTTCCTATGTATTAGGAGGGAGGGCTATGGAAATAGTTGATGGCGCAAATCAGCTTTCAGAATATTTGTCTGCAGCACTACTTGCATCGCCTAATCATCCAATCCTTATAGATAAATATTTCAAAGGCATTGAAGTAGAAGTAGATGCTGTGTCCGACGGTACCTCCATCCTTATACCTGGAATTATGGAGCATGTTGAACGAGCTGGAGTCCATTCAGGCGATTCCATGGCTGTATATCCACCCATAAATTTAACAAATGATGAAGTATTGCAACTCATAGATTATACAGAGCGTATAGGCAGGGTTATGCAAATCAACGGGCTAATGAATATTCAGTATGTAATAATGGATCAAGGGTCTGATTCAAGTGAGATTTATGTAATAGAAGTAAATCCGCGTGCTAGCAGAACAATTCCTTTCATTTCTAAAATTACCACAGTGCCCATGGTTAAGCTTGCTACGCAGGTAATGTTGGGTGCTTCAATAAACGCACTCGGTTACAAGAATGGCCTGCAGGATCAAAAACCATTAGTGGGAATCAAAGCTCCTGTATTTTCTATGTCTAAATTAGTGGGTGTAGACACTTACCTTGGACCTGAGATGAAGTCCACAGGAGAAGTAATGGGGATTGATGTCACAGTTACTGGTGCTTTGTCTAAAGCTCTAGCAGCATCTGATTTCATGCTCCCACCTAAAGGATCTTTGCTTCTAACCATTGCCAACAAAGACAAAAATGATGCTAAGTATTTGATTAAGGATCTGGCCAATGCTGGTTACACTTTGTTTGCAACTGAAGGTACGTCAAAATTGATTACCCAGTTGGGAATCCCAGTCAAAAAAGTTAACAAAGCAGGTGAACCTACACCTAATGCCGTAAGCATTGTAGAGGAAGGGCTTGTATCTGGAGTAGTGAATACTATCGAAGAAGTTACAGAAGCCCTTAAAGACGGGTTCGCTATTAGAAGAGCAGCTACAGAGAGGAGAATTCCTTGTTACACTTCAATGGATACAGCTAAAGCAGCCATTGAAGCGGTTAGCACCTCGAGTAATGATGTAAAAGTGGCAACTGTTAATGAATATGTAACCGGTCTTTAAAATGATGAGTTCCTAGGTCGAATTGTGAGGTTATGGTGCCCAAATTAATTAAAAATGGCGATGGAGAATTTGATACGAATTCTGAAGTTTCAAATGAGAGGCGAATTGACTTCTCTTCAGATTCCTCTTCACCCAAAGAAGCAATAGATACTTCCGAACCCTCAAGCCCAAAGTCGGAACCGAAAGACAATGAGCATAACAGTAGATTTAATAAAACCTACCGCCCCCTTAGAAGAGGTAGGCGTAAAGGCATTCCTATAAATTTGGAAGGAATGATCAATACAAAAGGTGCAGTCCCCTCAGACACTGCTGATGTCTCTTTTATGCATCCTAGTGAAAGAGAATTTGCTAAATTATTGGACTATTACGAAATACCGTACTTATATGAACCCAGGTCTTTTCCATTGAGATGGGAGGGCAATAGAGTTGTAGAGATGCACTCTCCTGATTTTTATTTGCCTGACCAAGATCAATATTTTGAATTAACAACAATGAAGCAAAGCTTAGTAACTCAAAAGAATAGAAAACTCAGGCAATTAAAAGAGCTCTACCCTGAAATCAACATCCAGTTGCTGTATAGGAGAGATTATATTCGCCTTTTAGGCAAATATGGCTATGGTCCTATGGTTGATGCTGAGGTGGAAGGACTGGGGTCTGTATTATTTTCTGAACTGCAAATTCGCAAGAGAGTATCGGAAATCGCCCTAAAGATTACCGAAGATTATTCTGGCGAGCCGCCAGTGCTTATCGGTGTACTGCGAGGATCATTTGTTTTTCTATCAGATCTTGTACGCGCTATTGATCTGCAAATTGAAGTAGCTTTTATGAGTGTTTCAAGGTACGGCAATGAAGAAAAGTTATCAGTAGAGATCACCCGAGATATAGAAGTAAATATTGAAGGAAGAAATGTGATATTAGTGGAAGGTATTATGGATACTGGGCTAACTTTACGCCCAATAATGCAGCATATTCAGGATAAGCATCCTTCTAGTATTTCTGTATGTGTAATGTTTGATAAACGCGCACGCAGAGTCTCAGATGTAAATCTAAGCTACATTGGTTTCGAGGTACCTGACGAATTCATAGTGGGCTATGGTCTTGACTATAATGAGGTATACCGCAATTTGCCAAATGTTTATTCAATGAATGTAGTCGAACCAAAAGCAATCCCTCAAAGATAATTAAGTAGATCGTGGTTGTTTATAGAATTCGCAAATATCAAAAAGGCAACAAGCTTCGCACCGAGGATTATTTTTAGTACAAATGCCTTTAGCGTGAACATCTAATAGCGCATGGTATTCACTCCATAGTTTTACATCTGTGTCTAAATTCTCCTCCATTAACTTTTTGTATTCATGGTATCTTTTCGATTTTGGTGTGATACCCAAGCGTTCGAGAATTCTGATTGTGTATGCATCTATTACAAATGAAGGTAATTTTGCAGCATACAAAATAATATCGTCTGCAGTCTCCTCTCCAATGCCAATAATAGATAAGAGATCACGACGCAAATCGCCCATTTCTTCTATTTTAAAATCTTTGAAATTACCACCTATATTCTTGAAATATAGTGCTAAGGCTTTGAGAGTTTTTGTTTTATTATTATAAAACCCACTTGATCGAATCATTGAACCTAAGTCGGATTCTTCCAGTTCCAAAACTGACTGCAGCGTCAAATGTCCTGTGGAACGCAACTTTGATAATGCTTTCTCTGCGTTTTGCCAAGTCGTATTTTGGGTAAGTACTGCGCCAAGCATCATTTCAAATTGGTTCTCTGCTGGCCACCACCCTTGAGGACCATAGAAGCGAAACAGTCTATGAAAAGTTTCATTTAACAAGGCCCTTTTGGATGTCATTTTATTCCACAGATGCTTTCTTTCATTAAGCTTAAAAGAGGTAATTTTTTTTCTTTTAGTTTCTTAAAATGATACACTCATATTATGTCGCGATTTGTTCATAACATAGATGACACAGCACAACGCAATAATTCCCTGCTTTGTATTGGGATTGATCCTTGGCGTCCAAATTTACCGATTCAAGACCTGTCATCTTTTGTAGTCTCGATTGTGGAAGCTACATCTGATTTAGTTTGTGCTTTCAAACCAAACATTGCGTTTTTTGAAGCAGAAGGAAAGATTGGGTTAGAAGCTTTAGAAAATGTTATACATGCTGCAAAAGTACGCAATGTGCCAGTAATATTAGATGCAAAACGTTCCGATATCGGAAATAGTTCAAGAGCATATGGAAAAGCTATCTTTGAATATTTTCAGGCTGATGCCGTTACTGTAAACCCATACCAAGGTAGTGATTCAATAGAACCTTTCCTTAGCTATGGTGAAAAAGGCATCTTCGTATTGTGTAAAACTTCGAATATAGGTTCAAATGACTTCCAGTCCTTAATATCCAAGGATGGACTAGCTGTTTACCAACATGTAGCTCTCAAATCAAAAGAATGGAATGCCCAAGGCAATGTAGGGTTGGTAGTTGGTGCTACACATCCTCAAGAAATCACGGAAGTTAGAGCTATTTGCCCTGAAATGCCAATCCTCATACCTGGACTTGGTGCCCAAGGAGGTGATCTAGAAAGTACCGTTAGAGCCTCTTTGAACCCTCAAGGTTTTGGCGGGATATTCAATGCGTCTAGATCTATCATTTATGCGGGGAGTGGCGGGGATTACATTAATGAGGTTCGCCAGTCTGCAATTAATATGAAAACAATGATCAATGGTGTACGTGCTTCTATGGGCCACAATTGGTAAAGCAGTTCCACTTAGGTGATATTTTAACTCTTCGCAAGTCGCATCCATGTGGTGGAAATTCTTGGCGAGTTGAGCGAATTGGTGCGGATATAGGCATAAGATGCTTGCTCTGTAATCACTATTTAGTAATTCCAAGATCGAGAATAGAGAAAAGAGTGAAGGTTATTACAGGAAAAAATAAAAATTCCTGATTCGTTCATTTAGTTACGAAATTTGATTCTTGATATTTTACAGCTAAACTCAATGTTTATTTCAAATGTTAATAACTTATTATGATTTTCTTATAATTGTCATTAGGTTTATTTTCATAGTTGCAACGAAATTCGTAATATCGTATAATGTCTTTGGTCAGCCCGGATTGTTATTCGAAGGATGAGTAGAGGTTACTGAAAAGAGCCTACTCGTAGAACGATTGGAAAATCTAGGTATGCCGTATAAAAGGAGGTTTGCCATGTTTAGCATGATTGAATTGATTGGGAAGGCGTTCTTGGGACATACAACCGCTCAAGTTAACGCAGAAGTGCCAAATGCTGCACGGATTGTTAGAACTCATTCATCCAATATCGCTTTTTTTTCCAAACGAAAAAATAGCGACGATACCACTACAGCCGCAGCATAACTCCTCCCAACAACACCTCGGTCAAACCGGGGTGTTGTTTTAATTAAGACATCCTTTAGAAATTGATATATGATGTTGCAATGTCGACTCCAGATAGCAATAAGCAATCACCACTCCATTCTGATATCAGACCCCTAGCGATAGTTGATATCATCACTATTGCTCTGGGAGGATTTATGCTATTTAGTGGCCTGAGCGGCAATTCTTTATCTCTTTTATTTGGAATTGTAGCAATTGGCTATGTCTTGTTTTTCACTCATGCCAGGTACCTTCTTTTCAATGACACCTTAGTGATTAAATATCGTATGGTCCGTACAAGATTAGTTCCAGTATCGGAAATCAATATAGTCGAAACTGTGAATGTCGCTCTCGTAGGTACTAGTGTTTTCTTAGTGCTTAATTCGGGTTCAAGGATATTCATTAAACCACGAGACCCTGTAGCGTTCGCTGAGCAAATCAAAAGAATAACTAATAAATAAACGTTAATTTTAGCTTTTCTAAAAATTCCAGCAAAAAGAAAATATCTGGCGACCCGGACGGGATTTGAACCCGTGATCTCCTCCTTGACAGGGAGGTGTGTTAAACCAGACTACACCACCGGGCCCGGTATTTGAAAGGCTCACGGCCTAAAGTTAAAACGCTCAGCCTACGCCTTTGTAACCTACAGCAACGAAGTCGCCTTCAACCATAACAGGGGTGATCCTTTCGCCGCCAGTTATGCGCTCAACTTCTGGAACATGCTCAGGATGAATTGACAAGTCAATTTCCGTGTAATCCACACCATCAGAATCTAAATCCCATTTCAGTGCATCAGAATAAGAACAATCAGGCCTTGTGTACACAATAAGTTTATCTGCGCTTGTCATACACCTATCATAAAGTGTAATTATGTTTACTGCTAGCCTTTATTGCTCAAATGCTCTAAAAATGACACAAGAGTTTTGCCCCCCAAAACCAAATGAGTTGGAAAGTACGGTACTCACTGGCAAATCCCTGGCAATGTTCGGTACGTAATCAAGACCACAATCCGGATCAGGGTTCGAGTAATTAATCGTCGGGTGAATAATTCCCGTCTCTATAGTTTTAACACAGGCTACTGCCTCCATTCCCCCACTAGCACCCAAAGCATGGCCTATCATTGATTTTGTTGAACTTATAGGAACAGAATTGGCAGATCCTCCTAAAGCACTCTTTATTGCATTAGTCTCAATAGCATCATTCAGAGGAGTTGATGTTCCGTGTGCGTTTATATAATCAATCTCGTCAGGCTGGATTCCTGCATCGTTTATAGCGAGGCTTATTGCTCGTGCGGCACCAGCTCCAGTTGAATCTGGCTGAAATTGGTGAAATGCATCAGATGAGGACCCGCTGCCAATTAGCTCTACAATTATATCCGCACCCCTAGATATTGCATGTTCCATTTCCTCTAAAATCAAAATTCCTGCACCTTCAGAAGGAATAAATCCGTCCCTCTCAAGGTCGAATGGCCTACTTGCACTCTCTGGTTGGTCGTTCCTTGAAGTTAATGCTCTCATTGCACAAAACCCAGCAAGCCCTAATTCACTAATGCCTGCTTCAGCTCCTCCTGTTATGACAACATCAGCAATGCCATTCCTAATTGCGGTCATTGCATCGCCAATAGCATGTGTCGATGCTGCACAAGCAGTAGTAACAGTAGAGCAAACTCCCTCTGCACCAAACAACCTGCTAACATTTGCTGCAGCCATATTTGGCAAAGTCATAGGGAAGTAAAAAGGAGAAAGTCGGGTACCTTCACCACGAGCAATCTGCCTAACTGCAGCCTCTATATCGGGATATCCTCCGTTCCCATTACCCAAAATAACGCCCATTCTGGTACGGTCTATTTTTTCATAAGAAATCCCGGCGGCATTAAGCGCCTCTGAGGATGCAGAAATTGCTAATTGAGAAAAGCGAGACATCCTTCTTGCTTCTCTTTTATCAATGTGCTTTTCTGGGTCAAAGTTACTGACCTCACCTGAAATTTTACAGGAGTAAGCACTGGGATCTGCCAAAGTCATAGGGCCAACTCCTGAAGTACCTGAAACTAAACCATTCCAGAATTCTGAAACCGATTCTCCAAGAGGAGTTATTGCCCCTAGACCTGTTACTACTACTCTTTTATTCAAATTTCGCACTAATGCAGCCCCGTTCTCAATAAAGGATAAAGCTCAGGAGATATATTACGCCAAAACTCAATAGATTCACCAACTACGAATAGCGAGCCTGTTACTACAATCAATTCATCTGACGAAGCCTCAGCCAATACCTGTTTCAATGCTTGCTGAACAGACCCTGATGATTTTGAGGGTATCCCCAAGGAGTTAAAAATTTCGCAAATAATTTGCTGGTTGGCAGATTTGGGATGTCTCGATGAACAACTAATTACTTCACTTGTGACAGGTGCAATTGCCTTGGCCATCGCGATTAGATCTTTATCAGTTGAACAACCGAAAACAAGCTTAGTTTTTTTACCAGGGAAGTAATTAACGATGGCCTGATACAAACATGCCATCGAATATTCGTTATGAGCGCCGTCTAACACAACATATGGTTTTTCTGAAATTACTTGGAATCGACCTTCCCAGTTCGCCTCAGCTAATCCGAATTCAATACTTTTACTAGATATAGTCGGAACTAATGAAAGCACAGCAGCTATAGCAGCAGCTGCATTTTCTTGTTGATGTGCCCCTAGTAAAGGTAATTCAACATGGAATTTCTTGTTTTCGAATTTAACATTAAATGATTGACTCTTTAAATCAGAGTGTTCACTTTCCCAATAAATGTCTTTGCCAAGTGAAATCAGCTGAGCATTTTGGCGAAAACAAGTCTCTTCAATTACACCATATGCTTCCATAATCTGAGGAGCGGATACCACAATAGAATTCTGCTTGATTATCCCTGATTTCTCTTGAGCTATCGCCTCTATTGTTCCTCCTAGTACATTTACATGGTCTAAGCTCAATGATGTGATCACTGAGACATTGCCTTCTGCAACATTTGTAGAGTCAAGTCGGCCTCCCAGCCCAACCTCAATTACTTGAACATCAACTTTTTCTTTTTTGAATGCGTGGAAAGCCATAGCTGTGAGGCATTCAAACGTAGAAGGACATTCATCTGAACCTGGAATTCCCATCCCAATCACTTCTGGCCAGATTGACTCAAGTGCCTCTACAAAAGTTTCTTCATTTAATGGAGTACCGTTTATACGAATGCGCTCGCGAAAAGTAAGTAAATGCGGAGAGGTGAAGAGCCCTACTTTTAATCCTTCTTTTTGCAAAATACTTGATACCATGCTCGCCACAGAACCTTTTCCTTTAGTTCCTGCAACATGGACAACTGGTGCGCAATTTTGAGGGTTGCCTAAACGCTGAACAAGCTCAATCATTCTGCTGAGTCCTATGAATGATTTCTTACGCTGGCCCAGATTGTTTCTTTCAAAGTCAGCAAGAGTAAGAAGGCGATTGAGTGTTACTTCATATTTACTTTGATTTTCAACTTCCATTTCTAGTTTCTCTGACATCTGAATAAGCAATTCTGTGAATAAATTTATTTTATTACATTCAAGTAGATTATATTTAAATTTGTGAGTAATGGTAAATGCCAGAGATTACACATCATAATGTGCAAATGGTTCAAAAATCGCCAAATATTGAGTTATTACTCTTGGGACGAATTCATTGAATTCGTATAATAGTCGCCTGTTGAAATATTAATAAACTATGTCCTTTACACATCTTCATGTTCATTCGGAGTTCAGCATGCTTGATGGCCTCAGCCATATTCAAGCATTAGTTAAGCACGCAAAGAATCAAGGCATGTCTGCATTGGGACTCACCGACCATGGTGTAATGCACGGTGCTATAGACTTTTACGAAGCATGTACTGCTGAAGGAATAAAGCCAATAATTGGTTGTGAGCTCTATGTTGCCAGTGGTTCTCTTGAAGACAGGAATTCCGCCGAAAAAACCCCTTCACATTTGACAGTACTGGCCCAAAATACCTTAGGCTACACGAACTTGCTCTATCTAGTTTCTAAAGCAAATACTGAAGGTTTCTACTACAAACCTAGAGTTGATAAAAATTTGCTTTCATCGAGGGCTGATGGGCTCATTGTTTTATCAGGTTGTCCTTCATCAGAAATATCTCGCTTCCTAATAGACGGTGATACTTCACGAGCCGAAGAATTGGCGCGCTTTTATAAGGATTCTTTTTCTCAGTTCTACCTTGAATTACAACGCCATGAGAATCTTGAATTTTTAGATCGGCTGAATTCAGGATTGATCCATATTGCTGAGAAGCTTGATATACCTCTAATTGCTACCAATGACTTACATTACGTCTATAAAGAGGATGCTGATATGCAAGATGTAATGGTCTGCATTCAAACAAACACAACAATTAATGATCAATCACGAATGAAAATATCAGATGATTCTTATTATTTAAAAAGCCCTGAGGAAATGGAGTATTTGTTTTCTGACCTTCCAGAAGCGCTATCCAATACAATGGCTGTTGCGGATTCTGTGGATTTTGAGCTTGATTTCACAAAACTACATTTACCCGAATACCCTATTGAAAGCGCAGAAGATGCAGATTCATATTTGCGCCGATTAAGTTGGCAAGGTTTTGAACAAAAGTTTGGATCTGGTAATGAAATTCAAAATCAACGACTATCTTACGAATTAGACGTAATTACAAAAACGCAATACCCCAATTACTTTTTAGTAGTCTGGGATATCGCGGAATTTGCCAGAAATAACCATATTATCTTTGGCGTTAGAGGTAGCGCTGCATCCTCCTTGGTACTCTATTGCCTTGGCGTTACGGACATTGACCCTCTCGAATATCAATTGGTATTTGAACGCTTTTTAAATATTGAGCGTAAAGAAATGCCTGATATTGATCTGGATTTCCAAGATGATCGTCGAGATGAAGCGATACGTTACCTTGTGACCAAATACGGTGAAGATCATGTTGCACAAATAATTACATTTGGCACACTAGGTGCCAAGGCCGTAATTCGGGATGTAGGTCGTGCACTTGGAATGCAATATGCGGACGTAGATCGAATAGCTCGTCTCGTACCAGCCCGTGTGGGTATGACCCTTGAAACAGCTTTTAGTGAATCTGCTGAACTAAGGGACATATACCAAAACGATCATTCATACAAAGCGCTGCTTGATGCTGCACAAAAGCTTGAAGGTACG
Source organism: Chloroflexota bacterium (assembly GCA_002719775.1). Classification (GTDB taxonomy): domain Bacteria; phylum Chloroflexota; class Dehalococcoidia; order Lucifugimonadales; family Australimonadaceae. The sequence continues at coordinate 12,539 of PBEP01000001.1, read as the reverse complement.
GTAAGGAATTCAAGCACCCACGCCGCAGGCATTGTTATTTCTTCGGACCCATTAACGAATAATATCCCTCTCCAAAGGCCAACCAAAGGCACAGAAAATGCCATTGCAATGACTCAATATGCCATGGAACCACTAGCAAAACTTGGATTGCTAAAAATGGATTTCCTCGGACTTATCAATTACACGATTCTCGCTGAAACCATAGAGTCAGTAGAAAAAAGGCATGGAGTATCTATCTCTCTAAATACCATTAAATTTGATGACGACAAGACTTTTGAGCTTTTGGCTTCAGGGGAAACCACAGCAATTTTCCAATTGGAGTCTCCAGGAATGAGGAGGTACATCAAGGAATTAAAACCTGAAACACTGGGCGAACTTGCAGCTATGGTTGCACTTTACCGCCCTGGCCCCATGGAACACATTCCTAGATTTATTGATTCCAAATTTGGGAGGGCGCCAATTGAGTACCCCCATGATGCTCTTAAAGAAATATTAGAAGAGACATTCGGGATTATCGTATATCAAGATCAAGTGCTTCATATCTTGAGAACTTTCGCAGGATACTCTTTAGGTGAAGCTGACATAGTAAGAAAAGCTATGGGGAAAAAGATCAGAAGCCTGATGGAAGAAGAAAGAGAAAAGTTTGTAACAGGTGCGAAAAATCTAGGATATACAGAGCAAATAGCGAAAGAAATTTTTGACCTGATTGAACCATTTGCGGGTTATGCTTTTAACAAGGCGCATAGTGTCAGCTACGCAGTAGTAGCTTACTGGACTGCGTTTTTTAAAGCTAATTATCCAGTTGAATTTATGGCTTGCGCTATGAATGCGTATTCTGGAAATGCTGAGCGCATTGCAATGATGGTGGCCGAGTGCGCTCGCTTAGGAATTAAAGTTCTTCCACCTGATATAAATGGTAGTGACGTAGGTTTCTCTGTCACTAGTTCCCCTGAAATCAAAGATAGTGATATTGCAAAAGAAGAGATTGCATACGGACTTGCTGCTGTTAAGAATGTAGGGGCATCAGCGGTTTCAGATTTAGTGGAAAGTAGAAAGTTTGAAGGTTATTTCAAAAATTTGGAGGATTTTGCCAGAAGATCTGGAGGTGCTGCTGGGAATAGAAGGGTTTTAGAAAGTTTAATCAAGGTAGGAGCTTTAGATCAATTTGGACGAAGGGGTCAATTGCTCGCAAGCCTAGATAGCCTAGTGAGCCTTGTACAGCGTGAATATCAGCTGAAAGAGTCTGGGCAGACTAACATGTTTAATTTGTTCGGCGAATCAGTCCCACCACCTATGGTAGGAGTAACGCTATCAGATTCAGAAGAGCCTTCAACTATCGAACAAGCCCTTTGGGAACGTGAGTTGATGGGGGTATCTTTAAGTTCACAAATTCTAGAATCAATAGCGCCAAACGTCCCAGAAGGAGCAGTCATATCAAAATCGCAACTGGAAGTAGGCATGAAAGTCGCCCTTGTTGGGCAAGTCAGCAATACACGCCTTCAATCGGACAAAAACGGTGACCGTATCGCATTCGTAACTCTAGAGTTAATGGACGGACCTTTAGATGTTGCAGTCTGGAGCCGTACATACCAAACGACTAGTGATGTCTGGGTTCAAGGGAATCTAGTACATCTGAATGGTACTATTCGGACCAGGAATGATGAATTAACAATGCACTGTGACGGCGCTTCTGTTTATGAGATCCCCTCAGATAGGCCAGAGGCACTGGCCGAAGTCTTGCCTGAACCAAAAATTGTGGAATGGACTGGCAATGACATCATTCCTGAATACCCCTCACCGCTTGCTCCTTCAAGTGCTAATCCTCCGGCTGAACAGGAAAGGATCGAAGCAGTTGAAGCTGACAATGAAACTCACTCATTAGCTGTAAATCAGGTGAAAACCCCAACTAGCAATAACCAACCAATACTTAATGACCAAAATGGTCATCACAATGGGATCATTCCAGAACCTGCAGTAAGAGCCCCAAAAACTCCTGAGAACCAGAATATCAAGGTCTCAACTGAAGCGAAGAACAGTCTTTTGCTAGTTAATTTAACTGAAACAGATAAACCAGAAGATGATCAATATTTATTAAAATCAGTACTCCAGATTATCTTAGAGTACCCAGGTGCAGATGATGTTGACCTCGTGATCGCAAGTGGCGGCAAAAGGTGGAGAGTGGAAATGAGGATAATTAAAACTTCATACTCTGAAGAACTAGCTGATCGACTAGCGACTCTCCTAGACAACCCAAGAGCACTCACCATCCAAAAACGATAATCTATTTTTAGATAGCGCTACCGTTCTACACCTTCTAATTCAAGTAACCTTGCCTTCATTCCTATTCCAGGCCCTGCAAAACCGTGCAGCCCGCCATCTCTCCCAATTACACGATGGCATGGAATGATGAGCGGTACTCTATTTCTCGCCATTGCTTGACCAGCTGCTCTAACTGCTTTTGGGCTACCAGCTTTCTCAGCCAACCATAAGTAAGTTTGTGTTTCACCTGCCGGGATGGATCTACAAGCATCCCAAACATTACGAAAGAATTTTGTAGCTCCTTCTAAGTCCAATCGTGGCTGAGGCATTTCTGCCTGTCCACTAAAATATGCATCCAGTTGTAATTGGAGTTCATCAAACGCTTTTTTGGACTCTTGGGGATTTTCACGCTCAAGAGGTTTCGCTAAATGCCGGATTGCAAGATCGGTAGATTGCTCAGGGAGAGACATATGCCGCAATCCTTCATCAGAAGCAATCGCTCCAATCCAGCCCCATTTTGTTGAGAAAACGTCATACCAAGTACGCACAATTCACCTCACTTTCAATGAACAAAGGGTCGTTCTAATTCAACATCTCTATTTAATTCGACTCCAAAGCCAGGCCTATCAGAAACTTTCAGGCGTCCATTCTCGGGAACAGGCTCTCCTAACAATAGCGGCTCGAACATTGGTATTACGTGATCGGCTTGGGGCGACATGACTAAGAATTCTGCGAAGGGACTATTATGTTGGGTAATCACGTAGTGGTAAGAATAAACGCTTGACCCGTGCGGAACAACTAGAACCTTATGCTCATCGGCTAACGCGCCAATTTTAACTAACTCGGTCAATCCTCCGCACCACCCAACATCAGGTTGCAAAATATCTACACATTCCATTTCCAGCATCATTCGAAATCCTTGTAAGGTTGCCTCGTGTTCCCCACCTGTTACCCACATTCCCTTTGGGGCAGTAGCGCGCAGCTGTTTCAAACTCCAATAATCATCCGGCAAGAATGCTTCCTCTAACCATTTCATCCCTGTGGTGCTAAGTTTCTCAACCAACCTTTGAGCATAATTTAAATCTAAGCACATCCAGCAATCGTACATTAACCAAAAATCATTCCCTACTGCGTCGCGCATACTTTGCATACGCTCTATATTTTTCTCCATACCTTCTTCGCCCTCTGCTGGGCCGTGAAGTAGTGGCATTTTACCGCCTAAAAATCCCAATTCCTTGGCAATATCAGGCCTAGCGGTCGTAGCATAAAACTCAATTTCCGGGCGTACTTTCCCACCTAATAGATGGTAAACGGGCTCCTCTCGAATTTTCCCTAGAAGATCCCAAATAGCAAGATCGACCGCAGAGATCGCATTAAGCGTGATGCCTTTTCTTCCGTAATAAATTGTCGACAAAAACATCTGATCCCAGATTTGTTCTACCTGGTCTGCTCGTTGCCCTTCAATGAATCTGGATAGGTGATTTTCAATAATCCATGCTGCAGGCACTCCACCAGTACTGACTCCTAATCCAGTATGACCAGATTCAGACTCAACTTCGACAATCACGGAACCTAAAGCATTAAGGCCCCAAGAAGATCTTGATTCTCTATATTCAGGGTACTTAGCCATAGGAGTCGCTACATGGTCGTCTATCCAGTGATAGCCTGAATGAGAATGATAATCAGCCCCTCTTGTACTACTGGTGTAAGCTCGCACGCTTACAATTTTAAAATTATCCACTTCATTTTTTCCTTTTCAGAATCAAAAGTTAAAAAATATACATAGCCATTAATTAATTGTTTCTTAGAATTTCACACAAGATTTACAACTTGAACTAAATCTCGTTAATGTTATCTTTATTTGATATTTTTGCGGAGGCTCCATTGTCAAATTATAGTGTTCAAATGCTCAAAGTCGGAGAGGCAGACTTACCTGGTCCAGAAGTATTTTGGATGTCAGACTGGGGGAAAAGTTATACGGCCGCGTTTCAGGTGGCATTAATTCGTGGTAACGGGATCACCGCGTTAGTGAATACCGGAGCTGCTGAAGACCTTACCCAACTTAATGAAAAATGGATCAGCTTTCTTGGTCCTGATGCTGGAATGCGGCGTGAGGATAGCTGGTGGATCTTAAACCAATTGTCCAGAGTTAATGTTGCTCCCGAAGATGTTACTCATATTTTCTTAACGCCCCTTCAGCTATATACCGTTTCAAATGTCCCTAGATTCCCTAATGCGCAAATATGCATCTCGAAGCGCGGATGGATTCAATACCACACTACTCATCAACATCCACATGATGACAGATGGTTCGTCATTCCTAAAGATGTTTTGGAGTATTTGGTTTTCGATGGATGGGACAAAGTTCGTCTTCTAGAAGATGAAGAAGAAATAGCTCCAGGCCTTAGAACTTGGTGGACAGGTGGTCATCACCGAGCCTCGATTGCTGTTGAAATAGACACGAAAGAAGGTGTTGTAGTCGTATCCGATGCGTTCTTCATGTACCAAAACTTAGAAAGAAATCATCCAATCGGTATCACTGAGAATATGTATGAAGCCTTAGCTGCGCAAGAACGCACTCTTCGCGTTGCCCAACATCCAATACCACTCTATGACCCGCTTGTTTTTGAACGATACCCGGACGGAATAGTTTCTAAATAACTTCAAAATTGGAAAGGATATAAAGATGAAACGCGTAGGGTTTTTACTGAAAGTCAGAGAAAACATGATCGAAGACTACAAGAAGCATCATCAAAATGTTTGGCCGGAAATGAAAGCGGCCTTGACACGAAATGGCTGGCATAACTACTCGCTTTTCATGAGACCTGATGGCCTACTTTTCGGGTATCTAGAAGCTTCAGAATCTTTGCAGTCCTCAATCAAGGGCATGCAAAAAGAAGAGATCAGCCATGCATGGGGAGAATTTATGGCGCCGTATTTTGAAATCCCGGAAGGATCAGCGCCAGATCAAATGATGTTTGAAATCGAAGAGGTATTTCATCTCGATTAATAACTAATCGATCAAAACTTCTCCTTCTATTTCAACGTACATGCCAAAGGGTAACGAGGCAACACCAATTGCCGATCGGGAATGCCCACCTGCCTCAATCCCCCAGAGCTCTAGGATAAGATCTGAAAATCCATTAATCACTACTGGGTGTGCAGGGAAAGTTGGGTCGGCATTCACCATTCCAAACACTTTTACCCATGCTGTAATACGGTCCAAATCTCCGAGTTCTCTCTTCAAACTCGCTAAAATAGAAAGTGCCGTATCCCTAGCAGCGCTTTGTGCTATCCCGACGCTAATCTCATTCCCTACTTTACCTTGACCCTGTTGCACGGTCCCATCCGGATTTTGTGGACCATGGCCGGAAATAATAGCGCGGTTGCCAATGATTCTTACAGGCGAGAATGGAAGTGGCATTCCTGATGGTGCTTTGAGTTTCTCAGGTAAAACCAATCCTAATTTTTCTAGCTTCTCTTCAATGATTGCCATAACTTGCTCCGAATTAACCCTTATTTATTTCAGCCATAATCTGGATAAAGGTATCAGTATTGATATTGCCACCCGATACTACACACACGGTCTTCCCAGGGTTTTTTGCTTTCACAGCAGCTGCTACTGAAGATGCCCCTGCCCCCTCCGCAACAACCCTATTACGATTAGCCAATATAGCAATCGATTCTTTAATTTCTTGAAGGGAAACAACTAATGATCCTGAGAGCAATTTACTGGCTTGCTGCCAAATTTCATCGATAACACGAGTGCTGCCAATACCGTCTACAAAGCTTGGAGTGTATTCGACTGTAGTAGGCTGATTTGCGTTTAGAGCTGCTGAGAATGGCGCTGCTGTTTCGACTTCAGAAGCATAAACTGTAGCTTTACTTCCAAGTTGCCCTACAGCAGTGGCTATAGCTAAGCTAAGACCGCCTCCGCCAAACGGGACAATAATCGAATCTACATCAGGTAGGTCTTCTAAGATTTCTAAACCAACTGTCGCGTTTCCAGTAACTACTTGTGAATTAAGGAATGGATGAATAAATGTCCCATTCATCTCTGGATATCCATGATCAATAATGGACTGCCACCAAGTAGCGAATGGAGCTTTGATAACTTTGCCACCAAGTCTGGTAATCGCATCCACTTTTGTCTCTGGCGCGTGATCAGGTACAAATATTTCAGAAGAAACTCCAAATTTATGAGCTGACCAAGCAACACCCTGAGCCATGTTTCCAGCACTTGAGGTCGAAACACCTTTTGCTAATTCATCAGCACCAATCATTGCGATTGCGTTGTAAGCCCCGCGCAACTTAAACGAGCCAATTGGTTGCAGATTCTCAAGCTTGAGATAAATTTCTGAATCACTTTCAGGGTAATTCAGCCGTACCAACGGCGTTCGAGTAGCGACGCCCACTAATCGTTCAGATGCAGATTTAATTTCGTCTAAGTTTATTTTTTCTAACAATATTCAGCCCTATACTTTAAAGACTCGCACCTTTTGCTATAAGGATGGCAGCAATTTTTTCTCGTTTCTCTTTGAATTCCTCTATGTCCTCATCAGTCACAAAAATATTTTCAACCAATGCAGCACAAAGGACTGAACAGCCATTTTTATCTTTCGCATTCACATCAGCACCTAAGTTAATCAACAATTCCGCTATTGAGGGATCAACTCCCCAGTATGCTGCCCACTGTAATGGAGTGCCTCCTGATGCATCCTTGGCTGGAATCTGCAGACTTGCTCCTGCCTCTACTAACGTAGTAATTATTTCAGGGTTTTGAACCAAAACAGCAATATGCACTGCATACGCACCTGCCCACTCATAGCCAAGTTCTATAAATCGGTCATTAGGATCTGTGCCTGATTCAATATGATCTTGAACTGTTCCTATATCTTCGTTCGCTATCGCTTCGATAAGAGAAATAGAAGGAGTTGCTTTGGTGGAACAAGCTACTGTAGCAAGTACCAGAAGAACCAATGAAGTCATAAATACTAGCTTCAACATGTACCTCACGTGCCTTTATTTCAAAATATCTATTTAATAGCACATGATACATATAATTTTCATAAAGCTACATATTTTAAGATCATTAAACGCTTTTCGTAGTTTTTTTATTTATTAATGGTATGTTTCAGAAAATAATCGCGAATATTTTCAGTATGAATAAATTACACCTTTGCATCATCGCTGCTTTTCTGTTCGTAGTTTCTGGATGTTCTGAAACGCACCAGGAACCTGTCCCTACCAATACAGTAACAGAGCAAGTTAGAACCACACCTGCAAATCCCACTGCTACACCTAGTCCAACTCCGACCTTCACTCCAACACCCTCACCCACGCCGACATCTATTCCTGTGCCTGCGCTTACTTCACCAAATGTAACTCCAACACCAACGCCATTTCACACAAACCCCACTGCAACGCCAACAACCCAAGCGATAGCTACTCCCGTACCATCATCTATCCGAACTCCTACTCCATGGCCCACACCTACCCCCACTCCTACTCCATGGTCCGCACCTACCCCCACTCCTATGTTTACATCCGTAACTTATGCCTTGACCGTTCGGGCAATTCCTACCTCGTTACCTGTTTACGACCGAGGTGATTGGAATCACTGGGTTGACGCAGATGGAGATTGCCAAGATACCCGAGCAGAGGTTTTGATTAATGAGTCTGCGGTTCCGGTTTCTTTTGATGGATGTCGTGTAGTAAGTGGGGAATGGAATGGATTTTTTAATGGGCAGACTCTCACCGATGCAAGCAAGGTAGATATAGATCATATGGTCCCACTGTCAAACGCTCATAGATCGGGAGGTTGGCAGTGGGACTCTCAAACCAAAAAGAACTTTGCCAATGACATTTCAGAAACTGATCATCTAATTGCAGTTTCAGCTAGTGCAAACCGGTCGAAAGGTGACAGAGGTCCTGAAGCTTGGAAGCCAACAAATGTAAGTTACTGGTGTCAATATGCAAAGGACTGGGCCGCAATAAAGGCACGATGGCAACTCTCTGTTACCAATGCTGAGTTGATAGCTTTGCAACAGATGACAAGTACTTGCCAAGGGGCCGTATATTACACAACTACAGTAATCTATGATTCGCCAATCCCTACTCCGACACCAACACCTAGTAGTTCCTTGCTCTATGATCCCTTTGGCGCTGATCGTAATTGCGGGGACTTTCCGCTCTGGGCAGACGCTCAAGCTTTCTTCGAAGCAGCTGGAGGACCTACGAGCGATCCTCATCGGCTGGACGGAAACGCAGATGGCATAGCGTGCCAAAGCCTACCCGGAGCACCATGATAAACGGTAGCCAATATTAATTTTTACTTATTAAGAGGTTTTAAATTAGAAGGGCCAGGCTGAGTTACTCAGCCTGGCCCTTGATTCTATTAGCGAAGGTAGAAGAACAGTACTGAAACGACTGCAATACCTACTGACGCAATGTTGAGAGAGTCAAGCTTGCCGCTTAATGCCTTAGTAAGGACATAGGCGATAAAGCCAATAGCAATTCCATAAGCAATGTTATAAGTCAATGGCATGACTATCGCAGCAAGAACTGCGGGTGCGTATTCTGATACGTCATCCCAGTCTATATCTTTAATATTGCGGAGGAAGTAAGTAGCAATAAAAATCAGTGCAGGAGCAGTTGCAAAAGCTGGTACGGACTGTGCCAATGGTGCAAAGAAAATACAGGCGGCAAATAGCACTGCAACTGTGACCGCTGTTAGGCCTGTGCGGCCACCTTCTTTGACTCCGGCACCACTTTCTATGTATGAAGTAGTGTTGGATGTACCCGCTAGTGCACCTACAACTGTTGCCGCTGAATCAGCAAGCAAGGCACGGTCAATATCCTCAACCTCACCATCGTCTTTGACTCTGCCGGTCAGGTTAGCGACTGAGGTTAGCGTCCCTGCCGTATCAAGAAAGTCTACGAACAAGAATGCAAACGCAATTCCAATAAACCCGCCGGTAGCAAGGACCGAGAAGTCTAACTGAAATGCATGTGATGGATTTGGAACAGTGTCTACCACTCCGCTCAACGAAGCTCCACCTGCACCGAATATCCATGCAATAATTGCGACGACCAAAATTCCGATGATGATCGATCCTGGTATACCACGTTTATCTAAGACAGCCATGATTAGGAATCCTAGGCCGGCCAAGAGAACAGGCGCTGAGGCAACATCACCTAGTCCTACCAGTGTTGCAGGGTTATCGACAATCACACCGGCATTCTGAAAACCGATGATTGCCAGAAATAGACCGATACCTGCACCTACACCCAGCTTCATACTCTTTGGTATGGAGTTAATTATGTATTTACGAGCAGGAGTAACTGACAGTACAAGGAAAACAATTCCAGCAACTAGTACAGCGGTTAGAGCTTGTTGATAGCTGTAGTTATCACCAAGAATAACAGTGTAAGTGAAATAGGCATTAAGGCCCATTCCTGGAGCCAATGCGACTGGCCAATTAGCCCATAGGCCCATAATTAATGTGCCGATCACTGCTGCAACTATCGTTGCTGTGAAGACAGCACCAAATTCCATTCCGGTGCCTTCAGTACTCAACGTAGCAGGGTTAACGACAGTGATGTACGCCATGGTAAGAAATGTTGCCAATCCAGCAAGCAATTCAGTCCTAACAGATGTGCCTGCCGCTTTCAGCTTAAAAAGAGTCTCTAACATGATTAACTCCTTGATTTACCCAGCTGGGTGAATAGCGGGAACATACCACAATAAAATTAAGAGCGCCAAGAGGAAAGAATAGCCGTAATCATTACTAATTCTCTAACTCTGCAAAAGAATATGTCTAGCTAATTAATGCTGGGTTGGCTAAGAGCCATCTGTTTGAGGGTCTAGAGAGTAAACGGCTCGTAGCTCTCGGTAGCGCTGGTTGTAGTCTAACCCATAACCTACAAGGAATTGATCGGGAACTTCAAACCCTACATAGTCAACCGTAACGGGAGTTCGTCTACGAACAGGCTTATCTAATAGCGCACATATCCTGAAAGTAGCTGCGTCCAAATCCTCAAAGTATTCTCGGAGAAATTTCGCGGTTAATCCTGTGTCCACAATATCCTCAACCACCAAAATATTCTTGCCCTCGACAGGAGTTCGAACGCCGTGGTGAAGCCGGACTACACCAGAAGTCTCAGTAGCCTCATCGTAGCTGGATAAGCGAACAAAATCGACTTGGATTGGTAATTGCATTTGGCGAATTAAGTCGGATAGGAAAACAAACGAGCCGTGCAAAACACCCACCACAAGAAGTGGCTGGTCTTTATAGTCTGTTTGAATTAGCTGAGCTAAACGCGCAACAGCTTCTTGAATCTGGGATTCGCTGATCACTATTTCAAGAGTTGTAGTTGTCACGTAGTTTGAGCACCTATCCTTGAAATGTATCTGAACCGTAGCATCAGTTAGTACTGCGGTCAACGCCATTTTTAATTTCACATTTGCTACTCTAAATTGTTATATCTTCTGATGGTTTTAATAGAAAAATCAAAACCATCATTTTCAGGGATCAGGTAGGCAAAAAGGTGCTGTTGCCTCCACGTTTTAGTACTAAGCCGATACCAAGACGAACTAAGTAATACCAAGGGAAAGTATCACTAGTAATTACTCTTCATTACATACACATTAAAATAGCCCCTGCAGTGCTGCAGGGGCTATTTTATCCTTATGGCTTTACAGCAAAAACGTTACAATCTTTAGTACTCCTGTGCTCTTCTCATGAACAAAACCACACCAGAAGCTACCGCTGCTACAAGAGTAATTAACCAAATAATGAATCCTGCTTCTCCGAGAGCTAGGACCCCAGGTATACCGACTAGCCCAGACACGAGCATAAGACCACCTATCCAGATAGGCAAAAACCCTTTCTCCATTACTAGCCCTAATCCCAAAAGGGCAATCCCAAGAGCCCAGAACACTGGCATGCCTGAGAATACAGATTCTGCAATTATGTCCAGTGTTATAGCCGTCTCTATATGAACCCCGTCACCAAACATCTCCATAGCCGAAACAGACAATCCCATACCAATAATCGGGATTGCTATGAGGACTGTGAAAATCGCAGCAGACAAACTTCCAAAAGCGGCACCACTCCCTTGTAAAGACCTTCCCAAATACGCAATCCCCAACATAGTTGCAACGAGGCAAAAGGTCGCTGGTACATTTATTAGATAGGGAAGGGCTCCTTTTCCAGAATTAAGCTCCAGATAAGCCGCAACTTGCGCCCTACCCTCTAGCCCTGACTCAATGTCTCCCAATATGAGTGGTTCAAGTAGCATCCAGATAAGAATCATCAATACGGGGCAAACCGTAAGCATTAGTGAGTTAAGCGCACGAGTATTCATACCTTCAACCTCAGTTGTTTTTATTTGCGATAGAACGCATTCTAAGACGGCTGATTATAGCATGGGCTCAGTAGACGAATACGCTATTGCCGTGGAGAAGAGAAGTAGCCCTATGGATTTACTTTTCATTAGGAAGGTTTTCATCAAAATATATAACCCTGTTAGGGATGGTGTCTATTATGGTGTTTCTGAGAGAATTGGAAATTCGAGAAGGTTTATATCTTAGAGCGTAGTACATTGGAAAGCTCTCGGCCACATCTTCGCTAGTTGGGTAATCTCTCGCGTAAGTGGAAATAAAATTCCCATCTGCTTTTTGGGCTGCTTCCCACTTATTGTTGTAGTGGTATGGGTCTAGTGATGTATGGGATGCTTCGTGAAGGAATGCTTCTTCTAAGATGCCTTCTTTTATATATTCCAATCCCATCTCATGGTGGATTAATAGGTTATTATTCCCACCCCCAAAAGGCTCTTTTCCCTTATGAAGCCAAATCGTTTCAACATCTTGTCGAAGTATGGCAGGTAATTTCCCAATTGGATCTAGATATATAAGAGCTATTTCTCTGGCAATTTGCACGCTTTCAAATTCAGGATTGACTTGAACTTCTATGCTTTTACCATCTGTGAAAGTTGCTTCAAACAAGAATGGAGTAACGGTAATCCATCCCTTCCTACGGTCAAACATTATTCGTGGATTGTCAGATATTTTCGTTAATGTATCGAAAAGAGTAGGGTCTGATTCAGTTATGATTTCAGAACTGTTACGAATGAAAAGAGTACCTTTATAAGGTGGGGTTGAAGTGGACAATACAGTAGGTGTAGGCGTGGCTCTCGCTGAAAATTTTGCATCAATAAGTTTTTGTGATTCGTCTTGCACCAACAGCTTCAACTCATTTTCATTAGGCCCACAGGCC